>CAZSSM010000045.1:0-57215 GCA_964609385.1 uncultured Planctomycetia bacterium
CGGCTTGTAGCAGAGCCCTTTGGCCATGACCAGGTCGCCAATCCCGCCGTCGCGCAGGAAGGCGATGGCGTCTTGGAGCCCGGAGGCGCTTCGGCACTGGGTGCCGGTCTGGATGATCCGATCGTACTTGCGGGCGGCCTCGACCATGGCCCGCCCTTCGCGGACGTTGTGGCTGACCGGCTTCTCGACGTAGACGTCTTTCTCGGCCTGGCAGGCCCAAATGGTCATCAGGGCGTGCCAGTGGTTGGGCGTGGCGATGGCGACGATGTCGATCTCTTTGTCGTCAAGGACCTTGCGGATGTCCTGGACGAACTGGGGACGGTCGCCTTGACGCTCCTCGACCCGCTTCATGGCCGGGCCAATCACATTTTCGTCGGCGTCGCAGATGGTGACGATCCGGGTTCTCGGGTCGCCGAGGAAGCCGTCGACGTGGCTCTTGCCGCGACTCCGGACACCGACGACGGCCACGCGTAGGGTCTCGTTGGCCGAGATCGTGCCGGCGTTCTTGGTCTCGGTCGTCTCTTCCAGCCGCGCTGCGCGGGCCGATTCGGCCTCGAAGCTGGCCAAGGTGGCTCCCAGGGCAGCCGACGATTTCAGAAACAAGCGACGATCGAGCGAGCTCATGGCGACCTCCACGGATCGTAAGGGGGTGGGTGCGTCGAAGGATCTGGCAGGAGACAGGTCACGCCCGCCATGCAGCCATGTGCGAGTGTCCGATGACCCGTTGATGAAGATCCGATGACTATCTGAACCGCCCACACCGGAGGCGTCAAGCGATCGTCGTTCATATTGGGACAACGCACAGCCGATCGGATCGGCTCGGGCACTTCCACGATCGGACTCACCCTTCCCTTCGAGACCTTCACGACCATGGTCGAAGCTGAGGGTCATCACGAGCAGCTTCAGAGATGAGTCACCTCTGGCTCGAGGGATTCCGGTGAACTCGACGCCCATCAAACGTGTCGTCGTTCGCGCTTCGTCGGTTGAATCCTCGGCTCTCTGTCACGAAACGGTTCGTGACGCGAGGACCAACCGGCTGTGTGCGGCCGTCCCGTCAATCGAAGCGATGGCCCTCTCGGCCGCCCGGTCGGTTCGGTTGGCGAAGCGGAGGCCGATCGCTATCCTTAAGGCTCGACGATCGCATTCCTGAATCGCTTTGCAGACGGCCCCATCACGACGACCGAGATCGCGTGATGACGGCCCTCGAGACCCGTCCCCATGCCGCGCTATCACTATCAACGGATCGAGTCGAAGTGGCAGCACTATTGGGATCGCGAGAAGACCTTCGCGACCCTGGGAATCGACTGCGGAAGGCCCAAGCTGTATGTGCTGGATATGTTTCCCTACCCCAGTGGCGCGGGCTTGCACGTCGGACATCCTGAGGGCTACACCGCCACCGATATCATCTGCCGATACAAACGGATGTGCGGATTCAACGTGCTCCACCCGATGGGTTGGGATGCCTTTGGGTTGCCCGCCGAACAGTATGCCATCAAAAACGGTGTCCATCCCCGGATCACGACCCAACAGAACGTCGACAACTTCCGGCGCCAGATCAAGGCCCTCGGATTCAGCTACGACTGGGATCGCGAGATCAATACGACCGATCCCCATTACTACCGCTGGACTCAATGGATCTTCCTGAAGCTCCACGACACCTGGTTCGATCCCGACGACGAGTGGGTCGATGATCGCGGACGCCCGAAGCGCGGTCGGGGCCGGCCGATCGCCGAACTGCCGATCCCCGACGGCGTTGAAGATGCGGACCTCTATCGCGATCGATTCCGCTTGGCCTATCGGTCCGAAGTTCCCGTCAACTGGTGCCCCGGATTGGGGACCGTGCTGGCCAACGAAGAGGTCATCGACGGCAAGAGTGAGGTCGGTGGCTTCCCGGTCGAGCGGATCCCGTTGAAGCAGTGGATGCTCCGGATCACCGCCTACGCCGATCGTCTGCTCGACGACTTGGAGGATGTTGACTGGCCCGACTCGATCAAGCTGCTCCAATCCAATTGGATCGGTCGGAGCGAGGGGGCCGAAGTCGACTTTCCGATCACCAAAGATGACGACGCGTGGGCCACGCGTCGGAACGAGGCGGGTTGGCCCGACGAGCCGGAACCGAACGTCGTCCGGGTCTACACAACGCGTCCCGACACCCTCTTCGGCGCCACTTACATGGTGCTCGCTCCCGAACATCCGCTGGTCGATCAGATCACCACATCCGAACAGCGCGAGGCCGTTGAGGGATATCGCCAACAGGCGGCCAACAAGAGCGAACGCGATCGGACAACGGTAACCAAGACCAAATCAGGTGTCTGGACTGGGGCCTATGCCACCAATCCGGTCAGCGGCGAGCGGATCCCGATCTGGATCGCCGATTACGTCCTGATGGGCTATGGGACCGGGGCGATCATGGCCGTCCCGGGCCACGACGAACGCGACTTCGAGTTCGCCCAGGCCTTCGATTTGCCGATCCGACGGGTCGTCGCCAAGTTGGTCGAGGACGCGTCGCTCCCGCTCGAGGAAGCCGAAGCCCAGTACGGTGTGGCGGTCAATTCCGCCAACGAGTCGGTCCGACTGGACGGCTTGCCGACGCTCGAGGCTAAGTCGCGGATCATCGGCTGGCTCGATGAGTCCGGGCTCGGCCGCAAGACGGTCAACACCAAGCTCCGCGACTGGCTCTTCAGTCGACAACGTTACTGGGGCGAGCCGTTCCCGGTCCTTTTGGAGGACGGGGATCGCGTCCGGCCTGTCGACGAATCGGAGTTGCCGATTGTCCTACCTGAAATGGAGGACTTCAAGCCCTCGGGCAAGCCCGAACCGCCCTTGAGCAAGGCCGAGGACTGGGTCAACGTCACCGAAACTCTCCAACGCGAGACGAACACGATGCCCCAGTGGGCCGGATCGTGCTGGTACTACCTCCGATACCTCGACCCACACAACGAACAGGCTCCCTGGGACCCGGAGATCGAACGCTACTGGATGCCGGTCGACCTCTACATCGGCGGCGCTGAGCATGCTGTGCTCCACCTGCTCTACGCGCGGTTCTGGCACAAGGTGCTCTACGATCGCGGGCTGGTCAGCACGCCCGAGCCGTTCCAACGGCTCTTCAACCAGGGCATGATCCTCGGCGAGATGGAGTACACCGGCTATCGCGCCCCCGATGGCCGTTGGGTCTCGGCGAACGAGGTCGATCGTGACGAGGACTGTGCCGGCATCTCGCGCCGCAAAGACGACGTGTCCGTTACACTTGAGGCCGTCAAACTCGACGGCGAGACGATCGTCAAGAAGGGCGATTCGTTCGTGCTGTCCGAGGACGAGTCGATCCAGATCGAGGCCCGCTCGTTCAAGATGTCTAAGAGCCGAGGTAACGTGATCAACCCGGACGACGTCGTGGCCGACTATGGCGCCGACAGCCTCCGACTCTACGAGATGTTTATGGGTCCTTTGGAGGCGACCAAGCCCTGGAGCATGAACGGTGTTGAAGGGGTCTATCGCTTCCTGAGCCGGGTCTGGCGGCTGGCCATCGACGAGGACGCCGAAGAAGTCACGCTGCACCCGAAGGTCCAGGATGTGGATCTGCCGATCGCTTTGGCCAAACAGGTCGCACGGACGACCGCCGCGGTCACCGAGGACTTCGACAACCTCCGTTTCAACACCGCCATCAGCCGGCTCATGGAATTGAGCAACGCGCTGAACGCCGCCGAGGTCCGGCCCAAGTCGGCCATCGAAACGCTGGTCTTGCTGTTGGCTCCGTTGGCGCCCCACCTCGCCGAGGAGATCTGGGAGGCGCTCGGTCACACATCAACCCTCGCCTATGAAGCGTGGCCGACGTACGACCCGGCTCTCCTTCGCGACGATGAGGTTGAGATTCCGGTCCAAGTTAACGGCAAGCTTCGGGGTCGGATCACGGTGCCCGCTGACGCCGATCGGGATCGGATGGCCGCGATGGCTCAGGACGATCCCAAGATCGCCCAGGCTCTCGAGGGCAAGACGATCCGCAAGACGATCGCCGTGCCGGGCAAGCTCGTCAACTTCGTCGTCTCTGGCTGATCGGCTCACGGATCCCCGCACAAACTCATGGCACGCTCACGCTTCATCGTCGGGATCGACCTGGGCACGACCAACTGCGCGGTGGCCTTCGTCGACACCGGTGCACGGGGGACGGGGACCGGACCGATCCGGACCTTCGAGGTCGACCAACTCGTGGCCGCCGGCGAGGTCCAATCGCGACCGACGCTCCCGTCGTTCCTCTACCTGCCGGCCGGCCCAGAGTTGCCGCCCGACGCATTGCGCCTGCCTTGGGACAAGGCCGCCCCGAACTTGGTAGGCGACTTAGCGCGGACCCAGGGGGCGCGGGTGCCGAACCGGCTGGTGGCCAGCGCCAAGAGCTGGCTCTGCCATCCTGGCGTCGATCGTCAGGCCGAGATCCTTCCCTGGGGTGCCACCGAGGACGTCGACAAGGTCTCGCCTGTCGATGCCTCGACCGCCTATCTGAGCCACATCCGCGCCTCATGGAATCACCGGATGGCCCAGGACGATTCCGAACGTGCTCTGGAACATCAGGAGATCGTTCTGACCGTGCCGGCCTCCTTCGATGAGGTCGCCCGCGAACTGACCGTTGAGGCGGCTCGCAACGCGGGGTTCGAGCACCTGACACTCCTGGAGGAACCCCAAGCCGCCTTCTACTGCTGGATCGTCAACCACGAGGGATCTTGGCAGTCGCAACTCAACGCCGGCGAGCGGATCTTGGTCTGCGACATCGGCGGCGGGACGACCGATTTCAGCTTGATCACGGTCGTTGAGACCGACTCGGGGCCGGGCTTCAAGCGGGTCGCCGTCGGCGATCACCTGATGCTCGGTGGCGACAACATCGATCTGGCCCTGGCCCACCGCGTCGAGTCGCGGGTCTCCCGGGCCCAGCTCGACACCGAGCAGTGGAACGCCCTCAGGCTGGCCTGTCGGGTGGCCAAGGAGAAGCTGCTGGCCGACCCGTCCTTGGAGCGTTGGCCGGTCACCGTCGCCGGTCGTGGCTCGAAGCTGATCGGCGGCGCGATTCGGTCCGAGGTGACCCAGGAGGATCTCCGCGAAATCGTCCTCGACGGCTTCTTCCCGATCACCGAGCCCGACGAGCGTCCTGAGTCGGCCGAACTGGCCGGGCTCCAAGAGTTCGGTCTGCCCTATGTCAACGACCCGGCGATCCCTCGACACCTGGCCGAGTTCCTCGATCACGCACGCCGGTCCGAGATCGCGGAGTCGATTGGCTCGGACGATCCATCGACCAATCACGAACCGCCGCCGATCCGCCCCGAGGCGATCCTCTTCAACGGCGGCGCGATGACCCCTGGGGTCCTCCGCGAGCGAATCGTGTCCATCCTCCAGCATTGGTCGGGCGTCGAAACCTATCAGCCTCGGACCCTGATCAACAGCTCGCTCGACCTGGCCGTCTCGATCGGGGCGGCCTACTACGGCGTGGTCCGCCGGGGCGGCGGGATCCGGATCGGTGGCGGGACCGCGCGGGCCTACTACGTCGGGGTCGCCGGTCAGTCCGAGGACCACGACCACCCTTGGCTCTGTGTCGTGCCTCGCGATGCACAGGAGGGCGATGAGATCGCCATCGAAGGGCACGACTTCGAGTTGTTGATGGGTCAGCCGGTCCTCTTCCCACTGGCCAGCAGCTCGATCCGCTCGCGCGATCGGTCCGGTGACTTGATCGCTGACGATCGGGAAACGCTCCGTCCCCTGCCCCCCTTGCAATCGTTGATGAAGACCGGGCGCAAGGCCAAAGTCGATCGGATCCCGGTCAGCCTCCAGGCGCGAGTCACCGAGGTCGGCACCTTGGAACTCTGGTGTCAGTCGCGGTCCGACCCGAGGCGTTGGAACCTTCAGATTCAGGTCCGTGAGACCGGTCGCTCCTCGGGCGCGGCCTTCGCTGCCGAATTGGCCCCCGGTGAGGGTGATGCGATCCTGGAAGCCTCATTGCTGGAGACGGCCGGGGCGTCGATCCGGACCGCCTTCCAACCCGCGCCGCCGAAAAAGTCGACCGATGCGACCGACGAGGCGTCGTCGGTCACGCCGGCCGGGTTGGTCAAGCGTCTGGAAGTCGACCTAGAGAGCCCGCGTGCCGCCTGGCCACCCTCAGCGCTTCGGCAGCTCTGGGCCGAACTGCAAAGCCTAGCCGAGCGTCGGATGCTCAGTCCGCAGCACGAATCGCGTTGGCTGAATCTCGTGGGATACTGCTTACGACCCGGCGCCGGCTACCCCTTGGACGAGGTCCGGATCAAACAGATCTGGTCGTTGCTCTCGACCGGAGTCCATCACGCCAAAGAGGCCCAGGTCTGGACCGAATCGTGGATCCTCTGGCGACGCGTCGCGGTGGGTCTCAACCTGAGCCAACAGCAGGAGCTGGAGCGTCGGCTATCCCCATTGATCGATCCACAGGAGGCCGCCGCCAAGGCGAAGCGGGCGGGGCGATCGGCCCCGGGTAACCACGAACTGGGCGAGATCTGGCGCTGCCTGTCCAGCTTGGAACGGCTCACTCCCACAAGGAAGCGCATGCTCGGTAATCGCCTGGTCGATCAACTCGTCGAGGCGAACCGACCGCCCTATGCCATCTGGTGTCTGGGCCGGCTGGGCGCGCGGGTGATGCTCTATGGGCCGGCCAACGCGGTCGTTTCTCAGAACGCGGCCTCAACGTGGCTGGAGGCGCTGTTGACCTTGGAGAACCTCAGTGATCGGGAGCGTTCGGATCTGAGCTTGGCGTTGGTCCAGATCGCGCGGGTTTCCGGCGATCGGACCTTCGATCTCGACGGGGCACTCCGTGAACGGGCTGGGGCGACCCTGGCCGATCTCGGGGTCGACGAGGGGGTTCGGGAGGCCGTCCAGTCCTATCAACCGCTGCAAACGGCTCAGCAAGGCGCCGCGTTGGGAGACGCCTTGCCGATCGGGCTCCGGCTGGCCGATGCTGGATCATCCACGCCACACCGTTGAGGTGCGACCGAATCTCTTCGACTCGTCCCTCTCGAAACTGAAGCCGAGACGCCTCACCCGATGGGGAATCGTTTCGAAGGTCTGGTCAGAGGATCGCCGTTATCCGATAATCCGCGCTACGAACCCGGGGCGGATCCGGGAACCGAGCAGGTCGGGACGGGGATCACCACGACGATGAGCCACAACGAAGCCGCCTGTCACCACGATCCCATGGGCGAATTGAAGATCTTCGCCGGTTCCTCAAGTCAATCGTTCGCGCAGGCCATCTGCAATCACATTGGGATCCCGCTGGCCCAGTCCGAAACGATTACCTTCAGCGATGGCAACGTCTTCGTACGGATCCTGGAGAACGTCCGGGGCCGCGACGTGTTCATCGTGCAGGGCACCGAGCGGCCGGTCAACGACAACTGCATGGAACTCCTTTTTTGGATCGACGCATTCAAGCGGGCGAGTGCAACACAAGTGACAGCCGTAATCCCCTACTTTTCTTATGCGAAAGGGGATAAAAAGGATGAGCCACGCGTCTCGATCCGGGCACGGGCCTTCGCTGACTGCCTCGAGGCCGTTGGGGCCGATCGGATTCTGACCATGGACCTCCATTCGCCTCAAATCCAAGGGTTCTTTAAGATCCCGGTCGATCATCTCTTGGCGATGCCGGTGCTGGTCAACTACTATCGGCAGAAGCAGGTCCAAAAACTCGTAATCGCCGCGCCCGACGCTGGTTACAGTAAGCAGGCCTGGAAGTTCGCTAAGGCGATGGAGGCCGAGGTGGCCTTCGGCAACAAGATCCGGACCGGCCATGATGAGGAGGCGAAGATCCTCGACGTCATCGGCGACGAACTGGCTGGCAAGAGCGTCTTGATCGTCGACGACTTCACGATCTCTGGCGGCACACTGATCGAGATGGCCCGAGCCTGTGAGGACGCTGGCGCCGCCCAAGTCTTCGCCTGCGTCTCGCACGGCGTCTTCAACGAATCGGCCGCTCACAAGCTCGAGAACAGCCCCATCCAAGAAATCGTGATCACCGATACCATCGATCATAACGGGGCGGCCGGCGGTGAGCGGGTGCTCCCGCGGAATTGTCATGTCGTCAGCGTCGCCAAGCTTTTCGCTCAAGCGATCCTCTCGATCCATCGCCAAGAGAGCGTCAGCCGGCTCTTCGAACACGACTGGAAAACCGACGCCTAACCTCATCCGTATCGTGGATGCCGATTCAGAACCACTCCTTCGCCATATCGTAGCGGACAACACGGGGACCGCTCTTGCCTAGGCCGTGCTTGAGGTCGCCATGGACGACCTTGCGGACCGGCTCGGGCTCGCTCAGGCGGACCAGGCCACGGTTGGCCATTTCGTCCCACCAACGTGCTGAGGCCACGTCGCGGATGTCGACCAGGAAGAGCAGGTCGTCACGCGACAGGTCCATCTCCTCACAGAGTTGCAGGGTCGTCCGGCGATGTTCGTCGACCAGGCCGCGATGGCCCGGGTCGGAGAGGATGATCAATCGGACCGCGATTCCGGCCGATTTGATCCCATGGACCAAGGCTCCCAGATGCGCGTTGGTCCAATCCTTCCCAAAGAGCGCGCGGATCGATTCCGAGCCCGACTCAATCCCCAGATCGACTCGGGTCAAACCCGCTTCGGCCCAGCTCCGCCAGACTGCCAAGGCGATCGGCAACGCGCCGAGCTGATGGACGAACCCGACCACCGGGCGGGCAGCCGTCTCGTTGTCGTCCCGAGCGATCCAATCTCGGATCCGACGCAACTGCTCGCCGACCACCTCGGGACCCTGAAGCAGGGCGCCGCCCTCGCCATAGGAGATCGGCCGGG
Source organism: uncultured Planctomycetia bacterium (assembly GCA_964609385.1). Classification (GTDB taxonomy): domain Bacteria; phylum Planctomycetota; class Planctomycetia; order Isosphaerales; family Isosphaeraceae; genus CAZSSM01. Next base: position 8,815 of record CAZSSM010000045.1, read on the forward strand.
GGTTGTCGAGCCGTCGGCGTTCCAATTCCGCGATGGCTTGGAGATGCGCGTTCAGATCGCAAATTACGCTGATGTCACCGACCTCGGCCTCCGAACCGCCGAAGCCGATCCCATCGACTTCACCGGGACAAGCCTGGACCCGGATGGTCCGATGCGTTTCGGGGGGCAGGAAGCCGAACCGGCGATACGTCGAAGTCCAGAGCTGCTCCTGCGATCGCCAAGCCTCAGCAGTCTGCTCGACGATCGTCTTGAGGGTCTTCGTCAACCGGTCGACCTCGACCGATGTGTCTGGGGTCGGTTCGAGTTGAACCGCGCGTTGCTCGACGTCACGGGCGATTGCGGCGACCCAGGCTCGGATTCGCTCGTCCAATGTGTCGGCTTCAGGGCGTTCCAACACGCGGCGATCCAAGACCATTTGACCGTCTTCTCGAGGGCGGTCGACGGCGATCACCCGACCGTCGAGGGCGCGGAGGTAATGTCGATCGTCACGGTAGGCGCGGACCCAGCGTCCATTGAGGTCGAAGTGGGTGATCGGAGCGTCACCTTCGTAGATGGAGACCCCGTCGGCCTTCCAGCCGACTAACAGGAACGGTGCGTTGGGACGGCGGATCCCGAGCCGATTCGGAAAGGATCGCCCTTCGGTCAGGAGGGCCTCGGCCTCGGACAACGACGGTTCGGATGGGGTCGTGTCATCGGGTTGGTTACCGTTGGGATCGGTCATCGGCAGTCGCCTGTCTTGGCCGAGTCGCTCGCGGGGTCAGCCTTAGGGATCACGTTTTCGATTCGGCTCCCCGGATCGTCGGGCTTGGATTATAGTCCGCCGCAGCCGGCGCGGAGGTACCCCAGGGAACGGCCCCGATCGCGCCGACGGCCGACGACCCCGGAAGGATTCGCACGCATGTCGACCGGCACCGCAACGATGGCAGACCGACCCGATCATTTCGCGACGGATGCCCCGACGACGGGGGGACCGACCGGGATCGACCGACGCGAAAGAGTCCGCGACCTCGCTCTCTTGGGCCTGTTCTGCTTGACGCTCAATCTCGCCGGCAACGGCCACATCAGCCTCTGGGACCGCGACGAACCGAGGTACGCCACTTGCACCCGCGAGATGATGCAGAGCGGCGACTGGATCCACCCGACCTTCAACGGCGAGCCGCGCTACCACAAACCGGTCCTGATCTACTGGCTCATGATGGCCGGCACGAGCATCGGCGGCGACAACCCGTTTGGGGCACGGTTGGTCTCAGGCGTGGCGGGGATGTTGGCGTGCTTGGTGACGTACTTGCTAGCCTCGCGGTTGTTCAATGTACGAACCGCGCGGTTCGCATCGATCGTGATGGCCACAGCGCCGTTGGTCGTCGTCGAATCGAAGCTAGCGACAACTGACGCGACGCTCAGCCTCTTGATCCTGGGCGCACAGTTCTGCCTCTGGGAACTTCGGAGGCGATCGTCGACGGGCCTCGCCTTGCTCTTTTGGACGATAATGGGCCTGTCGGTCCTGGTCAAGGGGCCTGTCGGACCAGCCTTCATTGGGACGGCCGCCTTAGCATCCTGGATCTTCGGTGCCCCGCCGCTTTATCTTAAACGGCTCCGGTATCGCTGGGGGATCCCGCTGTTCCTGGCCATCACGGTTCCTTGGTTCGTCGCCATCGGGGTCATTACACAGGGCGCGTTCTACGAGGTCGCCTTGGGCTACCACGTCGTTGAACGGGTCACGCGTGGGATCGAGGAGCACGGTGGGTTCCCCGGCTACTACATCATCCTGACTTTGGGAACGTTCTATCCCTGGTCGAGCCTGGCCCCGGCGTCGATGCTCTCGGCCTGGAAGGCTCGTCGCGGTCGACCCGAGATCGGCTTCCTCCTAGGCTGGATCGTCGGCCCGTTACTCATGCTGGAGATGATCCAAACCAAGCTGATCCATTACTATTTGCCGGCGATGCCGGCCCTGGCTCTTTTGGTGGGCTGGTTCCTCGATCGTCTGACACTCCAGGCGCGCGACCTCCGTCAGATCAGCTTGGGTCGGTTGGCGACCGGGTTGCTGACCGGGATCGGCCTCACCGGTGTGGCCGCCCTGATCGCTGGAGCGATCGCCTTTGAATGGATGCGATTGCCTGGCCTGGTCCTGGCCGTGGTCGTGCTGGGTGGAACTTTGGGCTCCTTAACGCTCTACCGGTTGGGCCAGACGGCCGAAGCGACCTGGAGCTTGGCGGCGACTTGGGCGATGGTCCTGTTGGGCTTGAGCCTCTGGTTGCTGCCAGCGGCCGATCCGCACCGGATTTCCGACCGGGTCGGGAAGCGGCTCAAGCAACTGGCCGAGACCCATGAGGCCGAACCAGCCCTGGCGCGGTTCGACGAGCCGGGGATCATCTATGGTCTAGGTCGGCCGGCAGCCGTTGTCCGTCGCAAGGCGACGTTCTACGACGCGGTTCGTCGCGATGGCGCGATCGTGATCCCGCTCAGCGAGGAGGAGATCGCCATGATCCACGCCTGGCCCGAGATGTCCTTGGAGGTCGTCGAGACGATCAGCGGCTACAACCTCGACAAGGCGCGGACCGAACGTTTGCAGATGGCCGTCGTCCGATGGGTCGAGACCGAGGCCACCCGCGACCCGAGTGAGTCGCTGGCTTCGGATTCCTCCGGAACAGACCGCGTCGCATCTGATCCCGAAACGAGCCCGATTCCCCGAGTCGCCGAGTCATCGACGCGCAAGCAGATCGGTGTAGAGTGACCGCAACTGCCGGGTCATGGTCTCGTGGCGGAACTGGTCGGCGAACCGGCTCCGCCCCTCCTGCCCCATTCGGTTCCGCAGATCGGGGTCATCGGACAGGGACCGAATGGCTTGGCCGAGCCGATCGAGGTCGCGGGGCGGGAGCAAGAACCCCGTCTCGGGCAGGACGACCTCGCGGGCGCCATCGACGTCGTAGCTGATGACCGGTCGGCCGACCAGCAATGCTTGGGGGAGAACCCGCGCCAAGCCTTCACGGAGGCTGGGGTGGATCACCGCGTCGAGCCCCAGCAGGATCTCTGGGATCCGATCTGCGGGCACCAAGCCGGTGAAGATGAAGGCGTGCTCCAAGCCCAAACGACCGATCTCCGTCTGAAGGGATTCGCGGAGGATCCCGTCACCGACGAAGACGAACCGGACCTCAGGTCGCTCACGGAGGATCTTGGGGGCCACAGCAATGATGTCGTCGTGGCCTTTCAATTCAAAGAGTCGGGCGACGGTGCCGAACGCGACGTGCTCGGGGGCCAGGCCGAGTTCCTCGCGGACCTCCTCACGGGACCGTCTGGGCGTCAGGAACGCATCGACGTCCATTCCGCTGTAGACGGTCTGGAACAGATCGGAGTGCCCGACGCCGGCGGCCAGCGCCTGTGTCGTCATCGCGTCGCAGACACAGACGATTTTATGACAGCGCCGAGCCGCCCAGCGCTCCAAGGCAATGTAAAGGCGGTTTCGCCACCATGAACAGAACGGGCCGAAGGGCAGGCCGTGGATCGTGTGGATGACGACCGGGACTCGTTCGTGCCAGGCGGCGGCGCGTCCGAGGATCCCGGCCTTGGAGCTGTGCGTGTGAACGACCTCCGGCTTGATCTCACGAATCAAATCTCGCAAGGCGTGATACGCGGCCAGATCCTGACGTGGTGCGAGATCGCGGACCAATTCGGGCATCGTCTGAACGTTCAGTCCGCCTTGGTCGGCGCGGGCCAACAAGCTTCCTTCGGGGCCCGTGGTTGGTCCGGTGACTAAGCGGACCTCATCCTGATAGTGATGGTGCAGCCCCTCGACGGTCAGCAGTGTGTTCTCCTGGGCGCCGCCCAGGATCATCCTCGTGATGATATGCAAAATGTTCATGGTTCAGGGCGGTCAGGGTCGCTGTCGGGATTTGCGGATGGTCGTAATTGACATGGACGAGAACGAGCCCGTGTGGAGGTGCGGTCGGTCCGGCGAGCCGACGATCACCGGCGTGGAGCGCTTCGGCGACTCGCTCCGGCGACCAACGGCCGCGGCCGACCAGCACGAGCGTCCCGGCGATGGCCCGGACCATGTTGTACAGGAACCCATCGGCCTCAACATCGACCCAGAGAAACCGACCGACCCGGTTCACAGCAATTCGGACGATCGTCCGGATGCTACTGGTCCGGTTGGGCCAATGGGTCTCGAAGCTCCGGAAGTCGTGGCGGCCCTGAAGCGCCTCGGTGGCCCGACGCATCGCTTCGAGGTCGAGCCGTACTGGCACATGATGACTGGCTCGTCGATGCAAAGGCGATGGCACCGGCCCGTTGTCGAGGATATAGCGGTACATTTTGGTGCGTGCGTCGAAGGTGGCGTGGAAGGCCTGGGACTCATCAAGCACCTGAAGGATCCGGACATCGTCGGGGAGATTGGCGTTGAGGGCGCGGACGAAGACCTCGGCCGTATAGGGGGCGGCGGTATAGAAGTGAGCGACCTGACCGACGGCATGGACCCCCGCATCGGTCCGTCCTGAGGCGGTGACTACTGGCGTGACGCCAGTCAGCGCACCGATGGCCCGCTCGATCAGTTCCTGGGCGGTCCGTTGGCCGGGTTGACGTTGCCAGCCGGCCAGCTCGGTCCCGTCGTAGCTGATGGTCAACCGGAGGTTCCGCGCCCCGACGACCGACCGTTGACGACGCGGCGAGTCGGACCGATCCTCCTCCTTGATGGTTCCCGGATCATCGACCGGTCGTCCGTTTGCGGGCGGTCCGATCAAGCGACCCCTCCGTGGGATCCCTGCATGATCAGGTTCTCGGCGATCTGGACCGCGTTTAGAGCAGCACCTTTGCGGAGGTTGTCGCTGACGCACCAGAAGGCCAGGGCGTGCTCCGAGCCGGGCACCGCGCGGATCCGGCCGACGAACACGTCGTCCTGTTTGAACGATGGGGTCGGCATGGGATATTGGGCCTTCTCCGGCCGATCGATCACGGTGACTCCTGGCGATTGGCCCCAGAGCAGCCGGGCCTGCTCCGTAGTGATCGGCTCGGCGGTCTCGACCATCAAGCTCTCACAGTGGCTGTAGAGGATCGGTACGCGGACGCATGTTGGGATCACCCTTAAGTCGGGTAGATCGAGGATCTTGCGGGTCTCGTCGATCATCTTGTGTTCTTCTTGGCTGTACCCATCCTCTTGGAACGGCCCGATCTGGGGGATGCAGTTGAAAGCGATCGTGTAGGGGAACGTTTCGGGCTCGGGGCAAACCGTGTCGTTCATCAGAGCGCGGGTCTGCTCGGTCAGCTCACGGACGCCGTTGTAGCCGGCCCCCGAGACCGACTGATAGGTGTTGACGACGACGCGTCGGAGTCCGAAGCGTTGGTGCAGTGGCTGAAGCGCCACAACCATCTGGATCGTCGAGCAGTTGGGGTTGGCCACGATTCCTCGGGGGATCTGCTCCAGGCACCTCGCGTTGATCTCCGGCACGACCAGGGGGACATCGCGCTCCATCCGGAAAGCACTGGAGTTGTCGATGACGATCGCACCGGCCTCAGCGGCTCGGGGGGCATATAGCCTCGAAACACCCGAGGGGACGCTGGCTAAAACGTAATCGATGCCGTTGAAATCGCACTCGCTCAGCGGTTCGATCGGATATTCACGCCCCCGAAAAGTCACTGAGCGGCCGGCACTCCTGTGCGAGGCCAATAACCGAAGCTGGGAGACCGGAAAATTGCGCTCGTCCAGGAGGCGGAGCATGACCTGCCCAACCGCCCCCGAGACCCCCATAATCGCGACCTGTTTCACGGCGAGCTGACTCCCCCGGCGTCGCCGGACGGCTCGGGGACGGCCCGGCACGTTCGTACGCCGTGTCCAGTTGGGTCACGGTGGGTCGATCATCGAACCGGGCCTTTGGGATCGTCCGATCAAGTCGTCCGGAGCCATCCCCAGGCGTACGGATCCATCGTTGGTCTCCGACCGAGGGCCGTGCCATGTCGGTCCCCCTCACCTCGGAGGATTCCATGATAATTCGATCGGTGTTGCGCGCCCAAGACCGACCGGTCATCACGGACCGGTTTCCCAACGCCGCAGCCGGTCTATCATGGAGGGGGACGCGTGCGTCACGTCTTGTCCCCTTGGCATCCCGATCTCGGGTCGTCCTCCGGAACCGACCGGCTCTCCCCGCACGTCGGACCTCTTCCCTCAGAATCATGAGGGATTCGCTCTGAGAAGGATCGGTATCGTTGAAACTCTTGGTCGTCGGCCGTGGTGGCCGAGAACACGCCCTTTGCTGGAAACTGGCCCAATCGAAGCGAGTGACGATCGTCTACTGCGCGCCGGGCAACGCGGGGACGGCTCGGGAATCGAAAGTGCAGAACCTGGCGATCGAGCCGGACGAGACCCGACGGTTGCTCGAGTTCGCCAAGCGTGAGGCGATCGACCTGACCGTTGTCGGTCCGGAAGATCCGTTGGTCAACGGGATTACTGACGCCTTCATCGCGGAAGGGCTTCGTCTCTTCGGTCCGAAAGCCAACGCCGCGATGTTGGAAGGGAGCAAGGCGTTCGCCAAGGAGATGATGCGGCATGCCGGGATCCCGACGGCCGATCATCGCCTCTTCCGGTCCGCGCCGGACGCTGAACAGTATGTGCTCTCGCGCGAGGTCTCGTTGGTCGTCCGACCCCAGGGTCGCTCGGCTCGGCAATTGGTTGCGCCGCCGCTCTGCCGGACCATTTATGAGGCCTTGGAGGCGATCGACCGCCACCTGGGACCGCACGCCTCGGATCCCTGCGCTCGGCTGGACATCGAGGCCAAGGGGACTCGTTCGACCTTCGAAGAAGCCGTCGAGGCGCGTCGGTACGTCCTTCAGCGTCCTTTGGGAATCGTCGTCAAGGCCGACGGTCTGGCGGCCGGCAAGGGCGTGACCGTCTGCCACAACGCGCAGCAAGCCCTCGAGGCGATCGATCGCGTGATGGTCCGTCGTCAGTTCGGTCGCGCCGGGTCAGAGGTTCTCTTAGAGGAGCGGCTCGACGGTCAGGAAGCGAGCCTGATCGCCCTCTGCGATGGACAGACGATCCTGACTTTAGAGACCAGCCAAGATTACAAGCGGGCCTTTGCCGGGGATCGCGGTCCCAACACTGGGGGGATGGGGGCCTATTCGCCCGCAGACCAGGTGATTGGCCCGGATCGGATCACACAGGTCGAGCGCGAGATCCTCGTCCCGCTGGTCCACGCGATGAAGCGTCGGCGACGCCCGATCCGTGGCGTGATGTACGCCGGGCTGATGCTGACCAATCAAGGTCCGAAGGTCTTGGAGTTCAACGTCCGCTTCGGCGATCCCGAGATCCAAGTCCTTTTGTATCGGCTCCAGTCCGACTTGGTCGACTTGCTCGAAGCGGTCGTCGAAGGCCGCCTCATCGACCAGCAGATCCACTGGGATCCTCGGCCAGCGATCACCGTCGTGCTGGCCTCGGGAGGCTACCCCGATGCCTACGAGAAAGGGCGCGAGATCCGTGGCCTCGCCGAGGCCGCCGAGGTGCCCGGTGTCAAAGTCTTCCATGCCGGAACCGCCCTGAAGCGACTCGACGAGGAAAGCGATCCGGTCGTCGTGACCGATGGCGGGCGGGTCCTGAACGTCACGGCCATTGGCGAGACGCTCCAAGACGCTCGTGACCGCGCCTACAAGGCGGTACGACTGATTCGATTCAAGGGCGTCACGTACCGCGATGACATCGCGCACCACGCCCTGAGCACGAGCTGAGTCGCGTTGCCAGACAGTAGGAGCAGGCTTGCCCAACGAAACGACCCGCCGAATCCGAACTCGTTGTCGAGTCGGCGGCGGGTCGATTCCATCACGTTGACTTGAAACCAACCCCGCGCGCTGTCGCGGGGTCGAGTCAGCGATTCGATCAGCTCGGCGTGGTCAGGAAGAACCCGGCCGGTCCCCCCGGGAACGGGCCGCCACGTGGCAGTTCGCTGAGCGGAAACGGGTTCTGGAGGATGTCGGAGCCCCGGAGCGGCTCGAAGATGCCGATCGGGAACGGTTCGATCGAGCGCCGAACGTTGCGGGGTGTCAGCAGGTTGAGCGCCTGCAGGCGGATCCCCTCGCGCGGCGTGAACGGTCCGATCAGACCGACAGCACGTTTGGGAGCCGAGGGCTTCTCGAAGGGCGGCTCGGGGACCATCGGCGGAATGACCGGTCCGAACTCGACGCGTGCCCGCTCGGCGAAGAAGGCTGTTTCGGGCTGGAGCGGGGTGACCCCCTGGTTGTCGATGATGCCGGCGACCTTCGCATCGATCTCACCGGCGGGCAGAACGAGCGAGTCGGGCGAATCGAAGGCGGTGTCGGTGTCGTCAATGGCGCCGGGCTCGAAGCTGGCCGCGAAGACCGAGTCGAGCACGTCACCACCGATCAGGATCGACATCCCGCCGCCGGGGGTCGCTTCGGGGGCCGGGCCCGCAGCGCCGGTCAGGTTCGCCTCGTAGCCCGAGAGCATCAGGGTCGAGACCACATCGCCGCCGAAGAGGGCGCGGCCGATCTCGTTGCGAGCCAGGACCGTGCTGTTGACCGCGCCCCGGTTGGCCGTCAACGTCTCGATCACGTCGGTGACAATGACTACGGTGTCCATGCCGCGACCGAACTCGATGTTTCGCGAGCCGTCGGAAGAGACCAGCACGACGTTGTCGGTCTCACCCCCGATGAAGAAATCGGTGACGCGTCCAGACGTGTTGACGGCGAAGTTGGTCGCCTCCCCACCGATGCGGACCTCACCGATGGCTGCGTCGGCGGTGCCGGCCGGATCGCTATTGATGAACGTCCCTTCGTTGCCCGTCGTATCGAACCCATTGGAGGGCACCGCTGAGTTGCCAAGGATCTCGTTGGCTTGGAACGTGTTAAGCCGACCGGTCACGTTAAAGACAACACCATCCTGGAAGCCTGTGCCAGGGGTCGCCCCCTCCTCGCCGCTGGAGACGATTTGATCAACGACGACGGTCGTCCCGATAAACTTCGGGATACTCAAATTGATTTCTAAGAAATCATCTCGACCGTTCTCATTGAGGGGTGTGTCGGTCTCATCGCCGAAGAACTGGGTGATATCGGCGCCGCCGAAGCGAAGCGAGATCACCCCGTCGGGAAGATTCATGAAGGCGCGGGGAGTGCCAATCCCCTCATCGCTGTCGGGGCTGGTGTCACCCAGGATGAAGTCTGGCATGTCGATGGCGAAGATGCCGTTGTTGCCGAGCGATCCAAAGGCTTGCCCCCCAATCTGGGTCATGCTCTCAAAGACGACAACCCCGTCGCCATTGGGTCCTTGGTTGACCTCACCGATGATCCTCGAGGTCAACGGCAGGGTCCCGCCGAAGATGATTTCCTGGATCAGCGCCGGCTGCCCGAGCGGGACCAGTTCTCCATCTTCCGTGGGTTGGTTGAGCACGGTAATGTCTCCGGGCCCAACCAACGAGAGGATCCACTCATCACCGTCGATGTCAACACCCGTCACGCGGGCGGCCATCAACCGTCGATTCTCTAGGAACTCGGATCCAGGTCGAAGAGCGCGTCGGTTCCATGACGCTCGAGTCGCCATGCTCGGACCTCCTACGGACAGCCATGGCCGATGTGCAAGGATCAGCGATGACTCCCGCTTGTCTGATCTTTTGAACAGTCACCGGTTTCGGGATCGACCGCATAGGTGGGCCGCTCGCCGGAGCGTCGTCGAGCACGACGGCGCCGGGACCGGAACTCCCCGACGATCGCTAAGATCGGCTCATCCGGCTGGCGAGCTTTCGTCGTTTCGAAAAATTCCTGAAGCTGTAGGCCCATGCTACAGATAGACGGGACCACATCATACAGTAGGTTGTAGTGCCCTTGTCACTCGACCCTTGTCGGCGAACAATGTCTTAACGATACCATCAGATCGGGCGCGATTCGTCCGCGCCGATCGTGACTACCACCCGCTTCAACCCGGGGGTTTTTCTTCATGCTGAAACAGATTCGGAAGTCGACTGAGCGCGGGCAGTACATGGTCACCGAAGAGCGCTTCGAGCGTCTCTACCGGATCGTCTACGCCCTGGCCGATCGGCCCCTGACCCGCGAACAATTGCTTAAGAAAGTGAACGTGGGCCTCCGTACCTTCTACCGTGAACTCGACTTCCTCAAGACCTGTGGCGTGCCGATCTATTTGGAAAAGCGGCGCTACGTTCTGGGAACTTCCTTGGAAGAGGCCGAGCAGGTTTTGCCCTTCTACGATCCGCGACTCAGCTTCGCTGAGGTGATCGAATTGGCCAAAGAGGCGAACGGCCCGGCCGCCGATCGGCTCTCCAAGCTTCGTGATAAGGTAATTGCTCAAGCCAAGGCTTCGCTTCGAGCCAAGACTAGCAAGTCCACGAAGGCCACCACCAAGTCAGCTTGATTGGTACCCATCGCTGAAGCGGGGGAGTCTCGATAACTCCCAATCAACGAGACAAACCCCGTCGCGATGCATCTGGCTCCACAAGCGTTGTCGCAGTCTATGCCCTATCGAAGTTCAAACGCTTAAATTTTGAGTCTGGCCCAAAACGAGACGATGCACGACTTCGTGCAGATAAGAGAATGACCGGGGAGGGACTCGAACCCTCGACCAGCGGATTAACCTACCACATCGGCTTTCACCGACCATGCATCTCGACCCGCGAGATCCATGTTGTAGTCTGGACTATCTCACCACCATCTCAGGTGTGCCGCGTATAGTCTCTGAGGCTGAATCCCCAACAAAGTGGACCCTTGCCTGCTGATTACCCAATCCCATGCGCTTTTCCAACCATCACGCTTGCCGTTGCCGGCTACGTTGTGGTGGCATGGGCTCTCAGGGCGTTCCAGCATACAGCGGCATTCCACCGTACGGTTCAGTTCCCGTACGGGGCTCCTAACCGAAGTCCGATGCTCTACCAACTGAGCTACCCGGTCTCGTGAGCAGCAATCGCTTCTCATGAAGGTATCCTAGTCAAAGACGAGGAGACCGTCTACTGGGACACTAATGAACCGATGGAGGTTCGGAACACTCTCAGCCGTCGGGAATCTCAGTGATGAAACTCTTGCTTGTAGGTCATATCGCAAGAGCGAGGGCCGTTGGGCGAAGTCGACCGAAAAAAGCGACCGACGTCGACAGCATCACTCGCTCGTGCGGCTCATCATTCGATCATGAACCGGCCCATCAGGTCTCCGCCTGTCCGTCCCCGACCCGAGGGGTCGAGGACGGGACGAAGACCTGCTTATCGAACTCAGACCACGATCGGTCGGAACGGTAGGGTAACCCCGAGGCGATTAGCGAAGAATCCGGTCCCCTGCGAGCCGAGGATGGTCGCCTCAGCGGATTCGAAGAGGTTGCCGACAACTTGACCATCGATCGAGCCATCACCGGCCACATCGTTGCCGTTCCCGTAGATGTCGTCCACGGGCGCATACGAGGAGGCGAAGATCGAGTCGACCACATCGCCGTCGATGAGGACCGGGCCGAGCCGAGACGGGCCGGCGATCGGATTCTGTCCGGCGAAGAGTTGGGGCAGATCGTGACCGGCCAGGAACTCGCTGCCATAGACCGTGCCATCGATCCGCGTGTGACCGATGTCGCCCCTCGAGGAGATCACAACCCCGTCGAGCGATTGACCAGGCAACGTGATGAAGGTCGCCGCGTCGAGGCGGTTGAGATAGCGATCCTGCGGCGCGACGGGCAGTTCGAAGTCGAGTTCGGCCGGACCGCTCTGGAACGATCCGATCGATCCGGCGTCGACGACGGCTCCGGCGAAACCGAAGTTCGGACCGCCCAGACCGAACCGAGGCGAGCCGAAATCGGACGGCTCTTGGATCGCGTCAAGACCACCGGCTCCCCGGGCGAACTGGAGCAGGCCGATCGGACCGTCCACGTCAATGGCCAGGGCGTCGACGTTACCACCGAACTGCAGAGACTGGGCACGTCCGAGGCCGCTGAAGGGGCCTTGGAACGGTGTGGCACCCCGGCTGAAGCTCGTGTTGTTGGCGCTGCCGATTACGCGGGCGCTGCCGATCTCCGTGGCGCGGATGGCAGTTCGGCCGGTCGTATCGACGACGGTCGTCAAGAGCTCCTCGCTGATGGTGGGCGGCGTCCGGGTGATCGAGCTGGTCCGGAAGTCGGCCAAGGGCCCATTGACGATAATGTTGACCGTTGGGTCGGTAGGGAACTCGACCGGCGAGGGGATCCCCGTATCGGCGACCGTGTTGGTGATCTGGCCGATCCGGATTTGAGCCGGGCGGGTCAAGACCGAAGTCGGTTCGCCGATCACGACGTTCAACTCGTCGGCGGCTGCCTCGACGTTGGTGAGGAACCGCCCGTCGATGCCGGCGAAGTCGAGGATACCCACCCCACCGGGGAGATAGATGTTGGCCTCATCGGGGTCCGGGATTCCGTCGAGGAACGGCTCCGGGACCACGTTGTCGCCCGCGTCGAGCACCGGGAACTCCTCGAGCACGTCGGTCAGGACGAACCCGTTGAGGTTGATCGAGGCGACCCCGTCGGGCGCGTAGAGCTTGTTGAACGGCACGGTCCCCGAAGAGACGACGAACGGCGAGGCGGAGACCGTCGAGGAGACGAAGGTCCGGAGCGGATCGGTGCCGATCAAGGTGATCGAGTCGACGTTATCGAACAAGACGCCGTCGCCCGGGGTGATGTCTTGGACGATCACTTCACCGGGACCATGGACGGTGATCGAGTAGTCGGTCCCATCACGGAGTCGACCGGAGACCGTCTTGCCGTCATTGTCCAGCAGGTCGAGTCGGAGTCGTCCGAACGGGGTGGCCGCGCCGGCAGCGGAGACCGGCGTCGTGAAATGGTCGATGATCCGGGGGGCAACCGGTTGGTACAGACTGAGGGTGCCGGGACTAAGCGCCTCGAAGACGACGTCGGCGGCCCCGTTGTGTGGGGTAACCGTCAACAACCGCTTCGGCTCAAGCGACTCCAAGCGGGCTGTCACGCCACGACGAGGAGAGTGGGGGCGAGACGTGCGATTCCTCGGGTGTGCCATTTCGTGTGGACCTCCATGTGCTGCGAACGGCGTCCGTGACGGACCATGCCGATCGCTCGCGGGCCTCCAACGCGCTCCTGATTCGTATTCATCCGGCTCTCCCTCCTGGGGCCGTCCCGTCCGGCATGTCGGATCCCCGACACGACGCTTCCGTCCGCAATTCAATTCGGCTGACCCGTCGGGCTGCTCCAAGGCCAAGCGGGGCGACCAACCCCACGATTCGCGGCTTGCTCGGGTCGAGACGATTGCCCGGCTCCGCAACCGCCGATTCGCTTCGGAATAACCGCGCGATCGTTCCCAATAAGCCGATCCGACAAGGTCAAGAGCACCAACCGAGCCAGCGCTGTTCCGGAGGCCCGATATACTCAATTCAGTTGCTCAACAGCCCGAAGTATCGCGTCTTCGAAGGATCCAGATCATGAGAGAGTTGGTTCACGACGCGAAACCGCCGGCCAATCGGCCGTCTTGGCGACCGATTGGCTTTGTCGTCGCCTCGGCGATCCTGGGGCTCGGCTTGTCCGGTTGTCAATGGATGGAGGGTCGTTCGGGCCCCACCTTCGGCCGCAACTACGGACCAAGCGATCGTGTCTCGGCCGACGAAACGCCTTCGCGTGTCGCCGGAGCCGAGCCGTCATTGCGATACCGTGACTCAAATGATGACGATCGGCCTGATTGGGGTATCCTCCCCTGATCTCAGGATCGGCGAGACTTCTGGACATCGGGATCCAAGAGTCCTGAGATATCTTCGATTGGAGCACGGATCGTTCGCGGTTACATTCACCAAAGGATGAGTTTCGGATCGTCCATCGCGAGCGGTTTAGAACGGTTCGCCCTATCGAATATCGCGAGGTGGATCGTCGAGTTCCTTCCCGGCTCGCCCTGCCCACTTCTCCAATGTCTAGGCCCCACGAGTCATTACATTACCTGGAGGTCTCCGCAACGTGAATCGCTTCGCCCAGGCCATCAAATCGTTCTTCCGCTGCCTCGGCGATTCCCAGTATGCCGAGTCGCTGGCAGCGCTTGACCGGCCCGCCCTGGAAGTCGCCGAGTCGACACGACACGACCTCCGAAGTCTCGCCCTCCTGCAACGTGAGGGGCGTTTGATCGATTTCCTGATGGAAGATCTCGACGCGTATCAAGACGACGAGATCGGTTCGACAGCCCGGGAAGTGCATCGCGGCTGCCGTAAGGTCTTCCAGGACTATCTCAACCTCAAGCCAATTTATGAGGCGTCGGAGGACGAGACGGTCACCGTCGAAGAGTCGTTCGACCCCGAATCGGTCCGCCTGATCGGTCAGGTGACCGGACGGCCGCCCTATCGCGGCCCGCTCCGGCATCGAGGCTGGCAGGTCGACCAAGTCCGCCTGCCCGAACTGGCCTCGGCCCATCGGAGCCAACCGATCCTGGCCCAAGCGGAGGTCGAGGTGACCGGCGAATGAACCGATAAAATCCCGATTGATCAATAACGGGATCAAACAACCTGGCCTCCGATCGTACGTCACGACGGGGGCCTCGCCCGCCTTGGAGTTCTCCGGGGATTCCCGTTCGGGGCTGAGGACGATCCCCTCCGTGAGACGCGTTTCGAAGGTGTCACCCATGGCTCGCTTCGTCGTCGGTATCGATTTGGGCACGACCAACTGCGCCCTGGCTTATGCCCCGTTGGAGACTTCGGAATCCGAGTCGGCCACCCTTGCGGCATCTTCTCGATCGACCGGACGGCCAGCCGACGCGACGCTTCAGACGCTTTCGATCCCGCAGACCCTCGAACAGGGTGAGACCGGAACTCATCCAACCCTTCCCTCGTTCCTCTACCACCCAGCCGAGGGTGAGTTTCCGCCTCGCGACCTAAACCTTCCTTGGGACCCCAAGCCCGGTCGAATCCTCGGCCGATTCGCGCGAGACCACGGGGCGAAATCGCCGCTCCGGCTGATCAGCTCGGCCAAGAGTTGGCTCTGCCACCCCGAGGTCGACAGTCAAACCGCCCTCCTCCCTTGGCATGCTCCGGAGGAAATTCCCAAGCTTTCGCCGGTCGCGGCCTCCTCGGCCTACCTGGCTCATCTCCGAGACGCCTGGAACCATCAATTCGGCGTCGATGACGCAGAGGCGCGCCTGGAATCGCAGGAGGTCTACCTGACCGTCCCGGCATCCTTCGATGCGGTCGCCCGCGAACTGACCCTGGAGGCGGCTCGTGATGTGGGCCTGAATCGAGTGACCCTGCTGGAGGAGCCGCAGGCCGCCTTCTACGCCTGGCTCACTGCACAGGGCGACGCCTGGCGCGATCAGGTAAAGGTTGGCGATGTGATCCTAGTCTGCGACGTCGGAGGCGGAACGACCGACCTGACCTTGATTCAGGTCCAGGACGAAGACGGCTCGCTGACCTTGAACCGACTGGCCGTCGGCGATCATATCCTGTTAGGCGGCGATAACATGGACCTGGCCCTGGCCTACAACGTCGCCAACCAACTCTCCGGAGGGATGGAGTCGCTCGACCCCAGTCAGCGCGTCGCCTTGATTCACGCCTGCCGGGACGCCAAGGAAGCGCTCTTCCGCGACGAATCGCTGAAGAAGCAGACGATCACCATTTTGGGCAAAGGCATGCGTCTGATCGGCGGAACTAAGAAGGTCCCCCTGGAACGCAGTTTGCTCAAGGACGTTCTCATTGATGGATTCTTGCCCATCTGCGGGAGCGATGACGAACCCGTCGAGGGGCTGGACCTTGGCCTGACCGAGATCGGACTACCCTATGCCTCAGACCCCGCCATCACCCGGCACCTGGCCGCGTTCCTGAGGCGACAGGGCGGTTCGGTCGACGGCGTCGATGGGATGATCCGGCCCAACGCGATCCTCTTCAACGGTGGAGTCTTTCGAGCTCAGCCGCTCCGCGACCGGATCGTCGAGGTCCTGAGGAACTGGTCGGGCACGTCGATCGTTGTCCTGCCCGGCAACGAGTTGGACTTGGCCGTCGCACGCGGGGCCGCCCACTACGGTTTGGTCCGTCGCGGTCGCGGGATTCGGATCCGTGGCGGAGTGCCTCGCGCGTACTACATCGGCATTCAGCGGTCGGCGATGGCCGTCCCGGGGATCCCCCCTTCGCTGAAGGCCCTCTGTGTCGTGCCGATGGGCATGGAAGAGGGCACCGACGTCGAGATCCCTCGTTCCGAGTTCCATCTCGTCCTGGGCAAGCCGACCTCGTTCCGGTTCTTCGGTTCGTCGACCCGACGCCAAGATCAACCCGGCGACCTCTTGGAGACTTGGGAACCAGATGAACTCCAGGAACTGGCCCCGCTGCGGACCGAACTCCGCTCCGACTCTGAGGACGCATCCACCTCAAAAGAGGCCGTAACGTCGACTCCGTCCCGCACTCATGCCAAGGTCCCGGTCCGTTTGCACAGTCAGGTCACCGAGGTCGGCACGCTCGACCTCTGGTGCCAGAGCACACGCGAGGCCGAACGTCGATGGAAGCTCCAGTTCCACGTTCGTCGAGACGCCTGAGAATTTGGCTCATGCCTTCGGACCTCAGGCATGAGCCTCTCACGATCCATAATTGATGTATGTTTCCAGGTGTTGTCCGAGAACGATCGCCGTTACGATCGCAGCGATGAGCACCGCGATCAGGACACCGCCGGACGCGACGTGGCGGGCATTCTCCCAGTGGTGAGATGTCTCGTCGTCCTCAGCCGACTCGGTTCCGGGTCGCGACGATTCCGCGATGGCTAGGGCGGTGTGAGCCGCTTCAGCAACCAGGACCAGCCCGAAGCTCAAGAGGAGCAGGCACCAGCCCGCCGAGTCGACACCGAGCAACACGGCGGTCAAGGCAATGATCAGTCCGCGATAAGCATGAGCGAAGTAGCTGGAGTCACTCCGAAGCGCCAACTTCCAACCGTGCAACGATTCGCGGATTCGTTGACCGGTCCCATCCGAACGCATCGGCCGCACTCTCGGGACTGATGCACCCCGACAGGGATTGCTGTCCCCCATGCCTTCCCTTTCCGGCTTCATCCGCCACCCCTTTTCGGAATCGGATCCGGGATCAATGCCATGTGTCATGGCCCCATCGATGTGGGATCGCCGCATGGCTCACTCGATCGGAGCGAACGAGCTGGAGAACTGCCGGAAATTGGTGCCCGAACCGATCCGCAAGCCGGGACTGAGCCGCGGTGCGATCTCGAAGGCAACCTGGAAGTTGTCCTGCTGCGGGTCGACGGTCAGGCCTAATGTGGTCAGGAAATCGGCGCCAACGCGGGTGATGGAGACGGCTGAGCCGAGCAGGATCGCGTTGCCGAAGTCGTATGAAGTGCTGAAGGTCGAGTACCACTTCGGACTCAGCCAGTAGCTATAGCTGGTATTCAGCGCGGAGGTCTCGATCGGTCCCGTATCGAGGATCGAATAGCCTAGGTAGATCTCGCCTCGAGGGGGACGCGCCAGGGCAATGCCGGCCGTGATCGCTGTAATCCCATCGGTGTCGAACGCGTCCGGATCGATCGGATTGCCAGTAATGTCAAAGAACTCGAACCAACCGGTGCTGACGATGCTGGTCCGATCACCGATGAACCACTCGAAGTCGTAGGTGTTCAGGCCGAAGGGCTTACCGAAGTTGTCTCGGTCGGCCTGCGGAAAGTAGGTGGTGCCGACGTTGAAGATCATCCAGTCGACGACCCGTTGGCGACCGATCGGACCGCGCTTGGTCTGAAGTCGCGTCCCCAGATTCAGGGCGACGGTCTCCAGGTCGTCCTGGATGTCGACGGTCCCGGAGATCGGCGAGAGCCGACGGCGGAGCGTCAACAGCCTCGGGTCATACTGCGGCGCGAGCAAGCCATCACTGAAATTGAGAAGCGTGAAGTAGCGGCGGACGAACTCGTACGTGTTGTGATCCAGGTCGTCTTGGATACCCAGATCTGCCAAATCGACGTTCGAGTAGGCGGCGCGGTAGTCGGCTGAGAGGGTGATCTTGTGCGCCAAGCCGTTGACGTTGAGCAACTCGCTACGTGCTTCCGGGAACAAGCGCCAGGCTGTCCCGCTGAGCCGGACCCCACCAGCACCCCAGGCGCGACCGACCTCCTCGCCGCCCAGTTGGTCCGACCAGCCGATCAACTGCCCCTGACCATAGGGGACGACCCGGAGGAAACTCAAGTTCAGCGGCAAGCTCAACTCGTGGTCGGTATAGACCCGACCCGAACGGAAGACCTCTGAAGTGTTCGAGGTCGGATCGACCGGCAGAAAATTGAATAGGTTTGGGTTGTTGACCTCTACAGCGGTATGCGTGTTGGCATAATCGACACCGGTCCGGCCCGAATAACTGAACAGGTCCAGCAGTGAGTCGCCGAACCGGTAGTAGTCGACCCTGGGCAGCCACTGACTTTCGGTGAAGAACGGTTGCAGATTTCCTTCGACCAGAAACGTCAACGCCTGATTCTCTTGCTGACGAACAAAGTAGGCTAGGTTTTGCTGGTCGAGCCCACCGAAGAAAAGTTGCCTGTAGTATTGCTCCAAGAAGTGGCGGTCGGACAGGAATGAGAACTCCAACTGGAGCCGTGTGTCCTCATCGAAAGACGCGTCGGGACCCAGAAACGACTGCATGTGGCGAAACTGGACCCGTCCTCGGAAATCCTGAAATGGCGGGACTGAGTCACGCTGAAAGCCGGCCAGGCCGCCCAGTGGATCGTCGGTGACGATGGCTGGTCCTGTCCCGAGATTGTCGATCCCACTGTCGCGAAGCCCGTAGACATCGAAGTAGCCGAAGAAGTCGCTGGCGAAGCCGGGGATCAGCTCGCGGCCGAGCCAGCCGATCTCGGTGCCCAGCGCTAAGCCGCGCTCGCTGAGCACATCGACATCGATGTTCCACTGGTCGATTACATCGGGCCTTCGAAGACCAAAGACCTTGAAGCCGTCCCAGTCGGTCAACACCTGTTGACCGAAGACATTGTCCGAGCGGAAGTTGAGCCGGCGAATTGGCGGGTCAAGATCTTCGGCGTCCGTGACGATCCGCGGCCAATAGAAGACCGGGAGCGGACCCAGATAGAAGATGTTACTCCGCGCATCGATTCGCCAGATCTGTTCCGAGGCCGGTGCCCCGGTCAGCGGATCGATCCGTGGCAGGTCGACCTGCGAGACGTCGACCGAGCGGCTGTTGAAGCGGTAGCCCGGGTTGGCAAACCGGCTTCCGGTGACCGTCGCCTGATCGATCGCGATCCGACGGGGCGGGTCCCGGCGATCGCCCAGCGTGTTGGTGCCGGGCAACACATACTGGTTGATCCAAAGACCTTGGATGCGGATCGGACTGACCAATCCGGGGGCGAACAGCTCGGCCTCAGCGTTGTAGGCCAGGAACCGTTGGGTCTCGAAATCAAAGTAGGCCGCCTCAGCGCGATAGGTCTGCTCGTCGCCGCGGCCGGCGAGTTCCCGCTCGTCGATCCGAACTTCAACGTTGCCTTCCAGATACACCTTCAATGGATTTTCATCACTGAATTGCCTATCGTTCAGCGTGGTATCGACAGGGTACCAGAGGACAGCTCGGTCGGCCACGATATCGACGGTTCCAGCCTGCTCGACCCCCTCGCTGATCAGATTGACCCCGTTCTGGACCATCACCATCTGGAGGCCATCGGCCGATGGGCCGATTCCCTCGAAGACCGTCTCGGGGCTCAATGGGTAGAGCTGGACCCTCTGGGTCTGTTCGGGGATGATCGGCGCGGCCACTTGGGTGGGCAGCGGGATCTCCTCAGAGGAGAACGTCGGACCAGGTTGGGAGCCGATCGGAGGGATCGCGTCAGGCAACGGCGGCAGATCATTCGTATCGACGTTCGGGAATCCGAGTTCGTCGGCAAAGACGGGCGGAGGATCCTCAAACGGGTCGAAATCGGGCCGAGGCGTCAAGCCCAACGGAAGGTCGGGCACCGGATCCAGGTCGGGCACCGGATCGCTCGGGCTGGGTCGGATGGGCACGACCCGATCACTCGGGGGCTCAAATGTCCCCGGACGACTCGAGATCGGCGATGGCCTCGCGGAATCGGTCAATCGACGATTGCTCTCCGGTCGTGGCCCGTCGGTGCCGGAGGGGCGCCCGGGGTTGGCCGCACCGATCCGGTCGGCCCTCGGTGTCGAGGATCGTTCCTGCCCCATCGCCGAAGGCAAGATCCCCAGGATGGCCGCTCCCCAGACCATCGAGGCCGTCCACGCACCGATTCTCCGACGACTTGGGCACTCCACCGGCACGGCGTTCCCCTTTGCTGACGCGGCCCCGCCTCCTCTTGAGGGGCGGGTGCGAGACGACGGAGTTGCCTGAGGAACAGCCCGGTTGTTTGGTTCGACGCGATCGCGTCCGAGGCAAGCTCGATTCCTGGGCGGGAAGCTATCCCCGGATCGAGGGGACGTCAAGCCAAACCACAACGACCATGGGCAGGAATCGAGTTGGCGGCTTCTCAACCGACATTCGGCTCTGGATTGCCGTTGTCGCGATCGGCGGTTTGCCTAGAGTCGACGGCCGAACCTCGTCTCGGCCCCCGGTGAAAGGAGCGATCCGTTGACGCTGCGGATTCGACGCTGGCATGTTTCTACGCTGGTCCTCGCTCTCCTGGGCGTGACCGGTTACGCCATCGCCCTTCGGTATGATTACCTCCCGAAACGCGTCCGACCGCTTGAGGCCGGATCGTCACAGTTGGTTCGAGGCGCCTGGCAACGACCGGGTCCGCTTCGCGATCTGGTCGAGCGTCATCGGATCAAGACGATCCTCACGCTAACGGCAATCAATGTGGACGACCCGAAATACATCGATCAACAGAACGCGCTGGATGGCTTGGACGTCGAATGGCTCTTGATCCCGATGCGTGGCTCGACAGCGACCGTTGAGCAGCTTGCCGAGGCGGCAGACATCCTCGCCGACCCCGCACATCAACCAATCTTCTTCCACTGCGTCGCCGGACACCATCGGACCAGCTTGGCCCAGGCCGCCTACCGGATCCGTCATCAAGGCTGGTCCGCGGAGGAGGCTTGGAACGAGGTGGCGAGCTACCCCTGGGCGCGGCCTGAGAAAGACCATCGCGATCGTGATCTCATCGCAACGTTCGCCGCCTGGAACGCCCGCTTGGCCTTGCGCGATCTGGAACGATCCGGTCGAGGTGTTGGAGTCCGTCGATGAACATCTCTTTCACCAAATCGTTTTCAAAGTCAGTACGCACGTTGGTGCGATGGACTGCGCGGATCGTTGCCCTGATCGTGCTCATGGGAGCCGCCTTCTACGGCTGGCGGGTCTCTCAAGGAAACTTCGGGCAGATTGCCTCGGGTTTTTATCGCTCCGGCCAGCTTGGGGCGGCCCAACTGGGTACGCGGATCGACACCTCGAATATAGCGACCGTGCTCAATCTCCGAGGCTATCACCCGGATCAGCCCTGGTATCGCGACGAACGCGATGTGACGCTGGACGCCGACGCAACCCAGATCGACATGGCCCTCTCCTCGGAACTTTGGCTGACACGCCCCCAATTGCGTTGGCTGATCTCGGTCCTCGACCGCGCTGAGCGTCCGCTCCTGATCCACTGCCAACACGGTTCGGAGCGGACCGGCCTGGTGGCCTCGATCGTCTGGCTGCTCGAACCAGGGGGGTCGATCGATCGGGCTGAGGACGTCTTTGACCCCTACTACCTCTATGCGCCGACCCGGGACGGCCTGGTCATGCGCGGACTCCTGGATCAATATGCGTCGTGGTTAAATCAAGAAGGCCTCGAGCACGATCCCTCGCGGTTTCGCGACTGGGCGCGAGACCACTACCAGCCCGGAACACCGAGCCGCGAGCAATGGCCCCACGATCCCTACCCGCTGGTCGTTGTGACGCGACCTGAGTCGAGGCGCCCGTCGATGGTCATCGAGACCCGCGCTGAGGGCCAGCCCTTGCTGATCGGCGGTGAGGTGCCAGGGCGTCACGACGATCCGCTCCGCCGTTGATCGTGCGGGACACGCTCACCAAAAGAACCAAGCCCCGAAATGTTCTCAGGGCATGGACAGTCATTGCCTCACCGAAATCCCCCATCACGATTCATGCATCACGAAGGTCGATTTCTATGACCACATCTCATGAGATTTCGATTCGGGTCCGGTACGCCGAGACCGACCGGATGGGCTTCCTGCACCACGCCAACTACTTCGTCTACTTCGAGATGGGTCGGATCGAGCTGCTTCGCGCGGCCGGCGGGTCGTACCGCGAGATGGAGGACCAGGGGTTCTTCCTGGTCATCATCGACATCGGCTGCAAGTTCAAGAGCCCGGCGCGTTATGATGACCTACTCACCTTGCGGACGACCGTCGAGCGGGTCACACGGGTCAAGATCGTCCACCGCTACGAGCTGCTACGCGATGGGACTGTGCTGGCCCAAGGGCACTCGACCTTGGCCTGTGTGGATCGGGACGGCAAGCCGCAGGCCTTGCCCGAGGCGATCGGCCCCGCCTCCGAAGCCGATCCCAACACGGAAGACCGATCCTGAGTCGTCCCGATTCGGATGAATCCGAGCGGCAACGTTCCTCCAACGACGTGAGAGACCGACGATGTCCGAGACGATTGCCACCCTCATTCTCATTGCGATCGCCGCCATCGAAGTGGTCGTCTGGATCTGGAGCCTCCGCTTCGTCGGCTCGGCGCAGCGGGACGTCGTCGATCTGCTGAGCGGGTCGGACGACGCCCGATTCCAGATCGAAGGGGATGAGTTGGACTCGGGCGGATCTCCATCGTTGATGCGAGGTGTCGTCGAGGTCGAGGGGCCAGCCGAGGGGCTTTGCCGGATTGCAGCGCAGCAATTGGCTCGTGGCGATCAGGTTCAGCGACTCGGCATGGTCCGTATCGACGAGCGACGCGACGACCGGATCGCTTTTCGAAATCTGCCAAGCGAGGTCGCCGCCCCCAATTCGGTCAGTCGAGTCCTGGACCGAGGCGTCCTTAGCTTCCGTTCCAAGGGCGCGGGTCGTACACAGATCACCTATGAGTTGTCGTACCTGCCAGCGCGTTGGATGCTCCGGGCAGCCAAGGCCTGTCAGGTGGCCGGAATCCTTGTGATCGCATCGCTCTTTCTGCTGCTCTACAACCTGGCCGTCCCATCGCTGAACCCGGGTGCCCGGTTCCAGGTCATCCAGATGGTCCAGGGCGTTCACCTGCTCTGGGTCCCCTTCATGCTCGCGACGCGCTACAAGAATCAGGTCCGCAACCTGCACGCCACGGTCGACGCGTTCCTGCACAACCTCCCCTATGCTGGCCAAGAGGTAACCGAACCGCATTGATCACCAGGCGAAAGCATATTCATTCAAAACTTTCCACATAGAAAACAGAAACACCACCTTGATACGGTAAGCCGATACGTGGTGGCCCCGACTCTGAAGGCTCGCTCGGTCCTCGTACTCGTCAGTTCTCCTCAGTCCTGCAGTTCGACCGGGGCTCCGCCTTCAGGGATTTCGACATGGGCGCTCCAGAGGATCCCATTGACGATGGCGCGTCGGAATGCCTCACGCTCGGTAAAATTGTCGTGGAAGTGCCCGAGCGTCGTGCCGAAGCTCCGACCACCATCGGCGCGTTGATAGGCCCAGGCCACGACTTGCTCCCGACCGTCAAGATCGACCTTGAGGATCGGCTCGGCATCCTCCTCGAAGATCAGGTCGAGGTAGAATTCGTCGCGGAGCGTGTAGGGTTCCCAGCCTCGGCAAACCGGATGCTCCGGCGCGAGCTGGACCAGCGGTCGCGTCTTGACGGTGATCTGCGAGTGGTGTGGCCGGAGGAACCAGCCGCCGAGCACTTTCAGGTAGTCCTGGCCCAATGACTCTCGGGCCTGCGTAGCCCAATGGATCGCCACGTAGCCGACCCCGCGATCCAACAGCGCCTTGAATTGGTCGCGATGCTCATCGCCCAGCACGATGTCGCCGGCCGGTCGCGAGTAGAAGACCAGCGCATCAGCCTGCTCCAGCAGGGTGGAGTCTTCCGGCCAGAGGTCCTGGGCTGAGACCACCGCACGAACCCCGGGGGTCTGATTCAGACACGAGGCCAGCAACTCACACCCAGGTCGATAGAGGTGCGAGCCCGGCGGATGGTCGAGCGGCGTCGGGATCAGCGCGATCGTCGTCACATCGTCCGAACTCGCTTCGACTTCGGCCGACTCCGCCTCAGCGCCAACGGCAAAGTTGGCATGACAGACGGCGAGGATTGCCAAGGTCATCAGAGCGATAGGGAATCCAGTCCACCCGAAGTGGACCTGATACTTGTTCACTCGATTCATCATGAGTTCTCCGAAGATCTTGTTGAAGGGATGGTCTTGGGATCAGGGCCGTTGAGGCTGCCAGGGAACGCTCCCGTAGCGCTGAATCTGGGCTTGGAGGGCGCTGCTGAGTTGTCGGACGATTCGAGGACGATCGGCGGCCCGATCCCGGGTCTCGCCGGGATCTTCGGCGAGGTTGTAGAGTTCGCGGGGTCCGAAGGGACTGTTCTGGAGCAGCTTCCAATCGCCTCGACGGACCGCGTCGATCGTCTTACCGGCGTAGTCGAATCCGCCCTCGCGGCGACGGAAGAAGGTCAGTTCACGGAGCGGCCCTTGGTCCTCGCCAATCAAGGTGGGCACGAGGCTGACCCCGTCCATGATCTCGGGAACTTCGACGCCGGCGACCTCGCAGAGCGTGGGCGCCAAGTCCATCGACATGGCCATCAGGTCGGTCTCCGACCCAGGCGCGATCCGGCCCGGCCATGCGATTGCCGCCGGCACGCGGATCCCCCCTTCGTAGACGGTCCCTTTGGTGCCTCGCCAAGGACCGTTGTTGGCTCCGACATTGAGTTGGCCGCCGTTATCGGAGGTGAAGACGACCAGCGTGTTCTCGGCCAAGCCGGTCCGTTCCAGGGTCGCCAACACGCGGCCGATCCCGTCGTCAAGGTGCTCGATCAGCGCCACCAGTGCCGCCCGCTTCTGATCGATCTCCGGCTCGCGTCGCAGGACACTGTTCAACCACGACTCAGGGGGCTGCACCGGGACGTGCGGGGCGTTGTAGGCCAGGTAGAGGAAGAAGGGTTGATCGGGCTGCTCGGCGCGGTCGTTCAGGTAGGCCGACGCCCAATCGCTGAGCAGTTCGGTGGCATGGCCCTCCGGATCGATCTCCTCGCGACCCCGGCGCATTGTGTTGAAGTCACGACGCTTATGGGTGTAGTAATCGTCCATCATCCCACTGATGAACCCTTCGAACTGGTCGAAGCCACGGTCCAGCGGGGTGTCTGGGGGATTCGGTCCCAAGTGCCATTTGCCGACCAGAGCGCAGTGATATCCGGCCGGTTTGAGACGGGCCGGCAGCAGGACTGCCTCGTCGCTGAGATCGCCCCAACTGTTTTCTGGGAACGGCCGGATGACACCGGGGACGCCGACGAAGTCCTGATAGCGTCCTGAGAGCAGCGC
Organism: uncultured Planctomycetia bacterium; assembly: GCA_964609385.1. Lineage (GTDB taxonomy): Bacteria > Planctomycetota > Planctomycetia > Isosphaerales > Isosphaeraceae > CAZSSM01. The sequence continues at coordinate 34,199 of CAZSSM010000045.1, forward strand.
TGCGCGGGTCGGCGAGCAGACCGGACAGTTGGCGTAGAAGTTGTGGAATCGGATCCCGCGGGCGAACAGCGCGTCGATGGCCGGCGTTTGCAGATCCTCGGCCCCTTGGACGCTCAAGTCGCCGAAGCCGAGGTCGTCGACCAAGATCACCATCAGATTCGGCAGGCAACCATCGTCGGCTCGACCGACCCCCACCAATTCTTTCGACGAGGCGGCCGAATCGGGGACCGCGATCGTGCCCAGGAGGACGAACCCAATGGCCATGACCAGCCGTGGACGGAGCCTGATGCGCATCGATGCCCCTTCGCGTATGCGTTGCTAAACGAAGCCGCTACGATAGGAATGGGTGGGCACAGGACGGAACGTTACCCAACGAATCGTGGTTCTTCATCGGGTTGCCCCACGTTGATCCGACCCGACTCGCGATCGATGGTACCATTTGGGACCGCGTCGGCTAGGGGGCAACTCGCGAGACGTGCGTCGGTTGGTGGAACGACCCTCAAACAATCCCTTCGCGATCCGATGACCAACGGCCAAGCGGAGCGAGCCATGACCTCGGCAAATGGGAATCTTCGGAATGGGTCGAACGGGACCTCCGAGTCGAGGTCGGCCACGTCAACGGAGTCGCCCCCACGTTGGACGAAACGGCGAATCACTTGGATCTGGATCTTCGGGGCAATGCTGCTCGGTCTAGTCGCGATGGCCGGCTTAGGACGAGTTGGTCCCAGCCTGGCACGCGTCCTAATCGTGCTAGCCGGCGAGGCATTGTTGGGTCTGACTCTGGTTGGGGGTATCGTCGGTCTCTGTGTGGCGATCTGGCGGTTAGTACGCCTCGACAGTACCGTCGCCTTCGCCAACCTGCTGGCCGAGTTGGGCGAACAGGAGGCGGCTCAGCGGATGGTCGACCGTCGCGTCGCGCAACGTGGACCTTCGTTCGAGCGAGCCTCGGCCTTGGGCGGATTCGCGATGCTCCGGCAGGACTGGCCCGAGGCTGAGGTCTGGCTTCGCAAGGCTCTGAGCTATCGACCCACCCACCGATCGACACGACTCAACCTGGCCGCCACGCTCGGACACCTCGGCCTGTTCGCCGAAGCCGATGGGGTCTTCCGCGCCCTCGAAGACGAGGCCTCGCCCCAACAAGCCCGTCGAGACTATGAGACACCACTGATGTACGCACAAGCCCTGCTCGATGCGGGCCGATACGCCGAGGCCCGCGACCGCTTTCTCCTCGCCAAAGACCGACTCGGATCAACTGCTGGCCGAGAACGGCCCGACCGTCGACGAGCCCGCGTCGCTCTCGATGACCTCGCCGACCAACTCCAGAACCTCGGACTCCTCAAGCCGCCTTCTCACCGTTTCGCCGATGAACTCTGAAACAGAAGAGTGATTGAGGTCTTTTGTTTCATGTATTGAAAACATAAACAACGACCCACTTCCTCTGAGAACTCGTCAAGCCGTGGATCGCGATGCGCCGGCCTGCTATGGTGTCCCGGATCGGCCGGTGTCGGTGATCGTTCCGGAGTCGGGATTGCGAGGAGGTGGTCGATGCGTCATGGTTGGTGGATCTTTGTCGTTGCGCCGGTGTTGTTGGCGTCAGTTGGAGTGTGGGCTCAGGAGCCGTCCTCGGAGATTCCATCGTCAGACACGCCCGAGACGCTCCCGACGATTGACGCACATGTTGCCGAGATGAGGTCGATCGGCGGATTGTTCCCGCTTTATTGGGACGAGGGCACGGGTCGGCTGTCGATGGAGATCGGTCGGTTCGAGACCGACGTGCTATATCAGGTGAGCCTGCCAGCGGGCCTGGGTTCGAACCCGATCGGCTTGGATCGGGGCCAGCTCGGAGGGACCCACGTGGTCCGTTTCGAGCGGGTCGGTCGCAAAGTCTTGATGGTTGAACCTAATCCACGCTATCGCGCCCTCAGCGACGATCAGGCCGAGCGTCGCGCCGTGGAGGACTCGTTCGCCCGGTCGGTCCATTGGGGCTTCACGGTCGTGGCCGAGCAGGATGGCCACGTGCTGGTCGACGCGAACGAGTTCTTTCTACGCGACGCGCACGGGGTCGCAGCACGATTGAGACGGACCGAGCAAGGGACCTACCAGCTCGATCCTTCAAGGTCGGCGATCTACTTGCCGAAGACCCGAGGGTTCGAGCGGAATACCGAGGTCGAGGCGACTTTAACGTTCACCAGCAACGGCGGCCCAGGCGCCTTGGTGCGTCAGATCGCGCCGACACCCCAGGCGTTGACGGTCCGCCAGCATCACTCATTCGTCGAACTTCCTCCTTTGAAGGGCGATGACGCCTATCGTCCTCGTCAACTCGATCCACGCGTCGGAATGTTCACGGTCGTCCAATATGACTTCGCAAGCGGGATCGGGGAACCGCTCGAGCGCCGGCTGATCACGAGGCATCGCCTGGTCAAGGCCGACCCGAGAGCGGAGGTCTCTAAGCCGGTCGAGCCCATCGTCTACTACGTCGATCCGGGGGCACCCGAGCCGGTCCGATCAGCCCTGATCGAGGGAGCTTCGTGGTGGAACGAGGCGTTCGAAGCGGCCGGGTTCGTCGACGCTTTCCGCGTTGAAGTCTTGCCCGAGGATGCCGACCCGATGGACCTCGAAGTCAACATGGTCCACTGGGTCCACCGCTCGACGCGCGGGTGGTCCTACGGTGGCTCGGTCGTCGACCCTCGGACCGGCGAGATCCTCAAAGGGAACGTCATCCTCGGCTCGCTTCGGGTCCGTCAAGACGTTCTGTTGGGCCGAGGACTGGTCGGGATCGAGACCGCTGCCGGAGTGCCGATGGGTGCTGATGTGCCTTCGCTCAACCATCGGAATGATTGCCAAATGGCCGCTTCGCCGAGCGCGTCGCATCTGTCAGTCTTTGATTCGACGACCGACCCTGAAGCGATGGCCCTGGCGCGGATCCGCCAGCTTTCGGCCCATGAGGTCGGGCACACGCTCGGCCTCGCGCACAACTTCGCCGCCAGCACCTATGGCCGAGCGTCGGTGATGGACTACCCTGCGCCTTTGGTCAACATCGACGACAAGGGCGATCTTGACCTGTCCGACGCCTATGATTCGGGCATCGGCGCCTATGATCGATTTGCCGTCAACTACGCGTATCGGGACTTCGGCGACATCGACGACGAATCGGAGCGCGCATCGCTGTTAGCGATCGTCGATCAGGGGTTAGCCGAGGGGATGCTGTTTGTCTCCGATTCCGACGCGCGTCCCGCCGGCGCAGCACACCCGTTGGCGAACCTCTGGGACAACGGCAACGACCCAGTCGCGATGCTCCGGCACGAAATGCGTGTCCGTCGGATCGGGCTCAATCGGTTCGGACTCGACAACCTCCCCGATGGCCTGCCGGTCTCACAACTGGAAGCGATTTTCCTGCCGTTGTACTTGCACCACCGTTACCAGTTGACGGCCGCCCTCAAGACTTTGGGCGGGGTCGAGTATTCCTACGCGGTCAAGACCAAGGGCAGGTCACGGCCGATTCCAGTCGTCGCGATCGTCTCCCCCGAACGCCAGCGCGAGGCCCTCGAGGCGATCCTGGAGACGCTCCAGCCAGAGGAACTGGTGATCCCTGAGGAGATCCTCGCGCTGCTTCCACCCCCCGCGTTCGGATATGCCGACGGGACCGCCGAACGGTTCTCTGGTCAGACCGGTCCGGCCTTCGATGCGTTCGGCCCTGCGCGAATCGTCGCCGACATCGTCCTCGTCGGCCTCCTACAACCGCAACGCGCTGCCCGACTCCAGGAGCAGCACGCCCGCAACCCGAACGCTCTGGGCTTCGGCACGGTCCTCAAGCGACTGTCCGACGAGTTCGCGACGGACCTCGGACGCGAAGGCGATTCCCTATCGGTCATCCGTATCCGACAGATCATCCGTCAACGACTGATCGAGCATCTCATCACGCTCGCCTCAAATCCTAACGCGAACGAGTCGGTACGCGTGGAAGCCGAAGCCCATTTGATCGATCTGGCGTCGTTGCTCGTCGCGGATCCATCGTCGCGCGTGCTGGCTCGACGGATCCAACGGTTCCTCGATCGCGATGCCCCGACAGCCCAACCGCCCGCGTCTCCGTCGATTCCTCCTGGCGATCCGATCGGTCAGCGATGACGATCTCGTCCCGAGGCCGCGGATCTCCAGCGCTCTGGCACGCTCAGGACTCGGGATCTGGAATCGCGTTGAGGATCAAGGCCGCTGCCGGGAGATGGACGATCAGCCGATGCCCGTCGGGTGTGAAGTGGATTGAACGATAACCCTCATGGGTGGGATCCAGACCCTTAGGATTCGGCATGGCCAATTCGAGCAGGAGTTGACGAGTGGGGACGTGCCAAAGGCGGACAAACTGGTCACGTCCGGTCGTGGCGATCACGCGGCCATCGGGCGAATAGGCCACGGCGGACACCCGGGCCTCGTGGGCCAGGACGCTAATGAGGGCCCGCTCCGAGTCAACGTTCCAGAGGATCAGCCGGCGATCGCTGCCCACCGAGGCGATCCTCTTGGAGTCGGGACCGAAGGCGAGGGCATTGACCGAATTGCTGTGTCCCCGGAGACGTGATCGGACCTCCCCGGTTTTCGGATCGAGGACGATCACGTCGTTGCCGGCCGCACTGGCGATCAGGGTTCCATCGGGTGAGAACGCGATGAGCTTCCCATGGTAGTTTGGGGTCGCTTCAGGGATCGGGATCCGACGATTCACACCCCCTTCATCGAGTGCATAGAGCTGCAAGGCAACTCGAGTCCGGTTCGGGGGGGCTTGACTGATCCCCAGATACGCTGCGATGGTCTTCGCGTCGGGGCTCAAGGCCAACGCCCGGAGGTCATACCCGGTGGAAATGACGTGATTGATCATCCCGTTTAAGAACGTCAAGTCCCGCTCGATCACAACGGGTGAGAAAACCGTTTCCCCCACATGGTCGATGCCGCGATATACGATCAGGGTTCGGCCATCCCGTGAGACGATCGCGTCCCAATGCACCATGAGATTATGCACATGGAGCGGGACCGAACTCTGGATTGCACCGGTGTCGAAATCGCGGAAGTCCAGTCTACCAACCCTGTCTGCTTTCGAGGGGTGATCGGAACCCCTTTGGATGGTCAAGAGCGATCGTCCCTGCGGTCCGATCCCAACGTTCCAGATCGGCTCCTCCTGGACGATACGCCAGGATCGGCCTGGCTCGAAAGGCTGCCAGTGCGCGATGGCACCGTCCTGGCCCACCGAGATCAAGCCGCGGCCATCGGGGGTGGCCTCTAGGTCGTAGACCCGGCCATCATGAGCCAGCCAGGGCGACCGGAGTCGGCGCTCAGGGTTCTTGACTTCGCCGATCCAATACAAGTGGATCTTGCCGGCCCGGTCCGAGATCGCCAGCACGTGATCTCCGTCCAGGAATGCCAACGATTGGAGTTGGTCAACTAATTCGATCTGCTTAATGACCCGGTCGGCATGCCAGTCAATAACCTTGACATGGTGACGAGAGCCGACCGCCAGAAGCGTCCCGTCGTCGTTGAGTTTCGGGGTGATGACTTTGGCCAGGAAGTCGGTTTGCCAGACGCAAGGGATGTCCCGATCGGCACAATCCCAGATCCGCACAGTACGGTCGGGACCTGTCGCGGCCAAATAGCGACGATTATGCGAAACATGGAGTCCATTGATGCTATTGAGATTGCTGTCTGGGTCGGTGGACTCCAGGACGCCTAGAAGTTCGCCGGTCCGCGTATCCCAGAGTCGGATGTCGGGATCGTGTCCCGAGGAGACCAAGACCTGGCCATCATCGACGAAACCCAGTTCGAGAGCATACCCGTCGTTGACGGCCTGGCGTCGCCAAATTTGGTTACCAGTGATCCAATTCCAGAGCCGAATCGTGCCGTCGTCTCCAGCCGAAGCGAGAGTTTCGTTATCGGGATGAAATGCTAGTCCATTAACTTCCTTCTGATGCGTCGCAATGGTCTGGATTAACTCACCATCGAGGTATTCGTAGATCCTGATCAGACCATCGGCTCCCGCCACCGCGAGCATCTTACCGTTCGGTGACATGGCCGCGTGATACAAATGAGTGTCAAAATCACCAATGACGTGGTGCGGAACGTCGTTGGTCGCTCGGAGGTAATGCCAAGCGAAGTCGCGCAGATCCTCTTGGCCATTTTGAAGGGCGTGTCGATCTAAATACTCATTCATCTTGAGAACCAGCCCAGCGCGTCGAGCCTCATCGGCGAGTCGGACGTCGCTGGCATAGAGTTGCTCGCGCAGTTGGCGATTGCTGCGACGGGCCATGGCGGCCGCCCAATCGGCTCTGTTCCGGGCCTCTGTGGCCTGCAGTTGTGCGAACTGGGCATCCTCCAAAGCCTCGGTGGTTTGAGCTTTTTCGCGCACGATCAGGACGACCGTCAGGGTCAGGCTCAGCGTTGCCACGAGAAGAACCGCGACGACTGAGAAAACCAGGCCGCGGTGACGGAGACCCCATTTGGCTGCCTGGTCGATCAGCGTCGGTCGACGGGCGAGGATCGGCCGGTTATCCAGGAACCGCTGAAGGTCCTCGGCCATCACGTCGGCGCTGGCGTAGCGATCGGCCGGCGACTTGGCCATCGCCGTGGTAATGATCGTCTCCAAATCGATCGGGATCGCCGGATCGTGCGAGCGGATCGCTGTCGGTTCCTCGTCGATGATCCGGGAGAGCAGGTTCGGCTGGTCGTCCTGGGCGAAGGCCGATTCGAGCGTGAGAAACTCATAGAGGGTCACGCCCAAGCTATAGACATCGGTTCGATAATCGATCGGCATCGGTTTGAGTGAAACGCGCTCTGGGCTCATGTAGCGGAGGGTACCGAGCAGATCTCCGCTGGCGGTCAGATCGCTGGACTCGCCCAGTCGAGCCAGGCCGAAGTCGGTGATCCAGAGCTTGCCCTGATGGTTGATCATCAGATTGCTTGGCTTGATATCGCGATGGACAACCCCGTGGGCATGCGCGTAGGCGAGGGCCTCGGCGGCCTGGCGTCCCAGACGCGCGACCGATCGCGCGTGGGCTCGTTTCCGCTTAACGGTGGAGTTCGAGCCGTTCGCATCAGTACCCCATGTCTGACTCGGCTCGGACTCGGCTCGTTCCGGATCAACCGAGGGACAACACGGTCGTTCCGAGGCGCTTGGCGATTCGTCCTCCTTCTCGCTCGCCTGGTCCGGTAGAGAATCGCTCTGGGTCGGCTGATCGCTTATGTCCGATGTGCCATTCGACATGTTGGCTGCTCGCAGCGTCGCGATCACTTCGGAAAGGGTACATCCGTCGATTAGGGACATGGCATAATAGTGGTGGCCGCGATCTTTCCCGACGTAAAAGACCTGGACGATGTTCTCGTGATCGAGCGACGCGGCGGCGCGGGCCTCGATCTGGAACCGTTTGAGTTGCTTCTCATCGAGTGCGGAGAGTTGGGGCAAGACTTTCAGAGCGACCCGACGTCCGAGACTGGTCTGGATCGCCTCGAAGACCGTTCCCATACCCCCTTGGCCGATCTGTCGGAGGAGCACGAAGTCGCCGAGACGACCGATCCCCTGGCCCGAGTCGTCTTGAGGCAGTCCGGCGGCGATCGCCGCCAGCTCTCCTTCAGTCGCGCGCCCGAGCTTGGCCAACAGGTCGATCGCCGGCAGCATCTCGTGAAGCCGATCGGCCAACTCGGGGTATGTCTGACGCATGGTATCGAGATCGATCGGCTCGCCGCGCTCGATCCGATCGGCCAACTCGGCGACCCGCTCGGCTAGACCCGGGCTTGTGGAATCCCGGGATGGATTCTTCGAGGCCCCGAAGTCTACAGTCATCTGGTCATTCCATGGTGATAGCGGCTCATTGCAATCCGGAGCCGCTCAATGGCGCGGACGTGCCGGACCTTCACCGCGTTCTCGGAAATACCGAGCACCGCAGCGATCTCAGTGAACTTGAGGTGCTCCAGGTACCTCATGATCAGGACCTCACGATCATTGGTCCCCAGCGTGGCCAGTGTCTGGTGAACCAGCCCAATCAGTTCGTTCCGTGCAGCGCGCTGGCTCGGACTCGATCCGGGATCGACTAGCTTCTCGGCAAGTCGGGCTGTCGACGCATCAAAGGGATTGGGGCCCCGTCGGACCTCACGGTTGACCGTCCGACGATCAGCGCCGACGTGCTGGCGGTATGCGGCGATCAGTCGATCACCCGCCAGTCTGCGGAGCCAAGGGAAGAAAGGCAAGGGCCGCTCGGCTAGGAAATCGGCGAGTTCGGCCGACGCTTCGGCCAGGGTCTCTTGCACGATGTCCGAGGGGTCCAGACGTCCCGCGATCCGAGGATCTAGCCGAACCGCGACCATCCGCCGGAGCCGCTCGCGATAGCGTTCGAAGAGTTCGTCCTCCACGTGACGATCCCCGTCCTCGAGCCGCCTGAGCAGTTCCTCAGTCTCGCAGTCATTGCTCATCGTAACCTGCCCCGTCCCGAGTTCTCGATCGGCCGGTCTCTCCCCACGTCGACAATAAGGACAGACTGGGTCGACCCAGACGTCTGGAACGTGAGAGACCGAAGCAACCCATACCACCGGCGTCGTCGAGAGCAAAGGTCCCGGTGCCGAAGTGCGTCCCTCCATGAGAGATTCCGCAGCGGCGGCGAGAAGGTTACGTCGGATCGATGAAAGACCATTACCTGGAAACGCGATACCGATCGGATCTCACGAGGGCAACCAGAGACACTCTCGTGGTCGTTGGCTCTGTCCCCTCGAGATCGAATCAGGCGAATCGCCGATCATTCGAGCTGAACATCATTCCGCAATGCGTCGGTGGTCGGCCACGGGCATGGCCGTCCGGATTTCTCGGAGCCGTTTCAGTCCGATCTCGGCCAGGGCGAGACCGGGTCCGTCGGCAACGCGGGCAAGGACTTGTCCCCAAGGGTCGACGATCATAGCGTGGCCGAAGCTCTCGCGGAGCCCTTGATCATCATGGGAGCCATATTGGGCTGGGGCCAGGACGTAGCATTGAGTCTCGATAGCACGGGCGCGGAGCAGCGGTTCCCAGTGGGCACGCCCGGTGGTCATTGTGAAGGCCGAGGGGACGCAGATCACCTCAGCGCCAGCCTCAACGAGCCGTCGATAGTGCTCGGCGAAGCGGAGGTCGTAGCAGATCGACAGGCCGAGCGTGCCGAGACGAGTGGCGACGACGGCAGCCTGGACGACCGGCCCGGGCACGGTTGTGTCCGACTCGCGGAATCGGAGTTGGTAGTCGACATCGACGTCGAAGAGATGGATTTTCCGGTAGGCCGAGCGGACGTCGCCGTCAGGCCCGATCAGCAAGCTGGTGTTGTAGCAGCGCCGAGACTCGATGGGACCGGCCTGTTCGGGGAAGGAGCCCAGGAGCAGGTGGATTCCCAGTTCCCGCGCCAGTTCGCGGAACCGGGCGACGGTCAGTCCGCTGATCGGCTCGGCCAAGGCGACCTTGCGATCGTGTGGCCCAAGGAACGTGGTGTTTTCCGGGGTCGCGACGAGTCGGGCGCCATGACCGGCGGCGCGGACGATCAGTTCGCGGGCCTGAGTCCAGTTGCCCTCGACATCGGAGGTGCTGTTCATCTGGACGACGGCCATCAGAACCGGATCGACGGTCGAGTGGTCGGGATCGGATCCCGCTTGGTCGTGGATGGTCGTGGACATGCGGGGCACTCGGCGTCTCGGAGGTGACCGGTCTCGTCGATGGACAGCTCAGCGCATTGTCGGGTCGGTGTGGTGTGGTTGTCGAGTGCTGGGCCGTTTTGTCCTGGAACGGCCGATCACCACGTGGGTTAGTCAGTGGCCCGGACCTTCGAGGCGATCGCCCTGGGAATGGACAATCGCTCGGCCTGGGCGCGGGCTGCTCGAGCCTTGTCGAGTTGTCCGAGCGCCTCAGAGGTCCGGGCGATCCCTTCGAGGGTTTCGATCTGGAGACGCCAGCCGTACAGGTTGAGTTCGAACTGTTCGAGGAAGTCGACCAGTTCCCGCTTGGCCTCGACGTAGTGATTCCGGGCCTCTTCCAGATGGCCGAGGGCCTCTTCGGTCTCAGCCAGGCTATTCAGGGCGTCGGCGACGTCGAGGTCGAAGATATGAACCACGGAGTCACCTTCGGCCAGCTCGCGTGCCGTCCGTAGGGCCCGTTGGTGGAGCGTGAGGGCGTGATTGAAATAGTTTCGGGGATTGGAGCCCGACGGATCGGATTCCGAAGTCGTCGAAGGTAACGCTGATGCAGCCCGGACGGCACGATCGAGCGCTAAATCTCCCTGTTGCCGATGGATCCGGCCGAGCAACGAGCGGTAGTCGGTTACCGAGCTGTAGTCGGCGACGAGTTGCTTTGTGATCGACTCCGCCTCCAAGAGCATGCGCTGCCGTCGACGTTGATCTCGACTCGGGATCTCGAGGCTAAGGATGCTGGCTAGGGCAGACTGGACGTCGGGGTCACTGGAGGGGGGCAACGTCGGGTCGATCGGTGTGCCGACCTGGGTGTTAGGGGCGAGTTGGCGAAGGATCGCCAGGCTCGCGTCGCGGTATCGCTCGGCCTCGTCCTGGGCCTCGGGATCATCCAGGTAGGTCCGGGCCAGGTGACCCAGAGCCATTGCGCGCACGAAGCGAATATGTGGCAGACGTTGCTGGTCGGGGGCGATCCGCTCTAGTTCCGTGAGGGCCTCGTTGAGTCGTGTGCGCGCTTCGGGAAACTCACCCAACCGCCAGAGCAGACTGGCATCGTCATTGAGCGTCTCGGCATAGGCGCAATGGATCTCGGTCGAATTGGGGGCGTCCCGGCAGCCATCACGAAGTTCGTCCAAGGCCTGCTCGAATCGCTCGCGAGCCATCGAAACCAAGCCCCGGGCCCGCTCCTGAACACCGATATTGCGATAGCATTCGGCCCGTTGGAGCCGGACCTTCAACCGATCGGCCACCGGGACCTTGGCCTTGAGATAGTATTCCAACGCTTTTTCATACCACTCGATCGACGAGCTGACCATATTCATGCGTTGCTTGATCTCGGCGATCCGCTGGCTGGCCAGGGCGATCTTGAACTCGGCGGTCGTCCCCTGGTTCTCCTGGGCGAACTGCTCGTAGAACTCGAGCATGATCGATAGGATGGCCTGATCACGATCATCGAGCTGGCGGACAGGCAGGTCGTGTCCCTCCTCCAGCGAAGCGCCGGGCCGAACGATCTGAAGCTCAGACAAGAGCCGCTTGAAAGATTCCAAGGCCAGATCAACATTGGCCTCGGCGCGCTGATACTCGGCCTGTTGGAGGTCGCGAGCATTCATCAGTTTTATGGTGGCGACCATATAGATGCCCGCAACGGCCAGGAGGAGCGAAGCGGCCAAGCCGGTCAACCCAGCCACAATGGGGTTACGTCGGCACCAGCGCCAAAGCCGTTCCGGGGGGGTAATCCGTCGAGCGCGGACCGGCCGATCGTCGAGAAACCGCTGGAGATCTTCGGCTAAGTCGCGGGCCAACGCGTATCGGCGTTGCGGTTCCGGAGCGATCGCCATGAGCACGACTGTTTCGAGGTCGCGGGGCAGGTGCGGGACTAATTGTCGCGGTCGAGGCGGGGTGGCCTCGGCGATCTGCTGGAGCAGTTGGTTGTGCTCGCGCGCGTCGAATGCGGGCCGGAGCGTCAGCAGTTCGTAAAGGGTCAGGCCCAGGCTGTAGATCTCGCTACGCGGTTCGGCCCGGCTGTGCAGTTGCTCGGGCGCCATGTAGCGGAGGGTGCCGATCACATCACCGGTGCCGGTCAGGTTGTCCTGTTCGCGGAGCTTGGCCAGGCCGAAGTCAGTGATCCAGACGGCACCTTGGCGATCCAAGATCAGGTTGCCCGGCTTGATGTCGCGATGCAGCGTGCCTTGCGAGTGGGCATAGTCGAGGGCGTCGGCCACCTGAACCCCGATGGCCGCCACGGCGCGAAAGTACTCGGGCGTTTGCGGCTGGATCTGGGACAGGTCGAGCGTCTGCGATGCTTCCAGGAGCGTCAAGACCCGGGAGCGTGATCCGTCCGAAGGTGATGGGGGCAACGACTCGGCGGGCTCTGGAACATCGACTGAAGAGACTGTGAAAGGAGACACCGGCACCTCGGGTCGTTGCTCGGAGGTTGCCGGAACTCGGGGTTGGACCGCCAAGCCGTGGTCGAAGTCGACGGTCTCATCGAGATCGCCGGTGTCAGCGTCCCGAGTGGTGGTCGGCGCCGGGGACGGGGAGTCTTCGGGGATCCGGAACGCCTCGGGCGTCTCGGGATGATTGGGGAAGCGGATCGGTCGATGGTGGCGGAGATCGTCGAGGACCTGATCCAGAGCGCGGCCGCGAATGAACTGCATCACGTAGTAGTGCAGGTCGTCCTGCTGACCGATGTCGAAGACGGTCACGATGTTGGTGAGGTGCAACCGCGCGGCGGCCTTGGCCTCACGGAGAAATCGCTCGACCTGTCGGCGGTCGGGCAACGAGTTGGCCGGCAGCACTTTGATGGCGACGCGACGGCCCAGCGACTCCTGCTCGGCCTCATAGACCACACCCATCCCGCCGCGCCCGACTTCGCCGAGGATCCAATAGTCGCCCAGCCGTCGCGGCATGGCGATCGGTTTGCCGTGCCCCGTCGGCCCATCGTGGCCGTCCCGATCGGCGGGCAACAACTGCTGGAGGGCCGACCGCTTGGAGGACTCGATTAGGGCGACCGCCGGCAAGACGACCTCGAGTTCGTCCGCTAGATCGGGGTGAGCGTTGAGATAGGTCTCGATTCGAGGGTGTTCACCACGACGGATCCGCTCGGCGAACTGCTCGGCGATCCGGTCAACGGGGTTGCGCTCCTCGGAGATCTCCTCGAACGTGGAAGTTTCGAACGGCGCGGAGCGATCGTCTGGAGGTGTCAGGTCGGCGACCGCCGGATCGGCCAACCGGCCGGAGTGTCGCGACTCAGGTGTTTCGCGATCGGGAGGAGCGGTCATGGGTCAGGATCTCCTTGAGCCGTTTCAGGGCCCGCACATAGCGGTTGCTGGCCGCCGTTGGCGAAAGGCCTAAGACCTCGGCGACCTCACGGTTGCTCAGCTCCTCGAAGTGGCGCATCGCCAGCACTTCGCGGTCGATCGGATCCATGGTCTCGAGCGCCTGGCGGAGGTGTTCGTGATCCTCGCCCTGCATGACCTGCTGACTCGGCGAAACCAATCCGGCGGCCAGATGATCAGCCAAGCAGACCGAGGTGGCCGTCGGCCAACGGGCGCCGCGCCCGCGATCCAACGAGACCTCGCGACCGGCGTCACGCATCCGGGCCCCCAGGTGCTGGCGGTGCACTTCAATCAGGCGTTGCGAGATGATCTGGCGAAGCCAGACCCAGACGGGGACCGACTCCCCCTGTGCTAAGTAGTGTCGGAGCCGCTGCGCTGCGTCGAGGTAGGCGTCTTGCACGACATCCGAAGCGTCAACGCGACCTCGGAGTCGAGGGTCCATCCGGAAAGCGACCAGACGGTTCAGCCGACCTCGATACTCATCGAAGGCCGAGGCCAAGCTGTGGGGATCCTCGCGGAGTCGCCGGCGATCCGCCTCAATGGACGACGGCGAGGCGTCCGAGGTGCGGATCGGCACCCGCGACGGATCGCTCGTACCCCGGTCGTCCGCGTGATCCACCATCCCAGTTCCCCATCTCGATATCGTAGCTAAACCCCGACCATCCACCGTCGTCACCGACATTTTATCCTCCTTCGGTACGTCATGTCGCCTTCCAGGCACCAACGTGATCTCAGAAGCGAACCCGGCACGACTGCGACCGGCCATCGCGACACGCTTGGAGGCTGGACCGGATCGTTCGCGATCTGCGTCTGACTTTCTCCGACGGCTGGTCGCGCGACGTCTTACGTTTTCTCTTATGATTTCGCGGTCCTTAACAAAAAACCGATGTCTGAACGGTTGGAATTGAGGCGAATCGAAGCCGAGTCGTCGACGCAGAATCCATTGGAAATGTCTGCTGGCGCGGCGTGTGTTGAGGGACACGAAGAACGTCCGCGGATCTGGGCTCATCTTCGTCCGCTCGTAAGATGGGTTATGGTGGACCGTCTGAATCACCTTTGGCCTCTCGAGGTGCTGCTCCGTCCCCCCTGGATCTCCGAGCCGAAACGAGGTTGCTCCTATGATCTCCACGAACTTGATTGGGGCCTTGATCGTTTCCGCCGTGATTGGGGCCGATTCGGCGTCGGCCTCGACGATTTCCGAAGACGACGAGTCCCCAGAGCCGACCGTCAAACGCATCGACGATGCCTTCGGCTTGGCATTGCTCCGCCAGGTCGAATCCGTTTCGGCCGACCAGAACCTCTTCCTGTCGCCCCAGAGCGCCCGTCAGGCCTTGCTCATGGTCGCCCTTGGCGCGCGGGGCGCGACCGCCGACGAGTTCGCCGACCTACTCAGACCCGGCACGGCCATCCCGCAGTTGATCCGAGGCGTCGAAGATCGGGCTCGATCCGAAAACGATGACCAGACCGAGGTCGAGGGCGTCACCCTAACTGAGGCCAACGCCGCCTGGTTCCAGAAAGGCTTTTTGGTCCGTCCCGAATTCGCACAAGCCTTGTCCGACCACTTCAACGCCGAGGCCACCACGCTCCGGATCGCCGACGCTTCGGTCCAGGCCGCCGGCACGATTAATGCATGGGTCGAGCGCAAGACGCGTGGGCTGATCCGCGAACTGGTTACCCCCGACGACCTCAACCGCGTCGACGCCTTGGTTTTGACCAATGCCATTCACTTCAAGGGTCGATGGGCCGAGGCCTTCGACGAGAAGCAGACGACCGATCGGCCCTTCCGCGTTCCCGACGGAGCGCTGAAGAACGTCCCGATGATGAGTCGGAAAGGCACGTATCCGGTCATCCGCAACGATGACGTCGTCGCGGTCACGATCCCCTATGCAGGATCGCGGTGCTCTATGCTGGCCGTGATGCCGGCTCAAGAAAATCGACCTCTGGAGCAACTCCCAATAACGACCGAAAGCCTCCAGGAATGGACCGACCCTGCACGCCCGCGCTCGATCGTCCTGGGCCTGCCTAAGCTCGAGTTGGAAACCAAGGTCGGCTTGACCGACCACCTCAAAGCCCTCGGGCTCCGACGCGCCTTCACGGCCGCGGCCGACTTCTCCGGGATCAGCGACGATCCGATCGCTCTCGACCAGGTGCTCCAAGCCACCGCGCTTCGCGTCGACGAACAAGGGACAGAAGCTGCCGCTGCGACGGCCGTGACCGCCGTCCGCACCGCAGCGGTCGTCCGACCCGAGACGATCCGCTTCGACCGCCCCTTCTACCTCTTCATCCTCGACCAGCAGACCGGCGATCTCCTCTTCGCCGGCAAGATCCTCGATCCCAGCCAGGCCCATTGAACTGTCCTAAATCTCTGGATGAAGCAACCAACTCAAAAGTCCAAAATGCACAATTTTCTTAAATAATTTAATTTCAGGCACAGTGCTAAATTTTACAGAACCAAGCATCAATACCATTCAACATCAGCTTCAACTGTGACACTAATTAAAGTCAATTTAACTGATAGAAAACCTTGTGGATCGGCTGGTCGTGGGTGACGAGACTGCGACCGTTCGGCCATAATGATGTCGGTGAGGGTGCGACGGACGACCGTTCGGCCCCTTCCTGCCCGATAACTCGTTGCACTTGTGAACGAACTCAAGGTTAAGATCCCCCCGCAACGCTCGGAGACCCACCGATGACGATCTCCCCGCAAGCATCCCCGACGCACCTCTTCGGCCCCCGGAAGAACGCTCTGACCATGGTCGCGGTCTGGCTCTTGATGGCGGTCTCGACGCCCACATGGGCGGGTCAGGATCCAGCTCCGACCCGAGAGATCGACGCCGGCGGCCTCGTCTTTGAAGTCCCCGAGTCCTGGAAGTCGATTCGACCCAGCTCGACGATGCGGCGGGCCCAGTTGCAGATCGACCCGGTCGAGGGAGACTCCAAGCCGGCCGAGATGGCCGTCTTCGCCTTCCCCGGCGGCGGTGGGACCGTGCAGGCCAACATCAACCGTTGGCAGAACCAGTTCCGGAACGAGGACGGCGGGCCAGCCGAGATCGAGGTCAACGAGGTCGAGGGGCAAAACGCCAAGGTGATCGTCGTCCAAGCTGCTGGTCGGTACGTGACCCAAATCCCCAGGCCGATCGACGAGCCCGGCTACCGGCTGCTCGGAGCGATCGTCGTGACCCGCCAGACCGGCTACTTCCTCAAGATGGTCGGACCCGACAAGACCATGCAGACGGCCAAGCCTGCCTTCGATGAACTCGCCAAGTCACTCAAGGTGACCGAGTGATCCGTTGACCTCGACGTCGACACCGCCCAGGAATGATCCGTCGTCATCTCCGGGCCATTCTCCCTCACCGGTCACCTGGCTGTTTGCCTACGGCACGCTCGGACCCAGTCCGAGGTCGCAGGCCGAGCCGATCGAGCTTCGGGACGTCGAGGCATGGTGTCCCGATCAGGTCCGAGGTCGGCTTTTCGAGTTGCGCAACTACCCGATCCTGGTCGACTGGAATGACCCCGAGGCCGGCTGGGTTGCTGGATACGTCCGCACCACCGATGCCAACGAGTTGGAAACGCGCCTCGATCCCTTCGAAGAGTGTGACGCGGGACTGTTCCGTCGCATCCTGGCCCGGACTCGCTCCGGGCGTTGGGCTTGGGTCTACATTTATCCACATCCGATCCCGGACAACGCCGAGGGACCACATCCGTCCTGGTCAGGATTACCCGCCCCTAACGATACGGACGTTCCGACCCGGATCTCGCACCGATCGGGATCATCCTGAGCAGGGGGCGGAACAGAGCAACCCGGACCGTTTACAATATCGGGGTTGAGGTCGGTTCGCGTTGGTCCGGAGACCCATCCCATCAGGCGATCCCGCGCTCTGATCGCATGGCCAAGCCGGTCCGCGACCCCGCGACACCCCAAATCAGAAGTCGCCCGAGATCATCAAGGAGTGCTTGTCATGGCGATTGTGGAACGCCCCGCCACGGCCGATCACGCCACGAAGCCCAACGCCCACCTGCCCGCGCCATTCACGATCGGCGGTTACCTGGTCAACCGCCTCTACGAGATGGGCGTGCGGCACGTCTTTGGGATCCCCGGCGACTACGTCCTGGGCCTCTACAGCATGATGGAGTCCAGCCCGATCCACCTGATCGGCACGACCCGCGAGGACAACGCCGGCTATGCGGCCGATGCCTACGCGCGGGTTCACGGGATCGGTTGTATCTGCGTGACCTACTGCGTGGGAGGCTTGAGCGTTTGCAACAGCCTGGCCGGCGCCTACGCTGAGAAGTCGCCGGTGGTCATGGTTACCGGATCGCCGGGTCTCTCGGAACGCGCCCATAACCCACTGCTGCACCACAAAGTCCGCGACTTCTCGACTCAGTACGAAGTTTTCGAGAAGATCACCGTCGCTGCAGCCGTCTTGGACGACCCATTGACGGCTTTCCACGAGATCGATCGCGTCCTCGACGCGGCGGTCCGCTACAAGCGGCCGGTCTACCTGGAGATTCCGCGCGACATGGTCCTGGTCGAAGGATTGGGGCCACACCGCCGCAAGCCGCAACCCACCGGAAGTGATCCCGAAGCGCTCCGCGAGGCTCTGGAAGAGACCCGTGTACTGCTCACCAAGGCGAAGCGGCCGATGATCCTGGCCGATGTGGAGATCCATCGCTTCGGCCTCCAGGATCTGTTGCTCGGCTTGGCCGAGTCGGCCCAATTGCCGATCGCCACGACGATCCTGGGTAAGAGTGTCATCCCTGAAGAGCACCCGTTGTTCGTCGGCGTCTATGAAGGGGCAATGGGACGCGCTGAGGTCACCGAATACGTCGAGCAGTCGGACTGTCTCCTGATGCTCGGCTGCTTCCTGAGCGACATCAATTTGGGAATCTTCACCGCCCAGCTCGACCCCTCGCGTTGCATCAATGCGACCAGCGAAGACCTCCAGATCCGCCACCACCACTACCAGGAGGTGCCCTTGGACGAGTTCATCGCCGGGCTCCGCACGCTCGACCTGAACCTGGCACCGATGCGGCCGATCCCCGAGCGAATCGACCTGCTGAGCCAATCCTGGTCGGCCGAGACCGGCGCGAAGTTGACCAGTGCTCGACTGTTCAACCGGCTCAACCACCTGGTGCGCGACCATAAGTTGATGGTCATCACCGATGTGGGCGACTGCCTCTTCGGCGCAGCCGACCTCTCGATCAGCCAGCAGACCGAGTTCCTCAGCCCGGCCTACTACACCTCGATGGGCTTCTCGATCCCCGCCGCACTGGGCACCGGTATGGCCTCGCCAGGCGCGCGGCCCTTGGTCTTGGTCGGCGATGGCGCCTTCCAAATGACCGGCATGGAGCTGGCCACTATCGTCCGCCAGAAGCTCAACCCGATCGTCGTGATCCTCAACAACGATGGCTACACGACCGAGCGGTTCTTGCTCGAAGGGCCATTCAACGACATTTTAAACTGGAATTACCACAAGATCCCTGACGTCCTAGGCTCCGGGATCGGCCTGGAAGTGCATACCGAGGACGAACTGGACGATGCTTTAGAGCGTGCTCTCGCCAACACCGAGTCGTTCAGCCTGATCAACGTCCACCTGGACCGGCTCGACAAAAGCCCGGCCCTAGAACGGTTGGCCAACCGCCTCTCCAAGAAGATCTGAGCCAGGCGAGCCGTCCAATCCACATGCTCGCTCCATCAGATCAGCCTCCGGCAGCAACTAGTCGAAACGTTAGGGGTACGTTAGGATATCCCGGATCTGAAAGGCCAAAAGCTTAGGTAGGCCGGATGCATGGCCCATCCCGCTCTCGAGCGTCCTTGCTCGATCGGGGAGGCTGTGCATCCCCGGTCCGTGGAGCGCGAGATGGGCCATGCGTAAGGAGGCGGTCGTCCTCCCGGATCTCGGAACCAGCCCGGACCAGCCGATCCTCATCAGTCACTGGTTCGTGCGTCGGGGCCAGGAGGTCTGGCAGGGCGAGCGTCTGGTCGAGGTCATCGTCGGCCCGTCCACCTTCGACGTCCCCTCACCGTGCGACGGCCGGCTGGCGGAAATTCGTGGCCGTGTGGACGATCGGGTCG
This sequence comes from uncultured Planctomycetia bacterium, assembly GCA_964609385.1. Taxonomy (GTDB): domain Bacteria; phylum Planctomycetota; class Planctomycetia; order Isosphaerales; family Isosphaeraceae; genus CAZSSM01. The sequence continues at coordinate 53,276 of CAZSSM010000045.1, forward strand.
TCCCCGGCACCATCCTGGGCTACATGGCCGTGCCCGAACCGGAGGACGGTGACGCGTCGTCGTGAGTCGTGCCGGATCGTCGGTCCGCCTCGACCTTGGCCATCGGCCCCATCTAAGCGGGCCGCGCCTCGGACGTCGGGCCCGACCCGCCGCTCGCGTACGACTGCGCCGACGACGGACCATGCCGACGATCTTTGAGCGGTCGGCTGGGGTGATCCCGTTTCGCCTTCGCGAGGACCGCGTCCCGCAGTATCTGGTGCTCCATTCGGCCTTGGTCCGTAACCCCCGGGCCAAGTGGGAGTTCCCTAAAGGGACCATCGAATCCGGCGAACAAACCCATCAGACCGCCGCACGCGAGTTTCAGGAGGAGACCGGCCTGTTCGACTGGCAATTCGTCGACGGGTTCCGTCGGAGCCTCTCTTACTGCTACGTTCGACGCGGGCAGCGGATCCAGAAGACCGTCGCCTACTACTTGGCCCGCGTCTTCGACGGCGACACGCTGGTCCGCAGTGATGAACATGTGCCCGACGAGTTCGGCCACTGGTACGCTTGGGACACCTTCGAGCGGATCGACCGGCTCCTCTACCATGCCAAGATCCGCCAACTCTTCGTCGAGGCAGACACCTACCTCCACCAACTCTTAGAGCAGGGACGCCTCGAGGTATTGACCGGTGTGGAGAACCCCGATCTGACCATCGATTCGGCGGAAGTCCCTGCGCTACCAGCTCCGCGTCAAAGCGACGTCACCCCGCACAATCCCATCGACCCACCCCCTGCTTCTCGACCGGAGCCGCCGGTATGATTGTGCCCGAGGCCCCGTCGTCTCCCGGTCGCCTGATCGTCCTGGAAGGTCCGGACGGGTCGGGCAAGTCCACGCAGGTGAAATGGCTCACCGATTGGCTCCATCGCCTTGGATATCAACCGGTCGCCTGTCGCGATCCGGGCGGCACCGCTCTGGGGGATCGGCTCCGCGCCCTGCTGCTGGGCACCGTCTCCGATCCACCCCCCATCGATCGAAACGCCGAGATGCTCCTGTTCATGGCCAGCCGAGCGCAGTTGGTCGCCGAGGTCATCCAGCCGGCCCTGAACGCTGGTCAGATCGTTGTCTCAGACCGCTTTCTGCTCTCCAACGTCGTCTATCAAGGCTACGCCGGCGGACTCGACGTGGAAGCGATCTGGGAAGTCGGCGCTGTGGCCACCTCCGCAATCCGACCCGACCGGACATTAATCCTCGACCTCGACCCCGAACAGGCCCACGCTCGACTCGATCGGCCCCACGACCGACTCGAACGCCGACCCGACTCCTACCGGCGCGCCGTCAGTGAAGGCTATCGCCAGGCCGCGCGCGATCCACGCCACGCCCCTTGGCTAAACGCTCGACTCATCCCGGCTGACGGGCCGCCCGAGACCGTCTTCGCTCAGATCCGAGAGGAGGTCGCCCATGTCCTGGGATGCGATCCGGGGCCATGAGGCCCCGCTCCAGCAGTTCCGACGGGAGGCGAAGGCCGGTCGACTGGCCCATGCCTATCTGTTCGTCGGTCCCGATGGCATCGGTAAGCGCCGCTTCGCCCAAACTCTGGCCCAAGCTCGATTCTGTCCTCGGCACACCCCTCAGGATCTCGAACCTTGCGGCGCATGCCCCGACTGCAAGCAAGTCCTGGTCGGCACCCATCCAGACCTGATCCAGGCCGGCCGGCCCGAGGACAAACACGACCTGCCCATCGCCGTGGTCCGCCAACTGATCGCTGAACTGGGACTCAGGCCGGTCCGCGGTCGCGGCAAAGTCGCCATCCTCGATGACGCCGACTTACTCAATGCGGAAGCCGCCAACGCCCTGCTCAAGACGCTCGAGGAACCGCCCCCGGACGCGATCCTGATCTTGGTGGGGACCTCGGCCGAACTGCAAATGGAGACGATTCTCAGCCGTTGCCGCGTCGTCCGCTTCGAACCGTTGGCGAACGACGACGTCGCCGCCATCTTGATCCAACGCGGACAAGCCGAGTCGCCCGAGCAGGCTCACGACCTCGCCTCGCGTTCCGAAGGCAGCGTCGGTCGCGCACTCGGACTGGCCGATAGCGATCTCCAGGTCTTTCGACGCCAACTCATCGACGCCCTGACCGATCTCAAAGGGCCGGACCCCTCGCGGATCGCCGCCGACCTGGAGGCCCACATCAAAGATTCGGGCAAGGAGAGCGTCGCTCAACGCGCCCGCGCCGGGCTGCTCTTCGGCGAACTAGCCCGCTTCTTCCGCGCCACCCTCTGGCAGACCGCTGGGCTTGAACCGCCCAGCCCCGACCCCCAAGACCGGATCGCCATCGACCGGATCGCTCAACGACTCGATCCCGAAGACGTCCTCATCCTGGCCGATCGTTGCCTCCAGGCCGACTACCACGTCCATCGGAAGATCTATATGAAGATCATCGTCGACGCTCTTGTCACTGACCTCACACAAATCCTCAACCCTGCTCGTTAACCGATGAACCAGCTCGATTAGCCGCCGAGAAACAGTCATTACAAATTAGCTTTTATTGGTAAAATCTATTAGGCTGCTTAGTCGTTCCACGTTGACGAAATGCCTGAACTCCGCGCGACTCGGAGTCGGAGATGTGGTCAAATGGTTTAGGATTGGTGCAGGTCGAACTCCCCTTCCCCTCCAACATGCCGAGGCCCGACGGATGCTCCCTAGGAACGCACGACTTACCACTGCCTCCATAGTATTACTTGTCGGATCCCTTATCCTCCTGGCCTCGACGCCCGTGGCCGCTCAGGAAGGGAATGCGGAATTGCCCTTCGAGACGGTCCTCTCACCAGAAGAGATCGCCGAAGGATGGATCCAACTCTTCGACGGTCGAACCAGTTTCGGCTGGACCGTTGAGGGAGCCGATGACGGAGGAAACGTCCTCACCTTCGACAACAAAATCATCCGGAATCCGAGTGACGAGCCGCTCGTGCTCCGGCATGGTTGCCGGTTCGGAGCCGGCCAATTTCTCGCAACGGTCGAGGTGATCGGCGGGGATGGGACGCGTGCCCAGATCAGGTTCGGTCAGTCGACCACCACGGTTCCGATCGGAGGCGTGCACTCGATGAAGGTCCAACACCAAAGCGCCAGGGGTGATCTCACCGTCCAGATCCCACCCAGGACCGACCTCGTTGTCGAGGAACTGGCATTCAAGCCACAGACAATGGAACCTCTCTTCGACGGCAAGTCCCTGCAAGGCTGGAATGTCCTTCCTGACGGAAAGTCGGTTTATTCGGTTACTGACGAAGGCTGGCTCAACGTCAAAGACGGCCGTGGTGACATCCAGACGGCCGAACAGTTCGACGACTTCCTGCTCCAGTTGCAGGTCTACAGCAACGGCGAGCACCTCAACAGCGGGATCTTCTTCCGCGCCCTGCCGGGCCAGTTCTGGAGCGGCTACGAGTCGCAGATCCGCAACCAGTGGGAAGGCGACGATCGGACCCGTCCGGTCGACTACGGGACCGGTGGAATCTATCGACGCCAACCGGCCCGATTGGTCAACGCCGACGACTTTACCTGGTTCACCAAGACGATCGTTGCCCACGAGAATCATCTGGCCGTCTGGGTCAACGGAATCCAGGTGAGCGACTGGAACGACACCCGGGATCCGTCGGATAATGCGCGCAACGGTCGCAAGGACGGACCCGGTGTCATCAGCATCCAGGGTCACGACCCGACAACCGACCTCAGTTTTCGGAACATCCGGATCCAACGCCTCGAGGATGGTGATCCGTCCGACAAATGAGTCGAGATCTGCCAGGGAGGCCGACTTTGATCATTCCCCAAACATGCTGGTATCGCGGATCGGTCGACTGATCTCACCGCCCAAAGGGAGCAGCCGGGTCCAGCGTGACGGGCGGTTGATCCGGTCCCGGAGCGGTTGGCGTTCAACAAGGCCGACGTCGCTGCCGAGGCGGCGAA
>CAZSSM010000045.1:57225-57454 GCA_964609385.1 uncultured Planctomycetia bacterium
GGCGTTCGGCCACCTGCTCAGCGCTGCCTCCGAAGGCGTTACGCACCCGTTCGTAGACGGTCGCGAGCACCTTGATCTCGGCCAAGCCGTCCAACTGTTCCGGCGCGGGCATCTCCATCGGTCCGGCCAGGATCAAGGTGATCGCCGCGGCATAACTCTGTTCGGGATCTTGATCCGGGTCGACCTGATCGATGATCCGACCGATCAGATCGGGCTGTTGATGGCCCAG
>CAZSSM010000046.1:0-14910 GCA_964609385.1 uncultured Planctomycetia bacterium
GTTCATTCCCCAAACGCCCCCTGCAGGTTTAGGACCGCAGGGGGCGTTTTTTATTAACATGGGATGAGGCATGACACCTCTTGAACGGTCGCGGCTCTCCTTGGAAGGTCTGAATCTCGGCGATGCGTTTGGCGAGCGCATGTTTGCCTTTCATCGAGCTTTGGGACTCGTGGCCGATGCGGAGCACCAGCGGATTCTTCCTGGTCCTCCCTGGCCATTCACGGATGATACTGTGATGGCTTTGGCGATCCATCAACTCCTTGGAGTCGCGGGGTCGGATCGATCAGTCAGCTGAGGTCACACATGCCCATCTCGAGGGCCAAGCCGGCGCGATTGCAGTGGCTATCGCGGCAGCCTGGGCTTGGATGTATCGGACCGCGATCCCGGAAAAGACGGTCGACCCGCTCGACATGATTCGCGTCGTGCTCGATCATATGCCCGAGGGCGAGACCGCGCATGGTCTGCAGATCGCCTTGGAGTTGGGTTTCGAGACCGATCTCCCAACGGTGGTCTCCCGGCTCGGCAACGGCTCGGCGATCAGCGCCCAAGACACTGTGCCGTTCGTCCTCTGGTCGGTCGCCAAGACTGCGGACGATTTCGAAGAAGTCATTTGGCAGACTGCATGTGAACTTGGTGACATCGATACGAACTGCGCCATGGTCGGTGGGATCGTCGCCTTGATCGTTGGTTACGAGCAGCTCCCAGAGACCTGGATCGTTCGACGGGAACCTCTCGACGATTGGCTCGCCAAGGCCTAGATCGATTGGATTACCATTGAGGAAATGTTCAATGAGCTTTTTTGCTTTTGTTATAACAATTCATTTGGTCTCTCTTGGAAATGGTCACCAGGAACCATCTGGTCCTAGCACGGAGACGCTCGTTTCCGAAATGAAGCGCGCATCGAAATATTATCGGTCACACGTCGCGCGTCATGGAGGTTATGTCTACTACACGAGTACCGATCTGACGCGTCGCCTAGGGGAGGGTGTTGCGAGCAACGATCAAATCTGGGTGCAGCCTCCAGGAACTCCGACCGTTGGAATCGCCTACCTGGTCGCCTACAGAGCAACGGGGGATGGGTTCTATCTCAACGCGATGACCGAAACGGCTGAGGCGTTGATCTACGGCCAGTTGGAATCGGGCGGTTGGACGAACTGCATCGACTTCGATCCGAGCGGCGAGCGAACCGGCCGATATCGGAATGGTCGAGGGAAGCCGAAGGGCCGCAACTTCTCGTCACTCGATGACGACCAGACACAAGCGGCCTTGCGGTTTCTCATGCGGGCCGACCGGGTGCACGAGTTCCGCCACGAGGCGATCCACGAGTCGGTCACAATCGCACTCGACGCGCTGATCGCTGCCCAGTTTCCCAACGGCGGGTTTCCTCAGGGGTGGGACGAGAGTCTGCCCGAGGACCCGCCGATCGTAGTGGCCTCGTATCCAGACTACGACTGGCGGACCGAGGGACGGATCAAAAACTACTGGGATATGTACACGCTGAACGACGGACTGGCCGGTACTGTGGCTTCGACGTTAATCCTGGCGGAACGGACCTATGACGATCCGCGCTATCGCGAAGCTCTCACGCGGCTCGGCGATTTCCTGATCTCAGCACAACTTCCGGAACCGCAACCGGCTTGGGCTCAGCAGTATAGTTATCAGATGCGGCCGATCTGGGCGCGTCGGTTTGAGCCGGCGGCGATCACCGGCCGTGAATCGCAGGACGTCCTCCAAACGCTGTTGACGATCGCCGAGTTCACCGGAGACGTGAAATACCTGGAACCGGTTCCGAGGGCGTTGGACTATCTCGAACAGTCGCGGTTACCCGACGGTCGCTTGGCGCGATTCTACGAGCTGAAGACCAACCGACCGCTGTACATGGAGCGTCGAGAGGGAGAGTATCTGCTCACCTACGATGACGACCGGTTGCCGAACCATTACGGCTGGACGACCGGCTCGCGGCTCGATTCGATCCGGGCGCGGTATCAGGCCATCCGTAACGGGCGAAATCCTACGGATCCGTCACCGTCGATCGCTCGATTGGCCGGACGCGCTGCGGAGATTCTCGACACGCTCGACGAACAAGGTCGATGGATCAGCACCTTCGACGACCAAGTGCTCGTCGGAGATCCTCGATTTCGGCCGGGGGACTGCTACCTCTCCAGCGCGGTCTTTGCGAAGAACCTGAGAGTGCTGAGCGAATACCTGAACGCACTGAAAAGGAATGACTCCGCTGACGAGGGCGTGTCGGCCGAGGATCGACTCGACTGAATGTGCTGATTGGCCATTGCGATCGGACTCAACCGAGTTCCTGATTGGCTTTCTTGAGATCGTTGAGGGCGCGTCGTCGTCCGAGTGCGTAGGCGATCAGTCCTGTGGTGACCATCATTAAGAAAACGATGACCACAAGATAAATTTGCTCACGGGTCCGCGTCCTGACGAGTTCGCGCTCGGTCGCTTCAAGCCGGTCGCGGATCGCACGCGCCTCGGCCAAGACGGCATCCTTGGATTGATCATCCTGAAGGGTGGGGATCTCTCCACTGAGGACTTCAGGGTTGCCACCGGACCAGATCCAGTAGCCAACCCCGATGATCGCAATCAACACAAAGATTGCGCATCCCCAACTCAGCGACGCCTCGTCCATCGAACCCTCCCTCGATCGATCATGACCCGCGATTCGAACCCAGTCATGTCTTCAAATTGACGAGCCCAGCAGATTTCATGCCGACCTCTTAAGCATGATCACACCGATTCAACGGGCGATCCAGACGCTCTGCCGATCTGAAGCGGTGTTGTGATCTGGGATCGGCGGCACATTCCGTGCCGTGGAGCAACGTTAGCCCAGCGGTCGAGCCCTACTGTAGCGTGGCCGTCGACGATGTCTAGGGGCCTACGAGCGAGGGATGGAAGCCCGCTCGATGAACTCTCCGGTTGTTGGGGAAGTTTGACTCAAAGGACGATTCGGCGAGGTTCCCATGGAGGTTGGCCGGGAGCGATCGCTAAAGCGGTGTCGACTGGGTCAACCGAATATTCGCGGTCGGGACGATTCTCTTTTCTCCCGCTCCAGTATTTTCTCACGCGACTCGGGGTGGCCGGTTTTGGCTAATCCGATCGACCAAGGGTCCAATAGAGGATGACCCGCTTCGGTCTCCCAGGCGAGGTCACAGCCAATCGCGGTCCATTGAAGAGGGGTACTCGAAGCAATCTCCGTGTTTCTTAGCGATCGACGAGTCCCCAACTCTTAAGACGGATGCGATCCTCTTGGCTTACTCGATGGGCAAAATACGAGATGGACGATTCCCTTTGGTGTCGAGTTGAGCGTTACCATCAGGACCTGCTGGTTGGGGTAGATCCGGACCTAGAACAGATCGTTCAGGACTCCCGTCGCGCGGGCTTGCCGGAGATCCAGGTCACAAGCGTCCAAGGGAAATTCCTGGAGATCATGGCCAGGCTTCTGCGTTCCCAAGATATTTTGGAGGTCGGTACACTCGGCGGATACAGCACGGCTTGGCTCGCACGGGGAATGGTGCCGGACGGTCGATTGGTCACCCTGGAACTCGTGCCCGAATACGCCGAGTTTGCGCGATCGAACCTGGCGCGCATCGGGTTCTCCGAAGCGATAGAGATCCGAGTCGGCGACGCCGTTGAATCGCTCCGCGACCTCCGCGCGGAAGGATATCGGCCGTTCGATCTGATCTTCCTCGATGGCAACAAAGCGCAGTACCCCGACTACTTGGACGGGGTGATCGAGCTGTCGCGCCCGGGGACCTTGATCATCGCCGACAATGTGGTCCGAGACGGGGCGATCGTCCATGAGGACAGCGATGATCCCAGAGTCCTCGGCGTCCGCGAATTCAATCGGAAAATCGCGGGAGATCTCCGACTCTCAGCGACCGCCTTGCAGACGGTTGGCTCGAAGGGATACGACGGGTTCTCGATGATTTTTGTCAGCGGAGAGTAAACACTAGCAAATCGCTTCATTTGTAATTGAAAATTTATTGATGTATATAAAAAAGATTGCTAAATCTTGAGCCGTTCCATGGCTTGGATTCGGTCTATGCTTCGAGTCGGCTTGTCGGCTCGATCGCGGGCTTCGGTCAGTCTTCGAGCAAGACACGGGATTGGAAAAGGTCGGTGGGGAGGTCGACGCCGGCCTGTTCGAGTCGTCCGATGCAGGTGGGTCGGATGCCGGTGGCGAGGAATTGTCCGTAGGCGCGGCCGTCGTCGTCGACACCTTCCTGACGGAAGGCGAAGATTTCCTGCATGATGATCGTGTCGCCTTCCATACCGATGACTTCGGAGATGCTGGTGACTTTTCGGGGGCCGCCGGGCAGGCGGTTAGCCTGGATAATCAGGTCGATAGCCGAGGCGAACTGGGATCGCAGGGCGCGAATGGGTAGCTCTAGGCCGGCCATGCTGATCATGGTCTCCAATCGACTCAGGGCGTCGCGCGGGTTGTTGGCGTGGCAGGTGGTCATCGATCCTTCGTGACCGGTGTTCATGGCCTGGATCATGTCGAGCGTCTCGGCGCCTCGACACTCCCCGATGATCACACGGTCGGGCCGCATCCGGAGGGCGTTCTTGACCAGGTCGGTGGCCGTGACGGCGCCCTTGCCCTCAACGTTGGGGGGGCGAGTCTCCAGACGAACGACGTGCTCCTGTTGCAGTTGGAGTTCGGCGGCGTCCTCGATGGTGATGATCCGGTGGTCGTTCTGGACGTAGCTCGAGAGCGTGTTCAGTAGGGTGGTTTTTCCCGAACCGGTACCACCGGAGATGATGATGTTGAGCCTCGCCTTCATCGACCCCTTAAGGAACTCGAGCATCTCTGGGGTGAAGGCTTTGAACCGCAAGAGATCCTCGGCGCCCAGCGGCTTGCTGCCGAAGACACGGACGGTGACCACCGGACCGTCCAGAGCCAGCGGCGGAATGATCGCGTTGAATCGGGAGCCGTTGGGGAGACGGGCGTCGACCATCGGTGACGATTCGTCGACGCGTCGGCCGACCCTCGAGACGATCCGGTCGATGATTTGAAGCAGGTGCTCGTTGTCGCGAAAGGTGACGTCACTCTTGCTGACCCGTCCCGACTTTTCCACGAAGACGTGTTTCGGGCCGTTGATCATGATATCGGCGATCTTATCGTCCTTGAGCAGCAGCTCCAACGGTCCGAATCCGAAGGTTTCGTCGAGGATCTCTTCGACGAGCCGCTGCCGCTCGCTCCGGTTGAGCAGGGCGTTCTCCGAGTCGCAGAGCTGCTCGATGAGAACTCGGATCTCGGAGCGTAGGACGTCCTGCTCCATCTCGTTGACACGGCTCAGGTCGAGTTGGTCGACGAGCTTGGTATGGATGCTTTTCTTGAGGGCTTCGAATTTGGCCTCGGCCGGGTCGACCACTTTCTCTTTCTCGGGAGCAGACTTGGGTGGCTCGGGCTTGGGCGGCTTGGGCCTTTCCGCAGTCGTGGAGGCCGGTTTGGTGTCCGCGCTTGAGTTGGGGGCGATCGTCCGCTCGCCGGACGGTTCGGGGGGCTTGGGTGCAAGCGACGGCGGCGGAGATCCGAGCGATCCGATGCGCTTGGTTTGAGGGGGAGCCGGTCCGATCGGGCCGCGAGGAGCCCCGAAGCCGGGGCGTCCGAATCCCATGGGCATGGTCGAAAAATCTCCCGGTGGGGGGCGACACAAGGGACGTCACGACGAACCGGTCCCCCGTCGCGATAGGGCGAAGTCACGCGGGCCTTGAAGTGGTGAGGCGGTCACGATGGGCCGAAGGACTCGATGGATTCTGCCCAATCGTCCCAGCCGATAGGGCGGGCGGTCCGTTGGCTGGCTCGGTCATCGGAAGGCGCCGAGCAGTCCGCCACGTCGACCGCGTTGGGGATCGTCCTCGACCTCGAATTGCCCGGCCAGTTCGGCAGCCAGATCGGCGATGACCCGATGGGCTCGACAGCCCGGAGCCTCTTCCTCCAGCGGGACGCCGCGCGACCGCGCCGCGTCGAATTGCTTGGGCATGTCGGGGATCTGGTAGGTGATCTTGCAGTTCAGGGTTTCCTCGGCCTTGCGGAGGCTGATCTCCGAGGCGCTGGCGCCGGCCCGGTTGACGATGACCCGAACGCGGTCGCCCATGTCGTCGATTTGGCGGAACAACTGCATCAGGCGGACACTGTTGCGTAAGCAGTTCAGGTCGAGCTGGACGACCAGCAAGATGATGTCGGCTAGCTCAAAGGCGACGAAGTCGGTCGACTGAAGCCCCTTGCTGGTGTCGACGATGACGGTGTCGAAGGTGGCCTTGAAGCGGACCAGCATCTGCCGGAGCGCATCGGGGTCGATCTTGGCGGCGTCCTCCAAGGCGACCGGGTGGGGCAGCACGTAGAGCCCGCTGGCGTGTCGGATGATCGACCGCTTCAGCAAGGGCAGGTCGAGCCGATCGATGTTCTGGACGACCTCCAGAAGGGTATGGTCGGGGATGATGTCCAGACAGGTATCAATGGATCCGAGCAGGAGGTCGAAGTCGATCAGAACGGAGGAGCGTTCAGGCTGTTTGGCCAGTTCGGCGGCGAGGTTGACGGCCAAGGCGGTGGTGCCGATGCCGCCGGCAGCGCCGGTGACGGCCACAACGTGGGGACTGCCGTCCTCATCCGCGTTGGCGGCGGTCCCTCGGGTCATCCTCTCGATGGCCTCGAGCAATTCGTCAACATCAACCGGCAGCGGCAGATATTCCCGGGCCCCAGCTCGGATCAGGCCGAGGATTAGGTCGCCGTCCCGGCTTCGCCCGGCCGGCAGGACAACCGCCTCGGGGTTGCCTTTGAGGATCTCGCGGACCAGGCCGGCGGCCTGGTCGGGGTCCTGGTCGACGACGATCAGGGTTAGGTCCGGCGTGTTGTCGTCGACGACCTTCAAGGCGGTCTGGTAAGAACTGCACATCTCAGCTAGCCAGAGCGTGCCGATGCTGCTGATCAGCTCGCAGAGCCGTTGCCGCGTATCGTCGCGCGGATCGACCAAGACAAGACGTATCACACCCTTCATGGAACCGATCCCTGCCCGGAGGGCCGTTGTTGCGTCTGCGAAGCGGCCGTCGTCGCGACCAACGGCCCATTGGCGCCACCGTGTCGATGACGCGGGACGGACCGATGCCGGAGCCGGTCGCATCGGGTCGATCCGGCCGACCGTCCTGACCCACGCCTCGGCGGCGTGGGACTCCTGAAAAGCCCGCTCCCGACCGCCCGATCCGCGATTGCGAGGTCGCTACCGGAAGACTAGGACGTCCCCGGGCCTAGATCGAGCGTTCGTCAACGACCGACGTCGACGGCTCGTCCGGGGAATCGGACGTTGACGGCTCGGGGTTCGACGCCGAGGAAGGTCCGCTGAAGAGTGACCAGCCGTTGAGGATCTGGTCGCCCCAACCGTCCAAGGCGCCCGGTTCCTCCGGCTCGCGATGGGTCGGATTGTTGGCGTCGGGGAATTGTTCGGGGATCCGCGTCGGGATCGGTGCTGGCTCGATCACCGAGGGATTGCCGACCAGGTTCGGGGCGGCTGTACCGTTCGGTTCGGCGGGATCCGGCAAGGTCGGTGCCGACCGGTCCAGGCCGGGGGTCGGCGGCTTCGGTGGGTCGATCCCTCCGGTCGGCGGGACCGGCTCGGCGGTCACACGCGACCCGGTGCCGACTCCTCGGTAGACAATCACTTGATTGTTATGTTGAGCTTGCCGGCTCTGGAACGCCACCATCTCCTTCTGGTACGTCGCCATCCGGACAAGGGCCGCGTCGCGCTCGGCTTGCATCGATTGCAACGACTGCTGGGACTGCTGATGGACCTCAAGGACACCGCGCAACTGGGACTCGAGCTTGTCGATCTGCTCACGCATTGTCGCGATCTGTTGTTGGTGCTCGTCGCGGAGCTGATCGAGCAGGTCGGCATTCTGGTCGCTCTGGTCCTCTTGCGGCTCGGGGGCCCGCTCGGCGACGTAGTCGGACTCGTCCCCGTGCCGGCGGAGCGAGAGGATAAGCTGTCCCTCGTTGATGGCCAGCGCCAAGCGATCCAATTGCTCGGGAGTGACGGCCAGCGTCACAGTCCGGGAGATGATCGACTTGGACCCGTCACGGGTGTCCATTTGACCCGAGGCGAGCACTTGAATGTTCTGCAGGACCGTCTCGACGGTCCGCGACTCGCCGCGACCGCGAACGACTCGGACGTCGACCCGGTGGCCGGGCAAGATGAAGCCGGCGACGCTCGAGCGCTCGTCGACCGGGACGGACATCGCCTCATAACCCTCGGGGATCGAGACCGAGAGGCCCGTCGGGGCGCCCGGTGGCGCCAATCGCGACTCGACGATCGGCTCCCCCTCGAAGATCGTCGCCTGCACCCAGCGATCCTGGAGTTGATCGAAGGAAGTGATCGCTCCTTTGGGCAAGGCGTCGACGGGCAATTCGATCTGCGTGACCAACTCGGTCGAGTCGATGTACTGCTCCACTTCCAAGGTCTGCGCGGCGTGGAGCACCGAGACCGTCTCGACCTCCTGGTTGCCGGAGGACGACATCATCTGGTTGACCAAAACCATCGCGACCAGCCCACAGAGCCCGGCCACGATCAGCATGACGACGGCGCGATTGCGGTTCATCGGTGAGGCCCTCGAGACCGGGATCGATCGCGACACCCCACGCGAGGCACACGCCTCGGCACGCACGTCAACGATCCAGCACTCACCCGGCCGAACAAGTTTTCGTCTCTCTCATTTCAGCTTGGAAGCTCGACAATCTGGCGTGGACTCGGAGAATCCCCGAAACCCTCAAACGTTCGAGCCAAACCCTCAGAGCAGGAGTCCCTGCCAGGCCAGCGTGCCGATGGTCCCGATGGTCAGTGGGATTCCGTAGGGCAGCAGCATCATGTTCGGCTTGCGAGCCGCGGCGCTCTCGCTCAGCTTGGCCGGGTCACGGACGGTGATGATCTCGCGGCTGATCCGACCCATGCGCCCCAGATGTTCCAGCACGTCGCCGCGGAAGACCATCATCGCCAGGGCGATCATCCCGCCGACGATTCCGCCGACAATGAACGATGTCAGTGTCAGGCCTGGGCCGAACCAGGCCCCGACCCCGGCCAGGAGCTTCACGTCCCCGGCTCCCATGCCCCCGATCGCGTAGAGCGGCAACAGCAAGGCCAGGCCCAGCGCCGCGCCGCCCAGCGACCACATCGCCCCGGACCAACCGCCTATGATCGCTCCATAAATCAAACCGCCGCCGATCAAATTATATGTGAGCCAATTTGGGACCTTTAACTTCCAACCGTCGATGATGGCCGCCTCGACCAGCACGGCCACCAGCACCCAGACCAACGCCGGGCTCAATTGTTCAACCACAAGCCTTCCCCCCCGATGGGTTCACCAGGACGCCGGAAACCGGCAGGAGGTTGACTCGACGAAACGATGCGACGAGTCTACCCCAAGCTGTTCTCGAGAAGCATGGAACCACTGACAGAGCTTGTCAAACCGCCGAATGGGGATGGCCAAGCTTGATGAGCTAGGGCCCCATCCCCGACCAAGAACTGTAGCCAGGCCGATCGGCGGCCATCGCAACAACAAAAGACCCACGCGACGGGCACGACGATCGTTTGCCGATCGACGGCCACCGCGTGGGTCTCTCTCATGGATCGCAATTCTCGATCAGATCAACCTGATTGGATCAATCAGGGGGTGGTCATCTTCGAGTTGGCCGTCGAGAGGTTCGAGTTGACACCGTCGTAGGTGCCGCTGACGGTCGAGCCGAGCTGGGTGACGATCGTGATGCAGGCGACCAGGATCAGGGCCAGCATGACCGCGTACTCGACCGCCGTCGGGCCATCTTCGCTCTGCAGGAACCGGGCGACGGCTCGCTTCAGGTTGTTCATCGGATGTGCTCCCACCATTCCACCGTTCGTCGTCTCATCCCACCGATCGGTGCCACAGCCGATCGGGTCCGGGTCCGGCGCGTTGCGTGTCCCGAGTGGGTCGTCGTCGAGCCAGACACTCTAGCCTAGGTCCGGAACTGAGCGAGGACCTCGATCCGAGGCGATATCCGGACAATTCCCCATCCGTGTCTTTGAGTGGGTGGAATCCGCTACAACAAAAGAGGTAAATTATTATCGAAACCTGATTTGTCAGCGCACGCGGAAACGCCAACGCAACGGTCGAGCCGGTCTGTTCCGACCGACCACCGCCGCGTTGGCGAATGAGATTGCGAGCATCGCGATCGGCCCCTCAAGCTGGGAGGTCGATCAGAGTCGGACCGAAGGGGACGTCCCGATCGGCTTCGAGGCCGTGATCGGGATCGTCCCGCCGAGAGGTCGCCAAGCCAAGAGAAGGCGATCAATCAGGGGGTCGTCATCTTCGAGTTGGCCGTCGAGAGGTTCGTGTTGACGCCGTCGTAGGTGCCGCTGATGGTCGAGCCGAGCTGGGTGACGATCGTGATGCAGGCGACCAGGATCAGGGCCAGCATGACCGCGTACTCGACCGCCGTCGGGCCATCTTCGCTCTGCAGGAACCGGGCGACGGCTCGCTTCAGGTTGTTCATCGGATGCGCTCCCAATATTCCACCGTTCGTCGTCTCATCCCACCGATCGGTGCCACAGCCGATCGGAATCCAGGTCCGGTCCGTTGCGTGTCCCGAGTGGGTCGCCGTCGTACCAGACACTCCAGCCTAGGTCCGGAACTGAGCGGCGATTGCGGTTTCTGGGACGATGTTCGCCGTGTGCAACGGCTCTTCATGAGTACGGACGACGCGTCCGGTTCCGATCCGTTCCGCGTATCGGGCGACCGCTCACCTTGCCGCCCTCCCGAGACGCTCGTAGCATGAGAGTTTTCCCCCGTACCCTTCCACTCAGCCACGCAGTCGCCATCGCGAACCCGGCTAATCTGGACGTCTGGGAGTCTTGCCTCATGATTGCTCGTGTGTCTTCCATGTCATCATCAATGTGTCTTGGACGCCACTTCATCGCACCGCCGAGACTACGAAGGGCTGGCTCGATGATCCTGCTGGCTCTTTTGCTGACCGCCGGGCTCCCGGAAGCCCGCGCCCAGCAGGCGCCCGATCCGAAGCTGGCCGACTATTATGGGTTCCTCCCGTTGGAGATCTATCCGCTGGGCGATCGGATCGCCGGCTTGACGACGGGCGACTGGGACGGCGATGGCACCGACGATCTGGCCGTGATCAACAATGCGCGCTCGCGGATCGACCTGTTGCTCTCCAGCCCCGGCCGCGATGAACGTCAGACCCCCGGGAACAACGCCGATCGCGTCAACCAACTCACGGGCTCCCAACGGTTTCGACTGGTCACCATCCCGGTCAATCAGGAGGTGGTCAGTTTGGTCCGGGGCGACTTCGATGGCGACGACCGGCCCGACTTGGCCTTCTACGGCGAGCCTGAAGAGATCGTCGTGCTGGCCAATCGTGGCGACGGGCGATTCGACTCGATCCGTCGGCTGGCCTGCGACGAGGCGATCTCCAACTCCAATGCTCTGGCCACGGCGGACCTCGACGGGGACGATCGCGACGACCTGGCCTTGCTGACCGAGGATCAGATCCTTCTCTATCGACAGGAGGAACCTGGGCGCTTCGCCGTCCCGGAGCGGATCGCCCATGGCGCCTCCAACCCGAGGATTCTCCGTCTCGAGGACCTCGATGGCGACCGACGTAACGACCTGTTCCTCTTTAATGTCGTCCGCGACGACCCGCTCCGCGTCCGGATCAACCTCGGCGGAGGGCGGTTCGGTCCCGAACGGCGGTTCCCCATCGAACCGGGTCGCGCCTATGAACTGTGTGATCTCGACGGCCGACCCGGCGTTGAGTTGCTCAACGTGACCCTACAGACTGGGCGCGTCGAGTTGCTCGGCTTGACCGTCGAGCCCGACACGACTGCCGTCGATCGTCCTCGTGTCGAGGCCACGTTCTATCCCCTGCCCCGGGGCGGACGACGCGGTCGCGACTACGCCCTCGGTGACCTCGATGGCGACCGACGCACCGATTTGGTCGTCAGCGACCCGATCAACGCTCGCTTGCTGGTCTATCGCCAAGCCGACAACGGAGATGACCCCGGCGATGGCGTCGGCATCAACCTCGCCGAGACGTATCCCGGCCTGATCGACGGCCAAACCGTACGCCTGGCCGACCTCGATGGGGATGGTCTCGACGAGCTGTTTCTGATCAGCCCTCGCGAGAAAATTATCGGGCGCTGCCGGTTCAACGACGGTCGGCTCGAACTCCCCGAAGCCTTGCCGACTCAAGCTGACCCCCTGGCCTTCGACCTCGGTGACTTCGACGGCGACGGAAGCTTTGAAATCGCCTATATCACCGAATCCGACGAGGAAGGATCGAACGCTCGCTTTCGGCTCCGCGCCCTGACCCTCAATGCTGATGGGGCGTTCGTGCCGTACCGTTGGGCTGGATCGGAGACCGTATCCATCGACGAGTTACGGGCCACCCCTTCGGCACTTCGGATGGTCGACGTCGATGCTGACGGTCGCGACGATGCCTTGGTCTTCAAAGCCTTTGGCTCGCCGGTCCTCCTCCTCTCGCGGGGCAACGGCGCTCCACAAGCCCTGACCAACCTCGGACCGCTCGCCGCGGCCGAGCCCCAGTCGCTCAGCCGCACTACCTTCGACGGCCGGCCGGCCTTGATCGTCGCTCAGAACAACCTGGCACGCGACGTCCGCCTGACCCAGGGGGGCCGTTGGCAGATCCGCGCCCAATTCAACGCCGGCGAACGCACCGCGCGGATCGAAGGGGCCGTGCCGCTGGACCTCGACGGCGACGGGAGTGATGAGATCGTCCTCTGGGACCGGGGCGCTGACGTGCTCCGCCTCCTCGACCGATCCAATCCCGGCGATCCGTTCCGACCCGCTGGCCAGATCCCCATCGGCGATCTCGAGTTCCTCAGTCTCCAGACGGCCGATTTCGACGGCGACGACCGCCCCGACATCCTCGTCGCTGGCGCCGAGACCTTCGCCCTGGTCCGCTCGGGACGCGAGCCCGAACGCTTCGACGCCTTGGCACGCTACGAACTCCCGCGCGAGGACGGACGGATCAGCGATCTCGTCGTCGATGATATCAACGACGATGGGCTCCGGGACCTGCTCTTAATCGACGCGGCCGAGAACGCCATCGAGATCGTCGCCGTCTTCGGCCCCGACGACCTCCGACGCGCCATGACCTTCGAGGTCTTCGAGGAGAAGTCGTTCTCGCCGCGCGACCTGATCGAGCCCCGCCAGATCGCCACGGGCGACTTCGACGGCGACAACCGAACCGACTTCGCCCTCATCGTCCATGACCGCGTCCTGATCTACCGGCAAGATTCCGGCCCCGAAGCCGATGCGGAGGAATGAAACACCCCGGAGGCACTGGGTGACAACCGTCGGTCGGGGGATCTTCGAGACCGGATTCCCGACCGACGTTGACGATGCGGCGAGCGAATTACCTGGGATCCGGTTCCATTCCTACCAGACCACTGAATCATACAATTCGGGTCGAACAGGTTCCTTAATGAACGAAGCTCGACACCGCAATCTGTGCCAATCTTGGCTTTGGAATCTCTCAGTAGAGCTTAAGATAATCTTGGCAACATCGAGAGAAAGATGATTTGACTCGGTATGACTAGGTTCAGTAGGGTATCGAATTGTCGAGCAATGGGCCATATCCCGACGATGGACGCTCCTCGGGGTTTGCAAGTTAGTTCAGGCAGCGCTGCTAACTAACCTACCACAACGAATGTGGTGTGTCTGTGCTCGATGGTTCGCGTTCGCCGAGAACATTCCCTCAACGGTCTTACCGTTTAGGGAATCGTGTGCGAAGGCAACCGGTCACAATGCGATGTGTCTCATCTCCGACAGAGTTCGTTCACCACTCCCATAGCCTCCTCCCGAATCCCTGCCCCCCAGACGAACGACACACTCGCTTGTGCCCCCTCACCAAACCCCACTCTGAGGAGTCTCTCTGTGCTTCACCTCAACCGTTCCACTCAAGCTTTCCGACGAAATACCGACCGACGAGTTTGTCCGACGCCGTTGTCGGCTGAACGCTTGGAGGACCGACGCGTCCTCTCGACGATGCTGATCCAGGGAACCCCGGAGAACGACCAGATCTTGTTGCGGTTCGATAGCGACACTAATTCGTATGTCGTCAATATTAACGAAACCCAAGTAACAATTGAATCAAGTACAACCCTGGTTCGAATTAATTCGTTCGATGGGGACGATCTGATTGATTTCGCTGGAGCCCTCGTTCCGGTCCGGATCAATGGCGGGAGCGGCCGCGACGTCATTATTGGCGGCACGCAAGACGATACCATCAACGGCGGATCCGGAAACGACATCATCCGAGGTGGTGAGGGGGCCGATTTGCTGCGAGGCAACAACGGTTCCGACAGCATGTCCGGCAATGCCGGGGATGACACGATCTCCGGTGGTGTCGGCGACGACACCATCTTCGGCGAAGCCGGCATGGATGAGATCGATGGTGACCAGGACAACGACGTTGTTCGAGGCGGCCCGGACAATGATCTCATCTACGGGAGCAATGGCTCCGACGCACTCTTCGGTGGCGCCGGCGATGATATGGTTGCCGGGGAAGCAGGTGACGACCTGCTCGAGGGGGGCAACGACAATGACACGGTCTTGGGTGGCCCTGGTGCCGACGAGATGGCCGGCAACGATGGCAATGATGTGCTCGAGGGGGGCAACGCCAACGACACGCTTAGCGGCGGCAACGCCAACGATACGCTCCTAGGCGGCAATGGCCATGACGTGCTCAATGGCGACGGCCGAAGTGACTCGATCAGCGGCGGATCGGGGAACGACATCATCGACGGCGGTGGCGATCGGGACACGCTTGAGGGAGAGGGGGGGCACGACGTGATTGGGGGTGGTGGCAGCGCCGCCTTGATCAGCGTAGCCCCAGGT
>CAZSSM010000046.1:14920-57374 GCA_964609385.1 uncultured Planctomycetia bacterium
CCCCCCCCGCCCCCCCCCCCGCGCGCCGCCCCCCCGCCCCCCCCCCGGCCCCCCCCCCCCGCCGGGCGCGGGTGGCAACGCCGACTTGATCAGCGGTGGCCCAGGTGATGACACATTGCGGGGCCGCAACGGCCGCGACACCATCAATGGCGATGCCGGCGACGACTTGATCGAGGGGAACAACGGCAACGATGTCATCGACGGCGGCAGCGGCATCGATGTGCTTTTCGGAATGTTGGGCGCCGACCTCTTCTTCTTCGATGGACTCGACTCCGACTCCGATTTCGATGACTCAGAGGGCGATCTGATCGGTTCGGGATCGCCCCCCAGCTCTTGACCTTCGCGCGTTCCTTCCTTGGCAACTGATCCGCAACGCAAAGAGGCCGGCCCAAGTGAGGGTCGGCCTCTTTGCGTTATTGCGTTCGGGTCGCGATGATCCGACCTCTGATCTTCGCGAGATGCCGGGACGAGGGATGCCCCGCCCCGAGATCGTTCCGAGATCAGTCTTCCTCGGCCTCGTCATCGAGCCAGGTCAGGTCGATTGGGCCGAACAGGCCGAGGTCATCGAGGACCGCCGCGAGCCGAATCGGATCGGGACCGGTCGGGACAACGGATGCCACCCTCTTGGCCGAGTCGGACCCCATGGGCGGTGCTCCGGAATCGTTGGCCACCTGACCGCTCTGGCCCGAACCGCCCGAAGCATCGACGATTTGGACGCGGTCGATCAGGAAGTATTCCGAGTTGGCCGACGTTGAGGCGTTGATCTGAAGCTGAGCCGTCGAGGCGCTCGCCGGCAGGGCGTAGACCAATGGCGTCATTTGATCGGCGAAGGTCTGGCCGGTCTGATCCCCTCGGAAGATCTGTGTTGCCTCGTTGACCAGGAACGTATCGAGTTCCTGGAACGCTCCGCCGTCGAGCTTGACCTCCAGCGAGAGGACATCGCGGACAGACGGGTTGACCGCCTCGAACGACCCGCTGCCAGCATCGGCCCGCAAGTCGACCAGGATCGTCGGCAAGGCCAGACCGTTCAGCGAGGCGTCGACGAATCGGGTCGATCCGCTCGAATCCTTGTTGACGACCGCCAAGCCCCCCGAGAAGACCGCATCGCTGGAGAGCACGTTCGGCGTCTGAGCCGGTCCGGACACGTCGAAGGGTTCGTCGAACCCGCCGGCCGGACCTCCCCCACCGGGGTCGGTGCCGATCACGATCTGGAACGCCACGTCTTCATCGACCAGCACCTGGCCATTGCCGCCGTTGGAGGCATAGCCGGTCACGCCCAGCGTGTAGGCGCCCTCCGAGAAGGCACGGCCGGTGTAGTTCCCTGAACTGTCACCGAAGAGGGCATACGGGGCGAAGTTTTCCAGTTGGTCGTGAGACACCGGGCCTCCGATGGTCAACCGGACGCTCTCCAAGGCGGCATCCAGACTCGCGGTGGCTGCCACCACTTCGATGGACAGGGAGTCGGCTTGATCGGATGTCACGAAGAGCGTCTGCTCGTCCGTGATCGTCATCAACCGCTGATCGGTTTCCGCGTCGACCAAATAGAGCAGGACCTCCCCAGTCGGGGTCGGTGGTGGCGGCGGCGGCGGTGGTGGTGGTGGTGGCGGCGGATCGCTCGGCCCGTCGCTGGTTTGGCGGACCAGCACGACCCAGTCCTTGCCGGTCTGATTCGGCGGCTGTCCCAAATTGACCGTTCCGCCGCCGGTGACCTGGCTGACCGAACCGGTCTTCAGGTTCCCTCCGTTGCGGGGATCGAACCAGTCGACGCTGTAGGTCCCCGGTTCGCCGCCGAGTTTGAGTGACGATCCGCCCCCGTCGGGCAGGTAGATCGCATAGACTTCGCCGGGGTCGGCGAAGACAAAATCATTACTGGCCGGCGTAATCCCATCGTTCTGGGCCATGTCCAGGACGGGAAGGTATGTCTCAAAGAACTCCGAGGCGGCGGCGGTCCAGGTCAAGGCCGAGTCGCGCGAGCGGAAGTTCTCCAGGTTGAGGTCGTTGTGCGGGTTCTGGTAGCCGAAGTACCACTCGACCCCCGCACCACCGGCGGTCAACACGCCCCACATGTTCTTGCGCTGTGCGTCGTGGTTGCTCGGCGAGAAGGCCGGATTGAAGCCCGGATCCGGGTCGAGGCCCCGGTTGGCTGGGCCGGTCTCGTCCCAGTTGACGACCCACTTGTGACCGGCCGCTGCCGAGTCGGCCCGCCACTTGGTCACATGGCTACGCGGACTGTTCGTCTGTAGTGACGGGCCGTCGAGCATCGGGTGGCCGACCAGAGGACCGTACACTTGATTGATCTGACCAGGGAACGTATGGATCACCGTCAAGTGATCATACGGATCGACGGCCTTGAAGAAGTCGGCGAACGCTTTGCGCTGGGAGGTCGAGTTGGTGTTTTCCTCGCCGAGGTTCCAGACGACCCCGTTGTGGTGCGCGAACCGGGCGATCATCTCGCGATAGTAGACGGCGCGCTCGACCCCCAGCGCTCCGTTGTTGAGCAACTGGTCGTTTTCGGTCTCCTGCGTCAAGACGTGCAAGGCCACGCCGTTGGCGTCCATGTGGTCGAAGAGGATCTCCCACTGGGCCAGCTTCGAGACGTCGAATTCCGAGACCTTGTTGGGATTGATGTTCGACGAATTCTTGCTGATGCTCCGGAGTCCGGTGTCGGACCATGGCCAGACGTCGCGGCCGTCACCGGCCACGTTCATCGTCAAGAAGTAGACGGAGTTGACGCCTTTTTCAGCAAGGTAATTCACAGCACCGATGATTTCGCGCCCTTGATCACCGCGCCATTGCGGATCGCCCGGATTCCAGTCGCCTCGGTGTGGCGTGTAGTCGTGGGTATCGACGGTGTTGTCGAATCCGCTATAGGCGAGGAAGTTCTCGGGGCTGTCGACGCCCGCCTTGATGAAGTGCTCGCCGGTCCCGGCATGGATCAGGTAGTGCTCGCCGACGTACTGGAGACGCCCCTTGGCACGGAAGTCCTCGCCGGTCTTGTCGGTGGCTACGACGTTGAACGAGCCCGAAGCGCCATTGATGAACGCCGAAGGTGAACCGGCCTGCGGGTTGGTCGAGGCGGCAACGTTGTTCCCCTCGCGGAACGAGGCCGAGAACGTCCAGGTCCCGACGCTCGAGGGGTTGAACCGGACCCGCCAGACGTTGCCCGAGGTCGCGCCTGATTCGGCCGCGTTGCCGTCGGCTGCGAAGAAGCCCGGGACCACATGCGTTTCGTCCGTCGACGCGTTGGAGAACGTTACGTCGAGGCGATAGTTGTAGAACGTTCCGCGCGACTCGCCAACGGTCGGCCCGTCGAAGTCGACGGTCACTTCGTGTCAAGTCATCAAGTCGCCGGTGACCCGGGGGTTGGGATCGACCGGACCCGGCGTTGGGGGAGGCGACGGCGGAGGTGGTGGTGGCGGGGGATCGCCGCCGCCCGACCCGACGTCGAGTTGGAAGCTGAGCGATTGCCGCGCAACCAGAGTCCCTTTGGCGTTGGACGCATCGAAGCCGAAGAGGTCCAGCGAGTAAGTGCCAGAGTCGAACGAACGACCGGTGAAGTTGCCCGAGGTGTCGCCGAACAACGCGTACGGCGCCACGTTTTCTACTTGGGAACTACCGATCGGCCCGCCGATCGTCAGCCGCATGCTGTTGACCTGCCCGGCCAGGCCCGAGTTGCCGGGCACTGCTTCGATGCTGAGCGAATCGCCCACGTTCGGGGCGACCGTGATCGTTTCCCCGTTCGTGATCGCTTTGATCCTCTGATCGGTATCGGCATCGATTAGGTAGACGTCGATGTCTTGGCTCGCGTTGAGCAATCGACGCTCTTCGAGCCGCTCCAGTCGGACACGCCGTGCGTTCGGCGCGGACCGGGAGCGTGGGCGATCGGGGCGACCTCGACGCCTTGGTGGGACCAAATCCATGGTTGTGGCTAACCTCGTTGCTGAAAGATGTGGGGAGGCGTGTGCACCAATTGGCCGGACCGACCGGTCCAGCCAAGTTCCACTAGAGAAGGCGCGCCCGCGAACGTCAAGGGTCCAGATATCAATGTTTACGAAAAAATTGTAAGTCGCTCACGAGTTATACCCTGCGATCTTCGATGGCTTCGACCGTGGTTCCCTTCGCGGTCGATAGCGCGCCCACGTCCACGCATGGAGTGCCGTGGCTAAGCTCTTTAAGTCTGATGACGCCCACATACGCATTGTTCTGTCATGAAAAAGCGACCTTGGGGCGGTTGGCACATCGATCTTCGTTGACACCGGCCTTGGATCACCGCCCGGTCGATAGCGAGTCTACGTCCACGCATGTGACACGGTAAGCCACCTGCTTTGGTTCGCGAATCTTAATATAAGCATTGCCATGTCGTAGAAAGGCGGAGTTGGGACAGCCTGGTCAGTGATCGCTCCGATAAGGGTGGTCGCGGCCATCTCGGTTCTTCCAGAAACCCAGGTCGTCGCGCGGATCGGAGCGACATCGGTCCGATCTCAAGCCTTGCTCTGAACCACACCATCGCCCATGCGAATAATTCGCATGGGAGACTGTGCGGATTGGGTCGACTGTGCGGGTGGATCCTGATTCGGATCCGTCCTCGGAACGCTTTGCATCGTCGATGATGTTGAGCGCTCCGATCGGGTTAGTCCTCCTCACGTCCCTCGCCGATGACAGGAGCCGGCCCGAGCTGGAACTCGAATTCCCCAAGGTTTACCCCGAGTTCCATCTGCTCGTCTCGGACCTCGATCGCTAGGGCGTAGTAGCGCTCGATTCGTTCGGTTAGTCGTGCTTCGAGTTCACTAACAACGAATTGCGCTTTTTTGTAACTGATTTCCGAGTTGCTCAAATTTCTTTTGAGGGCTTCAATGCTTAATGTTTGGTCGCGAATTTGAAATTCAAGGTTCTCATACAGGGCTTCCTCTGGAAACGCATTCTGAGGAACTATTCCGTTCTCAGGAACTGCCGCATGATGCTTTTCCAGTTGATTTTGCATGTCTTGAAGTTTTAAGTTTTCTATTCGTAGAGACGTTTCGATTGTATCGATTTCCTTAATGAGCCCTGGCAGCGCTCGGATCGCCTGGCGATAGTTTTCCAACTCGGCCTCGATCGCGATCCGTTCGACGATCAGCCTGGCCCGGGATCGGCTGTACTCAAGGATCTTTTTTCGACGCTCGCGGCGTCGGAGTTCGGATTTGTCGAGGACCTCGGGGGTCATCTCGGTTTCCTCGGGGGCCTCCGGTTTGCTGGGGGTCTCGTCGGCGACCACCTCGGGTTGTGGTGCTGGTTTCGGAGCGGTGGAGTCTCCATCCTGTCCGGTCGCCGAGACCATCGCGGCGGTCCCGCCCAGACCAAGCAATCCCAAGCCGAACACGGCGGCGGTCCACTTCAGGTTCGAAAGCGTCAGCATGCGTAAGGTTCCTGTCACGAGGGTAACGATCGACCCAGAGGTCACTTCGGCCAAGGTCTGTCCCCGACCGATCCGTGCGGCGGCCTCGACCACAAGGGTCACAAGCCGCAATGAGGGGGTTGTCGCGACGATGAGGGGTGTCGATCCCAGCGCTCCGAGATCTTTTCCCGCTCCAGGGATCAGGGCCGCTCCGAGGCCGACCCCGCGCCGTTCCAATCGGCGCTTGAGCATCCGTCGCGCACGGGCCAATCGGCTCCGGACCGTGCCGACCGGGCAGTCCATGCGGGTGGCGGCCTGCTCGTGGGTCAGGCCGTCGAAGTAACAGAGCAGGATCGGTTCGCGGTAGTGGTCGGGGAGCCGCGCCAGCTCCTCGTGGATTGCGGATCGGGCCAGCGGATCGGGTCTGTGGTCCGACTCGGGCGCGGGCTGCTCCTCGAGAACCGGACCTTCGGGCTGTTCGTAAGCGCGGCGTCGACGGGTGCGATCGCGGAGTTTGCGGGCGATCCGCAAGGCGGTCCCGTGCAGCCAGGCGGCGACCGAAGCCTGGTTGCGAACGGCCGACGGGCGCCTGGCCAAGACCAGAAAGGTGGCCTGAAAGGCGTCGTGCGACTCGTGCTCGTCGGCTAGGACTGCGCGACAGACCCGAAGCACGCGAGGGCCGTGGCGGTGGATCAGCACTTCGAAGGCGATCGGGTCGCCCGATTCGACGAACCGGCCAAGCACTTGCGCGTCGGAGATCGGTCCCCAGGCCCCCACAGACCAGAGCTGCCCCAGCGCCCCGGACGGCGGACCCTCCGCGGACATCCCTGTTGTCGCCATCGGGTCAACTCTCCTCGATCGATTCGAATCGCTGGCTCGAACGGGTCCGATCCCATCGCGCTTGGGCGATTTAGACCCGACTCTCAACAGGGTAGTGCCGGCTCCCGACCATACCAATCCCTCGATCGTTCTGTCGAAATTGGTCCAATCGATCGGGGCGGATCTCCAAGGAACACGAACGTCACTGCTGGATCAGACTCGATTCCGCGACGCGGAGGCGGCCCGCGAACTCGTCCGGAGATACGAACCGGTCTTGCGGACGCGGATCCGGGTCCTCCTACGGCTCCAGGATTACCGACTCCGTGCGGACGTCGACTCGGTTGACATCTGCCAATCGATGCTGGGCAATTTCTTCGTCCGACTCACCGCTGGCTAATATAATTTGAACAAATTTTCAATTTTTATCGAAGTGCTAGTTTCTATGTGACGTCATAAAATGACCGGCGTAACGCGTCGTGGCGGGGCGGCCCGTCGCGATGGGCGACGGGTCCAGGGTGATGATGTCAATGCGACCCTCGCGGTGGTCTCCGACCAGGACCCCGTGTGATTGTTGGCCTCGTGGGAGTTACTGGAATCAGTCGAGCGTCAGTTGACCTCCGGAGGAGTGTCAAATGATCGACTTGAGAAATGCTGGACGGATCTGGCAGGAGGTCGCCGAGCAACTCGGCGGCACCCCGAGGCACTCGCAAGCAAATCGTACCCGCCTTGGACAAGGTAGCCGAAGACCTCGGTCTCGATGGCGACGCTCGAGAACATTGACGGGCATTGCGGATCGTTATTGCCACAACTGTTCGATATCGACGAACGTCGGATAACGCCAACTCGCGATCAGTCGGCCGACCCTTCACCGCGACCCGCGCCCGGTGGTAGGATGTGCCATATTTGGTTGAACCTCCCCGAGTCGGGACCGGGGCTCGAGGCTTCTCGACGCCGGCCGAGCGCCCTTTCCCCGATGTCTCCACGCCCCGAGTCCTGCCCATGAGCGCTTCCGAGCCTGCCCCGCCGTCATCGACATCGACAGATCATCCCGATCCCGATCATGCCGAGGCTCCGAAGTCCTGGTGGATCAGCCTACTCTTGATCGGCCTGCTCGCCTTGATGCTCCGCGCCGGCTGGGCCGTTGCCGTCCCGGTCGAGCCGACCTCCGACCCCAAGGTTTACATGCAGTTCGCCCGCAACATCGCTGCGGGGCACGGTTACTGCTTCGAGCCGGGCCGACCGACGGCCTATTGGGCGGTGGGGCCGGCGGCCTTCTACGCTTTGAGCTTCCTGGCCTTCGGCGAGACCTATACCCCGATGGTCGTCGCATTGGTGGTGATCGGGTCGGCCACGTGTGTACTCTTGGCGATGCTAGGGCGCCTCTGGTTCGACGCGCGGGTCGGCCTGGTCTCCGGCCTGCTCATGGCCTGCTGGCCCGGCCAGATTGGACTGGCGACCGTCCCGGCCAGCGAACCGTTATTCCTGTTCCTGACCGTATTGGCCTTCCGGATCCACGCCGGCGGCTCGACCTCCTGGTGGGGTCGCGGCTTAGCGATCGGCATAGCTTTGGCAGCAGCGACATATGTGCGTCCCATCGCGCTACTGTTGCCGATCGTCCTGGCCTGGACCAGCCTGGTCGGCCGGCCCGATCGCGACCGGTCCACGCGCGGCCTCGGTGCTTGGAAACGTGTGTTTGCCGAGACCCTCTGCTGCCTGGTCGTGATGGCCTTGCTGATCGCTCCCTGGACGATCCGCAACGCGCGGGTCATGGGGGGCCCGGCCCTGATCTCGCTCAACGCCGGCCCCAACCTCTGGATGGGCAACCACCCCGGCGCCGACGGCCGCTTCACGCCGATCCCCGAGGAGATGTCCTGGGACAGCGAACTGGAACGCGACAAGGAGATGCGCAAGCTCGCCCTGGAGTTCATCAAGGCCGAGCCGGCCACGTTCCTCAAGCTTTGCCTCATGCGGACCGCCTACATCCACGAGCGCGAAACCACCACCATCGCCTGGAACACACCGGGCTTGACCGATCGCTATGGCGAGGCCGTTCTGACGCCCCTCAAACTGATCGGCACCCTTTATTGGTATGCGGTGCTCGCGCTTTCGGTGATCGGTGTGGTCCTGCTGGCGATCCGCGATCGCCTGGCGGTCCTCGGCAACGCCTCGGTCGTGATCTTGGCTTACTTCACCGCCGTCCACGCCGTTTTCGTCGCCATCGATCGCTACCACTATCCCAGCGTCCCGATGATCGGACTGCTTGCCGGATTTGCTCTCGTCGAGGGTTGGACCCGGTTCATCCGCCCCCGACAAACCAAGCTGGAGGCGGCCTCGACCGCCGTGGGTGACACCTGAGGACTCGTTGGATTCTATTTGTGCCCAGATATGGGTGCCACTCGCTCTCTTCGTTTTGAAAGGATCTCCCATGCGTTCGCTCGGGCTCGGTTTCGCCGTCGTCTCGATCTTGCTCTGTCCGCTCGTCCGGGCCGACCATCTCGAGTTGGTCCGCCAGAGTCGGCTCTGGGACCCCCCTGCCCTGCGGAGCGCGGACACGTCAGGCTTGACGTACCATCCGCCGTCCGGTCGGCTGATCCTTGTCGATTCGGAGATCAGCGAGTACGGTCGCGCCGTCGACGCCGAAGGGGTCCCGATCTTCCAAGGGGTCAACGTCTTCGAATGCCCGCTGGTCCTCGACCGGACCTTCGCAGCTCACCTCGCCGAGCCGGCCCCTGGAGTCGCCCGCGAGCCCGTCGGTGTCGTCTTTAACCCCAAAGACGGTCACATTTACGTGACCGACGACGATCGTAAGAAAATTTATCGATATCCTTTCGACACAGCATCCAAGTTCGGCGCCCCGGTGGCCGAGGTGAGCACTGACATCGACGGACAGTACTCCGACCCCGAAGGAATCACCTGCGACCTGGAGACCGGGCGCCTTTTCGTCGTCTCCGGGACCCGCGATGAGAAGGTCTTGATCTTCCGATTCGACATCGAGACAGACGTGTTTGTCTTCGATGGGCAGTTTCCCGTCGGGGAGCAGATCCGCGACCCTGAAGGGATCGCCTACGATCCGGTTTCGGGCAACCTGTTCCTGATCGCCTCCGACGCGATCGCCGAGTTCACCCAGTCTGGCGACTTCGTCCAGCAGTTCGACTACGGCTTCCTGGACGGCGCGGGGTCTCCCTTGACATTGGCCGGCGGCGGGACGTTCGCCCCGACCTCGGACCCGAACGATCCTCCCGACCGCCACTCGCTCTACATTGCTGCCCGAGGCATCGACAACGGCGCCTTCCCCGATCGCGACTCGCTCGACGGTTCAGTCACGGAGGTCCGGGTCGTCCGCGACGGCCACAACCCGGAGCTCGGGCCATTGATCCGGGTGCCGGGCGACGTCGGGACGATCCAGGGGGCGATCGATCGGGCCGTCGATGGTGGTGTCATCCGCGTGGCGCCGGGTGTCTACCGCGAGAACCTCGTCATCGGGCCGGGCAAGGCGATCACGATCGCCTCGGACCTCTACTGGGACGGCGACTCTTCGGCGATCGCTGAGACGGTCATCGACGGCGGTGGTGGCGACGGGGTGGCCATCACCATCGAGGCCGGCGCCGACCCGGGTGTCCGTCTGATCGGGTTGACGATCCGCAACGCCGATGACGGCATCAAGCCCTACGCCTCTTTCACCATGACCCAATGTTGGGTCACCGACTGCACCGACGGGGTCGACTACGAAGGGGGTGGCGGGCTCATCGACGCCTGCCGGTTCTGGAACAACCGCGACGACGCCATCGACCTCGATCTCGACGTTGCCGCGACCATCCAAGACTGTGAGATCGTCGACAACGACGACGATGGCATCGAGATCCGCTTCCAGCCCTTCAATGCCTGGCCGTTGCCGATCGTCATCCGACACAACCTGATCGCCCGCAACGGCGAGGACGGAATCCAGCTCATCGGCTACGACGAGCCTACCAGCCGGACCATCCTCATCGAGCGCAACGTCATCGTCGACAACGCCATGGCCGGCCTCGGCATGATGGACGGCGCCAACACTCGCGAGGACTACTCGGCGGCCGCGCTGCCCGAACCGGTCACGGTGGTCGGCAACACGTTTGTCCGTCAGGTCTATCACATCACAGGCGGGGCGAATCTGTTCGCAAGCAACAATTACTTTGTTTCCGCAGAAAAGTACGCTGTCCTTGGCGTCAATCCCAATACGCGGCTTGGGATCAACGGGTTTTGGGACAATGGGGCTCTGTTCTCCCGGACATTGTCGATGAGCGAAGTCACGCAGGATCCCCAACTCGACGACCAATACCGACCGGCGCCCGGCAGCCCCGCCATCGATGCCGGCCGGCTCTCCAGGACCCCGGATTCCCCCGAAGCGACGGCGCTCCACCGCAGCCGGTTCCTGGGTGACGCCCCCGACCTCGGCGCCTGGGAGTGGGGCTGGCCCGATTGATCGCCGATGATCCACGACTCTCGCAACCATCCCTCGATCATCGGTCCACGCGACCTCACAAAGCCTTTGGGTCGCATGTTGTGATGCATGATGTTGCTATCCTTTTGTCCCCTTGACAGTACCTTGGAGACCGGGTGTCCGGTTGGATCAGATCGATTGCGACGCCATTGAGGATTTCTGGCTCGAGCGCCGATTCCCGAACGTTCCGGGTCTTCGGTGTCGGTTTCGCACTCCTGCGCGATCGGCGCGACCGACAAACCCGCGCTGAGAACCCCGCATCGATGGGTAAATTCTGGCGGAAAGTCGGTGACCCGATCGGAACCGAACCGAACCGGACGCGCGGGCGTTTCGGTCGCCCCGACGCTCCCCCGACGGCCGGGATCCGTCGATCAATCGGATCGGACCGGTCGCGCCGAGGATCAGCCCCACGGCCCGAGATTCCGGTCCCGATCCCAACGCCACCACGAATCCCTCGAGTCGTTTCCGCGATCTTATTCAGGGGCTTTGCGTCCTGCGCTCATAAGGCGCAATCGAAGCCTTCTCGCCTGGGGTTTTCCTCAGCTTGGCCGACGGTTGGGGTGGCTGGGGACTGGCCGGCTTTGAGGCCAGACCCCGGTGCGGATCGGGTTGAGTGGGCCGACCGTTGTGTCGGAGGGTTGACCGACTCGAGAGATGATCGCCGGGGTCTGCTCGCTGCGCGTCGCAGTCCCCAGCCACCCGTGGGGTCGTTGCGTTGGAACACGAGATGGTTGCCACTCGTTCGGTGGGTAGGGTGGAATATGAGCAGGACGAGTCTTGTGTGGCGGACACGGCGGAACGTGCCGCCAGATCCTCGGGGGCCTGAGATGCCGATGCACGACTGGACACGGGTCGAGCCGACGATCTTCCATCACGTCCACCAGCAATGGACCGTGGCGATCGCCAGCGCGCTCAACTCCGGAATCCTCCCCGCCGGATTGTCGGCCTTGATCGAGCAGCACGCCTCGGGCCTGGTCCCGGATGTTCTTACGGTCGAGCGGCGTCGTCCGGAACGAATGAATGGTGGCCTCGCGACGATCCCACAAACTCGGATGCGGATCGAACCACGGACCAGCACGTGGCTCCGACGCGCTAATCGGGTCACCATCCGCCATCGGCTCGGCGAAGTGGTCTGCATCATCGAGATCGTCTCGCCAGGGAAAAAGGCCGGCGACTCGGCGATCCGGTCATTCGTTGCCAAGACCCACGAGTTCCTGAGGGCCGGCGCGAACGTCCTCTTGATCGATCCGTTCCCGCCCGGTGCGCCCGATCCGCACTCGCTCCACAAGCTGGTCTGGGACGAGATCGAGGACGTACCCTTCGAGATGCCCGCCGACGAACCCCTGCTCCTGGCGTCTTATCAGGCCGGGAATGACCGCGTCGGGCTGCCACCGGTGGCCTACCTCGAGCCGTTTCGTGTGGGGACCGCGATGCCTGACATGCCCGCCTGGGTCGACCCGGATCGCTATGTCCCGGTGCCTCTGGAACGGACCTATCAATCCTCCTAGGAGGCGTGCCCGCCCGATCTCCGATACCTGGTCGAGCACGGTGAATTGCCCCATGCGTGAACCATTCGCTGCGTCTGGATGCGATCAAGGTCCAAGCGGCTGGGGACCCAGGCGTTTTTCGTCGTCACGTGGGTCCGGTCGCCGTATCATCGACCCACTGACGAGCTTGGAGCCATCTCCGGCTTCGGGCCGGTCTCGGACGAGAGCAGGGTTGGAGATCTCGGATCATCCAGGAGGACATCGATGCCCGGCTGGCCAACGAGGACGGGTCTGTGGATCGCGCGGATCGGAATGCTCACCGCGTTGCTGATGTCGACCCCCTGCCCGATCGCGGAGGCGTCGCACCAAGAAGGAGACGACGGAGCCGCTGAGCACCCGAACATCGTCCTGATCCTGATCGATGATCATCGGCACGACGCCTTGGGGTTCTTGGGCGAGCCGTTCCCGTTCCTGGAGACGCCGAACCTGGATCGCCTGGCGCGTGAGGGGGCCTACTTCCCCAACGCCTTCGTGACCACCTCACTCTGCTCGCCCAGCCGCGCCTCGATCCTGACCGGGCTCTACGCCCACAATCACGGTGTTGTGGATAACTACAATCCCGTCTCCGATGACCTGACCTTCTTCCCGGAGCAGCTCCAGGAAGTCGGCTACCGGACCGGGTTCATCGGCAAGTGGCACATGGGCGACGTCGACGACCCCCAGCGCGGCTTCGACCACTGGGTCGCCTTCCGCGGTCAAGGCACGTACTACCCCGACGGGCGCGGCACATCGCGGGTCGTCCCTCAGACCAGCAACGATGGATTCAACATCAACGGGGTTGAACGGGTTCCTCAGACCAAGTATATCACCGACGAACTGACCGATTACGCGATTCAATGGATCGATGAGATCGACCGCGACCGCCCGTACTTCCTATACCTCTCGCACAAGGCGGTTCACTCCGACTTCGTGCCCGCCGACCGGCATCGTGGACGGTACGACTCGGCCGAGGTGACGCTCCCCTCGACGTTCCGGCTCGACGAGGAGTTGGCCCGCTGTAGGCCGCGCTGGGTCCGCGACCAGCGCAACAGTCGCCACGGCGTCGACTTCGCCTACAACCTCCCCGCGTTCGACCTCAAAGCCTACATCAAGCGCTACTCCGAGGCGCTCTTGGCCGTCGACGAGAACGTCGGTCGGCTCCGCGAGTTTCTGGAGCGGAAGGGTGATTTGGACCGGACCGTGATCGTTTATCTCGGCGACAATGGGTTCCTCTTCGGCGAGCATGGCCTGATCGACAAGCGGGTCGCCTACGAGACGTCGATCCGGATCCCACTGCTGATGCGTGGTCCGGGCCTGGAGCCGGGTTCAGTCGTCGAGCCATTGGTGGCCAACATCGACATTGCCCCCACCCTGCTCGAAGCCGCCGGCGCGGAGGTCCCCCCGGGCCTCGACGGCCAAAGCGCCTGGGACGTCGCGCGGGGCGAAGCGACTCGAGGACGCCGTGAACTCTTGTATGAATACTATTGGGAATGGAACTACCCGTACACCCCGACGATCCACGCCCTGCGTACCGATCGATATAAGTACATCCGACCCTACGGGGTCTGGGACGTCGAGGAACTCTACGACCTTCAAGCTGACCCCGAGGAGTCGACCAACCTGATCGCCGACCCGGACTACCGCGAGGTCTCCGATAACCTGAAGCGCCGACTCTTCGAGCAGCTCGCCGCGTCGGACGGCGAGGCGATGCCGTTGCGCGGCGATCGCGGCCGGCAATTCCCCTGGCGACATCCCGAGCGGAGCGACATGGCCCCGTTCCCCGCCCGGCTGGAGCGGACCAGCGAACCGCCGGCGCGCCCTTGAGACCGAGAGGATCCGGAAACCACCGGACCCGTTGCCCGATCGGCCGTCGGTTCGGCCTCGATGGAGTCGTCGACGTCGGACGTCGACACCAACGCGAACGTGTTCAGGAGTGACTTTGATGGCTTCAACAGACGATGCCTTGACGCAATTGGACCACTACCGGCTACTGGGTCGGACCGGGCTCCGGGTCTCGCCGCTCTGCCTTGGGACGATGACCTTCGGGAACGACTGGGGCTGGGGTACGGACGAATCGACGAGCTGGCAGATCTTCGAGCGTTATGCCGATCGAGGCGGGAACTTTATCGATACCGCCGACTTCTACACGTATGGGACCAGCGAGCGGTTCATCGGCCAGTTCATGAAAGGGCGGCGGGACCGGTTCGTCCTGGCGACGAAGTACACGCTCAAACGCGCTGAGGGCGATCCGAACGCCTGCGGGAACCACCGCAAGAGCATGATGCGGGCCGTCGAAGCGAGCCTAAAGCGCCTTGAGACCGACTACATCGACCTCTACTGGATGCACATTTGGGACTTCACCACGCCCGTCGACGAGTTGATGCGGGCCTTCGACGACTTGGTCCGTCAGGGCAAAGTACTCTACATCGCCTTGAGCGATACGCCGGCTTGGAAGATCGCTCAGTGCCAGACCTATGCCGAAGCACATGCCTTGACCCGAATCGCCGCCACACAGGTCGAGTACTCGCTGATTAAGCGCGACGCCGAGCGCGATATCCTCCCGATGTGCCGCGAGCTCGGGATCGGTTTCCTACCCTGGTCGCCGCTGGCCGGTGGGATCCTGGCCGGAAAATACTCGGAGGAAGATATCGCCAAGGAGCAACAAGATTTGGCCAGCGGTCAGGTCAATTTCTTCGACCGAGCGACACGTGTCCTCGGCCTAGACATGACCAAGCTCGAGGCCGCCGAGGCCATCAAACGGGTCGCCGGACAGGTCGGACGTTCCTCGGCTCAGGTCGCCCTGAACTGGCTGCTGACCCGCGACGGAATCACCTCGCTGATCCTCGGCGCCCGGCGGATCGAGCAGCTCGACGACAATCTCGGCTGCATCGACTTCACGCTCGACCCCGAACAGCGTGACGAACTCGACCGACTCAGCGCGATCGCCTACGGGTTCCCCCACGATTTCCTGGACAACCCAATGGTTCGCGGCATCGTCTCGGCCCACACCTCCATCGAGAACTGGACGCGGTCCCGCGCCGGCTCGTGAACGACGTGAGTGACCCCGGCGAGCCTCCATCTCCCCTGACCAATGAAAAAGTGCTCATAAATAGATAAGATTGGTTTCACCGGGCCGTTGGCCAGATGACGGGGCTTCGCCGTGACGCGAAAATGGCGAAGCCCCTATCAAGTGTCTTTAGTAAACGTGTGAGTGGTCGAGAATATTATATGTGGCCGCCGAATTCGATGACCACAACAGGTCAACGAATGACCTTGCGGCTGAAGGCGACGATGAACAGGCCCCAGAGCAGCGTGCCCATCAGCGACTCGGTCATCAGGACCAGGTTCATCCACCCTTTGGAGGTTTCGCGGAGTCCCCCGAGGCCGTCGGTGAAGGTTGAGACGCTGGTGAACAGGCCGATGACGATCCGATTGGCCAGGCCGTACTCGTCGTCTGACCCGATCAGCGGCAGGCGGACGCCGATCCCCGTTCCCGGCGCGAACGGGAGTTGTTCCAGCGGCAGCATGCTGGGGAAGAGGAAATACACGACCGCGAAGCTCAGGATGAGCACCACCGCCGCGCCCACCGCACTCATCGGGCTGGTCCCGTAGCCGCAGCCGACGTCCAGTAGCAACCAGTCGAGGAACCGACCCAACTTGATCCAAGGGCGCCACCAACTGCTCGGCCGCGCCCGTCGACGGCTGATCTTGAACCGATAGAAGGCCCAGTCCTCGTCGTCGTGGCGATGGAGCGCCTCGTAGTTCCGCTTCAAGATCCCATACTCGCGGGCGGCGGTGGCGAAATCCCCCTCGTTCTCGCTCCGGAGCCGGCCGGTCAACTGCGACGGCTCGATGAGGATCCGCTCGGCCACTGCGTTCTCGAAGGCGAAGGCCAATGTCTCGGTTTCGATGATCGCGTCCAAATATGCGAAGTCGTGCAGCTTCGCCTTCGACAGGTCCAGCAGTCCGTGCAGCTTGATTTGGTTCAGCGAGCACTTCTTCTCGACTGTTGAACCGCGCATCAGGAGGTCGCTGAGAACCTCACTGCTCTCGAGGTTAAATCCTTCATGAGCGTGGAAGTTTCGGAAGTCCAACGTCCCCTCGAGCCGACAGTTTCGCAAGTTGAACCACTTATGGAATCGGGCGGCCCAGAAGTCGACGCCGCCCAGGAATTTCCATTGGGAGATGTTCACCTCGTCGAGGAACTCGGCCCCTCGGGCCGAGAATTTCCCTTCAACGATGCTTCTGCGCATCGTCATCGCGCCGATTTGGCAGCCGTGAATATCGAAATCGCCTAAGAAACGGCATCGCTTGCGTGATGAAGAGAACCGATCAACGGTCGTGTTGGTGAAGGTCAACGACTTGTTGAAGGTCGTCTCGTTGAGTTCGAAGTGGCGAAGTGTCGATGCGACGAGCTCGACCTCCCCCTTGGAAATAACCTTCTGGAAGGAGAGCTGATCGATCCGGACGTTCCGGAATCTCAAGGGGTGCTCGAAGGTGCCGCTCAGGGTGAGCCGACCGATCCGGACATTCTGAATCAGCTCGCCGCGCCGGAGTTTCTCCAGGGCTTCCTCGTTCGACATGCGCGGTCGGGTTCGTCCCCGCCCCTTCCCGGCGTCGGTCGATCGCTTGTCCGCAGCGACGATCTGCTGGTTCTGAGTCGGTGTCGGAGCATCATCGGGCGATGACGCGTCCGACTCCGAGGTGGCGATCGGCGAGTTGGTCTCTTCGGGCGTTTCGACCGGTTCGGTCTGGCTCATGGTTTCGACTCGACTTCCTCAGCGGCTTTGATACGTCAAGGTCACCCCGATCCGGAGTCAGTTCGTCGACCGGGGCGGAATCTTGCCAGGTTTTTCGATGGGAGTTCGCGAGGTATGTCCCAGCGATGACTCTCCCTCGTCCCGATTCCGACAGCGACTCACATCCGACCATAGACGATCCAAGGTGATTCGAGCATCGGCCACGTCGAGTTCGGGAATAGGATGATGTGGATATCAGTCGAACTCGTCGGTCCCCTGCACCCATGCGGCGTCGACGTTGGGGAAGGCTGCGCGTGCCTCGGCGACCAGCTTCGCTTCCTGCCCGTGATAGCGCTGGCTGAAGTGGATGAGGATGAGACGATCGACCTTCGCGTGGGCGGCCAGCTCGCCAGCGCGGGTGGCGGTCAAGTGGCGATGTTTCTCGGCTTGGGTTGCCTGGGCTTGGGCGTAGAAGCTGTCGCAGAACAGGATCCGTGACCGACGCGCGAGGGAGAGCAAGGCCGGCTCGGAGGTGCTGCTCCACGCCGTGTCGACGATGTAGGTTAGCCGGGACTGCGGGCGCTTGAGGAAGTAGCGATCGGCCAGGCCACGGAGGGGGAACTGGCCCCCTTCGATGGAGATCATCGTGTCGTCGGGCGATTCATTTCGGAGGTGAGCCAGCACCTCACCGACCCATGGTCCGGGCCGGAGCGGTCCGTCACGGAGCTTGCTCCGATCGGGGTGGTAGCCGGTCTTCTCGATCAGGGCGAAGCCCAGGCACGGGACAGTGTGGTCCAGGTGTGCCGCCTCGACCCTCAGCACATCGTTCTCGTGGATCGTCGGACCGGTCCAGGGGGCCTCGATCGGCTCGGGCGGCGGGAACCGCTTGGGGCAGGACAGCTCGGCGCTCCGGGTGTGGTCGTGATGGATCTCGACAACGTGGAGCACGAGCTTCATGAACGGGAAATACGGAAACTCGTAGCTGGTGATTCTCTGATAGACTCGGTCGATCGTTTCGGGTGGCCCGTAGACGTGGAGTGTTTTGTCACGATCGAGGTTGGCGCGGAGGACCCGGTCGAACCCGACGAAGTGATCGATGTGATGGTGGGAAATGAAGACCGCCTCGAGGTCACTGAGCCGCCCCGCATCCAAGGCGCTGTTCTCACCGGCGTCGAAGAGCAAGGCATCGTTGCGCCCCGGATAGTCGACGAACAGACCAGGGTCCCCGACCGAGCCGTTGACCAGCCGCAACTCGCAGATGGAAGTGGGTTTGGAGCCGGGGCGTGACTTGGCCATACTGAATGGTCTTTCGTCGAGTCGGTCAGGGATTGGTGGACCGGATCATCGACGGCGTCGGCGCGTCGATTTCTTGCGTCCGCCTCCACCCGGTTTGATTGCGTCGCGCAGCGAGGAGGTCAGCTTTTCGGCCTGCGCTTCCTCGGCGAGATCGCGTTCCGGGTCATCGTCGATCAGCCTCCGCTCGTAGAGCTTGGCTCGGTCGCGGGCCACGACCTGGTCGTGCTTGAGCCGGTGGAGTTCGCGGAGCCGGCGCTGGGCCTGGTTGGGTCGCGATTCGAGGGCTCTGAGCCCTGCCGCCCACGCCGCGCTGAGCAAGAGCACCAACAACGCCGGCGATAGGTCGAGCCCTTTGGTCAAGCCGGCCAACCGGATCGCCAGGAACGTCAGGGCACCCAACGCGAAGGCCCGCAGGCTCGTCGAGGCCAGGCCGAAGCAGAGGTATTCCAGGGCCTCGACATATCGGGTCAGTCGACCGGGAGTGGTGTCGGGCGTCGGTTCGCTCATCGCGGTAAGGTTCCCGGAGAGGAGTTGATGGGATTCGTCTGTGTTGTGGGGGGCGAGTCGGCTTACGGATGAGGCGTCGCGCGGGTCGGATCGTCGGGTTCGAGCTGGGCCGGCCAGATCGCCGCGAACGGGACGAACGCGAGGCAGCCGATCAGGAACCCGATCCAGAGCCATTCCGGCTTGAACACCGAGACGACCAAGGCCGAAAGGACTCCTAGGCTTAGCGTCGCGTCGACCAGCGAGCGACAGAGCACCGGGCATGGCGGGACGAAGCCGGGTTGCTCGAAGAAGAGCCCGCCAATAAACCGCAGCGCACGCCCCCCGGACGACTCCGGCTCGTCCTCGATGTCGCGGTCGGTCGAGTGGGGCATGTAGAGGCGCAGGGCGGTCTTCTTGGCCAGCGGCCCGAAGATCGAGTGCAGCAGGACGACGCCCAGGGCGATCATCAGCAGGTATGGGACCACGGCCGCTGCGCCGATCGCCAACACCATCAAGGCCAACGCCGCCAGGCTCCTCGTCAGCCGCGCCAGGTTGGTCGGGCGTGGGGTTCTGGGGGATCGAGTCATGTCGGAACTCCTTCGAGACGCTCAATGATCGGTCGAGGATGTCGGTCCGATCGAAGGATGTCAAACCAAATAAGTCCCGAGACTCGTGATCGAGACGACGACCGTCGGCGAGCGATCCAAAGTCCAGCGCCTCTGCGACGGCGTACCGCAATCGCGACGCCAATGCCAACGGAGACGCTTCGACCGCCGGGCGAGCGGTGGTGGTCACTGGATCCCGAGTGTGCTCCGAACCCCTCGGGCCTGGTCCCGGACATCCTCAACGGAGATGATTGGGTCTTCAGGCGCTCGACTGACCGGTCCGACCCGGCCGGCATCGAGTTCAACGTGTTGACGTGATAGGTTTACTCGGGAGTCGGTCCATGCTCGTGTTCGGTCAGGCCAACGTTGGCGTGCAGATCCTGGATTTCCTCCAGTCTTGGCAGTTTCTGGAGATCTCGCTGCTGAAGTGGGGGATCTTCATCGGGCTGGCCCTGTTGTTTTCGAGCCTGATTCGGCTCGCTCTTGGGGTGATCCAAAGCCGCCTGAAGTCGCATGCGACGCAAACCGACACGTCATTCGACGACTATGCTCTGCGGATCGTCGAGCGAATCCGACCGATCAGTGTGATCGCTGCGGGCGTCCTGCTCTCGGTGAGCGTGGTGCCGTTGCGTCCGGCTGACCAGATCGATTTCGGCACGGTCGAGAAGGTCATCCGTTCGATCGGCCTGATCGTCCTGTTCCTGCAGGTCGGCTGGTGCGCGATGGGCCTCTTGGACGTCGCCTTGCGTCAGGGGTTTCGGTTCGCGAGGCTCAACGAGTCGTCTGCACAGACGGCCTATGGCGTGGCCCGGTTCTTTGCCTTGGTGGCGCTCTGGTCGAGCCTGGCCCTGACGATCTTGGCCGTCATCGGGATCGAGGTCACGCCGCTGCTGGCTAGCTTGGGAATCGGCGGGATCGCGGTGGCCTTCGCCTTTCAGCAGATCTTGGCCGACATCTTCTGCTCGGTGGCGATCGTCCTGGATCGGCCCTTCGAGGTCGGCGACTTCATCATCACCGGCGACGAGATGGGCACGATCGAGCACATCGGGATCAAGACGACCCGGGTCCGAGCCCTCAGCGGCGAACAGATCGTCATGCCCAACTCGGACCTGATCGGCTCGAGGATCCACAACTACAAGCGGATGGAGGAGCGCCGGGTGCTCTTCGGGTTCGGCGTGGTCTACTCCACGCCCACGCAGACGCTTTCCGAGATCCCCCAACTGGTCGAGTCGATCATCACTGAGCGGGACCAGACCCGGTTCGACCGCGCCCACTTCAAAGGCTTCGGCGACAGTTCGCTCGACTTCGAGGTCGTCTACTACGTGACCGACCCGAGCTACAACGTTTTCATGGATATCCAGCAGGCAATTAATCTGGCGTTGTTCCGCGCCTTCGAGGCCCGCAGGATCGTCTTCGCCTACCCGTCGCAGTCGGTCTACCTGGAGCAGATCAATACCGATGTCCGGACCAAGGTCCACCTGCTCAGCAGCCAGGCGATCCCCCAGCCACGGGCCAATGCCAACGTTGGGGCCGGAGCGGGAGCAGGGACGCGTGGTGTGACCTCAACGCCCGGCGGAAGCCAGGCTGGGTCTGACCAAGAATCGACATCGGATTCCGATTGAGTCCCGGAAAAGTCCTGGACTTCCCCGCGATCGAATTGCGATGAGAAACCGCCGGTCGAATCCGGATCAGCCGCGATCGCTCGGCATGCCTCGTTGGGCCAGGCCGAGTGCATCGGGGCTGAGATCGGGACGACCGGGGCGGGCGTCGTCACGTCGGGTCTGCTCCAAGATCTCGCGGAAGATCCGCCTCGTCTCGGCCGGGACATGGTCCTGCTGCGCGGCCACCTGCGAGGCCCAGTCGGGATGTGACTCGACGAGTCGTCCCATGACCGAGACGAACAGGCCAGCCTCGGCCAATTGGTCGATGAGGACTTGCTCGATCAGTGGCGCGGCCACTCGGGCGAGGCTCCGCCAGCCGACCGTATCGACCTTGACGAACGCCTCGACGTCGTGCCGGATCCAGGGGGTACCATCGGGGTCGGCCAGGTAGGTTGTCCGGACCAACAAGAGCAAACGGCCGTCCAGGCGAGTCACCTCTTGCGGCAGGGTGTGGTTCAACCGACCCATCAGGATGTGGTGTTCGGGGGTTCGGGCCAGGAACTCCCAGGTGGCCGCGGTCCCGTAGCCGTCGTCACCCTGATAGAGGTCGTCGCCGATCTGTTGGAGCTGGGCGGTGGTGGTCCGCAGGTCGTTCCAGAGCGCCAAGGTCAAGGCCGGCTCGTTGAGCACGCTCAGATAGACCTGGGGTTGGCACGGGAAGGTCTCGGGCCGGCTCCGTTGGCGAAAGTGGCTCTTGCGGACGATCTCCTCGACCTCAGCGCGACGGGCGCCCGGGATTAAATGAATCGGGAACTCGTCGACCGGATCGGGAACGCCGAGTGGAAGCCGAAGTGGTTCAAGACGGCCGAGGAGTTGGCCGTACGCGGGGTCACCGGCGAATCCGAACACGGCTGCGGCGACCCATACGAGCCCCGCAATGAGATACCGCGAACC
The DNA here is from genome assembly GCA_964609385.1 of uncultured Planctomycetia bacterium. Taxonomy (GTDB): domain Bacteria; phylum Planctomycetota; class Planctomycetia; order Isosphaerales; family Isosphaeraceae; genus CAZSSM01. The sequence continues at coordinate 36,798 of CAZSSM010000046.1, forward strand.
GCCAGCGATTTGTTCCGTCGAGGCGAAACTGGTCATGGGCTTTTTCCATCCATGGCATCGATGAGCCGGGGAGTGGAACAAGCCGACCCCGGGCGGTGCGTCCGAATCCGATCGATCAGGCCCGATCCCATCCCGGTCGGGCAGTACCCTTACAGATCGGAAACACCCCGATCCGGCTCGCGACTGCATTGGAAAACGTCCAGATCCCCGAGACAGACCCGATCACCCCGGTAAGGTCAGTTAGAGCGATTGTGTCGGACACCGAGGTCCGTGGTTGAATCGGTATAGTCTCACGACGAATATGTTTCAGTTCGAGCGACAATTCGAATGGTCTCTGAGATTGCCCATCACGACTGGTCTTGCCGAACTTGAGAGATTTTCTAGGGTGTCCCACGATCACGATTGTGGGCTCGGCCAGCGGAGCGGGATGCGACGTGGGTTGGGTTGGGCGTCCGCGGGAGGTCGCGGCGCAATGGGGGGAGACCTGATTCGGGACGACCATCGCCAACGCGACGGTCGTGTGGTCGGGTTGTCGCGAAGGCCAAGGGAGGGCATCGGCATGGATCGGCTCCAGCAGGGATGGCGTTTCGGTTGGCGTTGGGCTCAGTCTGCCGCCGCATTGGTCGCGGCATTGGTCGGGTTCTCCGGATGCGGCGGCACGGATCCAGGTGAGCAAAGCGCGATCGAATCGTCGTCGACGATCTCGGCATCGGCGACCGTGGCAACGTCGGGATCGACGACGACGGTTGATCGGAGGGACAATGCGTCTTCGATCGACGATCTGGGAACGTCTGAAGCAAATACGTCCGAATCCTCGGCACCTCCCACGACAAGTCCGGGGCTGGATCCGGCCGCGATTGGTCGTCGGTTGGCCGACGGCGACGAGTCGGCCTTCGACGAACTGCTCAGCTCGGTCAAGACCTTGATTCCAACGGGAATCTCTCCCGAGCGCTCGGAGGCATGGATCGACCTGCTCGCCCAACTCCACGACCGCCGCGAAGACCTGTCCGCACGCCGGCGCTTGGAATTGGTCTTCATCACGGCGCGGGTGTTGGACCGGTTCGCCAAGGATCCGGTGCCTCCCGGCTGGATCGGGGTGCTTGACCCGGCCGGGGCAATCTTCGGCGCATCGTTTCATGACGAGGCGCGCGAGGTCCGGATCATGGCGCAGTCGGAGCTGACCGGGCTTTGGGACTGGACCCCCAGCATGTACGGTGGGACCGTGGCGCTCTCGACGGCCGCGATGAAGCAGTTGGGACACTGGAAAGAGACCCTCTACAACGCGGCCCTTCCGGGCCTGGTCGATGGCGAGGCCGAGGTCCGTGCCGAGGCGGTCGCCTGCATGGCCGCTCTACCGATCGACGCCCACGCCCTATACGCCTTGCGGGTCGGACTCCATGACGAGTCGCCGCTGGTTCGGGCCCAGACCCTGCACGGGTTCGCTGATCGAAACCTGCTGCTCCGTGTGGAGCTGATCCTGCCCAAGCTGCACGACCCTGCCTCTCAGGTTGTCGAGGCGGCCGAGTCGGTGCTCCGCAAGCGCGGACTCTCCCGAGAGCAGATTGGCTTGGGTCGGCTTATCGGCCATCCGCAGCCCAAGATGCGGATCTCGGCCCTCAGCGAGCTAGCCCATTTCGAGGACGTCGACCCGCTGATTTGGACCCTCCACCTCAGCCGCGACGAGGATTCCTCCGTCCGCCTGGCCGCCGTCCGCGCTTTAGCCGATTTCGAAGCCGCCGAAGCTCAAGACCGACTGATGGCCCTGGCCACGCTCGACCTCGATACAGAAGTCCGTCAGGCGGCCGTCGAGGCTCTGCCCGCCCCGGAGGAAATCGACAATGGATTACCTCCCCTTCCCTCGGCGTCGGCCAGCCGGATCAGTCCCAGCGGCGACTGAACCGAATTGGCCAGCAGCATTTGTCTATGGAAACCTTAGTTGAATTTACCCGAAAATAATAATTCGTTCCCCAGTCATTAAAATGTGACCGGGGAACGTAGTGTATTTGAAGTTAGATAAATGGTATGATATTTGTTTGGAATGCATTAGGTTACTTCGGGGCGTGATGACTGCCGATGGCGTTATCCTGATCTTGGGGGAGGGTTCGGGATCCGAGGATGTAAAAGACACCACCGAGGATCAGGACGGGAACGATCGAGAGCATACCGACGGTGAGGTTGTTGGTGACCTCGACCAGATCCTCGCTCTCTTCGGGAACGTAGGTGTTCGGCGGGGCTCCAAGAGTTTCAACGAACTGACCGATCGGCGAGTTGATGATCGCCTCGGTCCCGAAGAGGTCAGAAATGTAACCGACCAGGATCGGCGAGGGGATGTCGCCCAGGAGGTGTACGAGGAAGATGCTGACGGCGAATCCGGCGGCGCGTTTGCTGGCCGGCACGACATTGGCGGTCACCGTGTTACACGGTCCCAATGTTGAGGCGAGCAGCAGCATGGCCACGAAGAGCAGTCCCAGCGACAGTGGAGTGTTTGGGACAAGCAGGGCGATCAGGCCGAGTGGGACGGAGCCGAACACGGCGATGCTGGCCCAGATCAGGTAGGCGCGTCGGGTCAGCTTGAGCAACTGATCGGCCATCGTGGTGCCCAGCACGATGCCAAGCAGACCTGAGACGGCCAACATGATTCCGATGATGGTCAGGATCTGTTCGTCCTCACCGCGGACGCGCTGATAATAGATCGCGCCCCAGGCGGCGAAGGCGCCCGTGGTGAAGGTAACCATGGCTAAGCCCGCGGTATTGAACAGAAATGAGGGGATTCGGAAGAACTGGAGGTAGCTTTCCAGAGTGGGCCCTTTCGCCTTGGCTTCGGATCCCGGAGTCGGCTCGGAGGCGTTCGGGTCGAAATCTAAATCCTTGGCGGCGGCGCGTTCCGAGGCACCTCGGCCGGGATCGCGGATCAAAAGCCCGGCCAGAGCGGCGAATAGTCCAGGCAGGCCGACGACCCAGAAGGCGAGCCGCCAACTATCGAAAAACGAGAGCGTGGCCGTCCCAAGCAAGAACCCCAACGCCCCACCGACGGGCAAGGCTAGGTAGTAGATTCCGATGACACGTCCGCGAAATCTGGGCGAGAACAGGTCGCTCAGCAGGGCCGGGGCGATCACGCCGTAGCTGGCCTCGCCGATGCCCAGCACTGCTCGCCAGAAGAACATGTCGCTGAAGCCGAAGGCCGTGGCGGTGCCGACCGTCGCCACGCTCCAGACGGCCACGCCGGCGCTGATCAACCGAAGCCGATTGAATCGGTCGCCCATCCAGCCGAACAGCGGCGAGGCGAAGGTATAGACCACGATGAAAGCCGCCGTCAGCAGACCGAAGTAGAAGTCGTTGACAGCGAGATCGTCCTGGATTTGTTTGCCCAGGGCGCTGAAGACGTAACGGTCGACGTAGTTGAGCAGGTTCATGCTGCACAACACTGCGGCGGCAAAGAGCGGGCTGGCGGTTCGGGGCTGCCTCGGCGCCTTGCCGGAGCCGAGGTCGCCGGATAGCAGAGGATCATAGGAACTGGTCGACGGGGTGCTCATCGGGCAGGCCTGGGCTTGGATTGGAGCGGCGGCGTTCGGGATTCCGGGGAGTGTCCGGGTTTTCGCTGGGCACTTTGCCTGGCAACCCCCTCCGATCGGACCCTGGGGACCCTGGGTCCGAGGTGGGTTCGTTATACGGGCCGGACCTCTCCGGGTCCAACGCAAGATGTTCGTGCGACTCGGTCTCAGATTGGGTCGCTTGAACCCTACGACGCGAAATCGGGGGGGAGGATTGCCGCTCAGGGGATCGCGGTCTTGCCGCCGTTGGGGCCGTCGCTAGCCTCAGCATCGATGATGGCGATCAGCTCGGTGGCGCGATAGCCACCCAGGTTGCCCAAGAGCGAATTGGCCTTGGTCGCCTGGAAGATGCCGGGATGGACTCCACCGGTGATGATCAGGCTCTGACCGAGCTTCCAGGAAGCGATTGGCTGCTTGATCCGTGTCTCGATAACGCGGGGGATTTGGATGGTCCGCTGCTGGAACTCACTGCCTCGGAACGGGACGTTGACCTGGGCATTGACCATCCCCAAGACCGAATTGGCCCGGAACTCGACCTCAGCGTCGACGGCATCGGCCTCAAATTTGAGCAGCGAGTTGATGGTTAGGCCAATTTCTTCGCGGATCTGATCGGTGATGTCGTCGTAGCCGATGCCGGGCCGCGCCGAGCGTTGGAACCCGGAGATGAACGGGCGAGGTGTGGAGGCCAAAGTAATTGAGAACGGTTGGCCGTTGAGAACGTGAAGATTCTTTTTGTTGTAGAGCGGGGTGAAGCCGTCGCGTCGGGAGATCTCGGCGAAGATCAGCGCGGCGGTCCGGAGATCCGTCGTCCAGATCTGCTGGCCCTGCGGACCGGTCGCCCGGCGCCGGAGGTCGTTGAGGAACAGTTCGCGCCAGCTCGGATCATCAACGGACAGGATCAGGATGTTGAGGTTGATCCAATTATGCTGGGCCCTGATGAATCGCTCGACGAGCCGCTCGACGCGCCCGATGACCTCCAGCTTGTGGTAGATGCGGAGTCGGTTCCGGTCGGCGCTAAGGCAGGTGAGGCTCGATCCGAACCAGGGGTCCTCAGGCGACTTGATGTTCTGGCGTCGGATCCAATCAATGATGGCTTGCTGGGGAGGTCGCCCGGCGTCGGATCCGGCCGGGTCGAGCTTGGTGTAGGCGCTGATGTCGATCGTCTGGAGCGTGTGGCCAGGCTCGAATGCGATCCGGGGGTCGTCGGCTTCCGCCCTGGAAGTCTGGATTGCCGGCTCCGGACCCATGGAGCGGGCGGTGCGGGGGGTCGACAGCGAACCCATGCCGAGACCGGCCATCAGGCTGGTCCAGAGGGTCCGCAGGGTGGTACGGCGGTTCAACACGCGGATCTCCCATTCCGATGCGAGACGATGTGAGTCGATCGGTCACAAACACCCTGGTCGTCGTCGTGTCCGAATCTGACAACGATCAGCGGGCACGTTAACCGAATCGACTGATCCGTCAAGGTTGATCATCGCGATGCCTAGAACCAAGGCGATCCGAGAGGCCCCCGGATCGTCGAGAGGTCATCCTATATGACCACCGAGTTCGTCGTGGCCCCTCATTCTGAGGCGACCGCATAGGTCACGGTCACGGGAAGTGATCACCTGATAAGGGGGTCGCCTGGATCCACTCTATTGCGTTGGTTCCCCCGTCGACGGCCATCGACGCTGTGAAGGACGCGGGCTCCGTAGTGGGCCAAGGGTGCCCGACAAGATCAGGGTGACCATCACCAGGGCAATCAGCTCGGTCCAAGGACGATCCAACTGACCAGCAGGCGGGGTCGAGCGACGCCTTCTCGCCATCGTCGCAATCCTTCCTGCCCCCGATCACGGATATTGATCGAACTATCAGGCTCGCCAACTTCATCCGGCCGTCCCCGAGCGATCCGTTCTCAGATCACTGAGGGGTGTCGGGTCGCTGGGGCCGCGAAAGGATCTCAGGGAGAGAGGGTAGATCGTTCGGCCCTAGAAAGGCTAAGGGCTCAGCCCTCGTAGCGCCGGATGAGGAGGCTGGCGTTGTGGCCGCCGAAGCCGAAGGTGTTCGACATGATGTGGTCGACCCGGACCTCACGCGCTTGGTTGGGAACGTAATCGAGGTCGCATTCGGGATCGGGCTCATCGAGGTTGATCGTCGGCGGGATGATCCCGGTGGTCAGGGCCATCGTGCAAGCGACCAGTTCGACGCCCCCGGAAGCGCCCAGGAGGTGGCCGAGTTGGCTCTTGGTGCTGGAGACCATGAGCTTTTCGGCATGGGACCCGAAGACAGTTTTCATCGCCTTGGTCTCGGCCACGTCGCCCAGGCCGGTGCTGGTCCCGTGGGCGTTCATGTAGCCGACCTGATCGGGGTTGACCCGGGCGTTCTGAAGGCAGAATTTCATGGAGTGCTCAGCGCCTCGGCCGTCCGGGTCGGGCGCGGTGATGTGGGTGCCGTCGCTGGACATCCCGTAGCCGATCAACTCGGCGTAGATCCGGGCACCGCGGGCGCGGGCGATCTCTTCGGCCTCGAGCGTCAACAGACCGGCCCCTTCGGAGAGGACGAAGCCGTCGCGATCCTTGTCGAAGGGACGGCTGGCCTTGGTCGGCTCCTCGTTGCGCGTCGAAAGGGCGCGCATGTTGGCGAAGCCGCCCAGTCCCATGTGGGTGATGGCCGCCTCGCTGCCTCCGGTGATCATCGCGTCGACCACGTTGTGCTGGATCAGCCGCATGGCATCCCCGATGGCGTTGGCCGCGCTGGTGCAGGCGGTAGCCACGGCCGAGCTGGGTCCTTTCAAGCCGTACTTGATCGAGACCTGGCCGCTGCCCGCGTTGACCATCAGCTTCGGGATGGTGAACGGGCTGATCTTGGCGGGCCCTTTGTGGATCCGAACGCTGTGCTGAGTCTCGAACTCGGTTAGGCCGCCGATGCCCGAACCGATGATCACGCCACAGCGATATGGCGGCAGGGCCCCGAAGTCGATTCCTGAGTCGGCCACCGCCTGGTCGGCGGCGACCATAGCGAACTGGGCGAACCGGTCCAGGCGCCGCGACTCCTTGACGCCGAAGATCGCATCGGGGTCGAAGTCACGGACTTGGCCGCCGAAGTGGACCTTAAACTCGCTGGTATCGAACAGCGTGATCGGCCCCACACCGCTCTCGCCACGACAGAGCCGTTCCCAGAACGTTGAGACCGCGTGGGCCAGGCCGGTCACGACGCCCAGGCCGGTGATCACGACGCGACGAGGTTCTCCCATGATCGCACACTTCAGTTCCAAAGAGGTTCAGAGGGACAAAGAGGATCGCCCGTGAGCGATGCTCGAACTGGCGATCTGACACAGGCGTCTGGGGATGGCCAGGTCGTGGAGAGACGCGGTGGATCGGTTCCGGGCCGCATCGGTTTTGATTTGAAGGCCCCCAGCGTATCGACTCATTACGGGATCCCACGAGTGGGTCAGCAGCGGTAGGCGACGATCCGATTCGGGGGCCGACGATGACCCGCTTGACTCCGTTCCGCTTATGTTTTGCGATCGGCTCGGCTGTGGGCCTGTCCGAACTCACTGGGTATGTTCTTCGATGTATTGAATGGCCATGCCGACGGTCTGGATCTTCTCGGCCTCTTCGTCGGGGATGTTGATGTCGAACTCTTCTTCGAACTCCATCACTAGCTCGACGGTGTCTAGCGAGTCGGCACCGAGGTCGTTGATGAAGGAGGTCTCAGGTGTTACCTGATCCTCGGGAAAACCCATCTGCTCGCTAACAATCTTGATCACGCGTTCTTGAACGGTGGACACGGCGGATTTCCTCCAACCTTGGACGTGGGTCGTTGGCCACGGGCCAGGAGATGGACAAACAATGGCTGGAAAGTCCGGATGGGGGAGACCCCAGCCGGGGCCCGGTGATCGGGGGTATGTGCGACTTGCACGATCGATCTGGGGCGGAAGCGGACCGCCCCGAGAGTGATCCGGGGATGGGACGCGCGTACCTCGCACGCCAGATGCCGAGGCGAACGCGAGCAATCCCGCCATGGGCGAGGAATAGGGGCTGTCAACCGCCTCGACGACCATGGAGAGCGGATCGACAACGGCCTCGGGATGATCGGGTGAGGGAGCGTTGGCGGGCTCGGCGTGGTAATCGACTCACGGTAGCACCCCGTCCGGTAAATGTCCATCGGTCTCGACGGCCCGACATCGAGCCGGCGATCCATCGAAAGGGACATCCCGATCGGCCAGGCTGATCCGACACGAGCGACGCGATCCGATCCGAGGTGCGACGACATGACCGATCCTCGAAAAGGCGCTCAGCTCAGGCAGTCAGACCGCCATCGACAGTGAGAACTTGCCCGGTGATGTACGAGCTGCCCGGCCCGGCCAGGAAGGCCACCGCCTCGGCGATCTCCTGGACCTCGCCCATCCGCTTGACTGGGATTCGCGCGACCACTTCAGTCTTGATCTTCTCCGGCAACGTGTCGGTCATATCGGTGGTGATGAACCCAGGGGCGACCGCGTTGACGGTGATCTTGCGACCGGCCAATTCGCGCGCAATCGTCCGGGTCAGCCCGATCACCCCCGCCTTGCTGGCCGAGTAGTTGGCCTGGCCCGGATTGCCGACCAGGCCGGCCACGCTGGTGATGTTGATGATCCGCCCGTAACGCTGGCGCATCATCAAGGCGCCCACGGCACGACAGAACAGAAACGTGCCACGCAGGTTGGTCTGGATGACCGCATCCCAGGCCTCGTCCTCCATGCGTAGGAACAAGCCGTCCTTGGTGATCCCAGCGTTATTGACCAAGACCTGAATACCGCCGAAGGCCGAATCGACCTCGCCCACGATCCGCTCCACGTCGGCCGGTTCGGCGACGCTGCCAGCGAACCCTTGGGCCTTGCCGCCGGCACTGGCGATCGCCTCCAAAGTGCCTTGCAAACCTTCCAGGCTCCGCGCCACGGCGGCCACCGATGCGCCACAGCGGGCCAGGTTTTCGGCGATCGCCCGGCCAATCCCGCGTGAGGCTCCGGTCACCAAGGCCACCTGGCCGCTCAAGTCCACCGTCAACGGGGACGGCTCGGTTGTCGAGTCCATCGTCCTTCGCGACCTCCCTGTCCTGTCTGGGGGCTTCCCGACCGACACCGACACATTGCGGTATTCGACGAATCCGATCTCCACGCGGTGCTTCGCGATGCCTCGGTCAGGAGCCGTCGTTCGTTGAGGTCCAGCAGCAACTGATCTCAGGATGGGGCTCGATCTGGGAGCGAGCGCACCACATCGTCGCCGAACCTTGTTCCACGCGGCCAATCTTGCCGCAACACCCAGTCCGATCAAGGCCAAACTCAGGTCTTCCGGGACGCTCACCACAGTTATTGGGACAGGACGACGGCCTGGATCGCCGATGATCGGCCGTCTTTGATGAGAAAAACCACGAAAAAGCGCGATCGGACCGGCCGCCGATGGGCACATTCCCCGACAGTCCATTTCTAAATCCCGACCAAGCCTCGAACTGAGATCTCGGTCGAGTTCTACTCGTCGAACCGCTCTCCGACGGTTCCGAACTGACCTCCACAACCTGAGGATGCTCCACCATGAGCGTGTTCCGATCGATGAGTCTAATCGGTCTGGGCCTAGCGATGGTCTCGGCCCTTGTTTTCTTCAAGAGTCCGACGGCCGTCGAGTGTTCCGTGTCTGGCTCATCCGACACGTACAGGCAACCGCAATGGCCCGCCCAATTCACTGGTGGTTTTGGCGGTGGCGGTGGGCTCGGCAACGATGAGGAGGAGAAACGCCCCGAGCCTCAACCCGACCGCGATCCCGAGCGGACCCGTCTGATCCGCCAGATCCTGGAGCGACGCATTCCGCTCCACTTCGAGCGTGGCCTCACGACGCTCCCGATGATCGTCGAGACGATCCGGGACCAAACCACCTGCGACGAGTACCCCAACGGAATCCCGGTCTACGTCGATCCGATCCACTATGTCGAGCTAGGTTACTCGCCTGAGGACTCCAGCGTCTTTGAGATCGACCTGGAGGGGGTCCGGCTGGAGGTCTCCTTGGAGTTGCTCCTCAGGCAGGTGGGTGCCGGTTTTGTGGTCCGCGACGGCGTGCTCATCATCGATGATCAGGAGGATCCTCGACTGGTCCCTTCGATCATGCCCGAGGACGCGAACGATGACGAGCACGATCGCGATGACAACGCGGATCCCATGCTCGGCTTCAATCACACGTCCAACGATGAGACGGGCCCCGGGATTCCGCGACGATCCGGCGGTAGGCTGAGTTGATGGTTGTCGCTCGGACATCTCTGGCGATCTCGCCGAAGGGGGGAACATGCTTCAGGACGCGAGCCACGGTCTCGGGAGCGAAGGGCGGCCGCCTTGCTGGGTTGTCCGACTCTACGATGAGGGCACTCTGGGTGGCCTGGACGACGCGGGCCTGCTGGACCGGTTCTTGGAGCGCGGGGACGGCCTGGCTTTCGACGCATTGGTGCATGCTCATGGACCAATGGTCCGTGGGACGTGCCGGCGGATCCTGGGTGGTGGCCCTGACGTCGACGACGCCTTCCAGGCCGTCTTCCTGGTCTTGGCCCGCCGCGCGCGGCGGATCCGGAACCGCCAGGCCCTCGGCCCCTGGCTGCACGGCGTGGCGACCCGTGTGGCCATTCGCGTGCGGACGGCGCGTCGACGTCGGGACGGTCGGCACCGCGCGATGGTGGCCCAGGCCGAGCTGCTCGACGGACCGACGCCCAGCCCGCGACCCGAGGCCGAGCTGGAACGGGTTGACCTCCGCGCTGCCTTGGACCTGGAGATCTCTCGATTGCCCGAGAGACTCCGTCAGGTCGTCGTCCTCTGCTACCTCCGGGACCACACCCATGAACAAGCCGCCTCGACCCTGAATTGCCCGGTCGGCACGGTCCGGAGCCGACTCGCGGCGGCCCGCGTTAAGCTCCAAGACCGACTCCGACGTCGAGGGCTCGTGCCCGGTGCCACCGCCTTGGCCACCCTGATCGTCACCGAACAGTTGGCCGCGCAGACTGCCCACGCGCAGCCCACTCCCGAGATGATCGGCCAGACCGCCAGGGCAGCCACCGCCTTCGCCAACCGATCCGGCGCGACCGGTGCCGCATCGACTCTCACCCATACCCTTGCGAATCAGGTGCTCTCTGAAATGATGTTCGCTTCCCTGCGCACGCTCGTTCCGGCCGCAGCGCTGGTCCTGGCCGTCGGTACGCTCTCCTGGAGTCCCCTGCTCGGTCAGGGTTTCGGAGGTCGAGGGGGCTTCGGTGCGGAGTCGCCTCCTCCGCCGGTCGTCGCTCTGACCGAGTCGGAGATCTCGACGACCATCACGCCCATCCAGGACCCGGAGAGCGACGCGATCGCGGAGAATGTCGGGTCAGCCCTCCCCGACCTCGACCCCGAAACGACTGCGGCGATCCGTGAGTCCCTGTCTCAGCGGCTGGATCTTTCATCGAACGATCTGACGGATGAGACTCTCGGTGGGCTTCTAAAGACTCTGCGGAGATCGGGGGTTCCGAGAGGAAACCAAATCTCGTCAGAAATCAGCCTGTTTGTCGATCATGTTGGATTTGGGATGTATGAACTTTCGATGAATGAACCAGTCGACTTCCATTTCACCGACGTCCGGCTCGATGTCGGTTTGACCCTGGTATTGGAGCAGCTCGGCGCCGTGTATCTGGTCCGGGACGGTGTCCTGATCATCACCGTCCCCGAACGGGTCGACGAGATCCGTCGACTGCTAGACGATCGTCGCGAGCAGATCGCCGAGGCCACCGGCATCTGAACCACCCCTTCATTCACATCGCCCACCGAGTGCTCATGACGTGATAGGTGAATTTTCGGTAGAACTTTCGAATATCGAGATGTCTCTGACTTCCGGATAACAACGAGTCGCCTGCAGTGGTGCGGGTGAGCTATTTCTGGACCCTCGATTCCTGAGAACCGAAAGCGAGCTCCCGACGATGAATCGGCCTCTGATCCGCCTCTACGGACCGATGACCGTGGCCGTCCTGGCCCTAACCGCCATGGCTTGGGGGCCTCTGCGGGGTGACGATCCCCCGCCAGAAACCAGCGACAAGTCGCCCGTCCAGACCGGTCCGCAAGCCTTCGCCGGCGCAATGGCATCAGCGATGCAGCCCAGTTCGACCCAGCCCCAGATCCCTCCACTCTACTGGCCAAAAGAGGACCGCGATCCGGAAGGAACTGCCGTGATCGAGCAGATTCTCGATACGAAATTGCCGATGCAATTTCCCGACGGAAGCTATTCGCTCGAAGAAGTGCTTGATTTCATCGAAAGAAAAACAGTAACCATAAATATGGATTTTGGAATTCCAATTTATGTTGACCCAATGTCGATTAAGAGTCTTAATCAAGAAGTAACCATCGACTTGGTTGGGGTCAAGCTTCGGACTTGTTTGGTCCTGGTACTCGATCAGCTCGACGCGGGTTTCGTGGTCCGCGACGGCGTGCTGATCATCGCGGGCCGTTCGCGCGGTGACCTTCTCACGCCCGTCGGCTCGGTCTACACGCCGCCGACGCAATTCTTCGGCCTCGGCGACTTCCGCGGCGGAGGTGGTGGTGGCGGCTTCAGCGTTGGTGGTTTCCGTTAAGCTATCCGTGTGTGGTGGCCAACCCACTAGGACGTTTTATGAATGCCCGCGTTCCTTGGTTCCGAACCCCAAGAGGTCAGGTCTTGTCCACCAGCCCGCCTGGGAGATACGCTCCGTTTGAGGTTGGCGACGAAGTGTTCGGGGGAGTCCGGGACCGATGGCGGGTGCCTTGACCGATGGCGTGGGCGAATCGCGGGGTGAGCGCAAAGGGTTTCGCAACCTCCGCGTCACTTGGACCTGGACGGCGGTCGTCTGGTCCTTGGTGGCCTTGGGGATGACGTTGCAAGTCTGGGAGTATGCACAGACCCGACTCTGGTATGGCGACGAGGAGCTACTCCTGCTGAGCATCGAGGGTCAGCCGATCCTAGAGTTCGATCGGGTCCTGCCCGAAAATCAGCTTGCGCCTCCGGGATTTCTGATCGTCGAGAGACTGATTGCTCGGGCCTTCGGTGCCTCCCGATTGACGACCCGCGCGTTCCCGTTGGCGATGGGCCTGATCGCCATGATCGCCATGGGCGCGGTGTCGTTGATGTGGATCCGACGTGAAGGCGCTGCGCTGTCAGTCGGAATGCTCGCGCTTTCATACGAATTCCTCTATTATGCATCGGAATTGAAGCAATATTCGTGTGACGTGGTGTTGGCCATCCTGGCGTTACTATTGCCTGGCGTCCGTGACAGCCGTCTGACGGGACATCGGGCCTGGGGCTTGGCCGGGCTCTTCGGGCTGATCGCGCCTTGGTTCTCGTTCCCGATCGTCTTCGTCTTGGCAACGATCGGTCTGCGTTGGGTGGCCTCAACGCTCGCCTATCGGCGTTGGCGTGAGCTGCTCGGCCTATCGGGGCTAGGCGTGTTGTGGCTGGTTAGTTTCGGGCTCTGCTATCGGGTGGCTCGGGGGATCCTCGACCCGGACGGGTTCATGGAGGCTTGGTGGGACTTCGCATTCCTGCCGGTTCCTCCGACGAACCTAGAGGATGCGCGCCGACTGCTGTTGCACATCCTGAATACCTTCGACTTCCCGGTCGGCTTCGTCGTGCCCGGAGGTAAATGGCCGAGTTGCGTCGTCGGGCTGACGTTGACGCTTGTGGGCGCGATCGTGCTGGCGTGGCGCTCGCCTGGCCGGGCCTGGATTCTCGGAGCCCCCTGGGCGTTCGCCTTGATCGCCTCGCGGCTGGAAGCCTATCCGTTCCACGGGCGGCTGATCCTTTATTTGATCCCGTCAGCCTACCTGTTGATCGGTGAAGCCGTCGGCGTGACGGCCCGGCTGATCCCCCGACGCCCGGCGACCTGGCTCCTACCATCACTGTTGAGCCTAGCCTTCCTGGCCGGGCCGGTCAGTCGAGTCGGCTGGCACCTCGGCGTTCAGCGACTGGTGCGTGGCTTCGACTCACACGGCGATCTCCGTCCCGATCTGCTCGATGAACTGGAGCATGACGAACTCTCCGCGGAGTTCCGGGCTAGCCTCCCTGACGAGCCCCCGATCCTCAACGACGCCCCTGTTCCGTTGCCCGAGCCGGACCGCTAAGGTGTAGTGAAATGCTGACGATCGAGCGCAGGACGTCGAGGTGGACTGATCCGATGTCCTTCAACGGTCGTTCGCGCGATCATCATTATTCATCATTGGATCCTTTCCTACCTCTGAGCGGACGCATGAACCGATGAATGTCATCGAGACCCCGTTGCCCGGTGTCCTGGTCTTCGAGCCGAAGGTCTTCGGTGATCCCCGGGGCTATTTCCTCGAACTCTGGAACCTTGAGCGATATCCGGGGGCCGGCGTGCCGCGTCCGATGGTCCAGAGCAATTTGTCTCGATCAGCGCGCGGCGTCTTGCGGGGGCTCCACTTTCAGAACCCCGAGCCCCAGGGCAAGCTGGTAATGGCTTTGGAAGGCGAGGTCTTCGATGTCGCCGTCGACATCCGGCCCGACTCGCCGACTTACGGCCAGTGGTACGGCGCCACGCTCAAGGCCGAGACTCATAACCAGATCTTCGTGCCCGAGGGGTATGCTCATGGTTTCCTGGTGACCAGCGAGACGGCCTTGGTCTGCTACTTCTGCACACACTACTATCGCCCGCAATGTGAGCATTCGTTGCTCTGGAACGACCCGGAGATCGGCATCGCTTGGCCTCTGGGCGTCGACGAGGTGAAGGTCTCGGCCAAGGACGCCGCCGCCGCCACGCTCAAGGATTTCGATCCGGCCAAGCTGCCCCGACTCCAGGACTGAGCGCTTCGGAGACGGATCATCCGGATCGACTCGTGATAGGGCCGGCAGTCGGCTTGACGCCTGGGGGCAGGTCCCTATGATGCCCACGCCCTGCGACCGTCTCTGCGTCCCTCCCGAGGATCGGCCAACGTGGAGACCGTACGTCGTGGGAGGCGAAGAGACCGCGACCCGGCCGATGGAGTGGCCTCGATGATCTCTCTTTGCTTTGCGATGACCGTCCTCGTGGCGGTGAGCCCGTTGGCCTATGAACCGATCGGCGAGATCCGGATCCGATCCAGTCGGACCGATCAGAGCACCCGCGCTTGGCAGCGCAGCCTGATCGGGATGGATCGGCCGAGCGAGCGGACTAACGAGACCCTCGTTCGGTTCGGCCTGGCCGATCTCTACGACCAACAACCGTCCCAGGCGATCCTCCAACTGGAGCGCGACGTCCGACAGCGGCCCAGTTCCGAGCTAGTCTACGCCTTAGCCGAGCTGAACTGGATCGAGGGCCGACGTTTGGAGGATCGACTCTTTGATTGGCCACGCAATGCCGAGGTCCTCGGCCACTTCATCGACACGTCGGCCTATGCGTACGACTACTTGTTCTCCCCCGAGCTGGCCGCCGAGCGGTTCGTCTCCGACCCGCGGTTTCGCCTGGCCATCGACCTGTACAACATGGGGGTCGATCGCTTGGTCCGGGTCCTTTTGGCCGGCGCACCGCTCGGGCCGGACCGGACGTATCGGTTCCGGATCCGGGGCCGCGAGCATGGTCTGGTCCTCGGGATGCCCCCCTCGATCTGGAGCCCCGACGATATCCATGCCTTGATCCGCGCCACCGACTTCGAGGTCTCCGGCCTGCCGGCCAAGACGCACCAGTACGGGCTCGGGGTCCCGCTGATCGCTGTCCGCCGGACCCACGAGCGGGAGGGGCCCGAGTCGGCCTTTAACCCGCCCGAGATGGCATTCCCGCTGACCGCGTTCCTACGGCCGACCTCGAAGCTGGCCTGCCCTGAGATCGAGGATCGCGGGCCGTGTCGGACCTGCGTGCTCGACTTGGTCGACCCGGTCCACTACCGGTCGGTGGGCAAGCCGCCCCAGGTCCTTGCCATTGAGTCGGACCTCTCCACGCCGTTGGCCTACATGTGGTCGCAGACTGAGTGGGAGACGCTGGGTTGGAAGGGGCTGCTCCGCCCTGAGGAGTTGGCTGACCGCAGCGGCCTGATGCTCGTTCGACCCTACGAGCCGGGCAAGATTCCCGTGGTCATGATCCACGGTCTGGGCTCGAACCCGCTGGCCTGGGTCCCGATGATCAACGAGTTGCTGGGCGACTCGCGGATCACCAGTCGGTTCCAGTTCTTCGTTTACATGTACCCGACCGGCGCGCCGATCCCGATCGCCGCCGCAGAGCTGCGCGAGACCCTCTATCGCGCGGCCCAGACGTTCAACCCCGTCGGGTCTGATCCCGCTTTCGACCAGATGGTCCTGATGGGTCACAGTATGGGCGGTCTTTTGGCCCATGCCATGATCGTGCACAGCGACAACCAGCTCTGGCGGATCATCAGCAATCAGCCGATCGAGCGGATCAAGGGCCCGCGTCCGGCGATCGACGAGCTGATTCGCTACACCTTCTTCGAGCCGGTCCCTTGGGTCCGACGCGTCGTCTTTCTAGCCACCCCGCACCGCGGCTCGCAGATGGCAAGCGGTTTCCTCGGACGCCTCGGCGCCAGCCTGATTCGCGAACCTGGCCGCTACAACGACTTCGTCGATCTGCTGATCCGCCAGAACCCGGGCGTCTTCAACTCCGAGGCTTGGCGGCGGATCCCCAACAGCATCGAGATGCTCGACCCCGACAGCCCGGTCCTCCGCAGCCTCCTGGCCATGCGCCATGATCCCGAGGTGGCCGTCCATTCGATCATCGGCTACCGCAAGATCCTCAAGGACGTCGAGGCGATGAACGACGGCGTGGTGGCCTATCAGAGCGCTCGGTTCCCCGGCTCGGTCAGCGAGCTGGTTGTTCGGTCCGACCACGGCGTGCAGAGCAACCCGCAGGCGATCCAGGAGGTCCGCCGAATCCTGCTGGAGCACCTCGCCCACTTGCCCGAGCCCGCCCTGGCCGGGCCGGTGCACGGCGACGACCCGACCCCCGCCCGGCCCGGACTTATCCCGCCGGTCACCGTCACCGCGATCGATGCGGTCATCCCCGATCCCACCCCTGCCTCGTCTGATTCGTCGGCATCGATCGTCCCAGAATCCCAACGCCGCATCGACGACCGCTCGCAACAGCGGTAAGCCTCGAATCACGAACGCACTCAACCCATTTCGGGATCGGTCTTCTGATCACATCCTTGACCCCAAGGATGTCCGGGTTCGACTGATGTGCGCCAGTTGGACCGGGATGACCCGTCGCGGCAGTTCCTGATGCGGTATTCTCCCCCGGGGACGTTCCTGATGGGCAGCCCAGAGGATGAGCCTGGGCGGGAGGGTGACGAGTTGCAACACGAGGTGATTCTGACCCAAGGCTTTTGGTTGGGCCAGTATCCGGTGACGCAGGTGGAATTTAAGTCGATCATGGGGGCCAACCCGAGTTGGTTCTCTCCAACGAGCCAGGGTGAAGGTGAGATTCGTGACCAGGAGTCGGGTGTTTTCCGGTGGAGAGTGTTTCTTGGGAGGATGCAGCGGAACTCTGTAGCTTGTTGACCGATCGCGATCGGTCAACCGGGTCTGCTCCTTGCGGACTGGGAATACCGGCTTCCGACCGATGCACAGTGGGAATACGCGAGTCGGGCAAGAGCGACGACGGCCTATTGCTTCGGAGACGACGAGCTGCACCTCGAGGATTATGGCTGGCATCGGTCAGATGGCAAGCATATAATCCATCCGATAAGTTTAAAATTAGCGAATGTTCGAGGGTTCTTTGGTGTGCACGGGAATGTTTGGGAGTGGTGCCAGGACTGGTATGAGTCGGAGTACCGTGGCGCATCCCCTTCTTCGGATCCGGCGGGACCATCAGTGGGCGTCAGGCGTGTAGGCCGTGGAGGGTCGTGGAACTTCCTCAGGCGGTTCGTACGCGCAGCCTATCGGAAGGAGGCCGGGCCGTCGGTCGCGGGCAGCCACTGGGCTTCCGCCTCGCCGGAGTTCCAGCCAACCGGTCAACCAGTGGAGCTCGGTGATCGTGGCCGGCCGGTCGAGGGGAGCACCCGGCCGGCATGACGGAGCGAGCCAAAGCAGAGTGCGGGCATCGGCGACGGTGATCCTGGAGTGATCGGCTTGTTTGGTCAAAAAGGGGGGACCGAGCGTTGTCGAGGTCGATGAATTCGCTCCAGGAGGAGGCCTTCATTGGATTTTCTCAACGGCAATGCCTCCAGGGCGACCCCGATCGCGAAAATCTTTGTTGAATATCACCGCTTTAGGTAGATTGAATGAGCCTCCGACGAAACGCTTGGGTCTCGGGCGATCGGGTGTGTCGAGGCGGTCGAGGTGATGAGACGAGGGGCGTGATGTCAGGTCGAGTCGTGATGACGATGGGGCTGTTTCTTCTAAGTGTTCTGTGGATTCCGGCCCATGCCGAAGTGGAGGCCGAGGCCGATCGCGTCGCCTTCGAGCCGACGGCTGATCAGGTTCGGTTCTTCGAGGGGGAGGTCCGGCCGATCCTGGAACAGAATTGCTTCCGATGCCACGGCGGTGGCAAGAAGATCCGGGGTGGGCTTCGGCTAACCAGCCGCGCCGGCCTGCTTCGGGGCGGCGACCTCGGCCCGGCCGTCGACCTAGAGTCCGACGAGCCCCCCTCAATCGAGACCAGCACCTTCCTCGAGGCCATCCATTACGACGGGCTTCAGATGCCGCCCACCGGCAAGCTGACTGATGAGCAGATCGCGATCCTGACCCGCTGGGTTGCGATGGGCTTACCCTGGACCCCCGGTGCGGATGAGGAACTGCCAGAGGAGCCCGAACCCACCTCGATGATCACCGACGAGGATCGCGCCTACTGGGCCTTCCAGCCGATCGTCCGGCCCAAAGTGCCCGAGATGCCCGAACTCGGACCCGAGGCCAACCCGATCGACGCGTTCCTGGCCGCCACGCGCAACGAGTTCGGCATCCCGGCCGCACCCCGGGCCGATCGTCGGACGCTCATCCGACGCCTCAGCTACGACCTGACCGGCCTGCCCCCCACCCCCGAGCAGGTCTCCGCTTTCGAGGTCGACGACTCACCGACCGCCTACGAGGACCTTGTCGACCGGCTCCTGGAATCGCCCCGTTATGGCGAGCGCTGGGCGCGACATTGGCTCGACGTCGTCCGGTTTGCCGAAACCAACAGTTACGAACGCGACCGCGCCAAGCCGTTCGCCTGGCGGTATCGCGACTACGTCATCGAGGCCTTCAACCGGGACAAGCCCTATGACCGGTTTGTTCGCGAGCAACTGGCCGGCGACGAGTTGGACGACGCCGACGCCGAGTCGATCATCGCCACCGGCTACTACCGCCTGGGAATCTGGGACGACGAGCCGACTGATCGACTCCAGGCCAAATTCGACGAACTCGACGACATCCTGACGACCACATCGCAGACGTTTCTAGGGATCACCCTGAACTGTGCCCGGTGCCACGATCACAAGATCGACCCGTTCCCGACGACCGACTATTACCGGTTCCTGGCCTTCTTCCGGAACATCAAGCCCTACGCCTACAACGATGACCACATCCTGACCGAGATCGCCACGCTTGAGCAGATGCGCGATCACGAGGCCGAGCAGGAACAACTCCGACGTCGGATCCGGGACGTCGACGAGACGCTCGCCACTTTAGATGAGATCATCCAGGCCAGCCGTCCCGAGTCAGAGCGCGAAGCGCTGGCTCAAGTCAAGGATCCCAAGCGTCGTCGACGGGCCCTCGACGCCCTGGCTCCGCCCGCGCTCAACGGAGAGGACCTCAATCGCTATCGCGCCCTCGTTGAGGAGCGTCGACGGCTCGAGGACGAAGGGGGCATCCCACTGCCCCGCGCCCTCTCGGTCCGCGAGTTCGGCCCCCAAGCCCCGACGACCCACGTTCTGATCCGCGGCAGCGCCCACGCGCCCGGCGATCCGGTCGAGCCGGGCTTCCCCGAAGTCCTCGGCGCGCCGGACCCGGTTCTGCCCACTCCTGATCCCAATGCCCCCTCGACTGGCCGGCGCCGGGCGTTGGCCGACTGGATTGCCAGCTCCGAGAACCCCCTGACCGCCCGCGTGATGGTCAACCGTGTTTGGCAGTATCACTTCGGTCGTGGGCTCGTCGGAACGCCCAACAACTTTGGTCAGCTCGGCGAGACGCCCCTCTTCCCCGAACTGCTCGACTGGCTCACCTCGGAGTTCATCGAACGGGGCTGGCGTCTCAAGCCGCTCCACAAGCAGATCGTCACGTCCCAGGCTTACCAGATGTCCTCGAGGCCGGCTCCGACCGCCCTGGCCGAGGACCCCAACAACGAGCTGTTCGGGCGGTTCTCGATGCGTCGGCTCGACGCCGAGGAGATCCGCGATTCGTTGCTGGCCGTCAACGGGACGCTCGATCTGACGATGGGCGGACCGGGCTTCTACCCGATCATTCCCCGCGCCTACCTCCAAGGGCAGTCGCGGCCTGGCGACGGCTGGGGGCGGTCGAGCGCCCAGCAACGGGCCCGCCGGAGCGTCTACATTCACATCAAGCGCTCCTTGACCACGCCGATCCTCGACAGCTTCGACGTGGCCGAGCCCGACGTCTCCTGTCCGGTCCGGTTCGCCACCACTCAGCCGACCCAGGCGCTCAATCTGCTCAACAGCGAGTTCCTCAATCGCCAGGCATCGCTGCTGGCCGAACGGATCGACCTCGAGAGTGGTGCGGCCCTCGATGCCCAAGTGGCGCGAGCCCTGCAACTGGTCACCGGACGCACTCCCGAGGACCTCGAGATCCGGCGCGGCGTCGAACTCATCGAAGGACTCCAGGACGACGGGCTCGATCGGCCCACCGCGCGGAAGTACTTCTGCCTGGTCGTGCTGAACCTCAACGAGTTCCTCTACCTCGATTAATCCATCGCCTCCACAAACGGGGATCCCGAACCCAATCCCGAGCCTCGAAGCCCGGACTGCTCCGAAGGACGACGCCACGCCATGTCTCAACCGCATCCGCAATCCCGGTCGTTCTGCGGCCGGACTCGCCGCGAGTTTCTCTGGCAGACCGGCCTGGGCTTCACCGGCCTCGGCCTGCTCGACCTGCTCAGCCGCGATGCC
>CAZSSM010000047.1:0-55539 GCA_964609385.1 uncultured Planctomycetia bacterium
CAGATGCGACCCGATGAACCCCGCTCCACCCGTCACTAAGTCCATGCTCGACTCCTAAGCGTTTGCGTTTAGGCGCGAATTGATAGTAAACACAACTTTGTAAAATTATCTATGAGAATAAATTGATTGGTTGCGAGGGGCCGCAAGGGATCGGGTATGTCGAGGCATCGCATTGATTTTTAGTTTAATGCGGGCCACAGGATTGCAGTCGCTTCGATGCGGGAAATCATTGGATGGTGAGGAGGCCGGTCAACAGAAGGCCCGTGAGTTGGGCTCTGGATGTCCCGAGCCGAATAAGTTAATGGAAGCTCGTTAGGTGCCGATGAGTTCTGATTTGAAGGGTGTGTAGTCCGTCCCGGCCCGATAGGGGGCCGGGACGGGACGAGACGGGAAAAACGGGTTGGCCGGGATCAGACGAGGGTGGGCTCGCTGCGGAGACCACGGCGCAGTTGACGGGCACCAACGACGACCATGCCGGCCAGGAACAGACCGGCGATGGCGATGGTGCGCGGTTCGGGAACGGCCAGCGAGAAGCTGGTGTCGACGCTGCCACCGATCGAGCCGGGGGCGAGCGTGATGATCTGCTGCACGGTCAGCGAGAACAGGCCGTCGACCAGGGCGCTGCCACCAGCCGACCCGCCGGTGATGCCGGTGAGGTTGACCGGGCCGAACTGGGTGACGCCGGCGCCCGGGGCAGTGGTGAATTGCCCGTTGTTGTCGTCGACGAAGGCGAGGACCTCGGCGCTGCTGCTGGCCGACAGGTTGCCGCCGACCGACAAGTTACCGGCCGCGTCGACCGGTCCGACCAGGCCGAAGTCGAGGTTGGTCTCGGAGACGGCCACGTCGATGGTGCCGCCCACGCCTGAGGCGAGTTGCCCGGGCTGGGTGTTGAGCACGATGGTGAAGTTGGGGGCCGGCGGGGCCGGTCCGGTGACCGGGGTGCCGGCGCCACTGAAGACGTTCAGGGTCAGGTCACCCCCAATGGCGGTGACGGTGATGGCTCCGACGGTGGGGTCGAGGTCGCCGGCACCGTTGTCGGTGACGGTGCTCATGATCCCGCCGGTGTTGAAGCCGGTGATGTTCAGGTCGATCGCGAGGACCGCCTGAGCGTTTTGGGTCGCCAGGCCGAACGCCAGGACGGCGACGGTCGCGGCGACGAGATGCTTAGTCATTGAGACACACTCCGAGGTGCGAGAGGGTCAAGGAAACACAGGGAAGTCCGGGGCGAAGGCCCGGATCATCGCACGCGTCGGGGGAACCTCCGCGCAGGATGAGCAGGGGGGAGGACGCAGAGGCAACCGACCCGTCGTGGGCCGAAAGAGACGATGGGGCGAAGCCGAAGACCGTGATGCGACGTTCGGGTATGGTGAACCGAGGAACGGGAATCGCATCAAACGTTGCCGAAGCTATCGTAGCCCGTGCGATCCGTTCAGGTCAATCGTCGTCGCGTCCTCCCATATGTCGTGGTTTGTCTCAGCAATGTGTTGGGCCGTTCGAAAGGTCGAGTCGGACCGAATGATCTGTCCGATCAGGGCGGCCAGTTTCGATCGCGAGCGACCCTGTCCGACATAGGTCCGGAATCGGTTGGCCCGGTTCAAAGGGAGTCGGGGCTGATCCGGATCGAACTCCCAAGGGTGGAAGTAAAGCATTGCAACGGCTGGCGATCGCCTCCGCGCGATCTGACCGAGCGTCCGGCTGAGGGCGACGCGCGGCAGGAGCCGGAAGTAACCGCCACCGCCGGTGGGAATGTTGAGACGACCCAGCCGGTAGGTGGCCGGCGGCAGCTCGCGGATTGTGGAGCGTTCGCCGCGCACCAGGAACGGATCCCGGGGCGCATGGGGCACGCCGTAGCGGTCGTGGTGGACTGGGAAGATCGAGGAGTCGTACATGAACCCCTCCTCGACGAGCACGTCGATCGCCCAAGGGTTGCGGGACGTGATGCTAAAGGTCGGCGCACGGAACCCCACGACGGGTTGGCCGGCGGCCTGTTCCAGGGCGTCTTTGCTGGTCCGTAGGTCGGTCCGGAACTGTTCGGGGCTCATGTCCAGGACGCGTTGATGGGCCCAACTGTGGCTGGCGACCTCATGGCCGGCCTCGGCGATGGCGCGGACCAGTCCGGGCCGATCGCGTGCGATCTGGCCGACGATGAAGAAGGTGCTCGGCGCGTCCCCCGAGAGCTGATCGAGCAGCCATCGCGTCGTATGGTCTGTACGTCGGAGGTACTCCGAGGCGAGCGTTCCGGGGATATTCAGGCCACGGGCAGCCTCGATCCGGTGATGCTCCTCGATGTCGAAGCTGAGGATGACGTCGAGACGGCAGGGACGTTCCGCAACAGATGCGTTGGAGTGACAGAGCTTGGTCGTCGGACTCATGGGAGCGCCTCGATCGTCGATGAGGCGATCGTGCCTCGCGCCAGGTCATGAACGCGGGGCCCAGTTCGCCTTCGGGTCGCGCGAACGAACCGGGGGGCTCCGATCCGCTCGGCCCGGTTCTTCGGCGGTGTTTCAGAAACGCAACGCGTCATGCGATCGTGTGGTGTTTCGGAATCGCAACAGCGTTTCGAAACTGCAACATCGTCGTGCATGGCATCTTGTGGCGATGGCCTGGGCCATGGAGCGATCCCCAGGACGAGCCGATTGGGGCGAACGTATGGGGCCTCACCATGCTCGGCAGGGGTGGCTCGGACAACGCCCGGAGATCCGTCACGACGCGACCCAGACCGTCGCGAAACGGCCGGGGGCATCGCGCCGGGGACCCGTCCGAGTTCGTGTTGCCTTGCTAAAATGCATTCATGCAGAACAACGGTCATGAAAGTGGTTTGGATCGATTCAAGCCTTGATCGGCGTTTGGCGTTCGGCTAGACACTGGTTGGGGATTCTCCCCTCCTCCCTTCATGGTCATAACCAATCGCTTCACATCTTAAAAGTCAATTCTTCAGAGGTGTGCTTTTGCACCTCGGGCGTTTCGTGTCTTAGGTTGAACCAGGCCACTCCCACAGGTCCGCTCGCCCGATGGAGGGGAGCGTCGACGGCATGGTCGAACCGCGCTGGCCGACCATGACCGGCGATCCGTGTTTGTTTTCTTTGTACCCGAAAAGTGTGGGATTGCCGGGGGCAACAAGATCGTTTCTCTGATGAACGTCTTTTCCGAGTTCACGACGAAGCTTCGGCGTTGGAGCCACAAGTCGTCCCCCAGCCGTCGACGAGGCGGGCCTCGGTCTCCGGGTCTGCTCCCCCTGGAATCACGGATGTTTCCGGGGACCCTGCCGATCCCAGGCACACCTGCGGTCATCAGCCCAGCCGGTCACGACGATGAGTCTGAACAGTGGAACTCATTGAATGCATCGGTACCCTCATCACTTACAGGATTTGTTTCCTTCCAGCAGTGGTCGTCGTCCATGGCGGCGTCCTCTGCCGAATCTCCTGAGGGTCCGAGCCTCCGACTCGACTTGGGCTTCGGACCGGTAGCGGAAGGTTGGCAGCGCGTGGGCCAACCGCGTTACTCGTCGTCTTTGGGGTACGGCTGGGAGTCGACGGCCGGTCTGCGTGGGATCACCCGGGGCGTGGCCGATCCCCTGACCAGGGACTTCAGTCGAGGCACCGACCAGACGTTTTTGATCGACCTACCGGACGGGACCTATCAGGTGACGGCGGTCCTCGGCGACCCGGCCCGGAACAACGATCAGATGGAGATCTCGGCCGAGGGCGCGGTGATCTTCGAGAGCCTCGATGCGCCGGGGCGTGATTCGGTCCAGGCCAGTTTCCGGGTCACTGTTGACGACGGGCAACTGAACCTTCGGTTCCGCGATGGCGGTGGATCGGATCCGCATTTCGCGTTGGCCGGTTTGGCGATCGACCCGGTCGCGCCGGGTCAGCCGTCGGTTTCGACCGGAGGCACCTATGAGGCGGCCGAGGGTCAGGTTGTTACGCTCCAGGCTGAAGGTTTCGACCCGAACGGTTCGGAGTCGGACTTGAGTTATGCCTGGGACCTCGACGGCGACGGTCGGTTCGAGACATCCGGGGCGAGCGTCGATGTCCTCTTTGAGGACGATGGCGCCTTCCGCATCCCGGTCCAGGTGACTGATGCGGAGGGCTACAGCACGGTCGACTCGGCCTCGGTCATGGTAACCAACGTCCGGCCTTCGGCGGAGTTGGTGGCGCCGAACCGGCTTCCGGTCGGTGAGCCGATCACCTTCGAGGCGTTGGCGACCGATGCCAGCCCGATCGACGAGCAGGTGGGTTTCACCTATGCGTGGTCGTTCGGTTCGGGTCGTTCGGCCTCGGGCGCCCGGCCGACGGTGACCTTCGAGGCGGCCGAGACGATCGAGGCGACCGTGACGGTCACCGACAAGGATGGTGGGGCGACGACGGTCCGAGAGACGATCCAGATCGGTCAATTGGGTGGAATGCATGATCCGGTGCCTGACTTCGCCGCCGAGCCGACGATCGTCTCGATCGCCGACGGTCCCTGGTCCGACCCGTCGAGCTGGAACCTGGATCGGATCCCGACGACCGACGACGTGGTGAGCGTCCAGCACGCTTTGAGCTACAGCACGACGGTCTCGCCCGATTTGGCGGTCGTGGCGATCCAGGAGGGGGGCAC
Organism: uncultured Planctomycetia bacterium; assembly: GCA_964609385.1. Taxonomy (GTDB): domain Bacteria; phylum Planctomycetota; class Planctomycetia; order Isosphaerales; family Isosphaeraceae; genus CAZSSM01. Next base: position 4,603 of record CAZSSM010000047.1, read on the forward strand.
GCTGACCTTCTCGACGACCCAGGACACCGAAATGTTGGTGGGGACGTTGATCGTCGAGCCGGAGGGGACCCTGACGGTCGGGACGGTGGCTCAGCCGGTTCAGGCCGACGTGACGGCTCGGATCGTCATCGCCGATCGGCCCTTCGACTTGGATCTCGACCCGACCCAGATTGGCAACGGTCTGATCGGTCTGGGGACGGTTCACATGCACGGCGCCGAGATGGACAGCACCTTCGTCCGGATGGCGGCCGAACCTTCGATCGGCGACACGACCTTGCGCTTGGCCGAACCTGTCTCGGGTTGGCAGGTCGGCGATCGGCTCTTCCTGCCGGATAGCCGCCAACTGATCGGGGGTTCGATCCGGGCGACCACGGCGGGCCCGAGCTATGAGGGTCAGTTCGAGGTGGTCACCCTGTCGGGCATCTCCCCCGATGGCCGGACGTTGACGCTGAGCGCACCGTTGCGGTTCGACCACCCGGGGGCTCGCGATGCCGATGGGGTGCTTCGGTTCCTCCCGCATGTGGCCAATCTGAGCCGCAACGTGATGGTCGAGTCGGAGAACGGTTTGGGGACGCGTGGTCATACCGTGTTCATGGGCCGTGCCGATGTCGACCTGCGTTACGTGCAGTTCAATCTGCTTGGTCGGACGACGTTGGGATTGATCGACGACACGCGGTTCGATCGGGACGGCGAGGTCACGCACATCGGGACCAACCAGAGCGGTCGGTACCCGCTCCAGTTCCGTGACCTGCTCGGTCCGGAGACGCCTCAGGCCAACGGCTTCCAGTACACGTCGGTCGGGAACTCCATCACGTGCTCTCTGCCGGAGCACGAATTCAAGTGGGGCTTGGTGATTCACGAGTCGCACTATGGGCTGGTCCAGGACAATGTGGTCCACAACTGGGGTGGTGCGGGCCTGGTCGCCGAGGAGGGTTCGGAGACGGCCAATGTGATCGAGGGCAACTTCGTCGGCCGGATCTTCGGCAACGGTCGCCGAGCCCAGGAGGTGATCGGCGACACGTACGGTGTCCAGGGCGCGGGTGTCTGGCTCCGAGGCCCGGACAATATCGTCCGCGATAATGTTGCGGCCAACATCATCGGGACGAACACGGGTGGCAACTCGTACGGCTTCCTGATCGTCGAGACGAAGGTCCAGGAGATCACGGTACCGGCCGCCCAAGGCGAGGCGCCTTCGGTGACCCGCAACATCCACGAGATCCCGGTCCGCGAGTTCGTCGGCAACGAGGCGTACGGGACCATCGGAGTCGGTTTCTCCAATTGGTTCATCGGCAGCTACGGCTCGTTCGACGCGATCGAGCAGATCCCCGAAAGTGTGATCCAAGACATGAAGGTCTGGCACATCCATGACAAGGGGATCTACAACTACCCGTCGACCAACATGGTCTTCGACGGCTACACGGCCCTGGGCGATCTCGGGTTGTTGGAGCAGGGCAACGGCGCTCGCCAGGGGTTCTTCTCCGGTGACTACCTCTCGGATAACCTGGTCATCCGTAACGCCGACATCCAGAACTTCCGGACCGGGATCGCGATGCCGGCCGTCCCGGGTCTGTCCGGCAGCCCGATGACCGTCGAAGGGGGGTCGCTCCGCAACCACGTCAACATCAATGTCCATACGATGTACACGACTTTGGGTGGCGACAGTGACTTTCTGCAGCCTCGTCAGATCCGAATTGACGGGGTCCGCTTCGGCGACGCCGGCTCAGAGGCGGCCATCGACCTCGAGATGAAGTTCGAACCGGGCCGCAACGAGTCGAACGTCATCCAGTTGGATCAGGTCTTCGTCACGTCCTACAACGGCGTTGCTGGCGATGACTTCCAGTTGTTCTACGAGGCCCAACGCGACGACGTGATTGTGCCCGAGACGCTCTATGCCTCCAACGGCGGTGTTCTCCGACTGGGCGCTCCGGAGCCCGGTCTGACCAACCAGGAGGCCTGGGACCAGCACGGGATCGCGATCGCCGGCGCGATCGCTCCGAATGCGGCCTTCCAACGCGAACGGATCGTCGGACTGGTCATGCCCAGTTGATGGACGTGGTGGCCGTCCTCTGGAAAGCCGAGGGGACGGCTTCCTGATCATGGCCCAAGGTTAAAAGGTAGGTTTCTCCCCCTCCACGATGAGGAAGTCGGATCGTTCCACGTGGTCGACGTGGTCGATCCGACTCTGATGGAAGGCCATCCGCTCGACGCGGACGAACCCGACCTCCTCGAACATCACGATAAGTTGAATAGCATCGAATTGCCATTTGTGCTTATGACCGATTGATCGGAATCCGGGGTTCCTGGTACAGATATCGTCGAAGTACATCGCAACGTGATCGTGGAGCGGTTTCGAATCCCAGGAGGAGCGCGGGCCGTCGTGGATCCGTTGGAAGATTTTGAGGTAGTCCGACCAGAACTGGACACCGTCGGGCACGCAGACGCGGAGGATCCCTCCGGGGGCCAGGACACGATAGCATTCTTCGGTCAAGTGCCTTGCATCGGGGTATTCGAAATGTTCCCAAAGTTCGCCAGCGTAGATGCATGAGACCGATCCGTCCGAGTAGGGCAACGGCTTGGTCAGATCGTGGATTGTGACCTGAGGTCCGAACTCGGTGGGCGGCAGGATCTTCAGATTCACCAACAATCGGTCGAGAAGAGGCAGACGACTCGCCAGCCGGGCACGATGGCTGTTGTCAACGTTCACCCAGCCGTTGGGTTGGACGGGGCCGCAACCCAGGTTGAGCCTTGGACCACGGGGCAAGACGTGCGATTCGTGCGGCGCGTTCGATGCGGGGGCGATCGAAACGGACATGGCCGGCTCCCTGGAGATGGGGCATTGCGATCGAGGATCTAGTGACGAAGAGATCACGGCCGTCTTGTTCGTTTGTATATCAAATAGGTGTGATCGAGAAAGCGATCGAAGTGATCGGTGTTTTGTGGTTCGTTGAGGGCGAACTCAACGAACCTGATCGTTGGGAGGATATCCGTAGCGGCGGTTCATGGCTCCCGCCTGCGATTCGAAGTAGGCGAGATCGTCATCGCTGAGGTCTTGGCGCCATGCTTCGTCGATGGCGATCTCGCCGGAGAATCGACGTCTCATGACGTTACCAATGATGTGCCGATCACCCACCTCGGTGCTGGGGAGTTCGACGTCGGCGACCTCGAGGAAATCGAACAACCGGCTCATGGTCTCGCGAGGCGATCGACAGAGATCCTCATGGCGGATCCGAAAGACGGCCTCGGCGGGGATCTCATGCCCGATCACGCGCTCGATGTTGCGGTTGGCCCAGATCCAAGAGGCCACGGCGTCCTCCCGGGAGTATCCGTATCGTTTGCGGATCGAGTTCATGACGGCACGCCCGTCACGGACCAGGGCGATGACCTTGAGGTCGATCTCGGGGTGATTGACGAGGAATCGCGGTTGAAAGGGGTTCTTGGTCGTGTCCAGGAACGTCGAGGCGTCCCGAAGCTCACAGACCAGTCGGGCCAGGGCGGCCGACTTCTCAGCGGCGATCGCGGCGGCCTTGCGGAGCCGGCTCCCCGGCCGATAGAGAAGGTCACGGAGCCGGTTGACGATCGGGTGAGGGAACTGGTGGTAGAAGAGCGATTCCCAAGCACTCGAATCGTTGCGCGGTTGGAGGTCGATGCCGGGCTTGCCGATCTCATAGTCGAGTCCGATTTCCCGGGCCCGCTCCTCCAAGCGGATCCAGAACGGGCACTCGCCGTAGCTGGCGCCACAGGAACAGGTGCCCGTCCGCGCGACGTGGGAGCCGAGTTCGCCGACCGAAGCGACTTCCGGATGCGCGTCCAACAGGCAACTGAGCAGGGTGGATCCGCTGTGCATAGCGGAGCAGAGATAGACGTAGCGGACCGGAGTGGCCGTCTGGGCGCCTCGGTCATCCGCGATCCGATCCTCACTGGCGAGTGACATCGCGCTGATCTCCTGAGTTGATGGAGGGCCGAGCAGGTCCCCTGGGAGGACGGGGCCGGTCGATTCGTCGAGGAGTCGATTCCTGTCGGGATCGTCGATTCGGATCGACGTTGACTCAGACGGCAGGTCGGACGGGATCGTGACCCGGGTCGAGCCTCGGATCTCTGTGTGGCACGTGATTTATCTAGGGATTCGGCGAATGATCAAACCGGCGATGTCTGTCCACACACCTCCAGTTTCCAGTCCTCCAGATCCGATGTGTAGCCCAGAGTCAACAAGAGCTGGCACGCTTCGAACGTGAATGCTCGGCACGCTTCGTCCGTCAGATCTCGTTTCCAACGGGACGTTGCTTTCTGGTAGATGGATTGCCTGACTTCGGGGTGTGGCGAATCGACGCCTTCCTCCATTTTTCTTTGGTGATGATTGAGGATCTCCGGATGGAAGGGCAGCTCGAGCCAGTCGAGGAGGCTCTTGATTGTCGACTCGGGCTCTTCCACCAGGGATTCGTAGCGGATCTCGTAGTAGTTGGACTTTCCCCGAAATGCGAGCCCACGATTGGTACTTCGGACCCACCGATCCACACAGAGATCCCACGGATTGATGATGCCGGTTGGCACGCGGTTGCCGTTTTCGTTGCGATATTTCGGATGATTCCGGAGCGAGCAGACGACATCGCGGCCATCCCGAACGATGTGGATGAACCGGGCGTGGGGGAAGAAGGAGAAGACCGTTTCCATCGCGTCGACCACCGAAGGCGACTTGATTCCCCAGAGCGGCTTGCTTTGGGCTGCGAGGGCTTCAGCCATGGTCCGATCGACGAACTCTCCCAGACAGTAAGCACGGCGATAATGGTGTCGTAGTCGGTGGATCGAGAGTCCGGTGCAATGCATCATGCCCTGTCGGTTTCGCCCGCCCTCCTGAAAGACCCCGTTCTCCGGCCCGATCCAGATCGCGGGATGATTATCGAGGAGGACTCGCAGCAGAGTGGATCCGGTCCGTGGCGAACCCCCGATGATGATCGGTCGTGTCGCGGATCGGTATGGCGCGGTCCACCATCCAAGTTTGAGCCGGCCTCGACTGAGCGAGTTGACGAGTCGTGCGAGCTGGGGTGGTACGGATCGCATGATGTTGGGTTCCCGACCGAATCCAGATAAGGTACCGATCCGGTTGTCGGACCGGGTGTCTCTGCCCTACCAGGCCGACAACGATTCCGAATGGTGATGGGCCGGTGGGGTGGTTGTTGGGGCGCGGGCTGCTTGCCGAGCGAACGGGTCGCGGCCTCGAGGCGGATCAGGTCGATTCCACCGCCTTGAGCACCATCCGAGACTCCCGGAGCTCGCGATAGATCGCGACGAGGTGGTCGAGGCTGTTCATGGGATCGAATCGGCGCCGAATGCGATCGAGTGCCGCATCCCCTCTGGCCTGTCGCCATCCCCGGTCTCGGATCAGGCGGTCGGCCTCCTCGACGAGCCCGTCGATGTCGCCGACTTCGGTCACATAGCCGGCGTCGCCGAGGACTTCGGCGACCGAGCCGCCGCGATAGGCGACCACCGGTCGTCGCGAGGCCATCGCCTCACAGACGCTCATGCCGAACGTCTCATATTCACTTGTAGAAACGAAAAGATCAATGGCATTGTAGAACCGTGCGACATCTTGGATTTTGCCGAGCCAATGGAAGCGTGGGGCCAGTCCGCGTTCTTGAACGAGTTGGAGGATAGTTTCGCGGTAGGGCTCGTCGCCCGGCCGCGCGTCGCCGGCGAGCACGCCGACGACCTGGGGATGGTGTTCGGCGAGTCGGGCGACCAGCGTGATGAAATCCTCGATCCGCTTGCGGGGCCGCAGGGCGCTGGCGGTGCCGATCAGGAAGGCGTCGCGTGGCAGGCCCCAGGTGGCTCGGGCCTCGGCCGGCTCGGCGTTATCGGCGGTGAAGACGTCGACGTCGATGCCCAGCGGGACGATGTGTTGACGCTCTGGCGGCACGACCGGATCGACGGCCTCGGCACTATCGTGGCGCTGCGTCTCGGAGGTCCATAAAAGCGCGTCGGGCCGCTTCCAGCCGTCGAAGGCCCATGCGGCGAAGCCCGGCTCGACGCGATAGCGGATGTGGCAGACGACGGGGCGATTCATCAGTCGGGCCAGCAGGACGCCGAAGGGATAGGCGTCGTGTTCGTTGCAGTGGATCAGGTCGATGCCACCCCAGCGTCGGCAGGCCCGCACGATGCGCAACAGACGCGTGATCCCGCTCCAGAGCTTCCACTTGTCCGGCCAGATCATCGGGTCGACCAGGCAGGGGATCTCGGCGCGGTCGAGCCAATCGCTGAGCGGGCCGGCCTGAGCGACCCCAACATGGGGCACCAGGCCGCGTTGACGACCGGCAACCAACCAATGCTGGAGCGTCCGCGTGGTGCTGCCCAGGTTCGGGTTCATGGTCAGATAGAGGATACGCATGGCGCGTGGACGATCCGTGGGCTGGGCTTCTGAGGTCTGGAACGAGGGCTCGGGATCGGTCTGGAGTGGGCTGTTGACCACACCACAGGTCGGCTTGTTCCGGTTCTGTTCTGGTTCTGATTCCCTCTAGCTCAACAGGCGTAGCCGAGGGACGTCAATATCGGCGCGAGGGTGGGCAAGACCTGATCGATCTGATCGCCGTAGAGGCGCCGCCATTTGTCGGGATCGGGAGGCGTGACGGTGGTCCGGCTCAACGGGCGCTCGCGGAGGTAGTTCTGGAGCATGGGACCGATCTCGAGGTCGCAGAACCGGGCCAGGCGTTCGGCCAAGGCGTCAGGGTTGTCTTGCAGTTCTTCGTAGAAGACGAGGGTCTTGCGGTCGTCAGGGATGTGCTGGAGAGAATTTTGAATGAACTGCACATGCTGAGTCCAGCTCCAGGCACAGACCTCGACCAAGGGTCGGGTGGCCACATCCTGCCAGCCCGGCGGTGCGGGGTAGGCCCAGTGGATCAGTTCGGATCCGGTGGCGCGGAGCGCCTCTTGCAGCGCGGGCTTCTCGAACCGGCCGGTCTGATTCCAGCCCTGCATCATCGAGCCGATCGTCGGCCGCGCGTCGCGGACCAGAAAGATGTAGCGGGCGTCGGGGAAGAGCCGTTGAAGGACCTCGAGGTGGAAGGCGTGGGCGATCGTCTTATCGAGGTAGCGGATGGTGCGGAGCCCCAGCTTCGACAGCGGATCGACCCGACCGGGCAACTCCTCGCGGCCCCAGATGGCCTGGCGGTACGACTCGCGACGGAGGGTCGCGGCACGTTCGGCGGTCAGTTCGTCGGCCCCGACGTGATCGGACGGTTCGGCGTGGCGTTGGTAGGGGAAGACGCTCCACCAGAGCGCGTCCATCTCATGGGTCCAAGTCCAGGCCGATTCGAGCCGTCGGAGGATCTCGAACAGGAAGGTCGATCCGGACCGCGGTGCTGAGAGCAGGAACACCGGGCGATCGAACCGGTCGTAGGACCGTCGGCGATCGAGCTGGCCGATCCAGGAACGCGGACCCATCGTGGCAAACCTCCCGAGACGGTCCGATCAGGCCGGCACCAAGGATCGCAGTTGCAGGTGGATATAGGTCTTCCAGTAGGCCAAGTCCCAGGGCCAAAGGCGAAGCCCGCGTCGGCACATGGCCAGCGCTTCGCGTCGTCGCCGATGGGGCCAGAGCAGCGTGTAGCCCAGGACCCAGAAGTAGACGCTGCTGAGCCGTTGATCGATGGCTCGACGCTCGGCGGGGCTCAGCGGCAGTTCGTCGCGAACCTCTTCGTAGCCACGGGCCAGCGCTTCGAAGACGCCGATCCGTTTGACCACCGACGATTCGGTCGAGGCCGCCGACGAGTTGCTCTGGTGGATCCGGTAGGTGATGTGGATTTGGTCGAGGTAGCCGATCCGGAGCCCCTCGGCCAGCGCGCGGACGACGAAGAGCTGATCCTCGGCCTCGTTCCGGAAGTGGGTCCGGAACCGGCGCTCGGCGAAGACCGACCCGCGAAAGACCGAGTTCTGCAGCCCACAGTAGAGGCCGTGCAGGACCATGCAACGGAGCGTACCTGGGTCGTCGAAGACGTGGAGCGGGCCACGCGGATCGACGGCTAGCCGGAGGAAAGGGCGGGGCTGGCCATGGACTAGGAACGACTTCGGGTTGACGATCTGCCCGGTGGCGTGGTCCAGCTTTCGGCCGGCGCCATAGACCCAATCGACATCGGGGTTCGCCTCGAGAGCCCTGACGCAGTCGTCGAGGTGATGGGGCATCCAGAGGTCGTCGCTATCGAAGAAGGCGATGTAGCGCCCCTGTGCGTGGTTGAGTCCGGTGTTGCGCGCCCCGTAGGCCCCTTGGTTGTCCTGGTAGATGTAATGGACCGGTTGGGCGATCGACTGGCGAAGGTCGGCGACCAACTCGGCGGTCTCATCGACGCTGCCGTCGTCGACGACGATCAGCTCCCAGTCCGAGAAGTGCTGGGCGCGGATCGAGGCGAAGGCCTCGTTCAGGAACCCAGCCCGGTTGTAGGTCGGCAGGACGATGCTGAGGCAAGGGGGCGCGGACGTGGCGGTCATCGTCATCGTGCGGGTCCTTCGGCGGGTCCTCGGCGGCACGGAGGCTGGATGAGGGACGGGTCTCAGGAGCGGACACCGCTACCGTTGGGATATGTAGGCTGATCGACCGCCGAGACGAGGGCGTGGCGGATCCAATCGAGGGTCAACCGCATCGCCTCGCTGCGCGGCACGTCGGCGTGATAGTCCAGGAGGCGGTTCGCTTTTTCCGAGCGGATCACGACGGATCGGGGTCGACGGGTCATCACACCGGGGCCGGGGTTGTCGTTGGGGTGGCGATAGATCGTCGCTGACTCAAGGCCCATCATGCTCCGGAGCCGGTCCTCGATGGCGGGGCACCGCTGGAGGGTCCATCGGGGCAGGGCTCCATAGGGGTCGGTCTCAAGGACCTTGCGGGCCATCGCGCGGAGTTCGGCAGAGGTGGCGATGGCGCGGAGGCCACCGAGCCAGCCGGACTGGCTCGGTGGCTTGGCTCGTCGGGCAGATTGGGCCGAATCGTCGACGGCCCCCGGTTCGGAGACCAGCGGAACGCCGAGGTCCTTGGCGAAATAGCCGAAGTACCCTTCCCAGGTCATCCGGTCGTCAGCGCCGAGGCAGAAGACCTCGCCGACGGCTTGGTTCCGGTCCGGTTCCAGGGCCCGTCGGATGGCGCCGACGACATCATCGACGAAGACGGTGTTGGAGACGGCCCGATCGCCACCGATCAGTCGGAAACGCTCCGCGGCGAGCTTCTCGATCGGATCGATGACGAAGGTGCGCCCGAACGGGCCGTAGATGTTGGCCAGGCGCAGGAGGACTGCTGGTAGTCCGCGCTGAACGGCCTGCTGGACGACTTGCTCCGCGCGGGCCTTGCTCAGGTTGTAGGTGTGCTTGCCGGGTCGGAGCGGGGTCTGTTCGTCGACCTCGCCGAGGACCTCGTTGCCGTAGACGGCGATCGTGCTGAGGTGGACGAAGCGCCCGACACGCGCGGCCAGGGCGGCCTCGACCAGGCTTTGGGTGCCCCCGACGGTGACGTCGAAGATCGTGCGATCCTGGCCGTAGCTGGTCCCGATGGCGCAGTGGACGACGGCATCGCAATCGGCCACGGCGTCATGCATTTGCGACGACGAACGAACATCTCCTTGAATGATCTCGACGGGCAGGCGGGCCAACCGCGCGGCGTTGGCCGGGTTGTGCACCAGGGCACGGACCTGCCAACCGTCGCGGAGGTGCAGCAGTTCGGCGACCCGACAACCGATGAACCCCGAGGCACCGGTGATCAAAACACGTTTGCCGATTCCCGAAGCCGCCGGGGCGACCGGGGCGATCCGCGCGGGCGAGGGGCCGTTCGAGGTGACCGACTTGCGCCACGCGAACCGCTCCGAGGGTAGGCCGGCCGTGACCCAGGGCTCGACCAGCGGCTCGGCCAACCCGTAGCACGACTCGATCAGCTCGATCGAGGGCAGGGCCGAGCGACCGCTCAATTGAGGTTCCCGACCGGTCCGGATCGCCGTCAACCAGTCGTCGGTCTGTGCACGGAAGGCGGCGTATCCCGAGCCGTCGTGCCGGCGCTCGGCATCGTCCCATTGAGCCGAGAGTCGGGCGTCTCGGGGCTGGCCATCTGACGGGTCGCGGAGGTCCCATCCCTGCGGGTGGATGGTGACCCGGCGGTTCTCCCCCAAGGGCAGTGCGAGGACGGCCGACTCGCAGGTGATTCGGATGCCCCCCGGACGTTTCCGGGTCCGGCTCATTTCGACGGTCCCCTCCACGGGCCCGGAGGCGGTCTGGATCCGGAGCTGAATCGCGCAATCCGACTCGATCCCGCCCAGCGAGTTATGTTGGTATTTGAGCACCTCAGCCTGGCCGGGCAGGACGTGCAGGAGCATGTCGAGCACATGCGCACCCATGTCGAGCAGGACGCCGCCGCCGGCCTGATCGCGTCGCATGTTGCCGAGCGTTGCGGAGGGCCAGCCGTAGAAGGCGCCGGAGCGGACTGAGAAGGCGACGACCCGGCCGTAGGCTCGGCCGGCGACCAGGGCACGAAGCAGCTCGGTGCTGGGCAGCAGCCGTCGGAACAGGCCGACGGTCAGGACGACGCCGGCGCGCTCGGCGGCTTCGACCATGGCGATCGACTCGGCCAAGGTCGGGGCCATCGGCTTCTCAACAAGAGTGTGGATCCCGCGCTCGGCCAGATCGATGCAACTGTCGGCGTGGTGGGCCGGCGGGGTGGCCACCAGCGCGGCGTCGACCCGGTCGGGAGATAATTGATCGAGGGATGAGACGGCCTGATCGATCCGGTAGTCTCGAGCGATCCGTCGGGCACGCTCGAGGTCGCGGTCGACCGCGGCGACCAAGCGGACCTCGCCGTGTCCGGCCAGTACGGGCAGGTGGAACTGTTGGGCCACCGCGCCGCAGCCGATAATCGCCACGCGGATCGGCCCGTCGGCGATCCGGCCCGTCGCGATCTGGCCGGGCGTCTGCTGGTCAGATTGTGGCCGACTCATTGCCATCGTTGCGGCTCCATCGCGAGCGAACCAAGAACCGGCCGCCTTGAGGATTGGGGGCGCGGCCGTTCCCGTAGTAGTCCGAGCCCAGAACCTCGAACCAGGCGGCCTGTTCGATCGTGTCGGTGGTCTTGTGAGGCGGCACCCCCGAGTTGAGCATGATGGCGTAGCGGCCCGGGGCCAGCGACAGCTCATCGATCGTACAGCGGATCTGATCCCCACCTTGCAGGGGGATCGGCCCATCTTGGTGGTAGGTCGCTGCGGTGAAGAGCCGTGTGCCGTACATGTCGTCGATGCCGACGACCACCTCGTAGGCCTCGGCTTTGGGGATCGCGCCGTAGTCGATTTCCAGGGTCAGTTGTTCGCCAGCGAGGATCTGGTCGGTGACGACGCCGGAGCTGTTAATCAGGCGGAGGGTCCGGAAGATCGGCCGTCGACCGCCGAGCCGACCGGGATGGTCGGTCAGGTCGATTTCGCCGCCGGCCGAGGGGGTACAGTGGCTGGCGTAGTGTTCGATCCCGGTTTCGCAGTCGCCGAAGTAGTCGAGTCGCCCTTGGTCCAGGCAGGCGACGCGTTGGCAGAGGTTGCGGATGGCGGCCATGTTGTGGCTGACAAACAGGACGGTCCGGCCCGAGCGGCCGACCTCGCCGAGCCGGCCGAGGCACCGCTTTTGGAACGCTGCGTCGCCGACGGCCAACACCTCGTCGACCAGGAGGATCTCGGTCTCCAGGTGCGAGGCCACCGCGAAGGCCAGCCGCACGTACATCCCGCTGGAGTACCGCTTGACCGGCGTGTCGAGATATTTGGAGATGTCGGCGAAGGCAACAATGTCGTCGAACTTGCGGTCGATCTCGCCGCGGCTCATGCCGAGGATCGCGCCGTTGAGGTAGATGTTCTCGCGGCCGGTCAACTCCTGATGGAAGCCGGTGCCGACCTCCAGGAGGCTGCCGACGCGCCCACGGAGGGTAACCCGACCGGAGGTCGGTTCGGTGACCCGGTTGAGGATCTTCAGCAGGGTCGACTTGCCGGCCCCGTTACGTCCGATGACACCGACGACCTCGCCGGGCTCGATCTGCAGCGACAGGTCACGAAGCGCCCAGTGGGTCCGGTCCGGATCGCCCGAGCCACCCGAACCCAGTTGCGAGAGTTCACGGAGCCGTCGCCAAGGGGCCAGCACGGCCCGGCCGACGGCCTCACGGAGCGTCCGGTAGTTCGACGCGTCGTGAGCGCCGACGCGATAACGCTTCGAGAGGTTTTCAATCGTAATGGCCGACATGGGGGTCCCTTTGTCCGACGAAAGGCTCGGCGCCGGGGTCGTGGACCGTTTCCGAGACGGCCCAGGCCGACTCGCGCGAGGCCACCACCAGGGCCGAGGCGCCCAGGAGCGTGATGTAGTAGGGGACTTCCAGACCCTCCAGGGTCACGAACTGTGAGGCGACGAGGAACCCGGAGATCGAGGCGATCACCATTCGCGCGATCCGGAGCAGCCAGGCCGGATGGGACTGGAGCCGGTCGCGGAGGACCCCCAGCAGTTGTCCCACGCAGATCAGGTAGTACAGCAGCAGGCTCAGGACGCCGGGGAAACCCAGCTCGGCCCCCAACTGCATCCAGGTCGAGTGCGCCTCCTTGCCATGGGTGAAGCCGAACTCGTGGGCCACCAGCGTCCAGTGGTCCGGGCCGAGCCCGAAGATCGGCCGCTGGAGCATGACCTCCCAACACGCTTTCCAGAGGTCCAGCCGGCTCTGTGCCGAGTAGTCCCGGTCCTCGGGGTCGCTGAAGACGGAGGCGAACCGCTCGAGCACCTCCGGGCCGGCCAGGCGGATCCCCAAAATGATCGCGATCGCGTAGACCAACAAGTGCTGGGGACGCTTGGGAAGCAAGACGAAGCAGGCGAGCCCCGAACAGATCAGCGAGAGCATTCCGCCACGCGAGAAGCTCAACAGCACCACGTGGCCGATCAGCCCAGCACAGATCAGGCCCAGCGCTTTGCGCCAGAGCACGTTCGACTCCATCCCGAGGAAGAACGCCAGGCCGAAGGAGGTGACGAAGCCGATCGTCGCGCTGTTGTTGTCCATCCCCCCGAAGCCCAGCACGTTGATCTGATTGAACCCGTCCTTGACGTAGCTCAGGTTCAACTCGAAGGCCACGTAGCCGTAGCTCAACGTGATGACCCAGGCCAGGATTTCGAGTTGGGCCCGGGTCCGAATCACGGTCATGCCCACGACGCACGGCAGGACGATCTTGGAGAGGTTCTCCACAAAGAGCCAGCCGATCGCCTCATTGCTGGCCGCGAAAATACAACTGAAGATCGACCAGGCGAGGTAGGCCAGTAGCGCGATTAAAGGGCCCTTGGCCGACCCGAACCGCCAATCGCCGAATCCCCGAAGTGCCCAGCCCATCAGCAGCGCGATCGCCACGATCCGGCTGTAGTTGCCCGCCGGCACCGACCAGTGCCAGAGGTACTCCGGCTTGATGATCGCGAAGCAGATGTAGACCATCAGGCCGACGAACGGGTTGAACAGCGAGCAGATCGCCCCCCCGTACGTCAACAGATAGGTGAACAATAGACCCTTCATGGGTGCGACTCCGGCGAGCGGCGGATTAATCCTGGGGAGCGAGCCGGGAGCGACCCGAGAGATCTGGGATCCGAAGACATTTCAACGGCTTCCGAGTGGACGAGCCTACCGCAATCTGGGTCAGATGACGTCGGCGAATTGCTTCTCGGCGTGGCGGAAGTAGAGACAGCCCACCGCGAAGAGCCCCAGACCGACCCCACCCGAGACGGCCAGCGCCTGCAGGTCCAGCGGCTGGCCCAGCAGCGTCGAGCGGAACCCGAGGATCAAGCCGTAGGCCGGGTTCAACGGGAGCAGCATCCGGCTCCGCTCGCCCAGCGAGGCCAGATCTTGCAGGTAGATGCATGGCGTGGCGAACATCCAGGCCTGGACCATGAACGGCACCACATAGCGGAAGTCGCGGTAGGTCACCGTCAAGGCTGACAGCAGCGCTCCGATCCCGATGGTCGTCAGCACCAGCAGGCCGAAGACCAAGGGGGCCAGGACGACCGAGAAGCCTGGCAGGATGCCGAACCCGATCATGGCCACCACCAGCACGCCCAGGGCGACCACCAAGTCGACCAGGCTCGCCCCGACCGAGGCCATCGGGATCAGGAGCCGGGGGAAGTAGACTTTGGTGACCAGGCTGTGGTTGTTGACCACGCTCTGACCGGCCGTCGTGACCGCCGTCGACAGGAACGTCCAGGCGATCAGGCCGCTGAGCACATAGAGCGGATAGGGCACCGACGAGCCCGACAGCGAGGCCACTTTGCCCAGGAACAGCGTGAAGATCAGCATGGTCGCCAACGGCTGGATCAAGGCCCAGGCCGCGCCCAGGACCGTCTGCTTGTACCGGACCTTGACGTCGCGCCAGGCCAGGAAGAAGCCGAGTTCGCGGAATCGCCAGAGGTCCCGGAGGTCCAGCAGATGCCAACCGGGCCGCCGTTCGATCACGGTGACCGGCCCGGAGTCGGCCGGAGGCCGCTCCGTGGTCGTTGGGGATGTCGACGGGGCCGGGGCCGCCTCGACACTTCGGGGTCGGCTCTCGGATGGGACGGCGATGCTCACAGTCGTCTCCCGGGACGGATCAAGGGGCATAGAGGGATCGGGCCTGAACGGCGGGGTGGTCTTCGGGTCAAAACGCGTGGATGTTGGTCGGGGCCGGAGCGTTGTCCGTCGGATGATACGGGAAGGTCCAGGGAGGACGACCGAACGCGTTGGCGTTCGGGGACCGAGCGGTCAGGGGATCCCGCGAACCACTGGTGGGCCGATCAGGCGGGTCAGCCAGACCGGCAGGCGTTGCCAGGCTTGGATCATCCGATTGTAGCGACCGCTTTCGGGCCGGACTTCGTCACCGCTGCCGATCCGCACATAGCGTTGCCAGCACGCCTCATCGGGCTCGGCGCCCCACTGTTTCTTGAACTGGAAGGTGCTCGAATCGGCCGTTGAGCGGCCGAAGTCGAAGCTGTGTTGCCCGCGCTCCACGGCTCGGAGCAACATCTCCCAATACATCAGCATATTGCAGTTGGTCTGGCGGAACGCCCGCAGCGCCCCGGCGGTCGGCACTTCGGTGACGCCCCCGCCGTGCAGCAGCAGCGCCGCGGCGATCGGTCGCCCTTCGGCGCGCACGACGCAGAGTTCGGCCCCGTCGGGGAACTGGTCGAGGATCGCCCGGAAGAGCCGGCGTCCGAAGACGGGTGTGCCCAGGTCCCGCATGTTCCGGCAGAGCACGTCGTAGAAGGCGTCCAGGTACTCGTGCCGACCCCAGGTGACCGAGAGGCCTTGCCCCTGTCCCTTGCGGACCTGATTGCGGACCTTGGAGCGGATCGTCGACCAGAGCCCCGCCTCGTCGGACGGCAAGGCCAGACGCATGTGAAACTTGTTCACGTTGGCCGAGGTGAGTTTCGGGTGCGCCAGGGGCGCTTCGTGGCGGAGTTCCAGATAGCGGACCCCCAACACGTCGGCCAACGCGACGGCCCGGTCGACCAGCGCGTGGGCGAGGTCCGGCTCGTCAGCGACGACGCCGTGGGTGTTGAGGTAGGGCAGACTGACCAAGAAGTCGCCGAAGAGTCGGGACCGGACCCGGCAGAGCGGCAGGATTCCGCCGAGTCGCCCTCGCGACCGAGCGACCAGGAGGTAGGGGACGTGGTCCAGGCCCGCCTCCAGGACTCGGGGCCAGACCGGGTCCTGGCCCAAGGCCCGAGGCGGTCGGCCCTTGCTCCAGACCGCGATCTCGTCCAGTTGCGCCCTCCAATCCCGGTCGGGGCCGAGCAGCTCGACCGAGGCGGCGGTGGCGTCCGGGATCGGGCGGCTCGTCGGGGTCAAGACTTCGAACGCCGTCATCGACCGGTCCCCCCTTCGGAGAAGATGAGTTCGTCGTAGATCGCGCGGATGGCCCGCATCCGCTCGGCGAAGCTGTGCCGCTCGGCGACTCGGCGTTGGCCGGCCACGCCCAGTCGTTTTCGGAGTTCGGCGTCTTCGAGCAAACGGGCCAGGGCGCGTTCGATCTGGCCGGCCAGGTCGGGCTCGACATCGATCAGGAGCCCGTTGTGCCCGTCCTCGATGAGCCGGGGCACGCCGGCGATCCGCGTGGCCAGGCACGGCACGCCCGTGGCCATCGCCTCCAGCAGCACGTTGGGCAGCCCCTCGCGCAGGCTGCTCAAGGCGAACACGTCGATCGCCTCGTAGACATCGCGCGGGTCGGCACAGAACCCCAGCAGGTGGACGTGTTCGGCCAGGCTCTCGCGGTCGATCGCCTCGACCAGCGCATCGCGGTGATCCCCCTCGCCGGCGATCACCAGGTCGACCGCGATCCCTCGACGACGGAGGCCGGCGACGCCCGCGATCAGTGCCTCAAAACCTTTCTCAGGCGAGAGCCGGCCCACCGCGCCGACGACCAGCCGATCCGGAGCCAGGCCCAACCGGCGCTTCGCCTCGGCCAGATCATGCCGGCGCTGATAGTCCTCCAGCACGATCCCGTTCTCGATCAGCACGCAACGCGAGGCGGGCAGTCCCAATGCCAGGCATTCGCGGTGCAGGTCCTCCGAGACGCAGAGGACCCGCTCGTAACGCTTGAGGCAGAACCGGTCGATCCCGTAGTAGAGCGGTGTCTTGGCCGTCCGCTTGACCCAACCGTGCACCGTCGTCACCAGCCGCATCGGCCAACGACGGTTCAGGAGCAGGCCCAGCGCGTTGCTCTTGTAGTCGTGGCCGTGCCAGATCGCGACCCGTTCGTGTCGGCATATCTCCAACATCTGTCCCGGGACCCGCCAATCCCAGGCGCCTCGGTCGGGCACCGAGATCAAGGGTGCCTCCCAAGCCTGCGCCCGGCCTCGGAGTACCTCGAAGCCAGGATCGTCCGGCGGATGCATGTACGCGCAGAGGGTCCGGTACGGGGTTGAGGTCAGGTAGCGCGGCGTCTTGAGGATCGTCTTGTCCGGGCCACCGCCCTGGCCGCTGACGACGCGCGTTTCCAGGACGACTCGCTCCTCAGAGGATGTCGACGAGGCCGACGAGATCTCAGGTTCGACCGATCCGGATGCGGGACGGGAGGAGATCGATGCAGTCATCCGGGCGCATCCTCGTTCTGGGTGACGCGATGGTGGCTGGTGGGTTGGACGCGAGCGCTGACGGTTTGCAGCCCAACTCTGCCCGGCTCGATTCGACGCGGCTCAGGCGTCGGCATGGATCCAGGTCACGAACCGATCGGCCTTGGCCTGCCACGACTCCGAGACGAGTCGACGGCGGGCCGACTCCTGGTCGGCGGGCAGGTTGTCGCGGAGCCGGAGCCGGACCCGCTCCGAGAACTCCTCGGGCGTCTCGGCCAGGTCGAGGGCATCGGACCATGCCCGATTGGCCGGCAGGTTGCGGGCGATCACCGGTCGACCGGTGGCCAGGTATTCCTTGAGCTTCAAGGGCTGAATGGCCCGCGTGACCGGCAGGTCGGCATACGGCATGATCAGGGCGTCGGAGGCCTGTCCGAGCCGGGCCAGATCCTCCAGCGTTCGCGGTCCCCAACGCACCAAGCGTGTGAGTTGGCGGAGCTGCGGGTCGGGCTCCTGTTCCGGACCGACCAGCAGGATCGTGCCGGCCTCCAGATCGGCGTCGAGCCGCGCCAGCATCGCCACGTCGAGCCGCTGATCGACCAGGCCCCAGAACGTGATCAGCGGACGTTCCAGGCCGCTCGCGGGATCGGTCGCAGAGGTTGATGCCCCGTGGGTCGACCGATCCATTACTCCTCCGGGAGCGCGCCAGAAGTCCAGATCGACGCCATGGGTCAGCAGGTGCGCCGAGCGGCCCATCCCGGCGAGCCGATCGCAGAGGTTCTGGCTGACGGCGACGACCTCATCGACCCGATCGACCAGCTCGCGCTCGAGCCGCTCCAAAGGGGCTCGGTCCAGGCCGGGCCATTGGCTGAAGTCGTCCAGGCAGTAATAGATCCAGCGCCGGGCCGGCAGGTGCCCGATCAGGTCGGCGACGATCGGGATCGTGGTGATCGCCACCGGAGGCGGGTCGAGGCCTGCAAGCGCCCGTCCGATCTGGTGACGGAGCAGGTCGCGGTTGAGCCGGCGGTCGAACCCCGAGCGATACCAGGGCCACATGATCGGGTTGAGCACGCGTGGATCGCGATCGGAGACCGAGACGACTTCCGGATCCGGGCGTCGGCGTCGTGCCGGGGTGGTCCAGGTGGCCAGTTTGCCGAGGACCCGATGGAGGGTGGTCCGATCGAGCCGAGGGGGACGCATGCCGATGGTGTTGACCCAATCGACCTGGTAGCGGTCCATCAGCCGGGCGACCAGGTGTTGGCAACTCGACGGGTGCCGCCCCCAATCGTCGGCGAAGACGAGCAGGCGGTCGACGACGTCGGTCGGCCCCCGATCGGGCTCGGCACCACGATCGCCCACGATGGGGTCGACCCGATCGGGTTCGATCGCGCCGAGGGCCGGTTCAGACCGGGCGGTCGACGACATGGTGGAGCATCTCGCGATAGAGGTTGGCGTACGAGGCGTGCATAGCCCGCTGATCGAAGTGCTGCTCGGCCCGTCGCCGACCGTTGAGGCCCAGCTCTCGGCGGCGCTCCGGATCACCGGCCAGTTCCACGATCCGCGAGGCGAGGCCTTGGGGGTCGCCGGCTGGGGCGAGCAGGCCGGTCCGACCCGGCTCGACCACCTCTGAGACGCCGCCGACGTCGGTGCTGACGACCGGTCGGGACGCAGCCATCGCTTCGATCAGGGTCAGGGGAATCCCCTCGCTGATGCTGGTCAGCAGCACGATGTCGGAGGCGGCTACCAGCCGAGGCACGTCGCGGCGCGTGCCGAGCAGCCGGACCCGATCGCCCAAGCCTTGTTCAGCGATCTGTGCCTCGATCGCGCCGCGCTCCGGGCCGTCCCCGACGAGCAGCAGCCGCGCCTTCGGCAGACGGTCCGTCAAGGCGGCCATCGTCGATAGCGCCGTGCCGTGGTCCTTGAGGTAGTCCAGCCGGGCCACCAGGATCAGGACGAGGTCGTCGGCTTCGAGTCCCAACTCACGGCGGACCGCCTCGGGATCGGGATCGACTTGAGCGAAGCGTTCCAGGTCGATGCCGTTGTGGATCACGCCGACCTTCGACGCGGGGATCCCCTCGTTGCGGACGACCGCGTCCCGCACGGCGTGGCCGACACAGATCACTCGGTCGTCGGCGCGGAAGAGCACGCGGTTGGCCGCGACCCGTTTCCAGCGACGCAGGTCGGGGCTGTGTCGCCCGTGCTCGGTGAACAGCACGGGGGGCCGCCGACGTGGCCATCGAGACATCAGGCTGTAGGCCGTCGGCGTGTATTGGTGGGCGTGGATCAAGTCGACATCGCCGATCCGGAACTGCTCGGCCAATCGACGGAGACACCCGCGATCCAAGCCCGAGCCGCGCCCGATCACCTCGACGGGATATCCTTCATCGATGAGCTGTTTGCCCAAGGTGCCCAAGCCGTCTAAGCAGGCGAACCGGAACCGGAACTGGTCGCTGAGCCGGCGCGCCAATGCGGCGGCCAGGACCTCAGCCCCGCCGATCTCCAGGGTGTGCAGGACCTGGCAGACGACGGGCCGCCGTTCATCACGCATTGCGGACCGGGCGGTCGGGATCGTGAGCGTCGTCTGCGCGGTCATGAGCGGCTCCCGGCCAGTTCGGCGTCGGAGGCCGTCGACGTCGATGCATCGGTCCGGTCGAGAAGCTCCTGCTGACCGAGTTCGAAGACGATCAAGCCCAGCAACAGGAACGTGTGGTTGCGGGTCCCGTCGAAGTGCTCGCCAACGATCCGACGGATACCGTCGGCCTGGTAGACGCCCCGATCCAGGCAGGCCGGTCCGAGCAGGACCGACTCGACGAACCCGCGTAGTTCACGACGGAGCCAAAGGCCCAGCTTCTCGTAGTGCTGATAGCCGGGCACGCCCAGCTTGCGGAGCACGGCCAGGCGGAGCGTGCCCAGCTTTCGTCGCAACGCCCCCGAGCCGATCGATACGCCGGTGTTGGCGTTGACCACGCGGAGGAACTCGGGCCGGTGTCGACGGAGTAACTCGGCCTGGATCGTCTCGCCCAGCTTCAGGTGGGGCGGTGCGGACATCAAGGCGTCGACCAACTCGCGGTCCAGCAGCGGGACCCGAACCTCCGTGACCGAGTTGAATTCCTGGAGCGACATCGCCGTCTCGCGTCGCAAGTGCTCTTGCAGGAAGGCCAGCCAGATGCCGTGTATGGCGGGTCCTTGGTTGTCCAACGTGGCTAGGCTCGTCGCCAGCGACTCCCGAGCCAGTTGGTCCATCTCGTCCATCGACGGGCCCGCCAGCCACGAGGCCCCGACCGACTCGAGCATGTAGGCACGCGTCCGTCGGAAAAGCCAGGCTTCCAAGCTGGGGCCATCGACGATCGCCTCGGCCGACGCGTCGATGGAGTGGCTGTAGGCCTTCTGCATGTGCATCAGTTCGCCAGCGTGGCCCCGGAGCAGGACCTCGATGCCCAACGCGCGGTAGGTCGCCAGGGTCGGCATGACGATCCCTTGGCAAATGTAGTGGCCATCGGTCAAGCGGACCATCGTCCGCATGTAGTGTTCGTAATCTTGGAGGAACTCTTCATTGAGGTGATGTGCGTGATAGTTGCAGCCGACCAGTTCGGCCAACCGCGCCGCGCAGTCGTGGTCGAGGCTGCCCGGGATCCCCAAGCTGACCGCCGTCAGCGGGCGGACACTCGGATCGAGCGTCGCCAGGAGCATCCGCGAGTCCATCCCGCCGCTGAGCGAGACCCCCAGGCTCCGGGACGTCGATCCGCTTCGCCGCATCGCCCGGACGAACGCTGCGTCGATCCGATCCAGGTGGTCCGCATCGGAGAGGTTGGGATCGATCGCCGGTGCGTGGAACCGGGCATAGCGGTCGATGCTCAGGCGACCGGAATCCACCTCGTAGGTGTAGTAGGCGGCTGCGGGCAGGGCGTGGATGTCACGGAAGAGGGTCGAGGTGCCGAGCAGGTGTCCGAACGAAAAGAACTGGGCGAGGCCGGCCGGATCGATGGTGCGTGAGACGTGCTCGTCGGCCAGCAGCGCCTTGATCTCCGAGCCGAACAGAAGTCGATCCGGCCGTTGCGTCAGGTAGAACGGGCGCATCCCGAACCGGTCGGTGACCAGGATCAGCCTTCGGCTCCGACCGTCCCAGACCACGCCGGAGAACCGGCCGTGCAGGTCGCTGAGGACCTCGGGACCCCCCGCCAGGTAGGCCCGCGCGAGGATCTCGGCCGGCTCGTTGGTCTCGAGCGTCTGGCCGCGCTGACTCAGGATCGATCGGGCCTCGTCGGGGTCGTAAATCTCCCCATCGATCAATGCCCAGATCGGTTCCTGGGGATGGCGGTAGACCCGGGTCTGGGCCCCTTCGGCGTCCAGCGCGAGCCCGGCCCAGGCCAGGCCTTGCTCCGGCTCGACGACCAGGGTCTCCGGGGGATACCAGGGCTCCCGATGGGCGTGGCGGACCATGGCGGTCAGCCGTTCCGAGGCGTCCGCCGCGATCGGAGTTTGTACGAAGCCGAAGATGCCGGGCATCGGGAGCAACCTTCGCGTTCACAGGGTCGAAACGAAACAACCAGCTTGTTGAGGAGGTCGCTCGGAGGCATCCGCGAACGTCGCGCGTCGCCTCCGGACCACTTCTCAAGAGCCCGACGAGGGATCGGACGACCCGAAGGCCATCGCCGTCTCCGTCGAAGAGACCAGGTCCCAGGCCCACGATCCGACCAGGACCAGTGCGATCAAGGCTGACAGGGCGAAGCGGAGCGAGCGACGACGGGCCCAGAGCGCTTGGGGATCTACACATGCCCCAGCGGCCAAGACGACCAGCAATGGGATCAGCGGCAGGTGGTACCGCGGGTGCCCGAAGGTGACCGCGTGCAATGCCCAAAGGTAGAGCGTCATCAAGACCAGGAGCCCGAAGGTCCTCGGCTCTGGCCAGGATCGGACGAATCCGCCGAAGATCGCCGTGAGGATCACGACCGCGTAGGCCCCACAGACCAACGCCGCGGCGCCGAGGACCACATGACGCGGGGCCGGGCCGAAGTAGCCGCGTTGCAGGCCCGCCACCAGGGTCCGTTCCAGGTTCCAGAAATGGAGGCTCTTGACGGCCGACCGCTGAAGCGTCTGGAGCGGATGGTCGAGCACGTAGCGGAAGCCATGGCGCATCGCCAACTTGTCGCGTTGGCCCTGGGTGGCGGCGACGAAGGCCTCGGGATCGTTGTTGCGGAGGACCGCGTCCCAAGAACGCTCACCCTGAATCGAGATCGCGTCCCAGGTCCGGTACAGGGGCGTGAACTCGTAGTTGCCCATCATGAAGTTCCGTCCGCCCATGCAGTCGACGACGGTGAGCGTGCCTTGCAACCGTGTGTTGCGGATCGCCCACGGCGCGATGACCAGATAGGCCGTCACCCCGACCACCAATGCCGCGACGATCCGTCGACGGACCGGCCCGCGCCAGGCCACCAGCAGGTAGGCGGCCAGCACCGGTGGGAACGGCCAGAGGGCGCTTCGGGTCAGGGCCGCCAGGCCGATCAAAGTCCCGCCCAAGGCCAGCCAGGCCAGCCGGTCCCGGTCCAGGCCCAGGCAGACCGCCAGGACCGCGGCCGTCAAGAGCACGGTGAAGAGCGTCTCGGTCAAGATCAGCGCCTCGAACCCGATCAGTGACGGATAGCCGCAGCAAAGCGCCGAGGCGATCAGGGCGAGGCTTTTCTTGCGACCGACGACCCACGCCAGGGCGAAGACCAGACCGACGTTGACCAGGCCCAACGCGGCTTGGAGGGCGCGGACGGCCTCGTGGTTCTCCGGGCCGAGGACCCGATAGACCCCCGCCACGATGGCCGGGTAGAGCGGTGGCCGGATCGAGACCGGCCGGCCCGGGGCGAACCCGAACTCTCCCGAACCGACGAGCGTCCCGGCCAGGCCGATGTAGTCGAGTTCGTCGGTGATCTGCGGGGTGACGTCCCGGAACTGTTCCCAGAGGACGACCCGGACCGCTGCGCCGGCGATCAGGAGACCGACCAAGGCCAGCAGGGTCCAACGGTCCAAGCCGACGGAGCGGCTCGGCGTCGACGTGCTCGAGTCGCCCGGCGCAGCCGACTCGATCGGACTGTCCGTCACGACCGGCTCACCGGGATCCCTATCACTCACCAAGTGCGTCGCGCTCACCAGAGGTTTCCCGCTCATCGCGGGCTCCCCAATCGGTCGAAGGGCTCGTCCATCGCGTCGGGTCGAAGATCGATCGGCCGTCACGTCGCGGGTCGATCGATCGCGGTGCGGTCCCCATCCAAAGACAGGTCCGAATGATCAGAGATGCCAGAGTGTGGGAATCGGTGTCGGCGGGACGTTGAAGAGCTGATACAGCGGGCGGATCTCGACGAACATCAGCAGGACGAACATCGTCACGCAGATCATCAGGTAGACCATCAAGCCTCGCTCGCGGTACAGCTTCTCGGGGCTCTGCGTGGCGCTATCCTGGCGGAACGCGATCAGCAGGTAGTAGCAGACGAACCCGCCGATCAAGGGGAACGAGAGGATCAGCTCCAGGTGGTAGCGGATGATGAAGATGCCGAGGAACATCGCGAAGCAGGTCACATAGAAGAACATGCTGACCAGCAGCTTGGTCTCGTCGTAGTGGGCGAACGACTTGCGATAGGCCGCGGCGGTGGCCGGGTCGCCGATCATCCGGTATTCGGAGAACCGCTTGGCGGCCATGAAGAAGGCGCCGATCATCCAGTAGGCGACCATCAGCGACATCGGCGGGATGACCGTGGTGGTCACGGCGAACCAGCCGAGCATCAGCCGGAGCGGGTTGTTGATCGATTCAGTGAGCACGTCCACGTAGGGGAGATCCTTGGATCGGACCGGCGGAACGTTGTAGACCAGGCCCATGATCCAAAGCCCCGCGGCCGAGAGCAGGAACGGCCGGTTGACCAGCGCGGCCATCCCGATCCCGATGATCCCCAAGACGAGCCATTCGAGGTAAGCCATTGGGATCGCGACCCGCCCCGACGGGATCGCCCGGTGCCGCTTGACCGGGTGCTGGCGGTCGGACCGCGCGTCCAGGATCTCGTTGAGCACGTAGTTGCTCGAGGCCACCAGGCAGACGCTGCACAAGGCCAACAGGATCTGCGGGGCGGCGAACCAGTTCAGCAGGTCGGGCCGGCAGAAGAGGGCAAGCACGACCCCTAGCAACATGAAGACGTTCTTAAACCAATGGTCCGGCCGCGCGATCTCGACATAGCCGCGCAGAGCGTCCAGCAGCCCCGATGAGGTGGTCGAGGCATGGTCCGGATGGGGGATTGCGCCCAGTTCGGCGTTGGCCAGCCGGAGCCGGCCGGTCGAGGACGCGTCGCGTTGTTGGGTCGAGCCGACCTCAGGCGTGGTGTTCTTCATCGTCGGGGTGTCCCAGCATTGACATCGGACCGATCGCGATCGGGCCTCGACGACCCCACGATGAGTCGTCGAGGCGATTGAGGGCATCTCGGGGAAGGGGAGGCCGGCATCTTGGGGGCATCAGGCGCCGCATATCAACGGCGCCCGGCGTTTGTTGCTGCGCTGCGTTGGGCCGTCAGCGGAGGCTCGCGGCGACGGGACTGGTGGTCGAGGTCGACGGGACCGAAAGGGTCGGCGTCGGGGCTTCGAGGTCGGGAGAGGGGGTGGTGGGGGCGTTCAGGTAGCGGTCCGCCCAGGCGGCCAGCACCATCAAGGTCCAGAGCGGCCGTGACTCGTCGCCGAGCCCAGACCGATGCCGCTGAAGGAGACGGGCGACCCGATCGCGATCGATCCAGTCGCCGACGATCGAGGACGGGCTGAGGACCCGGTCGCGGAATGTCGCGTGCAGGGAGCCTCGGAACCATTCGCTGAGCGGGACCTCGAAGCCTTGCTTGGGCCGATCGAGGATCCCGGGCGGGAGCCGATCATCGTAGGTCCGCTTGAGGATCCACTTCGTCTGGCCGTCGCGGATCTTGAACATTGAGGGCATCGCCAGGGCCGACTCAAGCAGCTCGTGGTCCAGCAGCGGCGGACGGACCTCCAGCCCGTGGGCCATGCTGGCGCGATCGACCTTGACCAGGTAACCGTCGACGAGCGTCGCGGCCAGGTCGACGGCGATCATGCCGGCCAGGTGATCGCGCTCCCCGTCGCGCGGATAGCGCAGGGCCATCTCGCGTTCCGGGTCATGGTCCCCGAGTTCGGCGATCAGCTCGGACGAAAGCAAGGACCGTCGGCGGTCCGACCGCAACGTCGAGAGCGTGTACGCATAAGCGGTCGCGGGGTCTCGGCTCAGGTTCTCCAGCAAGGTCTTGGCCCGGAAGATCCGGGGCAGGTAGTCGGCTTTGGGCCATCGGCGTCCCAGCGGACCCAGCAGGCCGGTCCGGATTGCGGCCGGGCACCCGGACCGGATCCGGGGCTCCCAGAGGTGGTGGGCGGATCGGGAGTAGCCACCGAAGGCCTCGTCGCCGCCATCGCCCGAGAGGACGACCTTGACGTGCTCGGCGGCCATCCGCGACAGGGCCAGGGTCGGGATCGCCGACGGGTCGGCGAACGGCTCGTCGTAGTGTTCGGTGAGGCCCTCGAGTGCTTCGGCCGAGTCGGACGAGACGACCTGCTCGATGTGCCGCGTGCCGAACCGCCCGGCGACCCGACGGGCGTGCGGCAGTTCGTCGTAGCCGGCTTCGCGGAACCCGATCGAGAAGGTGTGCATCGCCGGCAGGTGCCGGGAGGCCGACTCGACGACGATGCTCGAATCGATCCCGCCGCTGAGGAACGCGCCCACCGGCACGTCGGCGACTAAGTGGCTGAGGACGGCCGAGTCGATCGTCTCGGAGACCGACGTGACCAAGTTGGCCTCATCGACCGGCCCGTTCGAGTCGAACGCCGGCGCCCAGTAGCGTCGGCCTCGCTCGCGGAACCGGCCGTTGTCGACCTCAACGGTGAGCATGTGACCGGCCGGCCATTTCTCAATCCCTCGGAAGATCGATCGCGGACCCGGCACGAACCCGTAGCACAAATAGTCTTCCAGGGCGCGGGGGTCGACCGAACGGTCGATGCCGTAGGCCAAGATCGCCTTCGGTTCGGATCCGAAGAGCAGTTGCTTGGCGTCGCGGTAGAGGTAGAGCGGCTTGATCCCGATCCGGTCCCGCGCCAGGGTGAGTCGGCCTCGGGGCCGATCCCAGATCGCCAGGGCGAACATGCCCCGGAGCTGATCGACGAAGTCCGGACCGCACTCCTCGTAGAGATGGACCAGCACCTCGGTGTCGCTTTGGGTCCGGAACCGATGGCCCCGCGCGACGAGGCCGTCGCGGAGGGTGCGGTAGTTGTAGATCTCGCCGTTGAAGACGATCTGGATCGAGTCGTCTTCGTTGCCGATCGGTTGCCGACCGGCGGCCGGGTCGATGATGGCCAGCCGTCGATGCGCCAGACCAACGCCCGGTTCGATCCACGTCCCGGAGCCGTCGGGACCGCGGTGCCAGAGCGATCGCCCCATCGCGTCGAGGACCCGAGGGTCAACGAGCCGATCGCGCTCGGAGTACAGAATCCCCGCGATGCCACACATGGGTTCACTCGACTCCCTGGTTGATTCGCGGATCGTGAGCCGACCCGTTCGAGTCGATCGTCTCGACATGGTCGATCGGATTGTCCGTCGAGGTCGGACGGGCCGGTCCGTTGTCCTGGGTTCGGTCGCGGACCACCCGCGCGGGGTTGCCGACGGCGATCGCGTAGTCTGGGATCGGCTTGGTCACGACCGACCCGGCGCCGACGACGCAGTGGTCGCCCACATCGGCCATCACCACGGCCCGCTCACCGATCCAACTGTCGCGGCCGACCCGGATCCGGACCCAACGTCCGGGCTGCTCGCGGATCGGGACGTCCAACCGCTCGATCCCGTGCTGGTGGCCGCCGTTAACCAATGAGACATGTGAAGCGATCAGCGCGTCGTCGCCGACGTCGACGTCGCCCAGTGTGCAGCTCAGGCCGACGTAGGCCCGGTCGCCGATGGTGGTCGACGCCGAGGTGATCACCGTGCCGAACCCGATCCAGCAATCGGCGCCGCAGCGGGCCAGGGTCGCGTTCAGGAACGCGCGGCGGAAGTACATCCCCGGGATCCCCGGCAGCAGACTCAAGGCCTGCGACCAACCTGGGAAACACCGATCGGCGCCCAGCGCGGCCCGCTCGAGCCGGTAGAGCAGGACCGCCGGGGCGACCAGGATCGCGCAGATGAGATGGACAAGGCGCTTGAGCAACGCTCGCGACATCGATCGGGGCTCGTCGTGATCGGGCCGGCCGAGACGTGACCCGACCACCGGCGATGGGTTCGGGATGAGGCTCGGGCCGAGCGAGTTGTTGAAGGTGTGCCGAAGCGAGAGGTTTCGCGAATCGGCCGATCTCACGACGGGGTCGTCTGGAGCCGCTCGTCTGACCCGCTCGGGCGCTTTGGGGCGACTCGACGGGTTGTTTGAGGGCTCAGCGAATCGAAGAGGTCGGCGGCCTGGGCAGCTTGGCGACTCCAGCAGAACCGGGTCTCGACCCAGTGCCTGGCGTCGAGGCCCATCCGGTCCAGGCGTTGCCGATCGCCGAGCAGGTCCACGATCGCCTCGGCGATCGGTCCGGGCTCGTTGGCATCGACGAGCCGACCGGTTCGGCCGTCGTCCAGGGTTTCGGCCGTCCCGCCGGACCGCCCGGCCAGGATGGGGCGACCGCAGGCCTGCGCTTCCAGGAGGACCATGCCGAACCCTTCGAAGTCGTGGCCGTCGCGGCGGTTGGCCAACACGAACAGGTCGGCCTGTTGGAACAGCGTGGGCAGGAGCCCATCGTCGACGAGCCCGTGGAACCGGACCTGCTCGGTGACGCCGTGTTGGGCCGCGAGGGCTTCGAGGTGTTGCCGATCGTCCCCGTCGCCGACCAGGGCGTAGAGCACGTCGGGGACCGCCTCGCGGATCCGGCTCAGCGCCCGGATCACCTGATCTTGACCCTTGCGAGGTTGCAGGCGACCGACGGTCAGCAGGACTGTCCGATCGCGCCAGCCCAGCGCGTCGCGGAGTTCGGGATCCGGGGGGGCCGGCTGGAACCGTTCGAGGTCGACGCCGGGATGGATCACCGCGATCGACTCGGCCGGTAGACCCCAGTGCTCGACCAACTCCGAGTGGGTGTTCCACGAGTTGGCGATGACGACTCGGGCGTCTTGGAGCACCCGACGGGTCAGGAATCGGAGTTCGCGGCTGGTCGTCCGCGCCAGGGCGAACTCTTCGCCATGGGCATAGCAGAGGTAAGGGATGCCGGTCAGTCGGCGAAACATCCAGGCGGTCAGACCTTCGGAGAGGCACTTGCCGCAGTGGACTTGCTCGATGACCTCGTCTCGGGCGAGCCGTCGCAAGTGACCGAGGAGCCTCCCGTGATGGACCAGCGTGGCCGGATCGAGCAAGCCCCAAGTCGGTGGCGAGAGCGAACGGCGTTGGATCCGAAGTCCCGAGTCGCGATCGAAGTCCGAGGCCGAGTTGTCGGTGTTCGTGCCGACGATCAGGCGTGTGCGGTCAGTTAGGATCCGCCGATAGATCTCCCAGAGCCAGCGACCGCTGCCGCCGGCCTGAGGCGGGAAGACTTCGCTGAGCACGAGGCGGGTCATGCGCGGGCCGCCTCGTGGTCTGAGCTGTGCGCCGACAGGGCGAGCCGGTACTGGGTGAGGACCTTCTGGGCATGGACCTTCAGGGCGAAGTGCTCCTCACAGCGCTGACGGCCGGCTTCGCCCATGGCGCGTCGGGTCGACTCATCGAGGATCAGCCAGGCCATCGCCACGGCCCAGGCTTCGGGGCGGCCCGGCTCGACCAGCAGCCCGGTCTTGCGGTGCTCGATCATCTCGGGGATCCCGCCGACGTCGGAGCCGAGGACGGGCAGGCCCTGCGACATCGCCTCGAGCGTCGCGTTGCCCAACGGCTCGATCAGCGAGGGCACCACGGCGATGTCCGAGGCGATTAACCAGTCTGGCAGGTCGTCGCGGAAACCGAGGAACCGGGCCGGACAGCCCAACGATGCGGCCAGGCCCTCCATCGTCTTGCGGTAGGCGCCTCGACCCTGCAGGTCGTCGCCGATCAGGAGCAGGTCGGCCCGCTCACGCGCCTCTGGGCTCATCATCATCCAGGCTTGCAATAGGACACCGACCCCCTTGCGCTCGATCATCTGACCGGCGAAGGTGACGATGATGCGGTCCGGGTCCAGCCCCAAGGCCGATCGCCTGATGGCCCGATCGGCCGGCGTCACCCGAGCCGGGAGCGGGAGCCCGTCGTGCACGACCACCTGCGGGCTCCGGTTGAGCGAGAGCGACTCACGGCACATCGTCTTCATCAGATATTTCGAGACGAAGAGCCCACGCTCGGTACTATACTTGTTCATCCAGTCGATAGCTGAGCCCGGGAACGGGTACCGGTGATGGCAGACCCGGGGGATCCCCAATGCGCCGGCCGGGCCGGAAAGGACCTGATGCGTCGGCAGGTCGTTGCTGTGGACCACGTCGGGGCGTTCCCGACGCAGCAGCGCGTGTAGTCGACGTCGCGAACGGATATAGGGCAGCGGGTTCCACTTGTCCGTCAGGGCCATGGGCACCGACTCCCAACGGAGCTGGGCCTTCTCGATCCGCTCGCTGACCGGGCCCCGGCGCCCCAGGACGACCAGGACGTCGTGGCCCAATTCGCGGAGGCCGATCGCCAGGCGTTCGGCGGCGATCTCGGCTCCGCCCAGGAACGGAGCCATGCTCGCCAGGCAGATGCGAAGCCGCTGACCTTCACCCGGGTCCGGATCGCGATCCGACCGGATCCCATTGCAGTTCTCGGCGAGGGGTGTGGCCGTCGTGTCGCAGGACACGGGCACACCCGGCAGCGGTGCGGTCTGTTGAAGCGTCATCAGTGAACGGTCTCCTGACGAAGAGGGTTGGGAAGTCCAGTTCCCGACCCCGCGATCGAAACGGCTGGCTCGACCCTCAGCACTGCGCGCGGGTCGGCCAGGTCAAGGTCACGGAGGTGAGCAGGGTGGCCGTCCACGCGCCCAGCATGGCGCCGAAGACCTGGACGACCAGATCGCTCGCGCTAGGACTCCCCGTGCCCCACCAGTACTGACTCGCCTCCAAGGCCGAGGCGACCAGCAACCCCACACCGAAGGAAAGCCCCACGGCCAATCCACCGCGCCCGGAGCCCAGCCCCAAGCCCAGCGCGATCCCCAGCGGGACGAACAGACCACCCTTGAGCAACACCTGGGTGATCGCCTGATATTTGCTGCCCCAGTAATAGTCTGCGAACGGGACCACCTGGATTGTCGGGGTTTGAACCCCCGCGTCCCCGACACGCGTGCTCAAGCCCGGCAAGGCGCCTAGGCCGATCAACAGGATCGCCCAGCCGACCACCAAGGCCCAGCACCAACGTGTCGAGAGCAGATCGGCTACCTGTACCGGCAGGCCCACCCGCTTCGAGAGGGTCTGGCTGAATCGAGCCAACAGCGTCCCTTCGTACCAACCCATCACCAAGCCGACCACGCCGACCAGGATGTCGGCCGTGTCGAACCATCGCGAGTGGATCAAGGCCTGGCCCGACTCGGCGACCACCGTCAACAGCAGACCGAGCCGGAGGAACCGGACGCCCGAGCGGCGACCCGGGCTCGAGTCGGCCACCCCCAGGAAGCACCCCAGTCCGAAGTGGATCGCCAGGACCATCCCCAGGCTCAACGCGAACCGAAGCAGCGAAGTGTCGACCCTGGGGATCAAACCGAAGCGGATCTGTGGGCCGCCGAGCCGATCGGCCAGTTCCGAGGGCCCCGAGACGACGTCGAACGGCAACCAGGAGAGGATCAGGAACAGGCCCAGGGCCAGCGGCGCGGCCGCTCGTGCCCGGTCGGGCAGACCGAGACCCGGTTGGAACGTGGCGGCCAACCGGCCGACCAGCCAAGACCCCAGGGCTGCCCAGCCCACACCTCCCAAGGTCGAGCCCAGGACCACGATTGCCAGGTCGTTGCTCGAGACGGTTCGCGGCGGGAAGTAGACCTGAATGAACTCGACCAGCACGCCGAGGAAACAGCATTGCGGGATCACCACGAGAATCGAGAGCCAACCGAATGCCGGCGAGCGCCCCACGCTCAACGCGCCGGCGAATAGGAACGCCATGAGCGCGTATTGCACACCCGTGATCGCCCAGTCGGCCCGGGCGGCGACCCAGGTCGGATCGAAGCTGGTTAGGTTGAAGAACCGGGCCCAGGCCGATTCCAGGGGCATCGGCTGGAAATCGAGCGGAACTAAGCTGCCGTAGACGTTCACCACGAGCATGGCCAACGCAAGGCCCCAGAACCGCAACGCGAGCCGCTCGCTGGGTTGGGTTGGGCTCATCCCGTCAAGCTGAGGTTTGGTCGTGGTCATCGGTCGCGATCCCCTCCGCGGCGATGGGGGTCAGTTGCAGATGAGATTCGGCCGGCGCCGACGCTGATGCGTCGGCCTTGGGGACGTCGAGGATCTCTGCGAGCGGGCCGAGCTGCGCCGACCAGGCGTGACGCGCCTCGACGTACCTTCGACCGGCGCGTCCCAGCGCCTCGCGGCGCTTTGGGTTCTCCCAGAGTTCCAGGAGCTGATCGCGCCAGGATTCCGGGGTCGTGGCGACCACCAGGTCGCGACCCGCTTCGGCCTCCAGGCCGGTCAGGGCGGCCGTCGAGGTGATCGTTGCCTTGCCCAGGGCGAGCGACTCCAGGACCTTGTTCTGGACCCCACGACCGATCGTCAAAGGGACGATGCTGACCGACGCGCGGGCCAGCGGAGGGCGGACGTCGGGGACCTGCCCGACCAACTCAACGCCCGGTTCTCGGGCCAGAGCCTGGACTGTTGGCGTGGGGCGACGCCCGATCAGCAACAACCGCGCGTCGGCGCGTCGTTGGCGGACCGACGGCCAGACGTTCCGGACGAACCAGGTGATCCCTTCGATGTTGGGGAAGTAGTCGAGCGCTCCGAGGAACGCGCAGGTCGGGTCGATCGAGGCCACTTGGGGCTGGAAGTACTCCAGATCGACCCCGTTGGAGACGACCCGGACCGGGCCGGGCGCGGCGAACTCGCGGTAGAGGGTCCGTTCCTGCTCGCTGATCAGCAGGACCGCCTCGGCGCGACGCGGCAGCTCGCGTTCGAGGCGACGGACCCGAGTTCCTTCGAGCAGGTAGAGCCAGCGGAGCGGCAAGATCGATTGATCCGCATATTCGAACCATTTCTGGCTGTCGACGTCCATCATGTCCACGATCAAGGGCGTCTCCGCCAATCGGGGGACCCGATCGCGGTGGGCGATCAGGGCCGGGGCGGACACGAGCACGCGATCGTACTCGGTCGTCTCCGCCCAATCTCGGAGGACGCGGGTCAGTCCGGAGGCGTCGAAGGCCCCCTCGGTAATCGGCCGCCCGGTCAAGAGCGCCCGGACCATTGCCAGGCGTCGCTTCCAGCCGCCGATCGGTTCGAGGTGGACCCGGCGCGCCAGTCCTCGGAGGGTCCGGCGATCCTCATCGCGGACCGGCTCATCGCTGAGGCTGGCCAGGTCGACTTCGAAGCGCTCGGAGAGCCAGCGCAGAAGGTGATGGCAACGGATCCGATCCCCCTTGTCGGGGGGGCACGGCGTGCGGTGGGTCATGTAGAGCAACCGTCGTCGAGCGGTCTCGGGACGGGCGTCGAAGTCCATGGCGCTCCCCAGTAGGCGGACAGGTCACAGGGGAATTGGGGGGCGTCGACCGCGTCACCGAGGCGTCGAGCAGGTGGCGCGATCGACGAGCCCTCGACGGATCTTCAGAGGTTGGCGATCCGGGCCCGGGAACCCAGGGCGGCGGCCGGTTGGTTGGGCACCGCGATCTCCAGCGACTCCGACTCGTCGTTCGCGGTGATCGTCTCCAGGCTCGGCAGATCCAACATGGAGAGGATCCGGTCGGTCGACAGACCCAAGAGCATCAGGATCGTGGCCAGGAAGATCCGCAGATCGAGCCAGAACGAGTAGTGGGCCACGTAGTGAACGTCGCAGGTCTGCTTGCGACGGACGCTCTCGAGATCGGTGTCGGGGGGCAGTTGGATCTGAGCCAGACCGCTGAGGCCGGGGAGCACTCGGAGGCGCTCGTCGTAGTCGGTGATCTGAGGGCGCAGATCGGTAATGATCTCGGGTCGTTCGGGGCGTGGACCGATCAGGCTCATCTCGCCCCGCAGGACGTTGACCAGTTGCGGGATCTCGTCCAGGTGTGTGGCCCGCAGGATCCGTCCCAACGAGGTGACCCGCGGGTCGCCGGGCTGTGACCACTGCGGGCCGGACCGCTCGCTGTCCTGGGTCATCGTCCGGAGCTTGTAGACGGTGAACTCTTTGGAGTCGCGACCGAGCCGGACCTGCTTGTAGATCGCCGGGCCCGATGAGGTCAGCCGCACTAGCGCCATGGCCACCAGCATGATCGGGCTGAGCAGGATCAACAGAATCAGGGAGAGGGTGCGGTCTAGGACCGACTTGATCCTGGCATACCCCGGGCCGTTCGAGGCCGAGGCGGTCGTCGTTCGGGACGTCGACACGCCGGGGTCACCCATCGCCTTGGGATCTGCCGGAGCGGCCTCCAAAGCGCCCGAGGTATCTTGCATTAACAAGGGAAATCCCTCCTATCGATGATGACGGATCTCGAGCACTCCCCCTCGCCGAGGGGATGAGCGGGAGTCACTCGCAACTGGCACCCATAGATGCTTCGTGAATGTGTCCGTGGTGGTGTGGGCCCGTCGGAGGGGAGATCCATCCCCTATGCGCGCAGGGCGATTCGGTTCTCAAGCTGGTGGATTGGTTAGGCCGAGGGGCCTTCAGCGGACCGCGTTGGCGGGGCTTCGGGAGGGCGACCGACCGAACCGGGGTTGGGGCGAGCGTGCACGATCACCATGCGGTGACGTCGAGCTTCAGGCTCCGGCTCGCCGCGGGGAGGAACTCGGGCAGGAAGTCGAGGAGAGTCTCGATCCTGGGGGCGCCGTGATCTGGATCGCGATCGCAGATCAGATAAACTTTCGCCAGGGAGGTCTGATCAAGGAAAGCGGTTCGGGGGAAGCGCGGAGCGCTCCAGGTCCCTGAGGCGGTCCAGCCCCAGGCGATGAGCAGGCGGTCGGGCCGATCCAGCGAATCGGAGGAGAACTCGGCCCACCAGAACGCGTCTCCGTCGGCCTCGGGATGACCAGCGACCGGGATCGTCAAGGCCTGGCGCGGTCCGACCCGGTAGTCGGCTCCAGCGTAGCAGATGTCCGGTGTGTGAGCGGCGATCGGCTGGCTCCGGCCGAAGACGACCAGGACGGTCACCCGCCTCTGATCGCTCCGATGGACATATTGAGTGATCAGATAGTGTTCGACGCCGGCCAGGGCGCGGGCCGAATCGCGGGCCTCGACCGGCAGGGTGCCGGGCTGGCCCAACCAGGGACCGACCTGCGGGGGGAGTTCTCCGACGGACGCCGCCGAGATGCCGGTGTCTGTCGGGCTTGCCCAGCGATCCGTCAAGGTCGCGTGCGCGAGGACCGATCCCAGCACGATCGCCACGACCGTGCCCCGCGCCAGGAGCAGGACCGGGTTCATGAGACCGCCTCGGAGGTCACGTCAACGACGTTGGGCCGCAGGTAGTAGTATTCGCTCTTGAGGTCGTTGGGGCTGCCCATGGCCACGGCCCCGAGGATGTTGGCTCCGAAGGAGCGGAGTCGACGGTCGGCCTCGGCGACCCGGGCGGCGCGGCTGACGTCGACCCGAATCGAGTAGATCGTCGCGTCCGTGTGCTGGCTCAGCATCAGCGCATCGGCCACAGGCAGGACCGGCGGCGCGTCGCAGATGACGAATTCGAACTGCTCCCGCGCCTGTGTCAAGACCTCGGCGACCCTCTCGCTGGTCAGGGCCTCGATGGCCGACCGATCGGACTGGCCGGCTGGCAGGACCCAGAGCTGGGTCTGCTGCTGCGACTGGACCATCGCGTCGTTGAGGTCGACCTCGCCGCGGAGCACCTCGCTGAGGCCCGGCGCATCGTCGATCCCCATCATCGTGTGCAGCGACGAGCGCCGGAGGTCGCAGTCGACGACCAGGCAGCGTCGGCCCGACCGGGCCAGGCTGACCGATAACTGCGTGGAGAGGAGTGTCTTGCCTTCGCCGCTGAGGGCGCTGGTGATCAGGATCGTCCGCGTCCCGTTGATCCGTGCGTCGCGGAGGATCGCCGCCCGCGCCGCATCGACGGCCTCGATGACCCGTGCGATCCGCGTCGCGTTGCCCGTCGGCGTGCCGTTCGGTGGCGAGCCCCCCGGGCCTGTGGCGGTCGTCGCATACGACTGCAGGGCCAGGATCTCCTTGCGTCCTTGGATCAGCGGCAGGGCCCCGATCAGATCGATGTTGAGCCCGTGGACGAACTCCTCGACCGAGCTGACCCGACCGCTGCGGACCTCCAGCCAGCAGACCAGCAGGGTCAGGAACCCGCCGACGCCGATACTGGCCATGCCCGCGGTCCGGATCCGGTTGTCCGGCGCCGGCCGCGCCGGGCCGGCCGCCTCGATCTCACGGACCCGTTGGTCCATCCCGAGTTCCTTCGCCTTCAGGAACTCGATCTTCAGTGTCTCGACTTCTCGGCTGACCTTCTCCTCGACGTACTCAAGGAACTCGATCTCGCGCTTCAGACCCTCGAAGTCGATGAAGACCTCGTTGACCGAGTTCGATTGCTCATTCAGCGCATCGATCTCGGCCTGGAGGTCCTCGGCGATCTTGGTCCGGACGGCGATCTCCTGCTTCAGGAACTCCTCGCGGTTGCCCAGGCCATTGGATCGATTATTCAGGATCGTCTGGCGATAAGATAACTCGAGCTTCTCTTTCATCTCCGCGTACCGGTTTTGCAACGCTGTTAAGTCTTGCTTGAGTTTGCGAGTATCTTCACTTGACGACAAGCGTTTGCGATTGTCGATCTCATACTGAAGTCGTTGGATCTGGAGGTCGAGGTCGCTCAGCTTCTTATCGGCGAGCAGCTCGACCTCGACCTGCGCCTCTAGAGCGGTATCGCTTTGGCCGGCCGGTTGGTCGCCAAGAAGTGTCTTACGGTAGTCCAACTCATACTGATACTGCTTGAGTTCGGACTCGATTTGCCGGAGTCTCAGCCGCGCATCGGTGAGCTCCTCAAGGCGCAACTCCTGACCCTTCTGGATCGTGGTTCCCTCACTGGAGCCCAGCCGTCGGGCCATCATGTCCAGGCGTTCGCGGCTGAGTGCGAGATCTTTACGATAAGTGGTGCGCATGTCAACCAATTCTTCATACCGTCGCTGGCGGTTCTCGCGGTCTTCGTCAACGACCTCGTTGATGTACGCTTGGGTCACCGCATTGACGAGTTCGTCGAGATCTTCGGGTTGCTGACCTTCGATCGCAATCGAGAGGATCTCGCCGTCGACGCGCGTTTGGATCCGCTGAGTCAGCCAGGTGACCTCGTCGATCCCTTCGGGGATGCTGACCAACTCGGCGTCCGACTCGCGGAGCTGATCCAGGGCCGCGATGATGACTGCTCGGCTCCGCAGGATCATCAACTGACTCCGGAGGAACGTCCCGAAATCGACGTCGGTCTCCTGAGTCTTGAGCAGGAGCGTGCGCGGCGTCGATTGCAGCTCGACCAACGACTGGGCCCGATACATCGGGGGAGGGACGATCTTGTAGATCACGACGAAGGTCAGGACCGCGCCCACCAGGCCGCACAGGCTGGCCCGGAGCCAACGCTTGCGGAAGGCCCGGAGCAGCTCCTCAACGCGCGGCACTCCGTTGGAACCGGCCTCGGGCGAGGCGCCAACCGGACGCGCGGCTCCGTTGGCGTGACCGACCGGGATCGTAGCCGGGACGCTCCGGGGGGGATTCGTCCCGGAATGGGAGTTCTTGGACACGGTGCGGACCTCACGATTTCGGCGGGACGAAGGGATGAAATGAGGATTCGATCGTCGTTGTGGGGGTGCATCGGTCGGCCTCGGGGGGATGGGGCCGACCGGGTTTTGAGGGGGGCGATTCAGTGGTCAGTGGGTTGCTGCGAGAGGCGTCGTTGGCTGGACCGTGGTCGGATTCCCTGGAGGGCGATCCAAAGGGACGAAGCAATGCGCGATCAGAACGTTCCACGAAACCAACAGAGCGAAGCAGAGCGGGATCTCGACCCAGCCGGCCAGGTCGTGGGCCATCTGGGTGTCAACACCGGAGAGGTTCGGCGACATCGCCAGGGCCGTCCCAACGATTCGGCCGGTGTTGGCCAGGATCGCCGCCGGGACCGCGCCTAGGACCGACAAGGTCCAGCTCAGCGGATTGCAACGGGCCGTGGAGGCGAGGGCCACGGAGAAGGTCAAGGAAACGATCAGCAGTCCCAGGCCGCTGCAAGCCTCGGCCACCTGGACGGTCGCCCAGCCCAGGTCGATCTCGACCCCGCGGGAGATGGTCGGGATTCCGATCAGCCGGATCAAGAACACGCTCAGCTCCGTTGAGAGACTCCGGAGTGGGCCACTCAGGGCGATCAGCATACGATACGGGATCGGCACTCCTAGTGCCAATATGAGAAAGACAGGCCAACAGAGAGAGAGGATTCCGGGTGGCGAGAGGATCAGAACGACTCCGAGCAGCAGGCCGATCAGGCCCAGCCCTTCAAGCCAAGTCGACTCCACGATCCCGCCCAAACACAGGGTGCCCCCGGCACAAGCCGTCACCATCAACGCGGTCAGCTTGCGAGGCGGGCCCGGCCGTAGCCCATCTCGACCGAAGTGGAGGACACGCGTCCACAGCAGATAGGCGGCGACGAACGGGATCAGCACCAAGTGTGAGTACTCGGGATTGCGGTTGGTCTCCTCAACCACCCGACCCAGGACTGGGATGCCGCCCCAGACCAGTGAGCCGACCCCGACAACCCCCAGGGTCCAGGAGATCACTCCTCCACGACACAGACGTGGATCGCTCTGACTGCCAACTGGCATTCCAGACTCCCATGTTACTTGCCGACGGGGTCCATCCAACCTCGGTTCGACGGTGACCCGCGACATCGACGGCGGGACCTCGATAAACCCGTGGCGGCTGCGAGGTTGCCACTGGGCATTCGGAGGACCACCAAGCTAACTCTGGGGCTTTCGAGGTGCACGAAGTCCGTCGTCACGGAGCGATCTGCTTTCGAGGGAGCCGAAGCACAACCTTGACCGTAGCGACCAAATGCTTGAATTTAAGTGATGCAGAAATAAATGAATGTTGTGGTAAGCGTCATATAAATTTGGATGGCCGTGCTCGATTGGTGATTCAAAACCTTGGGTATCTGGGTTGCACAGCCATGCCAACCACCGGTTCGTCCTTGTTCAAGTCGTGGGGCATCCTAGCCCGCTGATATTGCGATCAGGTCGTTTCCTTTGGAGGAGTCGACCGATCATGACCCTGCCGCTCAGGAAAGTCCCCTAATGTCATGCAGGCGGCATGCATTCAGGTGCTCAAGGCTGCGGGATCGAGTGTATCGGATCACGGACGTAGTATGAAAAAAACGACTTGGCCATGTCAACAGGTTACCGAAAGCGAACGAGGTTTTGCCAGAACAGACAAATCGGGCCGATCGTTTCAGCCTAAATTGGCGGTCCGCGTGTGAGTAATCGCGATCATGCACCTTTAGATCGATTGTTCGTCTAGTTTGGTCATCGGGAAGCGTTTTGTGCTGGTTTAGCATGAGACGCGCGGGAACTACCCGTGGGGGTTGACAACGGTCCAAGAGTAGGCCGAAGCGAATAATCCTGTAGGCACACTGTGGTCTCGATGGCTCGGTCCATCACTGCTCCGTCGGGATCGTCTGCTGATGATGTTCCGGATGATCGGGACGCTCGCGGCTGGGCTGGGACTGCGGCCGATCTGTCAAAGGCGACTTTCGGCCGATCTCCAGCCCTTCCTATTTTTCCTGAGACATAGGTGTCGCGGGGCAGTAAGTATTCATCCGGTCTGAACGTCGAGCGTTCAGGAAACATCACTTAGTCCAGCGAACCGTGGATCGGCACGGATGCGGACGGGTTTCGGCGAGGGCGCTCGACTCGGAGAAATCTGCGTCATGATGGATGTGGTTCGGAACCCGACCTGATAAGTTTGTTCGGTCTGGCTTCCTATTTGCGGCACGTGGTGCCGGTTGGCTCACTCCGCACGTCACATGAAGGAAGTAGTCTGATGCCCGATTCCAGTCGCGAGGTTCCGACCACAACCTGGCGGGCCGTCCCGGTCGATCCGAGGTACAACGGCCCAGCGCTCGAGGTCGACCTCGGCGTTGCCACCGATGTCGGCAAGGTCCGTGAGCACAATGAGGACGCGTATCTGGTCGCAGATTTGGAGAAGCGCATCCGGATCCAGTCCACCAATCTGGAGCGACCTCAGGACGGTGGAGTTGAGACGGTCGATGAAGGTGAGAGCGCTTACCTATTAGCAGTAGCGGACGGCCTCGGCGGCGTCGATGGCGGCGAGATCGCCAGCGCCTCAGCAATCCGATCGGTCCAGCAATTTTCCCTGCATGTCCTGCGGTGGTTCCATCACATCTGCGCTGCCGAACTAAACGACCTACGCGACGAGTTCCAGCAGGGTTTCGAGAAGGCCGATGCCGAGATCGTCCGGCAGTCGCGTCGACGCGCGATGCGGAGTATGGGCACCACACTGACGATTGCACATGTTGTCGGTCGCGAGGCCGTCATTGCCCATGCTGGTGACTCCCGCGCCTATCTGATCCGAGCCGAGACCACGTCGGACTTCCGGACTCGGGACGATCGTTCGGGGGGGGCGGCACGATCGTACGGCTGACCACTGACCACACCCTGGAGCACGAGGCGATCGTTTCGAACACGCTCTCGCCCCAGGCGGCGAAGAAATATCGGCATGTGGTAACGAATGTCTTGGGAGGATCGCGCGAAGGCGTCGACGTTGAAATCCACCGAGAATTTATCCGTCATGGCGACGCACTCCTGCTCTGTACCGATGGTCTCAATGCCGTCTTGGATGATCGGGAGATTGAAGATCGGATCGGTCGCGCCCCCGATGCGCAGCGGGCCTGCGAGGACCTCATCGATGCGACCCTCCAGGCCGGGGCCCCCGACAACGTCACCGTCGTGCTGGCCCGCTTCCGCGAGGTCCGCTCCGCCGAGCCGGACGGATCGGTTCGCCACGGCTGAGGTGACAACCAATCGGCCAATCGATGGATGGGTTGGACACGATCTCACCAACGACCCACCCCGGGAGGACTGGAAAGCGGTATGGGGCGGAAATCCGACGGTTTGGTTCCGGGTTTGCCCGTATTTCGGATGAGCCTCGGTCAGTTTGGTGTCGGTTCGGACGAGCGTCGGCCGGCAGCAGGGCCAACATCAGCCGGGCTCGATCGGTCCGACCCGGACCGAACTCCTCTCCGGACTACAAACAGCTTCGAAAGGAACGAGCATGACGATCGCGAACCGTATGATCTTCCCCATCGCCTGGGTCGTCCTGAGCACAAGCCTAATGACCGCAACCGCCGTTGCCCAACAGAAGGGCTCATCGGAGGGAGGTCAGAAGGCCCAGAAACGCGAGAATGGCACATCCGAGGTCGACCAAATCCTGAAGAATTTCCGAAAGCGCCAGAGCCAGAACGTGGAGCAGACCCGCTCCGAGATCGATGCGATTCGAAAGGAGTTGATCGAGCTGATCGAATTGCGGATCGACAT
Source organism: uncultured Planctomycetia bacterium (assembly GCA_964609385.1). Lineage (GTDB taxonomy): Bacteria > Planctomycetota > Planctomycetia > Isosphaerales > Isosphaeraceae > CAZSSM01. The sequence goes on from CAZSSM010000047.1 coordinate 45,302, forward strand.
GGAACTGGCCAAGGCCCAGATGCAGGCCGAGTCGAGCAATCCCTACTCGGGCCGCTTCGGTGTTCAGCGTGATGGGGGCGCACAAGGCTCTGAGGATAACAATCAGGAGGCCCTCGCCCGCGAGCTTCTCCGAGTCAAAGAGAACCTGAGCCAGGAACTGACCCGGTTGGAGAACGAGGCGAGCAACCTGGCCGACCAGATCCGCCGGATGATGGATCGCAAGCAGCAGGCCGAAGAGCGGTCCGAGCGACGCCAGGACGGTCGTCAGGGCGCCGACGAGTTGGAGGATAATCGGTCCAATCCAAGTCGAGGTCGCCAGGCGGAGGCGCCGGCCGAGGGCGCCCAAAACGACGCGCGACCTGGCGAGAACACCTCGGGAGACCGGGACCGGGACCAGGATAAGCCCAAGTCGGGCGATTCCCAGGATAAGCCCGAGTCGGACGACGGCAACTGAGAACCGAGCGTCGTTAACGTTGCAGCTAGATGACGAAACGTCTCCCGATCGGTCGGCCGATCGGGAAGTTTGGTCATGTTGAATTAAACTTATTGGTATGATATACGTATTGGGAGCGCAGTCACCAGGGCGATGGACACGATTCGCCTTCGATGTTTTCCCTGCCCACGAAGAGGAATAGTGAGTCTTCCGGGAGTCAGCGTGGCGGGCTATAACTTCGATGGTGAGCGGGTCTCCACGATCCTTCGAAGGTTCCCGGTCGGGGGCCATCGTCAAGCTCAACGACGTCCCTGATGGATGACTTCGATCGTCCATCAGTGAAGATCGAAATTTGTCATTTTCTATCCAAACAGTAGGATTTGGAAGGCATGTTGATGCAATGGGTCATGGCGGCTGTGTCTTGCGTTTCGCTGTTCGGAGCCGCCCTCGCATCGGCTCAGGACCGTCCGAACGTCCTCATCTTGATCGCTGACGACATGACGTGGAGCGATCTGGGATACGAGGGCAACCAGGATGTCCGGACGCCGAACCTCGATCGCCTGCGTACCGAGAGCATGCACCTGCGGAGGATGTTCACGTCGGCCGCAATGTGTTCCCCAGCGCGACACGCCCTCTACACAGGGCTCTATCCGGTCCGCAGCGGTGCCTACCCGAACCATACGAACGTCTACGAGGGGACCGAGAGCCTCTTCACTGTCCTCAAAGCGCGTGGCTATCGGGTTGGCCTCCAGAACAAGCAGCACGTCGGCCCGCCCTCATCGTTCCCTTACGAACACATCCAGAGGGCTGATGACCTCACGGAAACAAAAGAGTTTATCACTCGCGACATCGCACAACCATGGCTGTTCGTTTACGCTTCGTCGGACCCGCACAGCCCCTGGAATCGCGGTCCACGCGCTTCTTATGACCCGTCGGTGCTGACGATTCCCCCCTACCTGTACAACAACGAGACGACCCGCGGCCTGCTCGCCGACTATTACGCCGAGATCTCGAAGTTCGACGAGCAGGTCGGCCGTCTGCTCGGCCTCCTGGAGCAGACCGGTCAGGTTGACGAGACGCTCGTCCTCTTCGTCAGCGAGCAGGGGAGCAGCTTCCCCTATGGGGGCAAGTGGAGCCTGTACGATAACGGGATCCGCGTCTCGACGCTCGTCCGCTGGCCCGGCCGGGTCGAGATGGGGTCGGTCAGTGACGCGTTGTTGCAGTATGTCGACGTGGCGCCGACCATCCTCGAGGCGGTGGGGATCGCCTCGGAGTCGATCGACGTCGGTTGCCCGGACGCGTTTGGTGAGACTGGCTTCGACGGCCGGAGCTTCCTCGACGTGCTGACCGGAGAAGCCGAGACGGCCCGCGACTACGTGTTCGCCGAACACACGACCGTCGGAGTCAACGGCTACTTGGAACCCTATCCAATGCGGGCTGTACGCGATACGCGCTACAAGCTGATCCGGAACCTCGCTCCAGAAAACACCTACACGATCAAGGGGATCCATCGGGTCGAGCCCTTGCAATCGTGGCGGGACGATGCGGAGTCCGACGCCGAACTGGCCGCTCGGGTGCGTTGGCTTTATGAGCGGCCGGCGGACGAACTCTATGACCTGGAGACCGATCCGTACGAAACGAACAACCGCGCCGACGACCCGACTCTCGCCAACGTCCGGGCGCGTCTCCGAGATCGCCTCGATCGCTGGATGGCTCAACAGGGAGACAACGGACTGGAGACGGAGTTGCGGGCCAAGAGTCGTCAACCCGGTCGACGTGATCGATCGAGCAACCGCAGGGATCGGTAAGTCGTCCAGCAATGCGGGGCAAAGGTGCAGTCGGGCCGGCCCTCCCGATCCTTGCCCGAGGACGGACCGCGCTTTGCTGACCCGCCCCTCGTGAGCAGGCCGATGTCGATCGGATTGGAGGGGGATGTCACGGGTGTCCAGGTTGCAATCGGACCATCGAGGGTTGAAGATGCGCGATGGCGGTCGAGTCATCGATCTGGCCCGAGCCTGAAGATCCCCCCCGATGTGACGGACGATACGGTGACGGAGAGGAACCGACGACGATGAGCATGCCCGGCAACCAGACGTATTCGGTCGAGTTGAAGGCGCGTCAGATGGAGTTCCTGGAGGAGATGGTCAAGGTCTATGACCTGCCTGACACGTCGAAGGCGCTGCGGTGTCTGATCAACTACGCGGTCGAGAAGGCTGACCGCCGCGATGAGATCTTCTCCGAGATCCGCTGCCTCGACTGCTGAGCCGATCGATCCACCAAGGCCGGTCTCGCACCTTCTTGATCGGCCGGCTGTGATCTCGCTCAATTAGATCGCTACCTATGCAATTTTCTGGTACGTGAATCCAGAAATAACGTTTGGTATAAATAAATGACTATAGCGATCGGGCTGGTTCGGACGATCAGGCTTCGAATCCGAGGTCGAGGAACTCTTGCGGGGTGAGGTCGAAGGGCCGCTCGTCGTCGAGGTGGGCCAGGAGGAGTCGGAGTCGTCGGAGTTCGCGTTCGAGGTAGGAGACCCGCTCGCAAACCTCTTGGAGTTGAACGAGTTGTTCGGGGTCGACCTCCGTGTCATCGTCATCGAACCGGGCGATCGGGACCTGTCCGTTCTGGGTCCAGACCCGTTCGCCGGCGGCGCGGACGAGGTAGGCACGGACCAGGACGCCGTCCTCAAGGAATTTGTTGAGCACGGCGTTGCGACCGGCCAGGCGATGTCGGACCAGGTCGATACGCTGCGCGATGACGGCCTTGATCTGACGCCCGGTCTTGCGGATCGTCAACGCCTGGCCTGCCGAGACGGGAGACGATCGGGAGTGCATCATCGGGTGATCGCCCTTGGGGGAGTCGTCCGAGCCGGGATCGGGCCGTTGAGGTTCAGGGTCGTCGTCCCCCGGCGGCGCGTCGGACGGCGTTCTGGAGTGCGTGGAGGCCGTCGGCCTGGGATCGGGTGGTGGGCCGGACGAAGCCACGGGCATTGGGGGCCGGTCGACGGACCAGGTCGGCTCGACGCCGACCATGGGCGGGCACAGGATTGATCGGCCCGTTGGCGCGATCGGGCCGGATCGGCTGTCCGACTCGGGGCAAAGTGGCGGGCTGTCGCGGGGCGACGAAGGGGTCCTGGTTCCCGGTCGGGATCAACTGAGCGCGGGCGATCAATTGGCCGTTGTTTTGAACGCGTCCCACGTTGTTGATCAGGCCGGGCCGACGCGCTTGGAATCGTTGCGAGTTGGCGTTGCCGGCCAGGGGGATACCAGGTCCGGCGGTCGGGGTGATGACGGTCGACTGGACGCCGAACTGGCGGACGATGGGCAGTTGGATCTGGCCGTTGATTCCGGCGCCAGCCCCTCCGATGCCTCCTCCAGCACCACCGAGCCCGCCCAAGCCACCGAGGCCTCCCGGTCCGCCGGGGCCACCACCGACGGCGGCGGGAACGGGGAAGTTATCGAAGCGGATGACCTCGTTGAAGGTGGCCGACAAGGAGAGTCGCACGTAGCGGCGATCGGCCGAGACAACGGGTGTGACCGAGAGACTTGGTCCGGTGAAGGTTTGGCCGGGTACGGGCAGGAAGCCGACGACGCCCTGGGCCGAGGCGTCGTCGGCGATCCATGCTCCGAGGACCAGGATGGCCAGGATCAGCGGGAGGATGCGGTTGGGGCTCATCGTCGGTCTCCGTGGGGCTTCATGACTCGAGTCGAGCGTGCGGATGGCGGGGTTGTATCGGGGAGATCGGGTCTCAGCAAGCGGCAAGCCCGATCCGACGCGTCGGGCCCATCAAAAGCTGGGGACGCGGTCGCGGTTGTTTTCGTACTCGGGGCTGGTACGCCATTAGTAACATCGGACGCCGAGGCCACGGTCGAGCGTCATTTTGGCGAGCAGGGCCCAGGGCGTATTGAGGTAGTCGTCGTGGACATTCTGGAGGAGTCGACGGGCCTGGCCGTACTTCTTGGCGACGGGGTTGTTGGGGATGCCCTGGAACTTGGCCTTCGCGTGGCCGGTGTCCCAGCGGACCATGAGCCCCGGCGGGATCGGCTGTTTGGGCCGGGGCGGGTTCTGGACCTGTTGCTTGAGGAAGTAGGCGTACTCGACCTGCTTGACCTGGAAGGTGACCAACTGGGCGAGCATGAGGTCGTAGTGGGCCTGCCAGCGCGGGCTGGTCTCACGCCGACGCTCCAAGTCGAGCTGTCGGAGTTCTTGCTCGAATCGAGCGAGGATCTGGGCGTTGGCCATGGCTTCCTCGGCGACGCGGGCGGCCTTGACCCGGATCTGGTTGGGGTCGATGGGGAAGATAGTGTCGGTGCCGAATTCCTCGAACTGCTCGATGATCTGGAGCAGGCGGGTCCGTAGGGGCGAGTTTTGGACCTCGGCCCAGTACCGCTCGCGATCGTTGTAGTCGGGCTGGTACTCGCGGAGCACAGCGGCGTTATAGAAGCGTTCGCGTTGGCGTTGTAGCTCGGTCTCGCGCCCGGGCAGGGTGAAGTAGACGCCGCCGGACTGCTGGACCAACCGGGCCAGGTCGTAGCAAGGGAACCCCGAGGGAAGTTCGTCGTAGCGCTTCTTGAGTCCGTCGAAGGGGAGGTTCTCGGTGGCAGGCGACTCGGGTCCGCGCTTGATGGTCGGCCAGTAGACGTCGCCGGTGATCTTGTCGACGTAGCGGATCCGGAGCCGGTCATATCCGAAGAGGGCCTGACGTCCCAGGACATAGATGGGGGCCCGGAGGTTGCGGACCAATGCGATGGTCGCCTCGAGCCGCTCCTCATCGTCGCCGGACTCGTCGGTGACCAGGACGACCATGAGCTGGCGGTTCCGCTTCTCGGCCTCTCGACGCTGGTCGGCCAGGACGCGTTCGATGGCCTCGAAGCTGAGTTCCACGCCGGAGGTGTCGATCCGGAGCCGTTCGATGCCCTGGTAGACGTCGCGGAGCGTGGCGGTGGGTCGCCCTTGGGTGTAGTGGAAGTTGGGTCCGTATCCGGCCACGACGTGGGTCAGCGGGGCGGTCCGTGCGTCCTCGCCGAAGCGCTTGAGGTCCAGGTCGGCCAGGCAGGCGTCGAACTGGTTGCGGATCTCGCGCTGATCGTCGCGCATGCTGGCCGACTCGTCGAAGAGCCAGACGACGGTCAGCTTGCCCAGCTCAAGGCGTCGGAGGATCTCGCTGGCCAGGGCATTGAGGGCATCTTCAATGGTGTCGATATGGCGGTTGGGATCGCCGAAGGCAACGCCGGCCTCGTCCTGGATGACCATGGCGGCGTCTTGGGGGATGTCCACGATGCTGGAGAGATCCACTTGGATGTCGACGTTGGAGACCAAGGCGCCGGGGCCGACCGCGTCGGGGCTCGGCCGGGACAAGAGGGGGGTCTCGGAGGCCAGACTATTGTTGATGTAGATGATCTCGTCTTCGGGCACCTCGGTGGGTTGCTCGAGGATCTCCATGGTCAGGTCCTGCTCGGGCAGGACGGGTCCGGCGGTGATGTCGACGCGGTCGAGCTTGCGGATCTCGGAGAAGGTGGCGGCGGCCAGGATCATGAGGGCGGCGATATGTAGGCTGACCGAGAGCAGCGCCGCGGGCACCTGGCGACGGATACGTCGGAACCGAGGTCGGGCGCCCGCCGGGGCGGTAGTGGTCGACTCGGTCACCTGGGTCTGGGTGGTGGTTTGGGCCGCCGGCGTGGCGGGGGCCGGTTGGTGATGGTTCGGCGCCGTCGTCCTGGAGGCCGTCGACTCAGTCTCTTGGGTGAGGGCTGTCTGACCGATCGGCGCGTGGGGATAGGCCTCGATCACCTGGGAGACCGAGGCGGTGGCGCCGTGAGGTATCTGGGGCTCGACGACCGCATCGGGCTCGAGGATGGCTGTGGATTTGGTGGTGTGTGCCGGGTCGCGCCGGTCGTCGGCCATGGGTCGAGCCCTCCGGTGGTGGAAGAGAGCGTTCGTCCGTCGGGTGCGGCCGAACGCGATGACCGGGTGATCTTGGCGTCGGGGCGCCGTTGGCGGTTCGGATGAAGAGTGATCGGATCGGTGTTCGGGGTCGGGCAAGGATGTCGTGGGGCGCCGTGTCGTTGACGTGTCGGGTTGCCTCAACCACTTGGGAGATTGATTGTATCGGATCGTCTCAAAGCTTGGGAGGCGGCGCCTGGGGCCGATCCCGATTCGAGTCCGAATTCGGGGCGTTGTTGTTGCCGGGATTGCGCCGGGGGGGCTCACGATAGGTCTCGACCCATTTCATGCCCAGCGGGTCGCGCAGCTCGCGCTGGGCCAGGAGGGCCCAGGGGGACTCGGGGTGTTCGTCGACGACGCGCTGCAGGAGCTGACGCGCCCGATCGGCGGCCTGGGTGACGGTCGGTCCGCCCAGGATGATCTCGTCGATCGGCCGGAGCCGCCAGGCGTTGGAGTTGGGGTTTTGGAACGGCAGGGGGTCGTTTTTCATCTGGGCGCAGGAGGCGTCGTACATGAAGCAGCGGACCTTCATGGCCAGCAGTCGACCATAGATCAGGTCGAAGTGGGCCCGCCAACGCGGCGAGGGCTCGCGATCGCGGAGGTCGCGAACTGGCTCGAGCATCGACAGGGCCGCCTCGACGATAAACCGGGTCTGGGCCTGGGCGCGTTGGCCCTGGGTCATCTGGTCGCGGAACTGCTCGGTGTCGGCTGGGACAGTGAAGGTGAAGCGGGGCTGGCCGGGGACGCGTTCACGTGAGATCTCCACGGCACGGACCAGCGCGGCGCGGAGCGGATACTCGTTGAGCATGCGGCCGAACTGCGCGGGGCTGATCCATTCGGGTTGATATTCGAGCATCCGGGACGGATCGAACTGGCGGCGCGGCGAGCCCATCCGGACGACGAAGTAGATGCCGCCGGTCTGGGTGGCCAACCGGCTCAGGGCGAAGGTGCCGAAGCTGGAGTCCATCGGTCCGGGCTGGGAGCCGAACCAAAAGGGCAAGGCCAGCACTTCGGGCCGGAGGCTCTCGGGCCCTTGGCGGATCGGCAGGCCGTTGTAGGTCTGGCCGGTCCGGGGATCGGTGTAGCGGACACGGACGATCTCGCGACCGAAGACGGCCGAGCTGCCGATGATGTAGCACTTCATATCAGCCCGACGCGCCGAGGCGATGGCCGGCTCCAGCGCGTTGAGGTCGTCGCCGACCTCGTCGGTGACCACGACCAGCATCGTCTGATAGGGCCGGCCATCGCGCTTGTAGGAGCCGAAGAGGCCGGCCACCTGGCCGACCATGGTGAAGGTGTTCTCCACGCCCGACTCGTCCAGTGGGATCGCGGCGATGGCCTCGACGATCGGATCGATCTGGGTGGTCGGCTCGGGGATCTGGGCGCGTCGCCCCTGGCCGAACCCGACGACGGTGCCGAGTAATCCGCCGTTCTGGCTTAAGCTCGTTCCGTCGAGTTCGAGCACATGCTCATAGACGTGCGCGATCCGCTGGGCGATCCGTCCGCGCTCGGCCAACAGGCTCCCCGAGGCGTCGAAGGCCCAGACGACCAGGGTCGGCCCGTGTTCCAGGTGACGCACGATCTCCACGGCGATCCGGTCGACAGCCCCCTCCGGACCGTCGACGTGCTCGGCCCCGATGCCCCGGATCTCCACGTTGGGCCGCTCGATGCTCGCCTCGGCCACCTCCAGCTCCAGGGGCAGCTCCAACTCGGGAAGCGTCGGCAAGGCGTCGATCGGACGCGGCGGGGTGATCTGACTCGGATCGATCATCGGCGCGAACGAGCCGGCATCGCCTGTGACCACCGCGGTGGGTTGCTCCAGGCCCAACGGCTCCTCTTCCAGGATTTCCATCAGGTCGGTCGTCGTGACCTCGTCGACGATCTGGCTGAGGATCACTCGGGTCGAGTCGCTCCGCGCTGCCAGGCCGATCATTGCGCAGAGCAGCACGACCAGGCCGTGCAGGGTCGCGCTGACCAGCAACGCAGTCCGCGGATTCCGTGACCCGAACCAGCCGATCCAGTCTGACCCAGGGGATTCCGGCGCCCCGGGCTGCGACGGCTCGGACCTCTTGGCGTGCTCCGACATCGCGGGGTACCCCTTCGACTTCAAACCATCCCGAACGACCGAGGTCTCCCTCGGCCGGGCAACGCCGATCCGCCCCGGGTTCCCCGGAGCCCGCTCATCGATGGGCGGTTCCGTCCCATCTTATGAGACGCACAAGCGTCCCGAACATTCTAGGATGCAATGGTGCACGGCCCATCACAATTCGCCCTTCGGGCCGACTTAAACCCTTCATACGCGATGGCATGGCAGGTTGGGACAGCCGTCGCGAAAAGGGGACGTTCCTCCACCGGTCGCGAGGATGCGATCGGTCTGGAAACGGATCCCAGGTTGGCGATGCGGCCGACGGGTCTCAACGATCACCGCGACCATCATTTTCCGACGAAGCCATCGAGTCGGGGGGCGATGCCACCAGGACGCCGATCGCCAGGACGGCGGTCGCCGGCCGTAAGGTCCGCGCCAGTGCAACAGACCGCCTCGGGCACCGATACGACGACCCGACGACCGAGACCGATGCGGATGGAAGCTACGAGTTGGGGTTCATTCGGCCGGGTGAGCATTTCATCCAAGTCGCCCCGTTCCAACTCGACACCCGGGAGGCACCCAGGGGCACAAGCCGCACCCTGACTCTCGAGGAGGGCGAGTTGAAGGTGGGATTTGATTTTCGGCTCCCGTGATCTCCTCAGCAGCGATGAGGGGACTTCGCACCCCTCATCGAGATGGGAACGAGACTTTCTGACCGATTTCAAATGTGAAACCTCGACGTCCCCCAAAACATGACGTCTCCTGGTTCCACAAGGGAAACCTAGCAGTGTAGCCCGATTCCCCTGGATGAGGTCCTGAGCGATTCGAAGACGCTCAGGACGAGCACTGTCCGCGATCACCGAAACCGAAGACGCCATCTAAGCTTTGAGTCTTCGCGTTTCGGCCCACTCGTGACACGGTTGGGCGTCGTGATTAACGGTGCTGGGATGCCCGTTCCGAAGTTGATTTGTTGCAATTAAGCCGATGATTCGATGCGGACTTGGTTGCGTTTTCTCGCATCTCTAGTCAGTGACGAGCGGATCGGTTGAAATTGGGGTGGGTCTCGCGTCGACGGTGATGACGAGCCCCACAGTTCCTCGGTTCCGTTCTGTACAATGACGAGTTGAAAGGATTGGTTGGCGCCGAGGGCGACGCGGTACCTCGGTTTGGCGTAGGATGTGCGTCATCCGGTGTGTTCCATGGCGGTCGGGACGGTCGCGAGGTTGGAGCGTGCCGATTGGCTTGACGACGGAGTCTCCATGGTGCTGGATCATGTGCTCAAAGACGCGGAGCGACTGGCCCGCTTAGAACAGACTGGCTTGTTGGACAGCCCGCCGGAACCGTCGTTCGACCGGATCACTCAGATGGTCTCGCAGTCCCTGAGTGTGCCGGTTGCTGTGGTCTCGCTGGTCGACCGCGATCGGCAGTTCTTCAAGAGCAGCGTGGGTCTGCCCGAGCCATGGAATCAACGGCGTCAGACCCCCCTATCGCACTCGTTGTGCAAACATGTAGTCCTTTCTCGCGAGCCTTTGATCGTCCACGATGCGCGTTGGAACCCGGTGCTCTCTGACAACGGGGCGATCCCCGACCTGGGCGTGGTGGCCTATCTGGGGATCCCCTTGGTTTCGCCCGACGGCCATGTGCTCGGCTCGTTCTGCGCTATCGACGTCAAGCCGCGGTCTTGGACCGATGACGAGATCGCTACCCTGTCCGACTTGGCTGCCCTGGTGACCACCGAGATCCACCTCCGGATGGCCGTGGAGGAACAGCGAC
>CAZSSM010000048.1:0-55370 GCA_964609385.1 uncultured Planctomycetia bacterium
GGTGATGAGCGCTTTGAGGGTGACGTCAAAGGGCTTCTCGCCACGACGACGACGGCTCGGAGCGTTCTCGGGAGGTCCGTCCACAGGATCATTCCTTTCTTCCAACCCAAACGTTTTGGGACGGTCCGGACCCGACCGCCTCGAATCATCGAGTCGGACGCTATGGACGATAACGAGGCAACCGAACCGCCTGGCCTACCAGATGCCGTGGTGATGGTAACTTAAGTCAATGGCCGAAGACGGATCCTGACCCGTAGGAATTCAATTCCGTGGGGTTGGGATCCGCCTCGAGGAGTGGAGAATAGCTATATTGGATGCGACCGGGGTGGGGCTTCAAGCAGCGGCCTCGACCAGGGCGCGGTCGCGTCGAACGCGGGCGCGATAGAGTCCGGCGGCCATTAGGCCGAAGCTCCAGAGGGCCAGGCTCAGCGGTTCGGGCACGACGGTTGAGTCGGGTGGCGTGTTGGGGCCGGGATCAGTCGGCGAAGGCGGATCGGGTGGCGTGACGTCGTCCAGCAGGGCCAAGAGGCTCAGGTCTGAGGCCGTCGGGGGTAGCAGCAGTTGCGGTTGACCATCGAAGTCGGGGGCGAGGTTGACCTCGAAATCCAAGATCCCGCCGGGGGCGAACCCGCCCGAACCGAAGTCGAAGGCCAGCACCTGGATCAGGTTGTTCTGGTCGTCGGGACCTTCGCCTAAAAGAACGTTGAGGTCGTCCAGGTCGAATCCGGTCGAGCCGGGCAGGATCGAGACCGGCCCGATCTCAGGATTGATTGGCTGGACGATGCCGGTGGGCAGCACGGTGGCCGAGATTGAGGAGATCGGCGATCCGTCGGCGCCAGCCTGGTTGGTCAGGCGGAACGAGGCGGTGGATTCCGAGAGCGACGAGGCGTGGGCCAGAAGCTCACCCGGACCGACCCAGGCCAGGGTCAAGCCGAGCGTGATCCCGAGAATTCGAGGCCAGGACGATCCGAGCGGGCGCGGTTGACGACATCTCATTGGGGTGGTCCTCTCCATGACCGGGTCGACTCCGTCCGAATCAGAACGACGACGGGCGGATCGTACGTGTGAGCCAAACTTGGTCAAGCCCAGCCGCGTGTTGACCCCAATCGGAATCTGGGCTGGAGACCGGACACTCCCCCGACCTTGCCAGTCCTGTTCCCCGGAGTCGCCGCCTTAGTGCGGCTGGGCGTTGGTCAGGGAACCGATCGGTCGATCGTCTCGGCGAATAATCCGAAGTCCCCTCCGTCCAGTCTGTGCGGGGGGTTCCAATGACACGGCTGGCCAACCACATGGCGACCGACCGGGATGAGACGCGCGACGAGGACGAGACGCTCTGGCGCAACGCTCGGGCCGGCGACGTGGCGGCGCGTGAGGCCCTGTTCTATTCCCAGTACGATTGGGCGCGTCGGGTCGCCTTCCGCCACCTAGGCAACCTCCAGGACGCCGAAGATGCCGTTCAAGACGCCTTCGTCAAGGCGCATCGGGGCCTGGCCGAGTTCGATGGCCGAAGCGCCTTCCAGACCTGGCTCCGACGGATCGTCATCAATGCGGCCATGGACCTGGGTCGACGTCGTGGTCGTCGACACGCGACCAGCCTCGACGCCTTGGAGGCCGCCGGCCAACCGCAACCCCTGGCCGTACATCACGACCCCTCATTGAGCCTGCGACGCGACGACCTCCAGCAGGCTTTGGACGAAGCCCTGGCCAAGCTCAGCGACATCCTACGCATGACCTTCATCCTCTTCGCCGAGGGGGACTACAGCTACCGTGAGATCGCCGAGGCGCTGGACATTCCCATCGGAACGGTCATGAGTCGGATCCACAGCGCCCGGGAGAAACTCCAGGAGCACCTCCAACACGTCGATGGAATCTGAAGAGCCTCGGCGCGTCCGTCGATCCGGTCCCGCAATCCCCTCGACGGCCCATCCCCAACCTTGTCTGTGTCTGTGCCGAACCGGACTTCGGGCAAAATAAGTCGGGTCCGAGGCTCGTCTAGACGAGAGAATTCTGTTGATGGACAGTAAGCGCGGGCAGGTTAAGAGCAACGCCCCAACCCGCATTCCCAACCCCGCAAACCCTCGCCCAAGGCCCTCCGCCATGACCCAACGACCGGCCGTCGACAAGCTGGACCGCATCTGGGCTGCCACGCGGATCCCGACGGCGACCGTTTCCCAATGGGCCGTCGCTTGGGCCGAGATCCAACAGCGCGTCCGTCAAGAACCGACTGAAACGCCCGAGCCGATCCGCGACCAGCCTCCGAGGTTGCGGATCCTTGATCCTTCCGTTGAGCCGGTCGGGCCATCCCCTTCGGCCGTCCCCGATGGTCCTCGAAGGCTCGCCTGGGGAGGCGCCGGGATCGTGCTGGCCTCGGCTGCGGCGTTGCTGATAGCCATGACCTTGGGACTCTTGGCACGCTTGGGCCAGCCGATGGGGGCGACCGAATCGCCGTCCGATCGGCCGCTCCTGTCCGACCGCAGCGACGATCCGGCTGACGAATTCTCGGCGGCGCTAGCCAATCTCCACGTAGAGACACCGCTCGAACTGCCGCGACTGGAAGTCCCCTCAGATTCCACGGCTAACACAGTCTCGTTGGACGCCTTGACCCTTCGGACCGCGAGCGATGCCGATGCCTCTAAGCTTGCCCGCCCTTTGGAGTCACTCGACATCTTTGACGTCTCAGATATCTACGGCTTGATGGAGACGCTCCCGGCCGACGAGTCTTCGGCGGAGACCGACTGGACCTTTCGGACCGCGATGAATCAGGTCCAAGTTTTCGATCACAACGAGGGACGGTAAGTCGATGGCGATGCGGATTCGAACCCGATGCCCTCGATGCCGACCTCGCGATCAGGCCGCCCACGGTCCACGATCGGCGTTCTGGATGGCTCGCGCGGTTGCGGGAGTTATCCTCGGCATCGGCTCGGCCCTCGGTATCGGAGCGGGGGCCGACCCAACTAGCTCGGAGACCCCGGCGATCGCCTCGGCGCTCCAACCGATTGAGGAGCGGGCTCGTCAGGTGACACTCTTCGGAATCCAGGCGGTCCCGAACAACGGGTTCATTGACCCGAAGCTGCAGTCGATCGCCGACCAGTTGCGCCGGGCTAAGCCCAACCACGGGTTCCGCCTGATCCGCTCACAGACCCAACGGCTGGAAGAGGCCGGTACGCTCGTCTGCGAGTTGGTGCCGGGATCCGATATCAAGGCCAAGCTGGTCGATGCACGTGATCCGAAAGGGCAAGTCTGTTTCGACTTTCAGATCGTGCTCAATCGCCAGACCCTGGTAAACACCAGGCTCCTGACGCCCCCCAACCAACTCCTCTTCGTCGAGAAGAGCCTGCCCGACGGGACGCTCCTGCTGGTCGGCCTCGGCGCACGCTGAGCCCGAGAAGAGATCGAATGCTCGATCCTTTTCTTTGCACCAGCTCATGTTAAGAAAGCCAAGGAAATATTATTACGTGATCTCCAAAAAAGACTTTGTCGAAGAGGCACAAATAATTAATATCTAAATAATACGTAAGCAGTAAAAGCGAACTCTATAAAAGCGAGAAATCTACAGAAATAGGAAGTGTCGTTTTCTGATAATGACAGACAGGTCTATTGGAATCATTTATGATAGTAATTTTCACTGATTGGGTGTAACGCTTTCATTTGAGAAGAAACAATCTTTCAAGGCTTGAATCGAGACGTTCCTCTCGTGGTCCTCTGGTTAGAGCCAACGGAGCCAGGGGATTGAGGAGGGCGGAGTTGGGCGTCCCTGCCCATCGGTGAATCCCTTCACCACTCCGCATGCCCGCGCATCCGTGCTGTAAATCAATTCGAGGCCGAGACCTCAACGCAGGCCGTCCCTGGCTGTGTCAAGCGCCGAACGCGTTGGGCTGATGATGGTCTTATCGGTTGGTTGTCGGGGTTGGCTTGACGGGTTTCGCTGGGTTCTCGTCTTCGGTGTCGCGGCGCGACCTGGTGGGGTCGCATGGCGCATTGGCAAGCGATATAATGCGAGACGATCGGCGCAATGAGCAGGAAGCTCAGAATCGTCCGACGCCAAGGCTTACGATGCCGAACGCCCGTGTTCTCTTGGCCCCGACGACGTTCGTGAGGGGCCCCTCCCCGAGTTGATTCCCTTCGCCAGACGGAGACCAGACGGCCATGGCCACTGCCACCTCGACCCCCACGACGGCTAGCGCGACGGTCTTACTGAGCCGGGGCCTGACGCCCGGTAAAATGCGGGGCCTTCAACGGATCAGCAACCCCAATGGGACGCTGACCATGCTGGCGTTGGACCAGAACAGCTCGATGATCAACATGGCCAAAAAGGCCCTGGCCGACAAGGGGCTGGACCGCGATCCGACCTATGAGGAGATCGTCGAGGCCAAGGTCGACCTGATGCGTCAGATGGGCACGGCCGCCTCAGGTGCGCTGATCGACGCTTATTATGGCGCCTGGTCGGTGATCGCCTCGGGTGCCTTGCCACGTGAGACCGGTATGCTGGTGCGGATCGAGAAGTCGGGCGGGCCTAAGAATGCCGTGGGCGCCCCGATCACTGTCATCGAGGACGGACTCAGCGTCGCCACGCTCAAGAGCATCGGCACCGACGCGGTCAAGCTGCTGGCCCCCTTCGAACCGACCGAGCCCCATTCCGCCGAGTGCCAGCTCCAGTTCATCCAGTACATCTATGAAGAGTGCATCAAGAACGATATCCTTTGCCTGCTGGAACCGGTCAGCTTCCCCTTCGGCGGCAGCGAGACCAAGAAGGACGCCAGTTACCTGAACCGTAAGGCGGCCACGGTCATCGAGTCGGCGCGGCAGATCAGCCGGTTCTGCGACGTCTACAAAGCCGAGTTCCCCGGCACCCTCGGCCATGAGTCCGACGAGCAACTCCGCGACAACCTCCAGGCCCTCGATGCGGCCTGCGAGCGCCCTTGGGTCTTGCTCTCGGCCGGCGTCGACTACCCCGACTATTACAAGCAAGTTCAGATGGCCATGGACTGCGGCGCCTCCGGCGTGCTCGGCGGACGCGCCTTCTGGAAAGAGTACTTCCTTCAGGATGGTCCTGAGGCCCGGACCCAGTTCGCCGCCACCACCGGTCGGGACCGCGTCGCCGAGGTCGACAAGCTCGTCCGCGAGAACGGCACCCCCTGGTTCGCCAAGTACGGTTTCTCGATGGAGGAACTCGGTCAGGTTCGCGCCGTCGAAGGCTGGCACACCCGCTACAACGCTCCGCCGGCCGGTGCCCCAACGACCAGTGGACATGTCGTCCGCCCTGGCGAGACCTACTGATCGCTGATCTGAAACAGAGACGGAATTAGATGCGTCTGCGTCTCGGATGATCGACCGAAGTCACCGGACCTCCGCGATTGATACGTGAGGCCCGGTGACTTTGTCGGTTCTAAATGCGTCCAAGGACTGCAACGATCCCTCGGCGAATACTATATAGGTAGATGTTTTGGTAAATTGAAATTATCAGATTTGTTTTCGTGAAACTCGCTACCCATCGTCGGCGCGGGTCAGCAGCAGGTGCGGTTCATCTGGGCGAACGTCGGGGCATTCCATGTCTGCCTATGGACGTTCACGATGACCGAGGTATGAGCGTGGCATCGGAAGGAGGAGGAGTTGGTGGACCGCTCAGTCTCGCCGTGGGACAAGTCGTCACGACGACCGAGCCACGCGTGACAAGCGGCGGGCGTGGCGTCGCGAATTTTTGGCCGAGGAGATTCAGGCGGTTGGACACCCAGGGGCCACGGAGGCCGCAATTCAGGCCACGGCCGAGAGGTTACTCAGCCTGGCCGCATGAAATTGATGGTCTATCGGAAAGTACAGTGTTAGATCATCGGCCGTTGAAATCGGCCCTCTCGCGATGATCGGTGCTGGGCATCCGGAACCGGGGGCTGGTCGGCCGTTCGATCTGCTGTTGGGAGTCGGCCGGCTCCAGGAACCGTCGGTCCTTGCTAACGAGCAATTGGAGTTGGTCGGGGCCGATCCAGTTCCATTCGCCGGTCTTGCGGTTGAGCCAGAGGGCGCGACCGGACCCGGTCTGTGGCTGGGCACCGGGCCGGTCGACCTGGACGATCCGGACGTCGTTCGCCCGATCGCCGACGGCGCGGAAGAGCTCCTTCTCGACGTCGTATTGCACGCGGCTGGCCGAGAGCGAAGACTGGGATTGGTTGTCGACGGCCAACACGTCTCCGCGTGCGAACATCCGGGTCTGGAACCGGGGATCGTCCGGATCGCGATCCAGGGCCAACTGCTCGACGGTGAGCCTCTGGGCGGTCAATCGGAGGTTGTCCTCCGGGGGGCTGTCACGGACGATCACGCTGCCTCCGTTGGGGACCTTGGCGTGGTTGACCACGACATCGCCAAGGAACTCAGCGCGTCGGTAGCCGTCGGGAAGCTGAGCCCGATCGCCCAAGCCACCGCGACCCAGCAGGCCATCCATCTGGCGCTGGAACTCGATCATCGTCAGTACCAGCGAACGCGTTGCGATGTCGCCGTCGTCGTTCGGGTCGGAATTGGAGTTGCCGGAGGCCGGATTGCCCCTGAGGAGCGTTCCGGTCTCGCTCGCGCCATCGCGTGCATAGAGGTGGACCTCGCCGCGACCTCGGATGTGGAACCGGTCGGACCGACGATCGTAATAAATGCGCCGACCCAAGAGACGCTGCTTCTCAACGAGCACGCCTGTCTCTTCATTGTAGATTTCATTAAGGATTTTGACATTTCCCGAGTCGCTCTGGCAATAGACATAGACCAGCTCGGGTTGAGGGCGTGGTTCGTCCGAGGTCTCTCCCTCCTCGGACGACTGCTGCCGGGTCCCCGTGGTCTCTTGGGCTTGCGGTCTGTCGGCGAGGGATCGCCAGAGGTCGAGGTCGGAGGAGAGCGAGACGGTCTGATCGAGATAGGCGTCGAGCTGATCACAATCGATGCGCGACCCCTTGGTGGCGACCTGGACCCGACCGAGGAGTTGGATCCGCGCGGGGCGTCGGGTGCCGTCTGGATCGATTGGGGTCCCCTCGAAGAGCATCCGATCCGACCATTGGATGCGTGTCGGGACGAGCGGTTCGTCGGGTTCTGGTGGCCCAACGAGGCGATCGAGGCCTCCACCGATGAATCGCCCGGGGTTGCCCCAGACGATGATCCACCCCGGTCCGTTGCTCCAGGCCTTGTCGATCGACTGATCGAGGGCGAGGTTCCGGCTCCAGATCGCCAAGTTGCCCACGACGACGACCGCCTGATCCCGAGCGCCGTCCTCGTCGTCGAGGGGGGAAACGTCTCGCGTTTCCACAGGCCGGATGGGCGGCTTGCCTCGAAGGTCGCCCCGCCCTTCGACATCGCTGATCCGCCGCAGGCGGTCACCGGGCTGGGATCCGGACTCGGGCGTGGAGCGGGGGCGATCCGGGTCGTTGTTAGAGACGAGGAAGGCGAGACGGTCGTCCTCTACCTTCCTCACGTCGACCGCCTCGCCGATGATTCGGACCCGTTGCCGATCGTCAGCGCCTTCGGGGGGATCCTGGGCGAAGTCGACCCGACCGCGGAGCATCGCCTCCTCAATCTGCCAATCATCCTGGCCGGCGGGCGTATGACTGACCGTTGCCCAGATGTCCTGGGCGCGGAGCAGTTGCCGGTTCGGCTCGGGAATCGCCGCGGGTTGCTCGGTCGCATCATCTCCCGGAGCGGCCGGATCCGGACTGGGTTCGGCGTTGGCAAGCGGTGAATCCGATGCCGGTGGACCGTCGAGGACACCCGGTTCGGGGGCGATGGGCGGCTCGTGGATAAATTTGACTTGGAGCTTGTCCTCGGCCACCATCGCGCGATGGGGCGCTACGAAACGCACATCGTCGTAGGCCACGAACAAGTCAATGCGATATTGGCTATTGGTCGTGCCGAGTAATCCGACTGAAGCGGGAATAGCCGAGGGCTCGGATTCGGTCTGGAGTTCGTTCGCGATCTGGGAGGCGACCGGATCTACTATCGGCTCAACGCGGGCATGGGGATCGACGGAGAGTTCGGCGACGATAACTCCTTCGGCGGTCATCACGCCCTGATCGTCATGCTCAAGTCTTGGTTGTCCGACGAGCATGATCCGTTTGCCGAGGGGGGACGCCTCGTTGGTGTTGGGATCGGCAGCGGAGTCGGTTTGAGACGGATCGATGTCGCGGATTTCGAGGAGTTCGGCCCAGTCGGCGCGTTGGACGATGGGAGACTCGCGGTCGGGCCGTTGCTCGAGATGGCCTGGACCTCGGCTGAAGATCGAGCCCGGTCGGTTCTTTGGCCCGTCCAGCAGGATTGTCAGCTCTCGAGCGACCATCCGGGTCAGTTCGAGCGGTTGGCCTTCCTCGTCAGGTCGTTCGTAGACCACGTCGATGTTCGACCCGTTTTCCCCCTTCATCTCGATCCGTTCAGGCTTATCCAGTTCTTTGGGATATTTTTCATAGGTGAGAAACCGACATTGACCTTCGATCCCCGACGACTTGGACTTGAGCCAGACAACGTGTCCTTTCGCCTCAGCGTAGCGGAGCGCGAGGTCGTCGAGCGGGCCACGGCCCAAGTCGCTGCGGGTCACGGGTGGTAGCTCGACGACCTGTTCGGAATCGACGACCTGTCCGGGATCGACGACGGGAGGGTCGGTGGGGAGGAACCGAAGGTAGAGCTCGTCGGCGTCGATCTGATTGGTTCCGGTTTCCTCGGTCCCTTGGACGACGACGACCTTGCGCGTGAAGGTGGCGTGGGTTGGTTCGGGCAGGTCGTTGGCTTTGTCGTCCGCCTCCACGTTATCGGGCCTCGGCTTGGGGAAATCGAGCCGCATGGCGCCGAGACAGGTCAGGGAGACCGGGTTGGGGGGGGCTCCCGGATTCGGATCGGCGGCCATTAGGTCCAGCGGTTCGGAGACGGTGAGTCGCGGGGTGGGCGACGGGCCGGGCAGCACGGAAGAGGTGCCGACGTCATGGATGTCGATAGCGACCTCGCGCTCCAGGACGACGCGACGGACACCGACGAAGTCACCGGAGCCGTCCGAGTCCTCCTCGTTGGCGCGGAGGAAGAGGGTCAGGCCGACGCCTTGAATCAACGCGTTTTGGTCCTCGATTCGGATCGGGCCGTTGGAGCGGATCGTGCGGGCGTCCTCCTGATAGACCAGGTGGTCGAGCGGACCGATCCGGAGGTCGTCCTCCAGGTTGTCGGGCGTCCCCTTGTTGTCCCGGATCTCGACCTGGGACTCGACGATCGCCTCGACGATCCGTCCCGACGAGGTGGTCTTCATCGAGCGATCGAAGAAGACGGTCGCCTCGTCGCTGGTGAGCGTCTTGAGGCTGTCGTCGGAGGCCTTCCAGATCGCTGCGAAGGGGGTCAGCCGCCAGGACTCTCCGCCGTCGTCGCGTTGGCGCTCGGAGTTCTGGAAGAAGATCACGTACCCGTCTTGATGGTCATAGAAGGTCTTCAACTGATCCGACGTTGTGGTCCAGTGGGTGCCGCCGAAGGCCTCCTGCGCGAGTCGAGCGGTTTCGCGGGACGACTTCGAGTCGGTCCCTAAGATAGTGAACGGATCGAACGCATGATATTGGTCTGCGAAGAGCCGGAACGCTCGGACATATCCGAGGTATCCTCCTGTTAAACAGGTGGCGACGAGGACGGTCAGAAACGTACGTTTGAGGAACTTGCCCACGGGATTCCCCCTCGTGACCGCCATCATCGCGACGATTGTGGTCGCGTCGTTTGCGACGCATTGCCAGTTCCGGTCGAAGTCGGACGGCCCGAACGATCGCTCGATCCGAGCCCGGCCCCATACCGGGCTAGGATCGAATCCCAGAGCCCCTGGACTTCAAGGAGCCGCTCGACGACCTCGCGGACGACCCCCTGACCGCCAGGCGCCCGCGTCACCAAATGGGCAACGCGACGCAACGGTTCGGCCGCATCAGCCGGGCACGCGGCCAGCCCCACCATTTTGAGGACCGGCAGGTCGGCCAGATCGTCGCCGATGTAACAGACCTGCTGCGGACCCATTCCGAGTGTGCCGAGGAGTTGGGTCAGCGCGGGCCCCTTCTCCGAGATCCCTTGGAGCACTGGATCGATCCCCAATTCGCGCGCTCGATGGTCGACCGCCTCGGCCCGACGGCCCGAGAGGATCACGACCCGACGCCCGAGCCGACGCCACCAGACGATCGCACTGCCGTCACGGACGTGAAACCGCTTGGTCTCACGACCATCGGCGTCCAAGAGGATCGACCCGTCGGTCAAGACGCCGTCGACATCGAGAACCAGCAGTTCGACCTCCGCGCACCGCGACTGGAAGTCGGGCTCGAAGGATCCGGGTGTCGGAGAGGAACCGGGGGCGGTCATGGGTGGGTCACTCCTCCGAGGGTTCGGGGGCGACCAGGCCGATGCCGATCAGGTCGGTCACGTCGATGACGCCGAGCAATCGCTGAGCCGTGTCGACGACCGGCAACTCGCTCAGCTTGCGGTCGGCCAGCAGATCCAGCGCGTCGCCGACGGTGGCCTCGGGGCCGATGCAGATCGGGTCGCGGGTCATGACCTCAGCGATCGGCCGATCCAACAGGCGCTCCGAGCCGGGTTGGAAGAGCCGGGCGTGGTCGCTGTCGGTGAAGATCCCGGCCAGCCGGCCGTCGGTATCCAGGACCACTACGGCACCAATTCGACGACCGCGACCGTTGGGCTGGGCGAAGACCTCGCGGACGGTCTGATTGGTCCGTGCCAGCCGGAGTTGGTCGTCGGTCCGCATTAGGTCGACGACCGCGCCGAGCTTACGGCCCAAACTGCCGGCCGGATGCGAACGGGCGAAGTCGTCTCGCCCGAAGCCTCGGAGCCGACTGACCAGCAAGGCCAGGGCATCGCCGACGGCCATCATCGCGGTCGTACTGGAGGTCGGGGCGAGCCCCAACGGGTCGGCCTCACGGATCGTTCCCAGGGCGATGCAGAGGTCCGAGCCGCGCCCCAGCGAGCTGGTCGGTCGCTCGGTGATGCCGACCACCAGGGCGCCCCGGTCCCGGAGCGCGGGGATGAGCCGCAGGAGTTCCTCGGTCTCGCCGCTCTGGGAGAGGGCCAAGACGACATCGCCGGGTCGGATCCGACCGAGATCGCCGTGCAAGGCGTCGGTTGGATGGAGCACATGGGCGGGCGTGCCGGTCGATGCCAGTGTATCGGCCAGTTTGTGTCCCACGCGGCCCGACTTGCCCACGCCGGTCACCTGGACGGTCCCGTGCGAGGTCCGGATCAGTTGGGCGGCGTGAACGATGGCCTCGTCGAGCGATCGGGCGACCTGCTCGATTGCCTCGGCCTCGGCCTGGATGACCTGTCGGACGAAGTCGAGGGCCTCGATGCGCGAGGGATCGACGAATGCGGTTCCGATCGGATCGGAGACCGCCCCGCCAGCGGGACGTTCGGTCAGAAGCGCCAACGCGTCCGCCTCCGTGCGATGGACTGAGATAGCGCGGGGCGACGAACGCGTCCGGAGCTCGCGAGGGCCCTTCGGTCGGTTCGCCGCATCAGGAATCAGGCGACGCACGGTAACCCAGCCCCCAGACAGCGTCAACGCGGCTTGGAGCGGAGCGATCCACCCCTCACCACATTGGAAGGTCATAGATCCCTCTTCGGTCACCGAGGCTCGTCGGATTGATCGATTCGATCGGGTCCCCGATGCCCAAGGGCCGGTCGTGCGGGCCGAGCGTTGCGACAGGTCATTCCAGCCGACCTGGGTGTGGCTCGCCTGGAACATTGCGCCGGGACGCGTCATCGTTGCGTTTCGAAAAGTCCTCGTGATTGGGGTCGTGGTTGCGAAATGATGGGCTCGGCCCGTATCGTCGAAACGTATCGGAGCAGGCCTCGGAGCCCATCTCCCCAAGGATCTCTGCATCCAGCTCTGATCAGCCGGTTCGTAACCGTCTGCTATGGGACTGATCCCTCCGCGCTCCCTTTTGAGGTCTCTTCCGATCATGTTCGCGATCCGTCCTCGATGGTCCTGGTCCTCGCGGCGCTTCCGAAGCGTCCGGCCTCGTCGTCCCCTAGGACAGGTCCCGTCGCATCGAGCCATCCGGAGTTCGATCGAGTCGTTGGAGTCGCGGCGCTTGCTGACGACGGTGATCAACGAGGTCGTGATCAACCCACTGGGCGCGGGCTCTGGCGGCTACATCGAGTTGTTGAGCGATCCGGGCGGCTCGCTCGACGGACTCAGCTTGTTGATCGTCGATGGCAACGTCGGGTCGGAGGGGGTGGTTCAAAACGCGATCGAGCTGGATAACGTCGCGCTGGGGACGAACGGTCTGTTGATGATCACCGGGCTCACGACCACAGGGGAGTTCTTCGTGGTCGGTCCGACCGGGGCGCTGATCCGGACCGACTTGGTCTTGGCCGACCAGAGCCTCTCGCTCCTGCTGGTCGAGGGGACCGCGCCGACAACCGGTGAGGACGTGGACCCGGACGACGACGGTCAGTTAGATCTGCCCGATGGCTCGACGTTGGTTGACGCGGTCGGCCAGCTCGATGGCGATCCGAGCGACCTCGTCTACGGCGGCGTGGCCTTGAGCCTGGACGGTCCGGGCGTGCCCGACGCCGCCTCGCGACGCTTCGATGCCGCCGAGCCGCTCTCGACCGACTCCTGGTTCTTCGGGGATCTGGCCAGCGATCAGGTGGGCGTCGTCGAGTTCGACCCGGATCGGCTCGGTGGCAACGCGCCCGGCAACGCGCAGTTGACCCCCTCAACACCTAATCGACGCGTCGGCGTCGATGCGGCCGGCAACCTCTTCATCCAAGGGGACAGTGGTCCCAACACCATCGTCGTGGTTCCTGCCGGAGACGCCCCCGACGCGGTCTCTGTGACCTTCGATGGCAGCCCCTTCGGTGTGTTCTCCGGCGTCGAGTCGGTCAACATGCAGACCTATGGGGGCGACGACCGGTTGGACGTCTCGCCGGAGTTGGTCCCCAACGTCTTCCTGGTCGGTGCGGCCGGAGCCGACACGCTCACGGGCGGCTCGAGCGACGACATCCTCATCGGCGGCTCGGGCGACGACGAGATCGTCGGCAACGCCGGTGTCGACTTTATCCAGGCCGGTGCCGGCTCAGACCTCGTCGAGGGCAACGCCGGCGCCGACCAGATCACCGGGGGTGAGGGCGACGACACGATCCAGGCCAATCAGGGCAACGACCTGCTCTTCGGCGAGGGCGGGAACGATCGGATCGAAGCCGGCCAGGGCTTTGATAGCATCGATGCCGGCACCGGCGACGATCTGGTCTTCGGCGGGAACGGCTCGGACTTCGTCATCGGCGGCACCGGCGACGATACGCTCATCGGCCAGGTCGGGTTGGACACCCTGGCGGGCGGTCCCGGCAACGACCTGTTGCGCGGTTCCTCGGGGCTGGACCAATTGGTGGGCGATCAGGGCGACGACACCCTGGAGGGCAACGACGGCCGCGATCTGCTCGTCGGCGGAGAAGGCAACGACCTCCTGTTAGGGGGACGCAACTTCGATGAACTCTTCGGCCTGGGCGGCGACGACACGCTCAACGGCCACCAGGGGACCGACTCGCTGGACGGTGGCCTGGGCGCTGACCAGTTCGAGATCCGTCGGAACAGCGAGTCGAGCCTGGAACGGATCTTCCGAAACAACCAAGGCCAGATCGTCCTCCGACGGTTCCGGGTCGTCGGGGGCGAGGAGTTCATCGAGGAGCAGGAGCAGATTGTCGGCTTCGATGAGTTCGACACGCTTTTCTATTTCGCCGGCGGCGGGGACGACACGATCAACATGGCCGACGACGTGATGCTGTTCGGCACCATCGACGGCGGACCCGGTTTCGACACCGCGCTGATCCCCACTGCCCTGTCAGACAATTGGATCCTGCTCAACATCGAGTCAGAGGATGACGAGTGAGCTGAGCGTCTCTGGAAATGAGTCGCCTGCCCTCGCGATCCCGCAGACATGGTGGTCGGCACGCATTGTGGTGAGCTGTCATTGAAGCTCGCCTCGGTGGTCCGGTCTGCTGAGCTAAGACGAGGTCTCAAAAAAGGGGATCCACTTGAAGCGGCGAGTGGAGTGCTAGCTTCGGACCTCCAGCCGTCGGGTACAGACATGGACAATGGTTGGCGGATGGTCGGATCAGCGACGCCACCTCCGGTGCCGGACGACCAGGCGGCTCCAGGGTCTAGACCGACGAGACCCCTGGAGTTTAGGATCACCAGCGTGGAATCGGCCAGCAGCCGCACCGGATCTCCCAACGTTGAGAACGGCCCGACTGGTGGCTGCTTGTCGCCGTACCGCCAGTCACCTCTGCCCCGGCCGACGGTCATCCGAACCATTCCTGACCTTGGGTTGCGGCCACCGTCTGCCTAATCGTCGGACTGATCGTTCTGGACGACGAGGTGGGAACTTACCACCTTTTCAATAAAAACTGTAAATATAAGAGAGTTCTGATGTCGAGCGATGGTAGGCCACAACTCGTACCTCTGGAAGTGCCTTGGCAAATCAGCCTATCTATGGGAGTGATAGAACTCGCAATCAAACTCACAAAAGAAAATATTCTTGTCGGAAGTGTAGAAAATTATGCTTTATTAGAGAAAGAAACTAAAAATGTTTAAACAGTATAATTTTCACGCACTAGTAATTATCGAATTTAAAATTGTTGGGTTTGCATCAATGTGTCCAAATAGATTTAATTACGAAGGTTTAGAACACTATGATTGAAGCCATGTTCCTGATTGCCTCGATGAGACGTCTTACGCTAGATGGGCAGAAGAAATTGACGCCCAATGGAAGGCAACGGGAATCTGTCCAGATCCCGCAGCTTATCGTGTCGATAATTCTGATCGTATAAAAAAATAGATTTCATGGTAATTTACCAAAATATTTAAATCATTTTTGCTTATAAGTTACGATTTTGATGTTGACATTTTCTCGACAGAACTGAATTGGAGGTTTGCCAACGACTAAGTTTCGGTAGCGCCACTACGGTGATTGCACAACTGGGAACGGAAGCGACTCCTGATCGCTCCACATGTGGTTCGCCAGACCTATAGCCATCGCCGGACTCGGACGGCATCAACGACACCGAATATCCACCTACATCATTGCTCGAAGGGACTAGTAGATGTTGTTGCTCTAAAGAAAGAAATCGCAGTATTATTATATGTAATTGATTTGATCGATTTTTGGGTCGATGGCCAAGGGTAACACGTATGGGTTTGGGTCGGATCTTAACCCACAACAACGGCGAATGTCGGTTTGAGTCTCAAGAATCCTCGTGGGTGCTGGGTTTGATCCTCCCCCGACAGTTCGTACCTCGATTGGTGCCGACCGCGTAACGCCGCAGAGTGGTTTTGTTCGATACGGTCTCTTTGGATAAGTTGGGCAGATCAACGCAGATGCAGGCTCATGTCACGAAGGGCCTGATTGGCATGGGGTCTGCTGTAAACAGATGAATTCAGCCACCGCGATTTATTTTCAGACGCCGTGGAGCAAATCGTGCCCGTGGTCACTTGCTGGGTGACCAACTGGTGGGTCAGGTGATGAGTACCGTAACTTGGTAACACTGGAACAGAATGCCGCTAATTCGCCAGAGATGCGGGATTTAGAGACGGCAATCCGACGAGCGGTTGGAAGGCGGTCAGGTTCTGGATTGCACGATCACCCCGATCTACAATTGCATCGGTCGAGTCCTACAAAGAGTTACGCTGCAAGCCTATGGTTCTGTTGGCTTCCAACTGGACGTCATCGTGCCGAGAAAGCCAATCGAATAAAATTAAGTAAGATTATTGAATTTATTGAGATGATGGCAAAGCCACCGGAATCACTGAACGTTTTAGTAAGTGCAGATTGGGAGCGGTCTAAATATGACCAAGCAGAATTCCCTGATGACTTCAAGGGATTCATTAAGGTGCATGGTGTCGATGATGTCGATAAATTTCTTTGGGTTCTCAACCCAGTAACCGCCAACGAGTATCTCAACCTTGCTGCACAGGCAAAGGTCATACTCGATGCCTCGTAAAAATAATTTATGAAAATTATAGATGTATTTTTGTAGTATGATTGATTTGACGCTGGCTTTCGGCTTCTTCATTGGGATCTTCACAGGCTGTGCCGGTTTATTGAGGCCCTCACAGAATTGATTGAGTGGCTTGGTCCTTGCGTTGATCTCCATGCAATCGTTCGGAATTCGTCGGAGCAACCGTGTCAGTCGGTGTCCCGTTCACCCGCTCAGTTGGTTGGGAGGCCCGCGTCGCGACCGGGGATCGATTCACCCGGCATCGCAGGCTGGTCGGTGGCCGACGACGGGGATCTGAAGGGGAACATCATGGGCAATCGCTCTGGCAGCCTGTCTGGCGGTGGACGTTTGGGAATCATCAAGCCGGTCGTCACCAGTACGACGAGCCAAGACCGGCGCTCGGTCCCGATCCCGGGCGCTGGGTCAACGTCGGGGAGATCGGCCGCCGAACTCGCCCGAGAGATCCAGAGGTATCTCGGCCGCCCCGCGGTCGTCGACCCAAGGGTCTCGCCGCGCTATATCGACAACCTGTTCGAAGCGGTCTCCTACTCGCTCCTCAACGGCACATCGATACTTCATTGGAACGAGGGCGGCCACGATCATCGGGCCGAGGCCCTGCTTTCCGAACTCGAGCAGAACGACTCGGCGCAGTTCATCGCGATCTTCGATGTCCATCCGCGCAAGGAAGACGCCCTGAAGACCGTCGCCCAGTATTCCGCCCTGATGGCCGGGGCCCGGTTCTACTCGTTCTATCGGATCTACGGCGACGTCATTATGCCGACCTGCTTCTCGCTCCACTCCACGCCGGAGTTCCATCGGCTCTGGCCCAGCATCAAGGAACGGATGCGCGCCCGTGCCATAGAGATCGTCGATGGGATGACGATCATCGGCAACACGTCCAATCGGATCCCCTTCGTCCGAATCGACAACTCGGGGAACGTCGTGCTCAGTGGCGATCCTACCGACCTGATGAACCTCATGAGGCTCCGTCGAGCGTCGCGTCTGAGGGGAAAGCGCGTCCGCCATTCTGGGCAGGGCGTGCGATATACGGTCATCGGACCTCACGACAAATTGAAGGGCACCAGCGTCTACGTGCTTAAGGACGCCCAAGGAAACGTCCTCTACGTGGGCAAGGGCGACACGCTCGCCCGACTCCGCGCGCACATCTCGGACCCCAAGAAGACCCAATGGTTCGGCGAGATCGCCGAGGTCGAGGTGAAGGCCACCGGACTGAACAACACGCAGGCCCTCGCCCTGGAGGAGGACCTGATCGGACATCTCAAGCCGTTCCACAACGTCGACCGGACGCCCTTCCGATCCGTCTTCGGCGACGCGATGGAGGTGGGGCCCAACCTGCCCAGGGCGCAGCAGCCCTTCAAGTTCCGGGTCGAGTGGGGTAATTGATGATCTCAGCGGCCCCAATAGGCGGAATGGGGGTCCCGATCCCCCTTCCAAACGGTCATCTACCCTCCGAGACTCGGGAGACTCTTCGGAGAGGGGGGGCATCGTGAGTCGACGTGAGTCGGAATGCGTAGGGGGGTGAGGAGGTGTCGCGACCGGCAAAATCAGTTGACGAAGGGCGGTGGATCACACGATAATTCGGTTTTCCACCATCCCCACGATGAGAGAAGGACGATCCGTCGGCGCGGGGCTCCCGGCCATCGGGTGATCACACTTATGCCCACCATCAATCAACTCATCCGCAGGCCACGAAAGCCGGTCCCGGTCCGTTCCAAATCGCCGGTGCTCGACAGTTGCCCGTTCAAGAAGGGTGTCTGCCTGCAGGTCAAGACGATGACCCCCAAGAAGCCCAACTCCGCCCTGCGGAAGGTGGCTCGTGTCCGGTTGACCAACGGTAAGGAGATCACCGCCTACATCGGTGGCGAGGGGCATAACCTACAGGAACACTCGATCGTCCTGGTGCGCGGCGGTCGTGTCCGCGACCTGCCCGGTGTCCGTTACCACATCGTCCGTGGCGTGCTCGACACGCTCGGCGTGACCGACCGTAAGCAGGCCCGCTCAAAGTACGGCGCCTCGCTCAAGGCCAAGCCCGGTAAGAAGAAGAAGTAAGCCGTAGGTGGCCAATCCGAAACGATTCGAGTCCATCCTGTTCCGTGATTGGCCGTGACGGTCGGATTGACCTCAGCTCGGTACGGGCGATGAGCTCGGTTTCGGTCGACTGGAACAACCTGGATCTTTCCCTCACAAACTCCTTCAACGATCAGGAATCTCGAACCCGATGGCTCGCAGGTTCACCGCCAGCAGGTCCCAGCTTCGGCCCGACCCTCGGTTCGGCTCGGAACTGGTCAGCAAGTTCACCAACTGCGTCATGCTCGACGGCAAGAAGAGCATCGCACAGCGGGTCGTCTACGACGCGATGGAGTTGATTCATAAGCGAATCAACGACGTCGAGCCGTTGGAGGTCTTCACCACGGCGATCGACAACGTCAAGCCGGCCATCGAGGTCCGTTCCAAGCGGGTCGGTGGTGCGACCTATCAGGTCCCCATGCAGGTCAAGCGTGATCGCCAGCAGACCCTGGCCATCCGCTGGATCATCGGCGCAGCGCGCGACAAGAAGGGGCAGCCGATGGCCGTCAAGCTGGCCAACGAGCTGATCGCCGCCTTCAACCGTGAAGGCAACGCCTTCACCAAGCGGATCAACGTCGAGAAGATGGCCGAGGCCAACAAGGCCTTCGCCCACTTCGCCTGGTGAGTCCCCTTTGGTTCCGGCGGGGGGGTCGCACGGCAGCTATAAACCCCGACCCTTTTGCCGGGCCAGCGTGACGTTGAGGGTATCATCGTTCACGCGGAATCGTCGTGTGACCTTGGGGTCGTTCGCGAACCTGACCCGTGGTCGGACTCTCAATCGCGGTGTGGGAGTTCATCCCGATCGACCGCGTGAGATCATCTTTGATGGGACTCTCTGGTCTTTCGCTTCGATCGACCTGGGGACTGGTTCCGGTTCGTCCAGCCGCTAGACTCGGAGCAGCCAGCCTGGCCGTCGAGGGGAACGGAGCCCCCGATCCGCCTGGACTGGTCCGTGGACCGACCGATCTTGCAGAGGCCCAACGCCGGGAGCCTGGCTATGGCCAAGAAGAGTGATGAGGACCCCGCCTCCGAAAGGGCGCCGATCCGGAACATCGGGATCATCGCCCATATCGACGCCGGCAAGACGACCACCACCGAGCGGATCCTCTACTACACCGGGGAATCGCATCGGATGGGTGATGTCGACAAGGGCAACACGATCACCGACTTCGATCCCGAGGAGCGCGAGCGCGGGATCACGATCAGCTCGGCGGCGGTGACCTGCCACTGGGACGGGGTGACGATCAACATCATCGACACGCCGGGCCACGTCGACTTCACCGCCGAGGTCGAGCGGAGCTTGCGGGTGCTCGATGGCGCGGTGGTGATCTTCTCGGCCGTCGAGGGGGTCGAAGCGCAGAGCGAAACCGTCTGGCGCCAGGCTGACAAGTATCACGTGCCCCGGATCTGTTACGTCAACAAGATGGACCGGATCGGGGCCGACTTCGAGCGGGTCGTCGCCGAGATCGCCGAACGTCTGGGATGCCAACCGATCCCGCTCCAACTGCCCATCGGCGCCGGGCCCGAGGGAGGCATGACCCCGTTCCTCGGCTTGATCGATCTGATCACGATGCGGGCCCTCTACTACCAGACCGAGGACCTTGGCTCGACCATCACCGAGGCTGAAATCCCGGAGGACGAACGCGAGCGGGCCGAGGGTTGGCGCGGCCGGATGCTCGACGCGATCGCCGACGGCGACGAGACCTTCGCCGAGGCCTACATGGCCCACCTCGAAGGCGAGCCCTTAGACGAACAGACGATCATTGACGCGTTGCGCCGGGTGACCCTCTCGGACGGCCGCTCGCGCCCGGTCCTCTGTGGCTCCAGCTTCAAGTACGTCGGCGTGCAACGCCTGCTCGACGCGGTCATCCGCTACCTGCCGGCGCCCGAGGACGTCAAGCCGGTCACCGGTACCCACCCCAAGAAGGGTGACGAGATTACCAGGCCCCTCTCCAAGAGCGAGCCGCTGGCCGCCCTGGTCTTCAAAGTCACCTCGAGCAAGTTCGGCGACCTCGCCTTCGTCCGCGTCTATTCGGGCGTCCTAGAGGCCGGCACGCGGGTGCTCAATTCGGGCAAGAACAAGAAGGAGGTTTGTTCGCGACTCCTGAAGATCCAGGCCGACCAGGAGACGCAGATCGATCGGGCCGAAGCCGGCGACATCCTCGGCGTGGTCGGGCTCAAGTTCTCGATCACCGGCGATACCCTCTGCGACGCGCAGCGGCCGATCCTTTTGGAGAAGATCGAGTTCCCCGAGACGGTCATCAGCATGTCCGTCGAGCCGGTCAGCTCGGCCGACAAGAACAAGCTGGCCACGACCCTGGAGTCCTTGGCCCGCGAGGACCCCACCTTCACCTACAGGGTCAGCGAGGAGACCGGCCAGACCCTGATCTCGGGCATGGGCGAGCTGCACCTGGAGCGGATCAAGAACCGGATGACCCGCGACTTCAGCGTCCAGGTCCACGTTGGCAAGCCGCGCGTCAGCTACCGCGAGACCGTCGCCCAGGCCGCCAAGCGCATCGAGGGGAGCTGCGTCCGCGAGCTGGGCAACACGAGCCTCTATGCCAAGATCTGGATCGATCTGGAGCCGGAGGCCCAGCCCAAGGGGTTCCCGCCGGTCCGGATCGTCAACAAGCTCAAGGAGGGCAAGCTGCCCCGCGAGTTCATTCCAGCCGTCGAGGACGAGCTGATCCAGGACGCTCGCAGTGGCGGGGGTGGCCAGACCGGCTTTCCCCTGGTCGACCTCAAGATCACGCTGGTCGACGCCGAGTTCCGCGACGAGGAGAGTACCGAGCAGGCGTTTCGGTTCGCCGCCGCCGACGCGCTGCACAAGGCGCTCGACCGGGCCGGGGCGGCCCTGCTGGAGCCGATCATGAAGCTGGAGGTGACCACGCCCGAGGAGCACCTGGGCAGCGTCACGGCCGAACTCATGAGCCGACGCGCCGAGATCACCGGCACCGAGTCCCGCGGCACATTCAACGTCGTCATCGCCCGAGTCCCGCTCGAGAAGATGTTCGGCTACTCCACAGCCGTCCGCAGTCTCAGTCAAGGGCGCGCCGGCTACTCGATGGAACCGCTGGAGTATGCCAAGGCTCCCGACGAACTGCTGGCCAAGCTGGCCGGTTTCGGCTGAGAAGATCCCGACGTTCGGCACACACGCCCGACCGGTCACGATCCCGTGGATCCGGGGGGTCGGCTGGGTCGTCGGGAAAATGTCGGAAAATCGTTGACGTGCCGGGCCGGCCCCGATAATTTGGTGCTTTCCGATTGAGTGGTCGGAGGAAGGATGGTCGTTTCGACGAACACGACGGTCATCCGGTTGGTGGACCCAAAGTGGTTCGGATCCTGCAACAAGGGATACAACGGCGGTGGCTGGTCTGAGTAATGAACGAATCCGAATTCGGATGGAGGCCTACGACCACGCAATCCTGGACCAGTCGGCCAAGGAGATCGTGGACACCGCCAAGCGGACCGAAGCCGTCGTCCATGGTCCGATCCCACTGCCAACCCGGATCGAGCGGTACACCGTGCTCCGGAGCCCGCACATCGACAAGAAGTCGCGGGAGCAGTTCGAGATTCGGACGCACAAGCGGCTCATCGACATCCTCCAACCGACCAACAAGACGATCGATGCGCTGAACAAGCTGAGCCTGCCGGCCGGCGTGGACATCAAGATCAAGGCATCCGCCACGGGCGGTTGATCGGCCTCGAGCCTCCGGGCGAACCGTCGACGCCTCGCCCCGGCCGGCGATCGGTCGCCGGACGATCCGCTGACCCCTCGCCATGTGGCATCGCCGGATCTCCGAATTTTTGGGCTTGCTCTGGTCGAGACCGGTTCGGTTGAATAGATGATCTTGGATCTTCTATCGCTCGCCAGCGACACTTCCTTGTCGTCCGCAAAGGTCGGGGCGGACTTTCGGTGACCTGATCCGTTCTTTGAAGCGGTCGGCACCGTGAGTCAAAACCACCCGAAACCAGCGGCTCCCGTCGTCCCTGACGTCATCTTGGGGCAACCCCCTGGGTCCCTGTCCCTTGGTGCTCCATCCCGGTCGGGGACTCGGGTCTTTCGTGGGCGTCCCACCTTCGTCGAGACCCCTCGTCGATTGGAACCGTTCGCTTAGAAGCATGCCGGTTCTCGAAGGTCCTGGTTTCGACGGCCCGAGTGGGTTGTTGGGGACTGTGGTCGGGCTGTCCTTTACCCAACATTGGGGGGGGCGTTGACTTCACTTCCCCTGGCGATCGGCGTCGATGACGCGGTCGTTCTCCGGATCCTCTCTTGGGTGGCCTCGAATCCGGCCGTCTGGCTCGGTTGGGTCGCCAACTGATGGATCCCCAAACGAGTACAGTCTTTCGCCTCAGACGTGTTGGTTTGTCCTCGTTGATTTGATTTCGTGTTGTGTTCCTGGTTTCGTTTCGGAGTTTCCCCGCGATGCGCGTCGGATTGCTCGGCCGTAAGGTGGGTATGACCCAGATCTTTCAGGAGGACGGGACCGTTGTCCCGGTCACCGTCCTGGAATGCGGCCCATGCACCGTGCTTCAGGTCCGGACCGCCGACCGCGACGGCTACCATGCCCTCCAACTGGGCTTCGCCGACATGAAGCGGGAGCGGGCCACCAAGGCTGAGCGCGGACACGCCAAGAAGGTTGGCTCGGAGCCGAAGAAGTTCGTCCGTGAGATCCGCCAGGACGGCCCGGTCGACGGGGTCAACGAGGGCGACAAACTGACCGTCGAACTGTTCAGCGAAATCGAGCGGGTCGACGTGATCGCCACCAGCAAGGGGCGCGGCTACTCGGGCGTCGTCAAGCGGCACGGGTTCCGCGGCCTGCGTGCCACTCACGGTGTGCAGCGGATGCACCGCCACCCCGGTTCGTCCGGCCCCAGCGCCACGCCGAGCCGCGTCTTCAAAGGGGTGAAGAAGCCCGGCCAGTTCGGCAATATCCGTGTTACCCAAAGGAATCTCAAGGTCGTCAAGGTTGACGAGGCGCACAACATCCTCTTGGTTCGCGGTTCGGTGCCCGGTCCCAACGGCGCCTTCGTCACCGTCCATCAGACCAACCACGTTCGCTGAGTCGAGCTGAACCGAGACCCCGAACCGTTTCCCCGAATGGCGTGGCTGACCGACGGCCGCCCCCAGATCGAGATCGAGACCGATCATGTTGACCATCCCCGTCTACAACGCCGAGGGCGTCGCTCAGGCCGATGAGTCGATCGACCCGTCCACCTTCGGCGTGTCGATCAACAAGCAATTGCTCCACGATGTGGTGCTGATGCATTTGGCCAACCGACGCGTGGGGACGGTCAACACGCGGGGCCGGGCCGATGTGGCCGGTTCGAGCAAGAAGCTGTTCCGCCAGAAGGGGACCGGCAACGCCCGCGCTGGCGCCAAGCGGACCAATAAGCGACGCGGCGGTGGCGTCGCTTTCGCCCGTCGGAACCGCGACTATAGCTACGCGATCCCCAAGAAGGCCGTGCGGATGGCCATCCGGATGGCCCTCTTAAGCAAGTTTCAGGATCGCCAGGCCCTCGTGCTCGATATGGACTTTCGTCAACTGCTGACGACTTATCATCAAGAGAACCAGCTCGGCACCGAGACGCTGCGCCCCAAGACCAGCCTCATCGCCGAGATCCTCCGGCGACTGCCCCGACCCGATCACGACCCTCTCGCTGCCGCTGCAACCGAGGCTGGGACCGAAGCCCAAGCCGGAGAGGTCGCTGACGAGAACGGGAATGACGGCGAGGCCCCGGTCGCCGAAGGGACGGCCGTCGCTGACGTCCTGTACGGCCAGACCATCCTGATCGGCCTCGACGACTACGATCCCCTGCTCTACCGGAGTGCCCGCAACATCGAGGGTGTTCAGGTCATGCCTGTGTCCGAGTTCAACACCTACGACGTGCTTCGCCAACGCTACCTGGTCCTGACCCGGCCGGCGCTGGAGGCCCTCAAGGCCCGTTACCATGGAGAGATCCGCCGACGACCGGCCCGGCCCATGCCGGCCTTGGCCGTCGGAACTGCTGCCTCCTGACGGAGTCTTTCGTCTTTGTTTGATTGAGGCCACCGTTGCGATCACGCCCGCGACCCGCTTCGATACGGTTGGAGACCGCCCCTGATGGTCACCCTGCGACGACCCCTGCAAACGCGACGCAACGGGCCTACCCTGCGCCCCCACCAGATCGTGTTGCGGCCCTTGATTACCGAGAAGGCCACGTTCCTGGCCGAAGCCCGCAATACCTACGCCTTCGAAGTGCATGGCATGGCCACCAAGCTCGAGATCAAGGCAGCCGTCGAGGAACTCTTCGAGGTCCAGGTTGAGAAGGTTCGGACCATGAACCGACGCGGCAAGGCACGACGCTTCCGGTTGGTCAAGGGCCGCACCAAAGACATGAAACGTGCTTTGGTTACGCTCAAGTCCGATTACCGCATCGATTTCTTCTGATCCGAGATCTGTCTCCACTGCTCATTGTTTCGGTCTTTCTTTGAGGCACATGCGACGCCTCGACCCGATCGCGACCGCGTCCCCGAACACAAAGTCCCCGCGTCGTCGGCACGCCGCCCCGTAAGGCCAGGCGAGCTGGCCCCCGAAGGATCTCTCCGGCCATGGGCATCCGTTACTATAAGCCGACCAGCCCCGGGCGCCGCAACGCGTCGGTCAGTGACTTCAGCGACCTGACCGACAAGAAGAAGAAGCCCGAGAAGAGCCTGACCGCGCCCTTGAAGAAGACCGGTGGTCGGAACAACCAGGGCGTCATCACCGTGCGCCACCGGGGTGGCGGACACAAGCGGAAGTACCGGATCATCGACTTCAAACGCAGCGATCGCGACGGCCAACCGGCCTTGGTGACGCACATCGAGTATGACCCGAACCGCTCGGCGCGGATCGCCCTGATCCAGTACGAGGACGGTGAGAAGCGGTACATCGTCGCTCCGGCCGGCCTAAGCGCCGGCATGACCGTGCACACTGGCCCCGACGCCGAGCCGAAGGTCGGTAATTGCATACCCATGTCGAAGATCCCGACCGGCACGGTGATCCACAACATCGAGATGCAGCCGGGCAACGGTGGCAAGCTCTGCCGATCGGCCGGGACCGCCGCAACCTTGACGGCCCGCGAGAGCACCTGGGCCCAGATCACCCTGCCCTCCGGTGAGGTCCGTCGGTTGCCGGCTACCTGTCGCGCCACGATTGGCTCGGTCAGCAATTCCGACCACATGAACATTCGCTTGGGTAAGGCCGGTCGCGCCCGCTGGCTGGGTCGTCGGCCACACACGCGGGGTACCGCCATGAACCCGCACGACCACCCGATGGGCGGTGGTGAGGGCCGGACCGCTGGTGGACGCCACCCTTGCTCGCCGACGGGCCTGTTGGCCAAGGGTGGTCGGACCCGTCGCAAGCGCAAGCCCTCGGACGCCGCCATCGTCAGGCGCCGGAAGTCGGTCCGCTACGGTCAGCTCAAGCTCTGATCGGTCGATCCCAATCGGTTCGCGATGCGCTTCCGATCGGATGTCAATTCAATGTTCTTGGTGTCGCATCACCCACGTTTCGTTTTTCGACGAGAGACCCGTCGTATCACGACCCGTTCACGAGGAACCCCGCCGCGATGGGACGCTCCAGCCGCAAAGGCCCGTTCGTTAACGTCAAGCTCTACCGGAAGGTCGAGAAGGCCGACGAGAAGGGCGATCGGTCCCCGATCAAGACCTGGGCGCGGGCCTGCACGATCGTGCCCGAGTTCGTCGGCCGCAACTTCGAGGTGCACAACGGACGGAGCTTCGCCAAGGTTTACGTCACCGAAGACATGGTCGGCCACAAGTTCGGTGAGTTCGCGCCGACCCGGACCTTCCGCGGCCACGGTTCCGACAAGAAGAAGGGCAAGCGCTGATCCACGTCCCATCAGCAGGTGTTTCGCCTCGCTTGGTCCCGCTTCCTAAACCCGGTGACCGACCGACCCGTCGATCGAGGTCGGACCTCCATCACGCGTTTCCCCGTTTTCCGGTCCCCATTTGAGTTGAGCGATGTCCACGGCTGAATCTACCGTCTATCGCGCCAGTCACCGGTTCGCCCGTATCGCGGTGACCAAGGTCCGCCCCGTCCTGGACAAGATCCGTGGCGAGTATGCCGACGATGCGCTCAACATCCTCAAGTTCCTGCCCCATCGCGGGGCGCGGCTGGTCGAGAAGGTGCTGCTCAGCGCCATGGCCAACGCCGAGGAACAGGGTGGGGTTCGCAATCCTGGCGACCTTGTCATCGCCGATGCCCGCGGCGACGGCGGCCCGATGTTCAAGCGGCTCATGCCTCGCGCCCGTGGCATGGCCCACCTGATCAAGCACCGGACTTGCCACATCGTGATCGGGCTGTCCGACTACTCGCTCATCCAAGGCCCCTCCGACGAGGAGTTGGTCGATGAGGAGGCCGTCGACACGCCAGTGACCACCGCCGAGGGTGCGGATGAAGACGCCTCGGTCACCGCAGTTGACAGCGCTACCGCATCGGCTGTCGCCGATGCTGCCGAAGAGACCGCCACGGAAACCGAAGAGGCGTCCAAAACCGATGCTGAAGTGACGACTGAAGCCGCTGTTGAGAAAGAGGTCGCAGTGACGACCGAGGGCGGGGAACCCGCGACCGAGAAGGCCCAGGCCGAGCCGAGGGCTGAGCCTGAAGCGGCGGCCACGACCGAGGACGCTTCGGAAGATACCCCCTCGGCCGAGCCGGCTCCTGACGACGAGTCCAAGAATAAGCCCTCGAAGGACAACCCGGCGTCCTGACTCGGATCGCCGTCCCCCGAATCGTTGACGCGTCGTCACGATTCCAAGGCCAACGCCCTGTCCATCCCCGTTGTTGTTGCCAACCGGTCGCTCCCACTCAACCTCCACCAACGCAGGATCGAGACACACTCATGGGTCAGAAGGTGCGGCCCACCGGTTTCCGGGTGGGCATCTACGACGACTGGCGGAGCCGCTGGTACGCCTCGAAGCACGAGTTCAGCGACCTGCTCATCGAAGATTTCAAGATTCGTAGGCACGTCAAAAAGAAGTATGGATCGGCCGGGATCCCTAAGATTGTCATCGAGAGGACCCGCGATGCGGTCAAGGTGATCCTGCACACCGCGCGGCCGGGCATCATCATCGGTCGTCGGGGTGCCGAGATCGAGAAGCTCCAGGAAGACTTGCAGAACCTGACTGGCCGTCGGATCGATATCAAGGTCGAAGAACTGAGCCGTCCCGAGATTGATGCGCAACTGATCAGCGAGGACATTGCCGCGCAGTTAGAGAAGCGCGGTAGCTTCCGTCGAACGATCAAGCGCTCGTTGGAGCAGACCATGGACGGCGGGGCCTTGGGCGTCAAGATCCAGCTCTCTGGCCGGCTCGGTGGTGCCGAGATGAGCCGCTGCGAGAAGGCCGCTGCTGGGTCAATCCCACTCAGTACGCTCCGAGCCAAGATCGACTACGGATTCGCCGAAGCCAAGACATCCCAGGGCAACATTGGAATCAAAGTGTGGGTCAATCAAGGGGATTACCTCAAGGGAGGGCTGAACGATGGCCATGATGCCCAAGCGGGTCAAGTACCGAAAAAGCCAAAAAGGTCGAATAAAAGGCAAGGCAACTCGCGGTAACTTCGTCAGCTTCGGCGACTACGGCCTACAAGCTTTGGAACCGGGCCGGATCAGCGCTCAGACGATCGAGGCCGGCCGGATGTGCGCTGCGCGGACGGTTCGTGCCGGTTCGGGCAAGCTCTATATCCGAATCTTCCCACAGAAGAGCATCACCTCGATCCCGGCCGAGACCCGGATGGGTAAGGGTAAGGGTGAGGTCGACTACTGGGCGGCGATCGTCAAGCCGGGCACGATCCTCTACGAGATTGGCGGCATCGACATCGAGAAGGCCCGCGCGGCCATGGCCCGGATCGCCCAGAAGATGCCCGTGGCCTGCCGGTTCGTCCACCGTCGTCCCCAGATCTGATCATCGATCCTATCCGTCCCGTCAGCGCTGCCCGACCGGCCAGGACCCGCGATCATGACCAAGGCCTCCGAACTCCGCGAGCAGACCGATGAGCAACTGGCTCAACGGCTCAAGGAAGCGTACCAGAACATGTTTCGACTCCGCCTCCAAGGGGCTACCGAGAAGCTCGAGGCGCCCAGCGAGATCCGCAAGACGCGCCGCGAGATCGCGCGGATCCTGACCATTCAGAACCAGCGCGTCCGCGAGCGGGCCGCTGAAGCGGTGGTCGCCGACGAGGCCCCGGTCGAGCCCGCCACTGCAGGGGCCTGAGCCGGTCGGCCGAATCCGGCCCCTCCTGTTTCAGCTTACTGCGTTGCCGCTTCATCGTCCCCGTTCGCGTCGTGTTTGTCCCCGGTGTCCCGACCCCCTCACCTCAAGCCGCGTTGAGACGAAGCCAACCCGATGAGTTCCGACCCCGCAAGCACGGCCGATCAACCCGCCCCCACAGGCGCTAAGACCCCCGAGACGGAGACCGATGGTGCCCGTTCGCGTGGCCGCCGCAAGGTCGAGATCGGCGTGGTCACCTCCGACTCCATGAACAAGACCCGTCGCGTCGAGGTCCGTCGGCTCGTGCCGCACGAAAAATACGGCAAGTTCCTCAAGCGCCGGACCGTCTGCTACATGCACGACGAGCAGAACCAGACGATGGAGGGCGACACCGTCGAGATGATGGAGACGCGCCCGCTGTCCAAGACCAAGCGGTGGCGGCTGCTCCGGATCGTCCGGC
Source organism: uncultured Planctomycetia bacterium (assembly GCA_964609385.1). Classification (GTDB taxonomy): domain Bacteria; phylum Planctomycetota; class Planctomycetia; order Isosphaerales; family Isosphaeraceae; genus CAZSSM01. The sequence continues at coordinate 28,776 of CAZSSM010000048.1, forward strand.
CTGGCTCCAAGCGGATCCTGGCCGAAGAGGCCGCCGCGATGCGCGAGCAGGACGATTCCAACGACGCTGCGGCCCCTGCCAGCCCCGACGCCGAGTCGACGGCGGCCGAATGAGTGACGGTCGGGCGGATGGCCTTTGGGCGGGATCGCGGTCGTCGGGGCCCTTCGATGAAACCTGGACGTGTTGAGATGGTGTGGTCGACCCGTGGAGCGCCGTTCGCGGGACCCACGGCCGTCGCGGTCGACCCGGACACGATAAGACACAAGTTGGATCCCCTCAGATAAACACTCCTTGCAGGACAGAGAGACCGGTCCCATGATTCAGATGCAGACCCGCCTCGGCGTGGCCGATAACAGCGGGGCCAAAGAGGTGATGTGCTTTAAAGTGCTTGGCGGCAGCGCCTCGCGCTACAAGCGGCGGACCGCTGGGCTGGGCGATGTGATCATCTGTAGCGTCAAGAAGGCCTCGCCCAGCGGCGACATCAAGGCCGGCGAGATCGTCCGCTGCGTCATCGTCCGAACCCGCAACGCGACCCGACGGACCGACGGCTCCTACGTCCGGTTCGACCGCAACGCCGTGGTCATCATCGACAAGGACAATAACCCCAAAGGAACTCGGATCTTCGGCGCGATCGCTCGTGAACTCCGCGACCGCCGCTTCATGAAGATCGTCAGCTTGGCCAGTGAGGTCGTCTGAAGTCTCCCGGCCCATCGCCATGCCATCGTCGTTTCGTGACTTGGCTCCCTTAGTTCGCCCTGCTCCGTCCCGTTTGTCTGGTGGGCTCCCGATCGTTCTTGGGCCCGCCCTCTTCCCGTACCCCGAACGTTCCGTCGCCTTTGAGATCGAGACCCGCGCCATGGCCATGAAGATCCGGAAAGATGACGAGGTGGTCGTCACCACCGGCGACGACAAGGGCGTCCGTGCCAAGGTCCTGCGCGTCCTGCCGGAGAAGAACAAGGTCGTCGTCGAAGGGGTCAACCGCGTCTACCGGCACCTCAAGCCCAGCGCCCAAAACCGCCAAGGGGGTCGGCTGAGCAAAGAGATGCCGATCAGTGTCAGCAATGTGATGTTCTACTGCCCCAACTGCGGTCGCGGGACCCGAATCGGGGTTGAGGTCGCCACCGACGACTCGCGCTACGAGATCGGTCAGAAGTACCGCGTCTGCCGTGCCTGTGGGACGCATCAGGGCACCATCGGCTCGCCCAAGCCGCAACGTGTCCGTCCGGCCGAGCCGAAGCCCGAATCGTCCGCGACCTCCTGATCCTAAGCCGACCCTGGACCAACCCGTCGTCCCCTGACTTGAACCTGAACCCGATTCGACCCCGACCGACCCGCGCCCCGTGTTGAAGGACTCGGAACGATGGCCGTCGCCGCCGAGAAGGCCCGTTTTCAGACGATCTACGAAGACCAGATCGTCCAGGAACTGAAGAAGAAGTTCGGGATCACCAACAACATGGCCGTCCCGAAGGTGGTCAAGATCGTCGTCAACATGGGCGTCGGTCGTGCCACCCAGGACAAAGGCTTGCTCGAGTCGGCCGTCGAGGCGATGACCAAGATCACCGGTCAGAAGCCGGTGATCACTCGGGCGCGGATGTCGGTGGCCGGATTCCGGCTCCGTGAGGGCAATCCGATCGGCTGCAAGGTCACCCTCCGTGGCAAGCGGATGTTCGAGTTCTTGGACCGCCTGATCACGCTCTCGCTACCGAGGATCCGCGACTTCCGGGGTGTGAACCCCAACTCCTTCGACGGCAATGGCAATTACACGCTCGGCCTCTCCGAACATGTGGTCTTCCCCGAGATCGAGGCCGACAAGGTGACCCAGATCCACGGCATGGATATCACCATCGTGTCGTCCAACGCCGATGACGATCGAGCCCGCGAACTGCTCTCGCTCTTCGGGATGCCGTTCCGCAAGACTGGCCAAAAGGCCAAAGCCAAGGCGGGCTGATCTCCCCGAACACTCCAAGCCCGATCTGAGACGCAATCCGGGACGATCGCGATCGTCCCCCCTTCGGCTTCGCCTTCCTTTGGCGGTGCCGACCCGCAAACCCGAGCTGGCCGGCCCCTCGACCCGCATCAAGCATCAAGCTCGGCCCGCCGCCTCGCGACGAGAACCGAATCGACCCGGAGGACCGACCCGACCAGGACCCGCCACGACCATGATGACCGATCCGATCGCCGACATGTTGACCCGGATCCGCAACGCCTCGCGCATCGAACGACCTTACGTCGAGATGCCCGACTCGAAGATCCGTCGCGGGATCGCCCAAGTCCTCAAGGACGAAGGCTACATCTGGGACTTCGACGTGCTCGAGACCCTGCCGGTGGGCACGCTCCGGATCCAGATGAAATACGGCCCGAACGGGGAACGCCTGATCAGCCGGATCGACCGGGTGAGCAAGCCGGGCTGTCGACGGTACTGCGGCTATCGCGATCTAAAGCCGGTCTTGGGCGGCATGGGGATCCAGATCCTCAGCACGCCACGCGGCGTTATCAGCGATCGCCAGGCCCGCGAGATCAAGGTCGGCGGCGAGGTGCTCGCCCTGATCACCTGATCGAACCGTGGTCCGAGTCGAAGCCGTGGGACCGATCGCAACGCCCGCGTCAACCAGCCGAGACCCGTACACATATCACCCTGTTTTCCTCAGTCCTTTCCCTTTTCCTTTCTGTCTTCATTTTTCGTCCGCAGCCAGAGGATTCGCCCGCGATGTCCCGTATCGGTCGCCAGCCCATCCCGGTGCCGGCCAGCGTCAAGGTGGCGGTGGCCGATTCGACCGTGAAGGTCGAGGGCCCCAAGGGCAAGCTCGCCTTCCAGTTCCGCCCGGAGAACATCCAGGTCGCCTTCGACGAGCCGAACCGAACGCTCAGCGTTACCCGAGTCGACGACGAGCGGGCCAGCCGCGAACTGCATGGCCTGACCCGCAGCATCGTGGCCAACATGGTCCACGGCGTCGTCGAGGGCTACGTCAAAAAGCTCGAGATCGTCGGCGTCGGGTACCAGGCTCAGCTCAAAGGCCCCGACACGGTCGCGCTTCAAGTCGGGTTCGCCAACACGATCGTGCTCAAGGCGCCTGAGGGCGTCGTCGTCCAGGTGCCCGACCCGACCCACGTTCACGTCACCGGGCCGGACAAGCAGAAGGTCGGTCAGTTCGCCGCCACCATCCGCAAGACCCGCCCCCCCGAACCCTACAAAGGCAAGGGGATCCGCTACGAGGGCGAGGTCGTTCGCCGGAAGGCCGGTAAGGCCTTCGGTAAGTGATCCCAACACAATCGCTCGGCGATCCCTGTACTCCACATGTGTTCGGTTCAGGTCGGCTTGTCGGTCGACCGTCGGTTTCGTCATCTCCCGTTGGTTTGGGCCGGCAGACCGGTCGGCAATCGGTCGCCCCAACGGCCCTCCAGTGAGGTCGAAGCGCTTTGAAAGCCCTCAGTGAACGCCGGGTCATTCAGACCCGCCGGCTCCGTCGGAGCCGACACGTCCGCAAGCGGATCCACGGGACCGGCGAACGGCCCCGCTTGGCCGTGCATCGGAGTCTCCAAAACATCAGCGCCCAGGTTATCGACGATGACCAGGGGCGGACCCTCGTCCACGCCAGCACCCTCGAGAAGGACCTGCGGGCCCAACTCCAGGGCAAGGGCGGCAACGTCGAGGCGGCCAAGTTGGTCGGCCAACGGATCGCCGAACGGCTCAAGGAGTCCGGCGTGACCAAGGTCTGCTTCGATCGACGCCACTACAAATATCACGGACGCGTGGCGGCCCTGGCCGACGCCGCCCGCGAGGCTGGACTCCAGTTCTGAGACGCACTCCAATCGCCAATTAAGACTCAGGCCAACGAGGATCAGATCGTGTCGAGCGATTCGCGTAACCGCGACGAATGGTCGGAGAACGTCGTGACCATCCGGCGCTGCGCCGCCGTGGTCAAGGGCGGCCGCCGGTTCAGCTTCAACGCCCTGGTGGTCATCGGCAACGGCCGTGGCGAGGTCGGCTGGGGCTATGGTAAGGCCAACGAAGTCCCGCCGGCTGTCGAAAAGGCCGTCAAGGACGCCCGCAAGCAGTTGGTTCGCGTCCCGCTCCGCAACGGCACCATCCCCCACCAGGTCATCGGCCGGTTCGGGGCCAGCCGGGTCATCATGCTGCCGGCCAGCCCGGGTACTGGGGTGATCGCCGGAGGCGCCGTCCGCGCCGTCGTCCAGGCGGTCGGGATCACCGACATCCTGACCAAGGCCTACGGTTCCACCAACAAACTGAACCTGGTCAAGGCCGCCATCAATGGGCTGCAACAGCTCAAGACCAAAGATGAGGTGGCCCGACTCCGAGGAGTGGCCCTGTAATGCAGTTGCACGACGTCCATCAGGGCATCCATCGCCGCAAGAAGAAGAAGCGGATCGGCCGCGGGCCTGGCTCGGGGCATGGCAAGACCGCCACCAAGGGTCACAAGGGACACAGCTCGCGGCAGGGCTTCAAGTATCTGGCCCTCTTCGAAGGCGGCCAGATGAACCTGGCGCGGCGGACCGGGAAGGTCGGCTTCAACAACGGCCCGTTCCGCAAGGATTTCGCCATCGTCAACCTGGAACAGATCGAGGCCAAGTTCGCCACCGGGGCCGAGATCGATGAGATCGCCCTCCGTACCGTCGGGCTGGTCAAAGGGCGGCACGACGACGGGGTCAAGATCCTCGGCAATGGCGATCTGACCAAGGCCCTGGTCATCCGGGCCGAGAAGTTCAGCAAGTCGGCCGTGGAGAAACTGACCCAAGCCGGCGGCCAGGCCATCGTCGTCGATCGCTTGGAGGTCAAGCGGACCCTGAGTCAAGCCGCCTCAACGGCGGCCGAGACCGGCTCAGACGCGTCGGGTTCCTGAGCACGTTGGTGCGTCACGCGATCCCACGCGCCTGAGGCGTCCGTTCATCCTGTGTGTCTTCCGTCCCGACGACCGCCCCCCGCCCTCGCTTTGGTGGAGCCCCGGCCGTGTCTGCCCTGCTCTCGAACATCACCCGTCAGATCGCTCCGGCCTTCATCCGGATCCCCGAACTGCGCAACAAGATCCTGCTGACCCTGATGCTGTTGATGATCTATCGGATCGGGTTCCAGATCCCGCTGCCGATCATCGATCAGGCCGTGCTGGCCGAGTTCCAGCAGTCGGCCGGCAGCGACGGGACCAACCGGCTCTTCAGCACCGTGGCCATGTTCGGCGGGACCCAACTGGGCATGAGCACGATCTTCGGCCTGGGGATCATGCCCTACATCTCCGCCTCGATCATCTTCCAACTGCTCACCAACGTGATCCCGCAGTTGGAACAGCTCTCCAAGGAGGGCGAGTCGGGCCGGAAGAAGATCAACGAGTACACCCGCTACGCGACGGTCCTGATCTGTTTGGTCCAAAGTTTCTTCTGGATCAACTACCTGATCAGCGGTGGGTTAGGGGCCGGTCTAGTCCCGATCCCCTACCAGGGGACCGGCTACGTGTTGGCCTGCGTGGTGACAATGACCGCCGGGACGGTCTTCCTGATGTGGATCGGTGAGCAGATCGACCAGTTCGGCATCGGCAATGGGATCAGCATGCTGATCATGGCTGGGATCCTAGCCCAGATGCCCGCGGCGATCTTCCAGTTGGCGCCCGAGACCTCGCTGGAACTCGACCCGCAGGACAGCCAGTACGGGATCATCACGATCCTGATCTTGGGCGCGATGTTCCTGGCCGTGATCCTCGGGGTCGTGTTGATCACCGAGAGTCAGCGCCGGATCCCTACCCAGTCGGCCAAACATGCCCGAGGCGGTCGGATGGCCGCCACCGGCCCCAAGCAGTACCTCCCCTTGAAGGTCAACCAGGCTGGGGTGATGCCGATCATCTTCGCCAGCAGCCTCCTGATGTTCCCGTACATGGTCTTCCAGGGGCTCAGCGGGGTGGCCGGCAGTTGGATCGACTACGAGTCGGGCTCGGAGGCCGGCGTACTCGGTCAGGCCTGGGCCGGGTTCGTCAACTTCCTCGGAGCCACCATCCGCGGCGGGGCGTACTCGTTCCAGAACCGCGACTTCTTCTACATGCTCTGCTACATCGTCCTGATCTACTTCTTCTGCTACTTCTGGACGGCGATCACCTTCAACCCCAAGGACATCGCCGACAACCTGAAGGACTACGGCAGCTTCATCCCGGGCTATCGGCCCGGCAAGCCGACGGCCAACTACCTGGAGAAGGTGATGCTCCGGATCACCTTCGTCGGCGCAGCGTTCCTGAGCATCGTGGCGGTGATCCCAACCCTGGTTCAGAACACGCTCAACATCCCGTTCATCGTCGCTCAGTTCTTGGGAGGCACCGGCCTGCTGATCGTCGTCAGCGTCTGCCTCGACCTGGTCCAGAAGATCGACAGCCACCTGATCATGCGGAACTACCCGAGCATCCTCAACAAGCGTTGAGCGCCGCCGAACCACGCCGGCGAGGGTGGACGCCTCGATTTGGTTGATGCGTTCGGCCGATCGGAACGCACCTCCATGACGGCCGCTCCGGACCAGGTTCCTCGCGAAAAGTCAAGAGGGGTCCGGTTGCGGACTTGTCGGCGGCCCCTGAAATGTGATACTTTCCTCGAATCGTGTTTGCTCGGCCGATCCCTCAAGGATCGGCCTGAAGCTCATCCAGACAGGCTCGATGCCATGAAAGTGCGTGCAAGCGTCAAGAGGATCTGCGAGAACTGCAAGGTCGTGCGTCGCCGTGGGAAGGTCTTCGTCATCTGCACCAATCCCCGGCACAAACAGCGTCAGGGTTGAGCGGGTTCGCCCGCCGGATCGGTGTCGGCCGTCGCCGTCGTGTCGACCGCTTTGAGGATCTGGTCGCCGCGACGACGAAGGACGGGACGGACGACCGAATGATCGATCCGTCGTGTCGATGGGACCTTCGGCACACTCATCGTGCCCGGACGGCCCACGCTCTTCGTCCTCCAAGGGGATCGATCGTCCCGATCCGGGTCGTTCACCGTCCTGACGCGTTGTCGAACTCGTGGCTTGGTCTTCAAGCCGAGTCTTCAGGCCGACAATCGCTGCGACCGGTCTTCTTTTGAGACTTGACCCGTCTCTCCTATTGATCTGGCCGCATGGGGCGTTGCCGGATCCCCCCGTTTTCCCTCTAAGAGCCAGGACGACCATGCCCCGTCTGCTCGGTGTCGACATCCCCAACGAGAAGCGAACGATCATCTCGCTGCAGTATCTGTACGGGATCGGACCTTACCTGGCCAGCCGCCTCTGCGAACAGGCCAACGTCGACCCGGACAAGAAGGCGCGCGAGCTGAATGAGGACGAGGTTGCGCGGCTGACCAACCTGCTCGACAACGAATATGTCGTCGAGGGTCAATTGCGTCGCCAGGTCCAGCAGAGCATCAATCGCCTCAAGGAGATCGCTTGCTACCGTGGGTTCCGCCATCGCCGGAGCCTCCCGGTGCGTGGCCAGCGGACCTCGACCAACGCACGGACCCGCAAAGGGCCCAAGAAGACCGTCGCCGGGAAGAAGGGCGTCAAGGACATGCGCTGATCTGGTTCGGACGACGCCTCCGAGCTACGACTGGCTCGGTGGCTCGCATCGACTGAACTCCCCGGGCTCGAGTCGTCCCTCCGATCCGCTGCAACATCTGGTGATTCGCATCCAATCCCCCCGATCTCGACCCAGTTCAATGACCCAAGGAGCCGATTCAACGTGGCCAAGGCCAAGCGGAAGAAGACGCGTCGCAACGTCAGCCGGGCGATCGTGCATATCAAGGCGTCGTTCAATAACACGATGGTGACGATCAGCGACCCCAATGGCGACACGCTCTGCTGGTCCTCTTCGGGCAGCGTGGGCTTCAAGGGGAGCCGTAAGAGCACCCCGTTCGCCGCCCAACGCGCCGCCGAGACCGCCGCGTCGGCCGCCTCCAAGTTCGGCGTCCGCGAAGTCGAGGTCCGGGTCAAGGGACCCGGTTCAGGGCGTGAGAGCGCCATCACCGCCATCCAGGCGGCTGGCTTGGGCATCAAGGCGATCGAAGACGTCACCCCCCTGCCCCACAACGGCTGCCGACCGCCCAAGAAGCGACGGGTCTGATCCATCGACGGCTCCCAATGGCCCCCCGCTCGATCGGGTTCGGGTCCTCCGATGACGGCCTCGAACTCGGCTTCGATCGGGATTTGATCACGAGGGGCTCGGTTCGGATCTTCTCCCCAGCCTCGGGATCGCTTGCCGAACCAGGATTGCACATCGAGACGCTCGTCCACACCCAACGTTGAAACAACTGAGATTTCGCAAAGTCACCATCAACTCATCTACGGGAGTCGAGGCCGGATCAATCCCCTGAACGATCGGGGATTTGCCGCCGGCGCGGGATCGCCATCATGGGACGTTACACAGGACCGAAGTGCCGGCTCTGCCGTCGCGAGTCGACCAAGCTGTTCCTCAAGGGGAGTCGCTGCGTTTCGAACAAGTGTGCCATCGAGCGCCGCGAGGGCGTCCCCGGCATGAAGCCGTTCCGACGCGGCAAGCCCAGCGAGCACGCCATCCGGCTCCGCGAAAAGCAGAAAGTCAAGCGCTATTACGGCGTTTACGAGAAGCAGTTCCGTAAATATTACGACTTGGCCTCGCGTAGGACCGGTAACACTGGTGACCTGTTGCTGAGCTACCTGGAACGGCGCTTGGACAACGTGATCGCCCGGCTCGGCTTCGCGCCCAGCCGCGCTGCCGCCCGGCAACTGATCGGCCACGGCCACCTCAAGATCAACGGCCGTAAGTGCGACATCTCCAGCTACCTGGTCCGGCCCGGCGACACGATCGTCCTCAAAGAGCGTGAGGCCAGCACCCGCGTGCCCAAGGAGACCCTCGAACTGGAATGGCTGCCGCCGGTGCCCGATTGGCTGGAGCGGACCGAGGGTAACGTGCCCGAAGGCAAGGTGCTCCGGATGCCCACCGCCCAAGACATCAGCCTGCCGGTCCAGGCCCAGTTGATCGTCGAGTTGCTCAGCCGCTGACCCGTTGGGATTCTCGTTCGAACCCACCCCCGACCGATCGCCCTTCGCCATCGTCAGCGGGCAAAACGGGTTTTCCGACGAATCTCCAGATCGATTGGGCGGCTCGGCTCATCCCAATCCCTTCGAAACAACCTCAAAGTCCCTCCGCACGACGACCACAACGGCAGCCCGGCGATCCGCCGGGCTCACCGCCGATCGGAACACCAGCCGGGCCCCGATTGTTGTCCATCGGCCCGTCGGCTCGGATCGAAACTCGCAAACGCACCATATCGAACCAGAAAACCGGGAGATTGGGCGCCATGCGCATCAAATGGCGTGGTTTGGAACTGCCGAGCCGAGTCGTCTGCCTCCATGAGACGCTCAGCGACACCTTCGGGGAATTCCACGTCGAGCCGTTCGAGGCGGGCTTCGGGCATACCCTCGGTAACAGCCTGCGTCGGATCATGCTCTCCAGCCTCGAGGGGAGCGCCGTCACGACGATCAAGATCCCCGGCGTTCAGCACGAGTTCAGCTCGTTGGCCGGCATGATCGAGGACGTCACCGAGGTTGTGCTCAACATCAAAGGTCTGATCGTCAAGAATCACTCCGATCACCCGCAGATCATCCGGATCGACCGGAAGAAGAAGGGCCTGGTCACCGCCGCCGACATCCTCCACGACGAGTCGGTCGAGATCGTCAACCCGGACCACCTGCTCTGCACGCTCAGCGAAGACATCGACTTCCAGATGCAGATGACCGTCGAGAACGGTCGCGGCTACAAGACCGCCGCCGAGGGGCACACCGATGAGCTTGAGGTCGGCGGCATCCCCGTCGACGCCAGCTTCAGCCCCGTCCGACGCGTCGAGTACCGCGTCGAAGCCACCCGCGTCGGCCAGCGGACCAACTACGACAAACTCAAGATCCTCGTCTGGACCACCGGCACTGTCGCCCCCGAAATGGCGCTCGTCGAAGCCGCGAAGATCCTCCGCAAACATCTCAATCCGTTCGTCCAGTACTTCGAGATCGGCCACCGTAAGCCCGAGACCGTTGAGGCCGACCAGACCGCCCACGCCGGCGGTGAGCAGGTTGACACCGAACGCGAGCGGATCCTCAGCATGAGCCTGGCCGAGTTGGAACTCTCTGTCCGCGCTACCAACTGCCTGGAGAGTGAAGGGATCACCACCGTCCGCGACCTGGTCAACCGGACCGAGCCCCAACTGCTCAACGTCCGTAACTTCGGCGAGACCACCCTCAAGGAAGTCCGCCAGAAGCTCCGCCAATACGACCTCGAACTTAAGGCCGAGGCCACCGCGGCCACCTGATCCATCCGCTCGGTGCGCGATCGACTCGTCACGCGACCGTCGTCACTTATGCTGACTCGACCGACCCGGACCACCCAAACCCCCGCGATCCGCCATGCGTCACCGTAAAGCCGGCCGAAAATTCAAACGGACGCCCGCTCATCGCCAGATGCTTTTGCGCAACCTGGCCACCTCGCTGATCGAGCATGAGCGGATCACGACCACCCTGGCCAAGGCCAAAGAACTGCAGCCCTTCGTCGAGAAGCTCATCACCCTGGCCAGGCCGGGCTGGAACCTGGCCAAGTTCCGACGCGCCTTGCAGGTCCTCACCACCAAAGATATGACCTTCAAGCTCTTCAACGAGATCGGGCCCCGCTTCAAGGATCGGCCCGGCGGCTACACGCGGATCTACCGGATCGCCAAGCTCCGCCAGGGCGACTGCTCCCAGATGGCCATCATCGAACTGCTCGGCGAGGACGAACTGCTCGAGACCACCGATGCCCTCGAGGTTGTCCCGGCCGCCAGCGGCTCCAGCGACGATTGAGTGAAGGGTCTGGCTGACCGAGGCGACATCCGTTGATCAATCACGTTTTGATCGCACGATCAAAAATTCGTCTCTACGGAAAAATCGGCCTATGACCCTACCGAGCGACGAGTCATGTATCTTCTGCAAGATCGTTGCGGGCCAGATCCCGGCCTCGACGGTCTTCGAGGACGAGCACCTGATGGCCTTCCTCGACATCGGGCCGGCCACTCACGGTCACACGCTGGTCGTGCCGAAGGGCCATTATGAGTCTTTGGCCGACCTACCCCCGGACCTGGCCGCCGCGATCGGTCGGACCTTGCCCCGCCTGGCCCGGGCCGTCGTCCAGGCCACCGACGCCGAGGGCCTGAACCTGGTCAACAACAACGGCGCTGTCGCCGGCCAATCGGTCTTCCACGTCCATTTTCATCTCGTCCCCCGCTTCCGCGACGACGACGTCCGATGGCCCTGGCCCAGTCACCCCTACGACGATGACGCCCAACGCGACGGCATTCTTGAGGCGATCCGTAAGGCGCTGTGAGATGTGCGTCTTATGAATTTTTTTGTTTGTGTATTTGCCATTGATTGTTTGTGAATCGAATCTGTGTTCTGGCGGGGGATCGTCTCTCGACTCAAGAAGATCGGAGAACTGGGATGTCCGACGCTTCCTGGACACGGCGCGGGTTGATCAAGGCGGCGGTGGGTGGCTTGATCGCGAGCCTTGCCGGGCGCACCCAGGCCGAGCGGACCACCACGCAGCCCGAGCCTCAGGGGTACTACACCCTGCAATGGAGAGGGGGCCGTTGGTGGTTCATCACTCCCGAAGGAGTCCCCTTCTTCTCACTTGGGCTCAATCACATCGACCCAGCATCGTTGCGGTATCCTGAGAACGGCCATCTGTGGCGGGATCGTTATGGCAACAGCATGGAACGCTGGTTGCGCGAGTCGGTCGCGCCTGACCTTCGACGCTGGGGGTTCAACTGCATCGGTTGGACGCAGGAAGTGGTGACGCGAGGTTTGACCAATCACCGCCATTCCCGACGCTTCACGCGTGAGGAGTACCGTTGGGCGGGCCTGCCCTACTGCCACCAACTCCCATTCGCCGAGTTCCACCAATGGGAGGCGGAGACGCGGCACCCCGACTTTGCGAGTTCCGAGTTCGTCGATTGGTGCGACCATGTGGCCCGCGAGCACTGCGCTCCGTTCGCCGACGATCCGATGCTGATCGGCTATTTCTACATCGATTGCCCGACCTGGGTCCACGTCCGGCCACAGAACGAGTGGAAGGGGCCGCTCTTCGACCCGGATCGCCTCAAGACCGACGCGGGACGCGCGTCCTTGCGCGAGTTGGCCGGCCGTTGGTACCGGACCACCCACGACGCCGTTCGTCGGTACGACCGCCACCACTTGATCCTCGGCGACCGATACGAGGCGAACGCCCCCTTGCCGGTCGAGGTCGTCGAGGCCGCCCTCCCCTACGTTGACGTCCTCAGCTTCCAGGACTTCCGCAACCCGGTGGGACATCTGGACGAATGGTATCAACGGACGGGCAAGCCGGTCCTCTGGGCCGATGGGGCTCGAGGCATCCCGGCCGTTGATGACGAGGGCGGTCGATACCTGCGTCAAGACGGCGCCTGGTACGCCGATCAGCTCGCCGGCCTCCGTGAGAACCCGGGCTGCGTGGGTGCGCATCTCTGTGGCGCCTACATCCGCAACCGGATCCGCAAGCGAGGACTCCTCGGCCCCGATGAGACCCCGGATCAGGAGGCGCTGACCCTCATCGCCGAAGCGAACCGTCGAACTGTCGCATGGGTCCAGAAAACCGTCGAGTCGGAAGCCTCCGGTCGCCGCTCTCCCTGAACTCAACATGAGGCCGAGGACTCGTGGGACGATCCAAAACCGTTAGCCTCTGGGCTTGGATGACCGGTCCGTTAGGCGTGTTGTTGGGCGCGAGTCAGGATGTGTGGCATGCGGTACATCGTGGTGGATTTGGAGGCGACTTGCTGGGAGAACGTCCGCGATCCGGACCGCATGGAGACGATCGAGATCGGGGCGATCGAACTGCCCACCGCCGAGGCCCCGCCGGGCCGCGAGTTTGGCCGATTCGTTCGACCGGTCGTCGAGCCGCAGTTGAGCACGTTCTGCATGCGATTGACCACCATCGGTCAGGAGGATGTCGATCAGGCCGAATGTTTCGCGGTCGTCTTCCCGGAATTCATGGATTGGATCGGGACCGAGCCGTTCGTCCTCTGTTCTTGGGGCGAGTATGACCGAAATCAGTTTCGAACCGACTGTCGACGCCACGGGATCGCCATGCCCGAATCGTTCGAAAGACATCTGAACCTCAAAAAAGCGTTCGCGCATCACTTCGGATTCAAGGTCAGCGGGATGAAGCGGGCTCTCGAGCGAGCCAAGCTCCCGATGGAGGGTACGCATCATCGGGGCATCGATGACGCGCGCAACATCGCCCGGTTGGCGGGCCTGTTCCTCCCGCAATGGGAGGCCAACCAGGATCAGGAGGTGGGATCGCCTTGAGGAGATCCGAACGTCCATCACTTCCTCGTTGGCAGATGAATCGATATGTTTTTGGGAAACGTTCCTGTTTTTGTGGGGTACTCGACGATTGGGACCGGATCGTCCGGGACCTCCATCCGTGATGTGATGTCGAATTCCCTCAGGACGATCCGAAGTCCTCAGATCTCGATGCTGTAGATGATCTTAATGATGTTTAGAGGGTGGTTCAAGATAGGCATCAAGCGATGCGGCGACACGAAGAACCGGCCCGCCTCCTCAGTCTCCAGACCGAGAAGGTTCCGAGGCCGATGCCGAGCAGGAGCAGACTGGACGGCTCGGGGATTACTGTGGCGACAAAGGCGCGGGTCTGGCCCTCGAACGTCCCGAAGCCGACGATCTGGCCCTGATCGTTGATTCCCTCGGCGCTCAGGAGTCGCCAGCCGCTGCTCGGGTTGATCAGGTCGTTGAGGTCGAAGATCTGGCCGTTTTGCCAGAGGACCGCAGCGCCACCGAAGCTCGGAGCGGTGTCGAACTGGGCGACATAGCCGACGATCAGCCCCGAGTCGTTGATGTCGATGGCCCGGGCGTTGGTGAAGGTCGGCTCGTCGTCGAGCAGGCCGAGGTCGATCGAGGTCAAGCCGTCGTAGAAGAACGCCCGCGTGCGACCGGAGACCGGATCGCTGTAGCGGCCCACGGCGTGGTCTAGGTCGTTGAGCCCGAGGGCCTCGCTGAACACGTCGGCGACCGGGGAGCCGATGGTCGTCGCCAACGGTGTTCCGGAGTTGTCGAAGGTCCAGAGGGTCGCCTCGCTGGCGGTGTCGGAGGCGTTGCGGGCGACGCCGGCGATGGTCCCTTCGTCATTGATCGCGTGGGCCCGGGCGAAGCTGTCCGACGTTCCAAGGGGCGTGCCGAGGTCGATCAGTGAGCCGCCGCCGTCGGTGTAGAACGCGCGGACTCTCTGGCCGTTCGACGCTGCGCCGACGACGCGGCCGTCGTTGTTGATGTCGTTGGCCACGCCACCCGAGCCGCCAGGCAGCGACCCTAGGTCGGAGAGGGTCCCGTTTTCAAACCGAAAGGCTTTGCTCGGTCCGTTGCCGCTTTCGCCGACGACCACACCGAAGTCATTCACGGCGAATCCGCGCCCGAAGGTGGGCACGTCCGGCAGGATGCCGATCTCGACCGGCTCGGTCTCGCCGATCGTCCAGACGTAGGGGAACAACTGGGAGCCGGAGTCTGCCTTGCGCGAGTTCCCCGAGACCTGCCCCAGGTTGTTGATATCCAGGGCAAAGTTGACGGCACCTCCCGGCAGGGTAGGGACCGACTGGACCGTGTAACGCGGCGGCGATTCCGCGCGGCCTTCGGAGGTCAACGCCAGCATCAGGGCGGACAGTGAAAGGAACACGATGGTCGAAATGGGAAACGAAACAAGTTTCATCGAGAGGTTTCCTCAAAAGGAATGGGAGAGAAAGCAGTCGAAGGGCACGGTCATGCTTCGGTGTGTTGCTCCCTGGCCGGTGGTCGAGCAGAGCCGGATCAGGGAGTCGTTGCGCGATCGCTGTCCTGAACGGGATCGGGGGTCTCGGAGGCGTTAGGAGAGGGTCCGGCCTCGCCGATCGGCTCGATGGCCCCGCTGACTTCGGCCGACTCCGGGTTGAGGTTGAGCCCGATGGGCGCGGCTAGATCGGGCGCGGACGCTTCGGGATCAACCGACCGAGGTTGGAGCCAGCGTGCGATCCCCGAGAGGATCGCGATCAGCGTCAAGGTCCCCGCCATCTCCGCCGTGGAGGCGTTGTGCGACGGCCAGACGGGCAGCTCGGAGAGCCATCGCCAGCCGAGGATCTGCACCAGCACCGCGACCCCGACTGCGGCGACTGGGGAGACCGCCCGCAGGGGCGCGATGAGGCGCGACGCCCCGACCAAGACCAGCATCGTTGACGCGGCGATCAGCCCGGTCGAGACCGCCGCCTGCCAGCCGAGGTAGAGCCCGGCCAGGCCGAGGACAACGAGGATTCCGCTCGGTCGCCGGGCGCCAAGATGCAGGATCCCCCCGACGATCAGCCCCGCCAGGTGGCCGATCATCCCGTTGACCACCTCCGATGCCGAGGGCCCCGACTTCGGGAGCCAGCTGGGCCTTGGTTCCAGTGGGGGCACCGGGTGGAGGTTGGGGGCGATGATCGGCCCGAGGTAACCGATTGCGATCGCGAAGAGGATCAGTCGGATCGGGATCCGCGCGCGATCCACCGCGATCAACGTCACGGCCAGGACCGAGCAGAGCAGGACCACGTGGTAGGCGAATAGCCCGATCAGGTCCCACTTCGGATACCAGAGGATCCAGACGACCCCGTTGTAAGAGTTTGGCCGGCGGACCGGAACCGATCCCCCCCCGGAGAGCAGCTCAAGGAACAGCAAGGCCAAGACGATCGAGCCGGTCGCCGCCTCGACGAGCGGATAGCGCGGTGCGATCGGAGCCGAGCAGCTCCGGCAACGCCCACGGAGTCGGAGCCAGCCGACGATCGGCAGGTTCTCCCGGAACGTCAGCGGCGTCTCACAGGCCGGGCAGTGCGACTTGCGGCCCAAGAGCGGCATTCCCCGGGGCATCCGGTAGACGACCACGTTCAGAAAGCTTCCGATGGCGGCGCCCAGGACGAAGAACATGACGGCGGTCAGGGCGCGAAGGGTCGCGATGGTCCGCTCCTCGGCCCTGGACATATCCTTGACCGATACAATGCCCAGATTGCTCAAGGTTTGAGTTGGGGATGTCGCGTTCTCATCGGTTGGTTCCATCTCCGCATACCTGTCGGCCGCCTCCATCCCCGCGAAGATTTCCGGGAAGGGTGGCAGTTCGAGAGGGCCGTCCTCCTGCTCGGACATCTCTTCCCTGTCGGTCGCTTCCGTTCCGGCGAAGATTTCTGGGAAGGGCGGCAGTTCGAGGGGGGTATCCTCCTGGGCCGTCGCCTTCGGCGGACCGACAACCATCGACAGGATGAGCGCCCCGACCCCGGTCAGAAAGGCCCGTCGGTTACGGTCGGTCGGCTTTCGGGCGTCGGTCTCGTCGGGGATCGCCCGGAGCGCGGCCCGGGTGCAGACCCGCGCGGCCTCCCGGCAGAGTCGACGGATGGACTCGGGATCGCCGAGGGCCGACCCCTCCCGATGGGGAGGCGCGTAGCAGGCCCAGTCGGCCAGGCGGACCAGTCGGAGGACGGCCGAGCGGGTCGGCTCGTCGGGCAGGCCGGCGGCGGTCCGGCCGTACCAGTCGTGGAGCGTCGACGACCGTGGACGTTCCCAGCCTGAGAGGGCGGACCGACGCTCCAGGAGCCGGACCGTCGCGATCACGCGACGACGGGCCTCGCCACGGAAGGTTAGCCACCAGACCAGCGTCGCCAGGCCCGCCGCGATCCAGGTCCGGCCCGCGAAGAGAAGACTTGTGGCGACCACTGCGGCGATTGTCTCGACCGGATGCCGCCCGATCCAACGCGCGGTCGCCAGCAGACCCTCCCAGAGCCTGGACATCAGCGACGGCTCTGGCCCGAGCACCTCGAAGCCGGGCGTCGCCTCGATGAGGACCCACTCCCGGGACGGCAACTGGACTTCGGCCCAGGTGTGCAGGTCACGCGGCATCAGGACCGGTGTCCAGCCCGATTCCTCATCGAAACGTTTGGGATCCGCGTAGAGTCCCTGCACGAACCGGGTCGGATAGCCCAGGTTCCGCAGCAGGATGCAGGCGGCCGTGGCAAAGACGTAGTCGTCCCCCCGTCGCTGTTCGAAGAGGAAATGGGCGACGGCGTCCTCGCAATCGTCCGGGAGGATCGCATCGGGATCCCGCTCATATTCGGTCCGGAGGTGAGCCATGATCGCCTCGACCTGTGGCCAGCCGCGCCCGATACCCTCGGTCCATCGACGTGCCAGCTCGGCGATCCGGGGATCGGCCGTCGGTCGCTCGTCGTCTTCCGACGTCTCGATCATCATCTCAGACTTCAGGTATTTCGGTATGGCATAGGACGATCCGGCCGGGAACTCCAGCCGTCGGAGGCGATCCGGGTCGACCGTTGGGGTCCTCGTCTCGAGGGTGGTCTGCTTCGGGAAGTACTCGGCCCGGTAGCGGAGGATGCCGTCCTGGGCCCGGGCGAAGAAGTCGGGCCGCTCGATGAGGTCGATCCGGAAACGGTCGCAGCCGGCCGGCAGCGGGACCTGAGGCGCCTCGACGGAGCCGACGACGACCTCGTGCTGCACGGTGCCGCCATCGATCCCGGGGTCCTCCCGGGGGATCTCGATCCAGCCTGCGAAGCCGAGGCGGAGATCGACCCGCTCCTGCCCGACCCTGGGTTCCTTCCAGGACCGGCCGTCGAACTCGTCATAGGCGATCAGCCGGATGTGCACCGGGGTCTTCCCCCGGACGGAGTAGGCCGCGTTGGATGGCCCTTCGGGCGGGTCCTCTTGGCGACGTCGGCCTTCCCGGACGGCGGAGAACTCGCGGGTCGGGTCGGACTGGCGGGAGCGCTCCTCCTGAATCTCCTCGCCCAGGTTCTCCACGGCGATCGCGAGGCTCCGCTTCTGGTTGAACTCCTCCGGCTCGCCCCAACGCTCGTTCGAGGCATCGTAGAGCGACAGCTCGTGGGTCTCGAGGAAGAGGTCGCTGTTGACGGGGCCGGTGGTCGTCGCGTTGTCGATCCCCCGGGCCAGGTTCGGACCGTCGCCGACGCCGGAGCGGGCCGAAGGGTCGCTGATGGTCGAACCGCCGGAGGTCGGCAACAGCTCGCCGAGCACGCCGATCGTCCGGTCCGGGCCCACGACCAGGACCGTCATCCCGCCGACGAGCAGGCCCCAGACGGTGATCGCCAGCACGGGGGGTCGGCGTTGCGTCCCTTCCAGCAGCTTCACCTGGATGACGCTCCAGTAGAGCAGGATCAGCCAGTAGCTGCCCAGCAACGCGTAGAGCGCCGAGAGCGCGTAGAGGACCCGATGCTCGGCCAGGACCGAGCAGAAGAGCATCGTGGCCAGCGTGATCCCGCCGGAGAGCCGCAGGCAGACCGGGTTGCCGGACAGCGCGATCGCCGAGAGCGCTGCGTCCCGGATCAGCAGCACGAGCAGCAACTCGTAGGGCAACCCCTCCGACCCGAAGAGCGTCGCCGCCAGGTCGGCTGCCCAGAGGGTGGCGATCATCAGCGAGGCCGCGATCATAGTGGCCGCCGAGGGCACCGACTCGACCCGCCCCTTGAGGTGAAGGAACCGGTGGATGCCCACCGCCCCGGCGATTAGAAGGGCGACCTGGGTGAGCCTCAGCCAGCCCGGCACGTCGGGGCGGTCCAGGGTGTACTCCGCGGCCAGGACGGCGATCGCCGCGAGCACGAAGCCGAGTCGGACGAGCTGACGTCCCGACCGAGTCTCTTCAGTTCGCATCGAGGACCTCCCGCCAGGCGCGACGGAACTGGCCGCGGACGTCGTCGGCATCGTTGAGTTCGATCCAGGGCCGGACGGGCAGGCGGGGAGCATGCTCGTCGTGCCCGCCTCGACTTGCCTCGAACGCCCCAGCCCGGAGGACGATCGCTCGGGCCGACCGGGACCAGAGGGCCGCGACCCCCGGTTGATCGAGGCTGCGGTCGGTGGTGATGACGGCCTGCAAGCCGTCGCGGAACCGTCGGGCCGGCCGGGAGGCCAGGATGGTCCGAAGCGTCGTTGACGGATCGGCCGGGATCCGCGCGAGCGTATCCATGAGCCGTTCCCGCTGCAGGCCTCCGGAGCCGGTCGACACGGCCCGGTCACCCACCAACAGTTCCACCAACGCGCCTCGGGCCAGGAACACCTCGATCAGGGTCGCGGCGATCCGGATGGCCCACTCCCGAGAGCCGTCGGGCCCCCGGCCGCCGTGGACGGCCGGCTCGACATCGAGCACGACCTGCATGAGCAGGTTGGCGCTCGCCTGGCGCTCGCAGACGATCAAGCGATCGTACCGGGCCGATTGCGCCCAGTGGATCCGGCGGAGCGGTTCCCCCTGCACGTAGGGCCGGACGCCGAGGAAGTCGCCGGAGTGGCCGGCCCGGTTGAGGAAGACCAGGCCCTCCCGGGTCCGGTCGCTGGCGGCCGCCTCGGGGATCGCGTCGATCGCGAAAGTGAGCGGCCAGACGATCAGGTTGCCGCCCGATTCCAGGGACCGCTGCGCCTCCCAGAGTCCGAAAGGGAAGCCCGTCCGCAGGCAGGTCGTGCCGATTGGATACTCGCCACGGACCCGGGGGACGTACGGGAACTCGAATTCGGTCGTCCTCCAGCCCGGCACGACGGCGAGGTTCACCACCGAGTCGGCCGCCTCGCCACCGTGCAGGCGGAGGCCCCAGGAGCCCAGGGGCAGGTAGTTCGTCACGATCAGCCGAGCCCGCGTCCCCTTCCCTTCGACGGTGCGCCGGTCCTCGAAGACCAGGCGGCCCCGGAGCGCTAGCAGGCTGAGCTTCGGCCAGGCCAGCCCAAGCCCAATCACCGAGCCGACCCCGATCAGCAGGACGTAGGCCCTCGCGTGGACGAACCAGCCGCAGAGCACCGCCGCGACCGCCGCCATGAGCAGGCTCCCCAGCGGATACCGCCAGGGCAGGTAGACATTCACGAACGAGAGGTGATCCGCCTCGACCAGGACGTGACGGATCCTGAGCAGCCAACGTTGGACCCACGATCCGCCCACCGGTCTGTGGTGCTCCTGAGGCGTCGTCGACGAACTCTGCACTGCCATTTCGCTGCCTCCCGGTCGATCCACTGGGCCCCCTTTCGGCGCATTTCCCTTCGACTTCGACGCCTCGTCCCCGCACCAACGACCTGCAAGACCGTGTTAGGCCGGTCGTGGGGCAAGGCCCAGCCCGTGCGAGGAATGGGGCCGTCTCGCTATCGCGATTCGATCTGTTGGCGACCGTTGTTCGGGCGTTGACCTGTTCCGACGGCAGCCGCAATCGACCTGCCAGGCGTCTACGAGGGATGCGCCGGCGGTACCGGTGGCGACGATCGTCGCCGGTTCGTTGGGCGGGGTGACCTCTCTGAACCGTCGTCCCCGAGATCTCAGCGGAAGGCTATCCACCCAACGCACTCGATAGCGTGGGGAGTCGCGGTTTGCGAGTCGGTCCAATTGAATCAGGCGAGGTGTGTGGGGGGTGGCCGAGGGTCTCTGGGGAGACGACCGATCCTCTGAGGACGGATCGATATGGTCGCGATGAACGCGATATGCTCGGCCGACTCCGAGCAGACCGGGATCGAGAGGACAGGAAGCTGTTCCTGACCGATAACGTGGCAGATCTGGCAGTCGGAGTGATCGGAGTCGGGCGGCTCGGAGGGCGGATGATGCCCTTCCGAGGAGCAACTCGAAGCGACCTCAACGTGCGGACAATCGTCATCGTGCAAGGCGTGCAGGCCGGAACCGCAGGCCGAGATCAGCCCATAGAATCCGAGCAGCAGAGTGGCGATGGTCCGTCGTGAGAAGGCCGTCATAGGGCGCCGGTGGGCCTGACTGGGGAGCGTTTTCTCGAGGTGGCGAGGCTGTTCGGAAGGTCCGCCCATTTCAAGGATTAGGCGCGAATCCGGGGCCGGAGTCAAGCTTGTCCCGGAATCCGGCACAGCCGAGGGCTCCGGGATCGGAATAACGGCGAGGTGTTCTTTCGCGCTCTTTTGTTGGTGTCGGTCTGGCGAGTCGTCGGGTCATGAAAGCTCATCCCGACCGGCCGGTTGCCTCAACAAACTGCGCTGGAGCAGACGGCTCGGTCCAAGGCCCAGGGAGTTTGGTGTCCTCCGCCTCTTAAGCAGTAACTATATGAATAGTTGGAAGCTATGATTTCACTCTACGACCAGGACCGGGTCGCCCAAGACCTCCATCCTCGGCGTAATGCCGAGGCCGGGGGCCGTCGGCGCGGCCATCCGACCGTCGACGCGCTTCGGGGCTCCCTCGGCCGTGCTGACGGTCACATAGCTGTTGAAGTCGGTCGAGGTGAAGAGGTGTTCCGTCGGCGTGCTGTGGGCCAGATGAGCGATCGCCGCCGTGACCACGTCCCCGCCCCAGCTATCCTCAATCGTCAACGCCAGGCCCATCGAGATGCAGAGGTCGCGCGCCTGCCGTGCGCGGGTCAAGCCGCCGAACTTGCTGATCTTGATGTTCACCACGTCCATGGCCCGATCGCCGTGGGCGCGCAACAGCATGTCGAGCGAGTCGACGTTCTCGTCGAGCACGAAGGGATGGTCGCAGTGACGGCGGACCGTCAGGCATTCCTCGTAGGTCCGGCAGGGTTGCTCGATATAGACGTCGACCTCGCGGACCGCCCGGACGACCCTGAGGGCGTCGTGCATCAACCACCCTGTGTTGGCGTCGGCCACCAGGCGATCGCCCGGCTGCAGCTCCGAGGCCACGGCGCGGATCCGGGCGATGTCCACGTCCGGGTCGCCGCCGACCTTCAACTGGAATCGGCGGTAGCCCTCCGCGCGATAGCCGGCCACCCGTTGGGCCATCGCCTCGGGGGCCTCCTGGGAGATCGCGCGATAAAGCACGAAGTCCTCGCCGTAACGGCCGCCAAGCAAGACGCACACGGGGAGCCCGCATGCCTTGCCGAGCAGATCCCAACAGGCCATATCGATGGCCGACTTGACGTACGGGTGCCCCTGGAGCGCAGCGTCCATCCGACGATTGAGCCGATCGATCTGTCGAGGGTCTTCTCCGAGCAAATGCGGGCCGAGTTCGGCGATCCCAGCGCGGGCCCCGTTGGCGTAGGCGGGTAGGTAGAACGGGCCGAGCGGGCAGACCTCACCGTGACCGATCAGTCCCAGATCGGTCTCGATCGCGACGATCGTGCTGTCGAACACGGAGACTGACTTGCCGCCCGACCAGTTGTAGCTCCCCTCGTGGAGCGGGAGGTCGACCTGATACGCTGAGATCCGGCGGATCTTCATGGGGTTCGCCACTCGTCGGCTCGGAGTTCGCTCGTTTCGTGTCGTCGGCTTCGGGCGCCGGGTGGGAGACCGCCATCGTAATCCCTGTCTCCACGGGTTCCAACGGATTTCGACACCATGCTGCTGCTCAACGCCTCGGAAGTCCGGCGGGCCCTGCCGATGCGCTCGGCCGTCGAGGCCATGAAGCGGGCCTTCGCCGCGTTGAGCGCGGGCGATGCGATCGTGCCCCATCGGGCCGTCTTGCCCGTCTCGAGGCACGCTGGCGTCAGCCTCGTCATGTCCTCCTACGTCGATTCGATCGACCGACCTGACCAATCGCTGGCGGTGAAGGTCGTTTCGCTCTTCGATGGCAACCCCGGACGCGGTCTGGCACGCGTCCAGGCGACGGTGCTCCTGCTCGAGCCCGAGACCGGTCGACTCGAGGCCGTGCTCGATGGCGCCGCCTTGACGGCGATCCGGACCGCCGCGGCTTCTGGTGCGGCGACCGACCTGCTCGCCCGCTCTGAGTCCCGCACATTGGCGATCTTCGGGGCGGGTGTCCAGGCGCGCACCCACATCGAGGCCGTCTGCGCGGTCCGGGCGATCGAGTCGGTGCGCGTCTTCAGTCCGACGCCCTCGAAGGTGGAGGCCTTGGTTCGAGAATTCTCGGGACGGACCGATCTCGACGCCCGATTCGTTGCGGTGCGCTCGGCGTCGGAGGCCCTCGAAGGGGCCGACATCGTGTGCACGACGACGACGTCTCGGGAGCCCATCTTCGACGACCTCGACATCCGGCCGGGCACCCATATCAACGCGGTCGGCTCCTACGTTCCCGAGGTCGCCGAAGTGCCCCCCGAGACGGTCGCTCGCGCCCGGGTGGTCGTCGACAGTCGCGAGGCGGCCTGGATCGAGGCGGGCGACCTCATTCGGACGCTACGATCGGGGCTCATCGACGCCGAGCACGTCGACGCCGAGCTGGGTGAACTCGTCCTCGGCCGCAAACCCGGACGATCGGATCCCCGAGAGATCACCCTCTTCAAGTCGGTCGGTGTCGCCGTCCAGGATGCCGTGGCCGCCCGGAGCGCCGTCGATAACGCCCGAGAGGCGGGCCTCGGGACCGAAATCCCATTTGAACCTCGCATTCCGAATGATTCATGAATCGCCGTGCGAGGGGGTGAGCAGCAACCCCGATCACGTTGTCGACTGGCTTGGTGCGGGTTATTCGATGGGCCTTGTCAGTTGTGGTAGGGTAAAATATTCCTCGATTGAGGAGACGATAGAATGCCGAAAACATGAATGGAACATTGTGGATGTGGGGATCTAACACGCGTTCCACCATCGTTGGATCTCCGAGTTGAGTGACTTCCTCAATTCGGGGTCCCTACCGGAGGATTACTATGCTCTCCCCGAGCCGATCGCGGCCGGGCTGGGGCCGGACATCCTGACGCTCCAGACCCCGCCGCCGGCCGACCCCGCGTCGACCGGCACGGCGACCCTCCCCCGGCCCCAAACTCGGTTCGTGGCCGAGACGGCCTCGGAGTTCTATCGGCGCAAAAAGAGTTCGGTCGTCGTCCGGCACGTCAGTGGCGACCGGATGGTCGCCGTCCTGGAGATCGTCTCGCCGGGCAACAAGGCCGGCCGCGACGGCTTCCGGGCCTTCGTCAACGAGGCGTGCGAGCTACTGGAGCATCGGATCCACCTCCTTCTCATCGATCCGTTCCCGCCGACCAAGCGGGATCCCGAGGGAATCCACTCTGCCATCTGGTCCGAGGTGACCGACGAGGAGTTCCAGCTCCCTACAGACAAACCTCTAACTTTCGTCTCCTATGAAACGGAGTTGGTCACCCGGGCTTATATCGAGCCGATCGCCATCGGCGACCCGCTTCCGGAGATGCCGCTGTTCCTGGAACCGGAGTTTTATGTCCCCGTCGCGCTCGAGGCCACATACATGGCGGCATACCAGGCCATGCCGCTCCGTTGGCGCCGCGTCTTGGAGCCTCCCCAAAGTGATTGACGTTGCCCGACCCAGGGTGGTTTGGAGCGGGCCACCATTGTCCAAGACATCGGTACGTCCAGGATGATAAAGGGATTCGTTCCAAAGACACACGAGACGTTAAACGCTCGTGGTCCATCCAAGATTCGAGGGAGAGGTCACCGGATGCCAACGCTGGGACGGTCGCGTCCTTGACTCGGCCGTTGGGGGGCTCGATCTTAGCTGTCTTGGGCAGAGCGCCGATCCTATCGACTCGACTCGCCAACGGGTGTGGGTGGTGCGTGTTGGCCTCCTGTCGTCTCGGACGTTGAGACGTCGTCGCCAATTCTTGGACCTCATCTCAAGCTGGAGGGGCATCAACCATGCCGAGGAATCCCCGAACACGGCAGTCGACTCGTTTCGTCTTCGCCACGGATCGATCCGGACTCGGATGTTTTATTGGTCTCGTGCTCTCGCTGGTGGTAACGGCCTCGACGGGCCGGGCGCAGGGGACCGCGGAGGACTACCGACGCTCCGATGCCCTGGACGAGATGACGCGGCAGACCGTCTTCCGCGATCGTATTCGTCCGAATTGGCTCGAGGACGGCCGGTCGTTCTGGTACCGGATCGCCAACGGACCCGAGACCCACGAGTTCGTCCTGGTCGACGCCGATCGCGGAGTCCGCGAACCGGTGTTCGACGCCCCTACATTAGCCAAAGAACTGACGCACAAAACGGATCGCGATATCGATCCAGCCCAACTTCCGCTTCGAACACTCACTTTTGACGACAGATTAAATGCCGTTCGATTTGGCTTCGGGGGCCGGAGTTGGTCTTGGGACCGTCAACGGGGTCTGCTCAGTGAGATTGAGGCGGAGGGAGGCGAGGTGGGGCCGGAGGGACTCCCAGCGCTAGATCGGATCCGACCTTCACGCAACGGCGGTGGAGAGAGTATGTTGACGTTTCGCAATCGGCTCGATTCGGAAGTCCAACTCGTTTGGATCGATCCGAGCGGGAATCGTCGGTCCTACGGGACCTTGGAAGCGGGCGGTGTTCGTGAGCAGCATACGTATCAGTTCCACGCCTGGCTTGTTCTCGATTCCGAAGGTCGGCCCCTCGCCGCCTTCGAGGCCCCCGACGGCCCGGCCGAGACGATCATCACAAGCGAGACGCGGCCCCCTCGACCGACCGATTCGGGTCGTCGAGGTCGTGGCGAGCGGCGTGAGAACCGTTCGCCCGACGGGCGTTGGAGCGCGCGGATCGTCGAGCATAACCTCGTCATCCGGGACCTCGAGTCGGGTGAGGAGATTCGACTGAGCGACGACGGGTCGTCCGAGAACGCCTACCAAAGACCGTTTCTCTGGTCGCCCGACTCGTCCAAACTGGTCGTCCAACAGGTTGAAGTAGGACAGGAGCGGACGATCAATTTGATCGAGTCCTCGCCACGCGACCAGCTTCAACCACGACTCATCACCATTCCCTATGTGAAACCAGGCGACCGGATCGACCATTCACGACCCCGGCTCTTTGACATCGCGTCCCAGAGCGCCCTCGCGATCGACGACGAGCTGTTCGATCAGCCTTGGAACCTGACCCGCTTCCGTTGGAGATCCGATTCGTCGGCCTTCACCTTCCTGTACAACCAGCGCGGTCATCAGGTGCTCCGGGTCATCGAGGTCGACGCAGAGCGCGGCGATGCCCGGGCCCTCATCGACGAACGCAGCGAAACGTTCATCGACTACGCTCACAAGACGTATCTCCGGTTTCTTGATGAGACTAACGAG
Source organism: uncultured Planctomycetia bacterium (assembly GCA_964609385.1). Classification (GTDB taxonomy): domain Bacteria; phylum Planctomycetota; class Planctomycetia; order Isosphaerales; family Isosphaeraceae; genus CAZSSM01. The sequence goes on from CAZSSM010000048.1 coordinate 54,712, forward strand.
CTGATCTGGATGAGTGAGCGATCGGGCTGGAACCATCTCTATCTTCTTGATGGAGAGACAGGTCAGGTCAAGCGACCTCTCACCGAAGGGTCTTGGGTGGTCCGAGGTGTCGAGCGTTTCGATCCCGAGACGCGTCGGCTCTGGCTTCGCGTCGGTGGGATCGATATCGATCAAGATCCGTATTATGTACACCTGATCCGTGTCGACCTCGACCAACCCGGCTGGACTCGACTGACCGCTGGGGACGGGACGCATCGTTGGGAGTTCTCGCCGGACGGCTCAGTATTAATCGACACCTACTCGCGCGTTGACCTGCCGCCGATCACCGAGCTTCGCGACGCCGAGACGGGGGAGTTGCTCACCGAGTTGGAACGCGCCGACTGGTCGCGGCTCCTAGCGACCGGCTGGCAGCCTCCCGAGCGGTTCGTCACCAAGGGACGTGATGGATCCACGGACATTTATGGGATCATTGTGCGGCCGACAAATTTCGATCCCGAGCGGTCCTATCCGGTGATCGAGAACATCTATGCGGGGCCGCAGTCGGCCTATGTCTCCAAGGCGTTTCTGCGGATTTCGCAGATGAGTCGGCTGGCCGAGCTCGGCTTCATCGTCGTTCAAATCGACGGGATGGGGACATCGCACCGGAGCAAAGCGTTTCA
>CAZSSM010000049.1:0-29543 GCA_964609385.1 uncultured Planctomycetia bacterium
GGGTGGCTGGGGACTGCGACGCGCAGCGGAGCAGACCCCGGCGATCATCTCTCGAATCGGCCAACCCTCCGACATAACGGTCAGACCACGCAATTCGATATGCACCGGGGTCTGGCCTCAAAGCCGGCCAGTCCCCAGCCACCCAAACCGCTGGCCAAGCTGAGGAAAACCCAGGACAACAGGCCCCCGATTGCGTCTCGTGAGCCCTGGTCGCAAAGCCCCCCGAATAAGATCGCGACGGGTGGCAACCATCTCGTGTTCCATCCCGACAAACCAACGGGTGGCTGGGGACTGCGACGCGCAGCGAGCAGACCCCGGCGATCATCTCTCGAATCGGCCAACCCTCCGACATAATGGTTGGCCCACTCAACCCGATCCGCACCAAGGTCTGGCCCCAAAGCGGGCCAGTCCCCAGCCACCCAAACTCGAGGCCATCCGTTGGAGGCTCCCGGTCGCCGATGACCGGCTCGTTGCGAACGGCCGGTACTCCATCGTGAGCCAACTCGCGATCGTTACTGACTTCCCAGCATGTCTTTACAAGAACGAGTTTCTATGAACAGAATATCGATTATCGACCTTTCTATTGTTCTCGGGATCGGCCTATCTGCATGCTGCGGCGTCAACGCTGGGCCGATCGAAGCCCCACCCTCTTGGGTCAAGCCCGATGCGTTGCGTCGGGGTGACACGATCGCTTTGGTAGCGCCTTCGGGTCCGGTCGACCCGAAGGCGGTCCGGGCGTATCGCGAGCAGTTGGAGGGGCAGGGGTATCGGGTCGTCGTGTCTGAGGAGATCGACGCGCGTCGGGGATATCTGGCCGGCTCGGACGCTCGACGAGCCGAGGAACTCAACACCGCCATCCGCAACCCCGAGGTCGACGCCATCTTCCCGATCCGCGGCGGCTACGGCCTGAGCCGGATCCTCGATCGGATCGACTACCGAGCGGTCCGGCGTCACCCCAAGGTGCTCATCGGGTTCTCCGACACGACCGCGCTGCACCTGGCCGTGGCCCGACGGTCGCGGATGGTCACGTTCCACTCGCCGGCGCCCCAGGGGAACCTCTACCGTGACGAACCGCGATATCGGTCATCCCGAGACCTGTTCCGACGGATGGTCCTCGACGGCGAGGTCCGTTCGGGTCCCGTCCCGGTCCCGGACGATGGGCCGAAACCGGTCACGCTGGTCGGCGGAACGGCGCGCGGGCGCCTGACCGGCGGGAACCTCTCGCTGATCGCCGCGACGATGGGCACGCCCTACGCGATCGAGCCTGAGGGGGCGATCCTGTTGATCGAGGACGTCAACGAGGCGCCCTATCGGGTCGACCGAATGCTGGCCCAGCTCCGCCTCGCCGGCGTGTTGGAGTCGGTCAACGGCGTTGTCGCTGGCCAATTCACCGAGACCGGCTCCGATCTCGGGGCCGTCGAGGCGGTGCTCCGAGAGTACCTGGGATCGCTCGACAAGCCGGTGCTCCTCAACTACCCGATCGGCCACATCGCCGCCAACGCGACCGTCCCCTTGGGAGTTCACGTCGAACTCGACGCCGACACCGGGACGATCCGACTGCTCGAATCGCCCTTCGCCTCGGCCGAAACGGTCGATCGCCCCACGCGATAACAGCCTGGCCTTTTGAGGACGATCGGAACCGCAGCCTCAAGGAGACGATCGAGGACCATCGGCCGATCCGGCCCAAGACCGCGGACCGATCGTTTCGATCGCCCCAATGCATCGATGCAGTCCGATCCCGAACCGACGTTGAGGCGGATGATCCCTGTAACGTCGAAGGTGCCCAGTTCGATGCCGTTGAGCGTCACCGAGACCGCGGGCGGGGCATCATCCCCACAAGCTAGTATATGTTTCGTTGATGAGCAATTCACGGTTGGGTCCCAATCCGATCGAGCTGACCTCGGGGACCTGGACCTCAAAAGCGCCGATGTCGACGGAGCCTCCGAAGATCTGTGCGAATCCTTCTCCGCGCTGGTCGGAAGTCAACGGGTTGCCCTAGACAACGCACCAATCAGGGCTGGTCGAGAAGACTCTCGAAGGACGATCGCGCGACAGGTCGCCGAAGATGATCGCAACAGTTCGCGTTGGCCCGGAAGGAAAGAACGCCCGCAGGAACCGGGAGCGCGTCCGGGTCGAGACGCGCCGACACCCGATCGCGGGGCTCTCCTCTCAATCCACGGTTGTCCTGCCGACCGGCCATGCCCTCGACACATTCCCAGCCCGTCACGACCTTGAACGAGGCGGAATGAGGCTCGGCATGTTCAACAATGAGCCGATTCCACAGGAGTCGCAAGCGAGTGGCACACTGAAGTCGCTCGAACATGATGGTTTAAAATATCGCCCAGGCTCCTGATTTGGCGTCATCCCAGGGCCTCGCAGGCCGATCGACTCCGTGCCCGAATCGATTAGAGATCGTCGACTGCAAACGTGTCGCTTCCGCTCATGTCTCCGAGCCGGAACCCCTTGAGGAACCAGCGGGCGCGCTGTTCGGAGGTGCCGTGGGTGAAGGAGTCGGGGACGACGTATCCCTGCCTCCGGCGCTGGAGGCGGTCGTCGCCGATGGCCTGGGCGGCGTTGATGCCCTCCTCGATGTCGCCGGGTTCGAGGATGTCGCGCATCCGCTCGGCGTGGTGGGCCCAGACGCCGGCCAGGTAGTCGGCCTGGAGTTCGATCCGGACGGAGATCTCGTTGGCCTGGGCCTCATCGAGCCGTCGCTTGGCCATCTGGGCGCGTTGCGTCGTGCCGAGCAAGGTCTGGATGTGGTGGCCGACCTCGTGCGCGATGACATAGGCCTGGGCGAAATCGCCGGGCGCATCGAACTGGTCGCGGAGGTCGTCGAAGAAGGCGAGGTCGAGGTAGATCTTGCGGTCGGCCGGACAATAGAACGGTCCGACGGCCGAATCGGCGAAACCACAAGCCGAACCGACCTGGTCGCGGAACAGGACCAGCTTTGGCTCCTCGTAGTCGACGCCGGTCTGCTCGGGAAGAACGGTGGCCCACACGTCCTCGGTGCTGGCCAGGATGACCTCGACGAACTGGGTCAGATCGTCTTCCTCGTCGATGCGAGGCTCGGGAGCTTCGCCCTCGACCACAACGGCCGGAGGAGCCTGGCCGGCATTTGGGGGAGGTCCGGCCTGATTGAGCAGGGCGATCGGGTCGACGCCCAGGGCCAGGGCGATCAGGATCAGGATGATCAGGCCCAAACCGCCACCGGCCCCCGCACCGGCTCGAGGACCGATCCGAAACCGAGGACCGGACTGGCCTCGACGATCCTCCACGTTGGTGCTCCGACGTTCGCCTCGCCAACGCATAGCTGCAGCCTCCATTTCAAAGAAAAGATCGTCGGGAACGGTTCCATAGACTCTAGAAATGGAGACATCTTGGAGTGGGATGTCCTCCGAGTCCAATCACTGAGCCGACCGACGATCCCCGTTCGGCTCCATCGGGCTGCCATGATACAACGTTCGACCGCTCCGCGATCGAATCGATCAGCCGTCCCGATCCCATTGGTCGCGCGCAAGGTCGCGGATGATCCGGTCCTCGGTCAGCCAGAGCCCGGTCTGCCGCCTGACCCGTTGGACGATCCGGTCGGCCCGGCCGGTCAACGGTTGGGGGAGCGGGAGCACGACCAGTCGGGAGTCGCTGCCGCCGGAGATCAAGGTGGTGCCGTCGGGATGGAAGGCGATGGTCTTGGCCACGGAGGCGTGGGCGATCGGCGGGTGGACGGCGTACCCGGTCTCGGCGTCGAAGAGGCGGACGAACTGGTCGCGGCTGGCCGTGGCGACGAACCGCCCGTCGGCGCTGAAGGCGACCTGGCTGAGCGCGCGCTGGTGTTCCATCGGGCGCGAGCCGGGGGTCGCCGAGCCGTCCGACGTGTCACGGATCTGGGCCAACCCATCCCACGTCACGGTCAGGATCCGCGATCCCTCGGGCGTGTGGATGACCGACTGGACCGGGTCGATGGACCGCGAACCGACTTCGAGCCAGTCGTCGCCGACACGTCGATAATGGACCAGACGCGCGGATTCAGCCCATTGGTTACGCGGGGCGATCAGGGCGACGAACGCGTCCCCATCCGGATGGGCCGAGGTGTCCACGATCCGCTCGTCGTCGCGGTTCGGCGTGGCGATCGGTTTCCAGACCCGGCCGTCGGCCGTCGGGTCCCAGAGCCCGATCGGTCCGTATTTCTGGGCGATCAGGATCTGCCCGGTCGTCCCGAGGAAGTGGGCCGGGCGGACCTCCTTGACGTCCTCAGCGCTCGGGGAGGTCCCGAGCGGACGACGCGTCTCGAGGTCCCAGAGCCGGATCGATTCGTCGAGGCTGCGGGTGATCAGGCGACGGCCCGTCGGGTCCGGCAGAACCGAGAGCAATTCGTTCCGGTGAGGCATCGGCGCACCGATCGGCTCGAAGCTCGAGGCGTCGAGCACGTGCACGGCCCGATCGCCCAAGGCCGCGATCAGCCGGTCGCCCTCGGATGTGTAGCTCAGGGCGGTGATCCGCTCGGGCAGGGGAACCTCCTGGATCGGCTCGGGCAGAACCCGGTAGCGCCGAATGGCCCCGTCGAGACCGGCGGCGATGATCCCCGTGCCACCGTTGAGGAACCGCGCGGCGCGGACGCCATGCCGATGCCGGATCGGGGCGCGTAGGGCCGCGCCTGTCCGTGCATCGGTGAGCCGGACCGTCCCGTCGCCGCTCCCGCTGAGCAGCCGATGGCCGACCGCGTCATAAGCCACCGAGCGGACCGACCCGGCATGCTCCACGACGGGACCTTGAGTCTGGATCCGCCAGCCGCCGCCCTCGCTCGGGGCCTTGACGAGTTGCCATTGCCGGACGCGTGTGTTCAAACTCCCCGTGACGAATCGGCGCCCATCGGGATGCCAAGCCACGCAGCGGATCGAGGCGTTGTGATGGAGCATGGTCGGGGTCCTCGCCAGGGGCCGACCGGTCTCCAAGTCCCAGAGTCGGATCACCGCCTGATCGCCGACCGAGAGCAACCACGGACGCTCGTCGTGAAAGGCCAAGTCGTGCACGACCTGACCTGAGATCGCGTCGCCGACGTCGGGGACTTCGGAGGTCTCGTCGATCAGCCAGTGTCCGGGATCCTTAGGGTCATCCCACGTGCGGAAGCCGATCCGGCCGTCAGTGCAGCCCACGACCAGTTCGGAGCCGTCGGGCGAGAACCGGACCACCCGCGCCCAGGCCGGCAGCGACCAATCCGGGCCGGCCGGGCAACGACGTCGGAGGTCCCAGAGCCGGATCACCCCATCACGGCAGGACGTGGCCAACAGGGGACGCTCGGGATGGAACGCCAAGGACCGGACCGGCTGAGGATGCGTGATCTCCCAACGGTCGTCCTCGGGCGGGCCGTCGGACCAGGCCCAGACGGTCACCAAGCCCGAGAGGTCGGAGTTCTCGCGGTCGCGCGAGCCGATGACCAGCCAACGCCCGTCGTCGCTGACGTCCAGGCAGTAGATGCTCCAAGGGATGTCCAGGACCGCGACCAGCGGGTTGACCCGGTGTTGCCAACCGGCCAGGCTGAGCCGAACCACGCGCTCCAAGGCCGGGACCTGGGGATGGTCCAGCCCCTCGATCTGCCGGAGCGCCTCGGCGTACCAGACCAGGCCGCGCCCCGACTCACCGCGCTCACAGAGGTCCTGGGCCTCGTCGATGGTGAACCGGAGCGAGGCGAGCTGGGCCTCGCTCCGTTCCGTCTTGGCCCGATCACGCTGATCGGCCAGCTCCAGGGTGAATCCCCACCAACCGAACAAGAGGGTGACCGCCAGCAAGAGCGCGGTGGTCAAGGCCGAGGCGGCCAAAGGGCGTCGACGCGCCTGGAGCCAGAGCCGTTCCCAGAACGGGACCGGACGCGCCTGGATCGGTCGACCACTCTGGAGTCGGTTCAGATCCTCGGCCAAGTCGCCGGCGTGGTCGTAGCGCTGGCGCGGTGCCTTCTGAAGGCACTTCAGGGTGATCGTCTCGAGGTCGCGCGGGATCTTCGGTTGGAGCCGTCGAGGACCGACCGGGTCGCGCGCGAGGACCAGCATCAACGTTTCGGTCGGCGAAGGTCCCTGGAACGGGGGTCGCCCGGTCAGGAGTTCATAGAGGATCGCGCCGAGGGCGTAGACGTCGATGGCCGGAGTGCACCAGCCTCGAGCGGCTCGGGCCTGTTCGGGCGGCATGTAATTGGGCGTGCCCAGCATCTCGCCCGATTCGGTCTGGCCATCGCGGTTGGTGTCGCGGGCCAGGCCGAAGTCGGCGACCTTGGGCGTCCCTTCGGAGTCGAAGAGGATGTTGGCCGGCTTGAGGTCGCGGTGGATGATGCCGGCCCGATGGACCGTGGCCAGCGCATCGGCCAAGGTGGCCACCAAAGCGGCGGCGCTCTCGGCCGGCCAGGGCTTGCCGTCGAGCCGATCGGCCAACGTACCGCCGGGCATATATTGCAATGCCAGATAGGGGCGACCGTCGACCTCACCGATCTCGTAGATCGGCAGCAAGTGGGCATGGTTGAGCTGGGCGAGCGTGGCGGCCTCGTCGTGGAGCCGCTGGACGATCCGGGGATCGTCGGCGCGGGCTTCGCGGAGCAGTTTGAGGGCGACCGGACGTCCCAGCTTGCGATGCCGCGCCTTGTAGACGACGGCCATCCCGCCGCGACCCAGTTCGCCCTCCAGGTCGTAGCCGGGGATCGGCGCGTCGGCCCCCGAAGCAGGGTTTGTCAATGCCGTGACCTCAACGCCCGAATGCGCCCCGACAGCCAACGGGCTCTGCCGCAAGGCCTCGTGGAGTTCGATGGCGCGGGTAAGCTGGGTGGCCAACTCGGGGAAACGTCGTTGATATTCGGACGTGCGAGGATGTTCTCCCGACTCGATCCGGAGCTGACGCTCGAGCATCAGCAGACTGAGGACGGTCTCGGGCTGTCGATCCAGCTCGGGATGGTCGACCAGCAGCGCCTCGACCAGGATCGGATCGCCGTTGCCGTAACGGGCCTCCAGCTCGGTCTCCAGGTGATGGCCGATCCGGCTCATGGGGTCACTCCTCGTCACGATTGCGGTCGGGGTCATCGGAGGCCTCGGTCGAGGACTCCGATCCCGATCCGAACGAGGTCGGAGGCGTGCGGACTTCGGGAGAGGGGTCGCTGTGGTCGGTCGGTGTCGGGTGGGGGTCGGTGGGCCGAGGGACATCGACGTTCTCAACGAGCGTCTGGGACTGCTCGAGGGTCCATCGGGCGATGGCGCGGAGGTATTCGGGGCGGACCTCTTCGTCACGGAGCTGGGAGAGTTGCGCGGCGACGCGTTTGAGGGCCGCCTCGAACTGGTGTCGGGCGCGATCCTGTTCCTTGCGGTCCTCGCCGGCGATCTCGGGCCAGGTCTTGCCGGTCGCCCAAGCCTGGATCAGTCGGCGTTCCTCGTCGGTGAGCCGACGTTGGATCTCGCGGAACTCCTCGCGCCAGCCGACGATCGTGCTCGGGCTGGGCTGGCGTTGCGGGTGCGGGAGGTCCTCGGCGACGGCCTCGCCTCGACGGTAGTCGCGCTCCTGGGCGCCTTCCCGTCGCACGTAGTCCATGAACTTGTTGTGTGCCATCCGATTCAAAAGCGCCAACAGGTGGGCGGGACTCTCCAGCTCGTAGCGGCCCTCCTGAACCTTGGTCGAGAACCGATGGAGGACCGACTGGACGACGTCCATCGAGTCGAACCGACGTCGGAGTTCGCTCTGGCGCAGGAGGGTCCCGATGGCCAGGGTGACCTCGGGCACGTAGCGGCTGGCCAGTTCGTCGAAGGCCTCGGGCTCGCCGGCGCGGAGCCTCGCAACCAGTTGATCGAAGGCCTGATCGTTCACCGTCATCGTGACCATGGCAACAAAGGGTGTCCGTTCGGGCGGGCCATACTCCTCGAAAACAAGCGACACAACCGAGACCCACGCCCCCCGCAAGTCGCCCGTGATCGCGGGAGGTCCAAGGGACCTCCTTAAAAGACCTGCGCTGAGGCCGAAGTGGGGGAGTCCGGAGCGCAAAAAGCTCCTTTGACTTCGGATCAGCGCCGACTTCCACAAACAGCGATGGACCGGGCCGGAACTCGAATCGAGAGCCTCGCCCGAGCCGGACACGCCGACGCGTCTCGAATGCTGCGCGGAACGACGTGCCGAACAGGATCGCACGAACCCATGCGCATGACAACACCGTGGCGTATTCGGAGCTGAAGGGCCATCAAGGCTGATTCTGGACGGCCTCACGCTGCTGAAAAACGCCTCCAAACATCATCGTATTATATTATTGATCAAAATTCATTCACACAAGGGATTCCGAGTGGTTCGGTCTCGCTTGGTCCGAGCATCCCCAGCCTGACCACCGAGTTGGTCCCTTGAGGCGATTCAAGCCAACCCGAGGGTCTCACGGCAGAGAAGCCCATAGCGGAAGCCAAAAATCGGCTAAAAATTCTTGACACGATAGCTGAACAGCGAATAAATTTTGCGCTAGGAGGGAGAGTGTCCATGGCCGACAAGCGTACGATGACCCTGAACTTGACCGCGGAAGAGATGGAAGCCCTGGAGAAGCTTGCCAGGAAGAAAGACCTCACGAAAACGGCCGTTGTTCGACAGGCCCTCCGTCTCTACAACGCGGTCGATTCTCGGCTTGAGCGAGGCGAGAAGCTCTTCTTCGAGGACGAGAGCCAGAAGAAGTCTGAGGTGATGGTCCTGTGAGCGTCACGTCAGTCAAGCTCAAGGATCGGGCCGCGGACCGGTATGTCGATGCGGAACTCCATACCAACCTCGCCATCGGCGACATGATCGCCTCGGAGAGGCGCTGGCAGGCCGAGCGATCGCAGATCGCTGCGGCCCTCGAAGCTGCCGGGGTCCCTGACAACGATCAGCCCCAACACCTCCACTGGAACTGGGAGGCCAAGCTCGCAGGTGACGCCGGGCTCGACATCGGCGGACCATTGAGTCCGTATCGCCTGATGGGAGTTCGAATCCGGGGAGACGATCACTGGCAAGGGTTGGTGCTCGCGACCTTGGTCGGTTACCGCGAGCGGCTCGATGCGAGGGGGCGTGATGTCCTCTACATCAAGTATCTCGAGACGGCCCCTTGGAATCTCGTCATCGAAGAGCTGGGCCAGCAGGGGCGTTATGGGGGCGTCGGGCCACAACGAATACGGGCGAGCATTGCCCTCAGCCGGGCCCTCGAACTCCGTGGGAGATTCGGACTCCATGCCCTCCCGCAAGCAGAATCGTTTTACCGAAACGGCGGCATGACCGACCTGGGAATCGATTGGGCCTGCGAAGGCTTGCGGTACTTCGAGATGTCTGAGGGTCAAGCGACCGCCTACCTGACTAAAGGTAAAGGAAACGCTCGATGAAACACATCAACCAAGTCGAGGTAAATCTCCCGGAAGAGACCGGCGCGTTTCTTGAGAACGCGACCGGTCAGGCCGAGCGGTGCGTTTCCGCAGGAGGATTGGCCAACGACTTCGGGTTGCTCAGGGGAACCTCCCAGCCGAGCCAGTCCAAGTTCATGGCGGACCTCAAGTCCGAGGTCGCGTCGAGGCTACGGCGGGCCCGAGAGCAGGCCGGCCTCACGATCGGTCAGGCCGATGCGCTGTTGGGGCTTGAGCCGGGGACTGTCCGGGAAATCGAGGCCGGTGACCACAGCGTCGCCGTCGAGGAACTACCGAGGCTCGCTGAGACCTATAGGGTCGATATCACCTGGCTCATCGAACCGAGCCTCGTCAAACCGCACCATGACCGACTCGCATTGGCCGCCCGCGCGCTGAACAAGCTTAAAGGTGATGACCTCGAGCGTGTGATCGATCTGCTTTCGAGCCTCCAGTCGCGAGGGGACGCCGTCAAATGATCCCTCGTTGGGAGATGCGAAGGACGCCCTGAAGGAGGGCAACTCGCCCCAGAATGGATTGCAGTTCACTCGGGCCCGAGGGGCCAACTCGGTGGTCAGGCTGAGGATGCTCGTCTGAAGCCCTCCCGGAACCACCCGGGACCTCTTGTAGACGATCCATCCCGCACCACCACGCCCACCCCTTGAGCCTTTCTCCTCTTGCCGCCGACCCCGCATCCTTTGCGGGATCAGCGTCTTTCTCAACGGGGGCTGTCGCCGATCTCCAACGGCGTCGCGGCCGGGGGCTTCGGGGACATCGGTGCCGAAGTCCGGCGCCCCCGGATGCTCATCCCCGAGCGATCGTCGTCAACGGCCAACAGGGCGGGCTCGGAGATCAAGGGCTCGTCGAACAGTCGCCCTCGCCCGACTCCGACCCCGACTCGCCGGGCTCCTCAGCTTCCTCAGGCGTCTCGATCTCCTCGGGCGTTTCGGTCTCGACAGGCTCCTCGGTCTCAACGGGTTGCTCGGTCTCAACGGGCTCTTCCGTCTCGACAGGCGTCTCGGTCTCAGCGGGCTGCTCGACCTCGACCGCCTCGACGACCGGTTGCTCGACCTCGACGGGCTCTTCGGGCTCCGCCGCCTCGACGGGCTCGGCCGCGTCGGCCGGTTCGGTCGTGGCCTCGGCGGCCGGTTCGGCCTCGATGGCCTCGGCGGGCGCCTCAACCTCGAGCGGTTCCTCGGTGGTGGCCTCGAGGGTCTCCTCAATGTCGGCTTCGGGCAGGGAGAAGGCGTCGGGGTCGATGGCCTCGGCGATGGCCTGCCAACGGGTCAGCTCGGCCTCGACCTGCAGCAGTTCGACACGGAGGGCGTTGCGGCGCGCGGTCAGGTCCGCGACGTGGCCGCCGACCTCGCTGCGGGTCCGTTCCAGGAACGTGCCGGCGTCGAGTTCGACGCTCGGGTCGTCGTCGACCATGCGGGCCAACCGGAACCGCAGGTCGCGTGGGCTCGAGCGGTCGTCGGCCTCGGGTCGAGCTTGCTGCCAGGCGTCGGTCGGGCCGACGGCCAGGCCGAGCAGGATGGCTCCGAGGATCAGGATCCCTCCCCAAGCCAGGGGGCGTGGCACCATTTGGATTCTCCTCCTTCCAAAGGGTTCCGAACGTGGTGCGCGGAGGCACGGTGCGTTCGTGGGCGTTGGGCGTTCGTGAGTCGACGCACATGAACGTCACGTGCGTCGGGTTCGAGCCGATGGGGTAGACAGGGGGACCGCGTCTCGGTCGGCGGCTCGACGGGATCGTCGATAAGGGCACCGACCGCATCGCGGCGATCGATCGGACAACAGATCACGATCGCGGGGCCCCACCAGCGGTCGGGCAGGGACCGACCGCCGATGGGCTCGGCGCGCTCGACCTCCGTGCCGGCGGCGTCCGAACGGCCCGCGAAGGGCCGGCCCTGTGGCGCGGGTCCGTCACGCCGAGGCCCACCTTAGTCCGAATCGGTTCGGCGAAGGTGAGGACGATTCACCTTCGCTCCTCGTGCGTCTCGTATGATGCTTCGAGTCGAAGCGAACGGTCGCGACCCGTCGATCGACGGGTCGGCCGACCTTCGGGTCGAGGCGCCCTCGGTGTTCTTGGAGCAAGTGAGCCTACGGATGAGGGCCCGAAGCGATGGGAGCCGTGACCGGGAGCGAAGACAGCCAGCACCGGCTGAACGGTCGGCTGCGTGTGGTGGGCATAGACCGTCCGGGCGTCGACGCGATCTATCGACGCCTGGTGGCCGAGGCCTTGGCCGCCTGGGGCCTGGACCGCGACGAGGCGTTCGCCAACGCCGTGGCGCGCCGATTCTCCGAAGGGGCCACCCGCTTGTGCGCCCGCTCCATCGGCGGCTGGATCGAGGCGCGTCTGGAGGCCCTGGGCTGGACCCAACGCCAGTTGGCCGACCGGATCGGTGTGGATCGCTCGGCGGTGGCGCGCTGGACCTCCGGCGGCACGATCTCGCTGGGCCATCTGGTCCGCGTCCTCCTGGAGCTGGCCGGCAACTTCGTCGAGTTGCCCGTGCCGCTCCGGCAGGAGCTGGCCCTGGAGGGCTACCTGGCCGCCCTGACCCACGTCCAGAACACGGTGGAGCCGCGCGAACGGCACGAACGGCTCGACCGCGAAGGGTTCTGGTGCCTCTATCACCTGCTCTCCGAGCCCCACTGGGAGCGCGCCATCCGCGACCGCGACCGCGACCAGATCCGTCGCGAGGTGCTCCGGATCCAGCAACGAATGACCGAGTCGCTGGGCCACCCACCGCGCCGAATCGTGGCCGTCGAGGACGTCCGACGCACCGTCGAACGCTGGACCGTCGCCTGGGTCGTCGGACTTCAGGCCTTGCCCGGCGGCTGGGCGATCCGCACCGAAACCCACAACGGTCACCGTCCCTGAGCCATTACGGGAGGGCCCTCCGAGGATGAGGACCGAACTGGAGACGATCGCCGGCTACTTGGCCGGTCGCGAGAACGCCGCCTCCGAACGGATCCGCCACGCCATGGCCGATCCGAAGAGCCGGCCCCGACAGTTCGTCGACGAACTCCAACGACGGACCCGCGCCCTGCCGATCGCCGAGCGCATCGAACGAACGTCCCGAGCCTCCAACCCGAACGGCCCGGTCAAACCCAAAACTCCGGCTCCAAGAGGGCCGACCGGCTCAGCCAAGACCCATCCCGGCCCACGATCCCTCCGGATCCACCCACGTCAGCAAGGCCCCGCGCTGGTGGCGGCCCTGGTCGTCCTGGGCATCGGGGCGCTTCTGATCGGACTCGGCTGGCGCGACCAGTCCCTGCGCCTTCAACGGATCGAGCAGGCCCTGGCACTCCGCGAACTCCAAGGAAATCTCAAGACCAAGACCGGTCCTTCAGTCACCGATCCGGACGACGGCCCGCCGGTCGACCCCGAAACGATCGACACCTCGAACTCCGAGGCCGAGGCCGCCCGCGTCGAAGGGGAACCGAGCGTCCCGCCCGACGACCGCGAACGGCTCGAGCGCCTGGACCGCCTCGCCTACCGCCTGGAGCTGGTCGCCTCGGCGATAGAGTTGGCCGAGTCGTCCCAGAACAAAGACTCGGATCGCGACCCGATCCTCCGCGACCTGCCACGCGCTCTGGAACAGCTCCGCGCCGACGTCGAACGGCTCACCGAAGCGGCCGAGCTCGAGGCCGAGGTCGCCCACGACGATCGCCAGCGGATCCAGGCCGCCCAGTCGATGACCGCGCGGCGACGCGACGAGCAGCTCGCGCAGATCTATGACCTGCTGACCCGGATCGAGCGGCTCGTCAAGATGCTCGTCCTCCGGACCCCGTCGTTCATCGTGCCGGCGCCGGGCGAGATCGGGCCGACGCCCCCGCTACCGGTCCCACCCGATGGTGCGCCCTAGGACTCCTGAGCCGACTCCGAACGGCTTGCAACCGACGCGATGGCCCCGGAGACTCGACCGGCCCGGCCTCGTCCCTGGAGTCGCCGGAGCCGCGACGGGTCGATCGCGACCCGAACGCCGGAATCCGCTCCGCAACGCAGTCCCCGCCTCCCCGAGGAACTCGATGAGCAGCATGCCACGACGGCCCGAAACACACCGATCGGTTGGTGCTTGGATCGCGACGACGATCGTCGCGGTCGTCTCCTGGTGGATCGTCGTCGGGACCCTCCAGGCTTCGACGACCGTCGACACACCGTCCCCAGTCCCCGCCGAGCTGGCCGAGATCCTGGAAGCGCCCCACTGCGGGGGACTCGTCGTCGAGGCCGACGGAGACCGCGTGGCCTGGACGCTCCGACACGGCGGGACCCTCGAGATCTGGGTGGCGCGGATCGAGAACCCCTCGAACCGGCTCGACGCCCGACCGGTCTTCCGCGATCGCTCCGATGACGGCCAGGCGATCACCGGCCTCCGATGGGTCCCCGGCCGAGATGCTCTGGTCTTCGGACGCGTCCGCACAGGTGGCGACGCCGACGTCCCGAACCCCTTGAGCCTGGTCGCGGGCGTCGAGCCGGTCGTCTGGCTCCTCACGCTCGATGCCGAGGGCCTGCCGAGCGCCTTGGTCGAACTCGGCTCGGGGAGCGGGCCAATTCCAAGACCCGACGGCTCACGGTTGGCTTGGATCCGCGATGGGTCGATCACGACCTGGGAATGGGACATGCCCGTGTTCGGGAGCCTCGACGAGCCGTGTCGAGGACCCATCGGACAAGGGCGACCCTCGGTCCTCGGACCGGACGACCGGATCGTCCTCACGCGTGGCGCGGACCCGTCGAGCGACTCGGGTGGAGGCGCAAGCGTTGACATGCACCAAATCGATATCATCCGAACGCGCGGCCGTTGCTCGACGCCGACCTGGTCGCCGCTCGGGACGCGGTTGGCATTCGTCGACCGTCGAGGGGATCACGACCTCATCGGCGTGCACACCTTCGGCGAACCCAACGTCGTTTGGCTCGACCCGAGCGTCGACAGCGACGCGAGCCCGGTCTGGCTCGACGAGGACCGCCTGGTCTTCCTCCGGCGACCGACCGGCCAGACCCGCGCCTCGTTCGTCCCCCGACGCGCGGGCATCCCCTGGTCGATCCGGATCGCCGACGCCCGCGATGGCAGCGGACGCGCCCTCTGGACCGCCCCGAGCGGACCGGGCAGCTACCATCGACCGCTGGGAGGCGACCAGCTCCGGGTCGTCAACGGCGACCGGATCCTCTTCGCCTGGGAGCGCACCGGCTGGCTCCAGCTCTACACGATCGCCACCCACCTCGATCCGCACGACCTCGACGCGCCCGAGGTCGAGGCGACCCCGGTCACCCGAGGCGCCTTCGAGGTCGCCGACGCCTGGGCGCCTGGCCCCGAGGCCGACTTCCTGTGGATCACCGCCAACAAGGGCGACCGCGACGGCCTTGAAGTCTGGCGCGTCCGACTCGACGGCGGCAATCCCCTCCGATCCGAACAGCTCAGCCGAGCCGTTGAGATCGCCTGGTCACCCGTTGAGGTCAACGGAGCGGTCATCATGCTCGCCGCCGACGCGCAACGTCCCGGACGGCCCGTCCTCCTCAAGCCCGACGGAGGAGACCAAAGCCACGATTCCGAGCCGATCCGGGTCACCGTCGACGACCGCCAACCTTGGGCCGATCTCCACGAACGCAACGCCGAACGGCTCGTCGATCCGCGCACCGTCCGGTTCCCGGCCGCCGACGGTCGGATCATCTCCGGCCAGCTCTTCCTGCCGCGAAACGTGCGCGAGGATCGTTCGCATCCGGCGATCCTGTTCTTTCACGGCGGTTCGAAGCGACAGATGTACGCGGCTTGGCATCCGCGCGGATATTACCACAACGCCTATGGGTTCAATCAGTACCTTGCCACGCGAGGCTATGTGGTGTTGGCGGTCAACTACCGGAGCGGGACCGGCTACGGCCTCGAGTTCCGCGAGGCCGAGGCCTACGGCGCCTCGGGGGCCAGCGAGTTCTTCGATGTGCTCGGCGCGGGGCTCTACCTTCGCGGTCGGCCCGAGGTCGACCCCGAGGCGATCGGCCTCTGGGGCGGCTCCTACGGCGGCTACCTGACGGCCCTCGGCCTGGCCCGCGCCTCCGACCTGTTCGCCGCCGGCGTCGACCTGCACGGCGTCTACGACTGGAACGTCACGATCCGCAACTTCGATCCCGACTACGACCCCTTGGCACGCCCCTTCGAGGCCGCCCTGGCACGCCGAAGCTCGCCGGTGGCCGACATCGCGCGCTGGCGGTCGCCGGTCCTGGTCGTCCACGGCGACGACGACGGCTCGGTCCCCTTCGCCGAGTCGGTCGCCCTGATCGAGGACCTCCGGCGCTTCGATGTGCCGTACGAAACCCTGATCCTGCCCGACGAGGGCCACAGCTTCCGACGCCAACGCAACTGGCTCCGCGTCTACGCCCGCGCCGCCGACTTCTTCGACCGTCACCTCAACCCTTGATCGTCACCGACACCCAACGCCAGCCCCCCAAACCCGTTCAAACCCCAACCGGCCGGCCCTAGGTTCGGCCCCGACCTCGATCGCGCCGCCCCGGATTTCACCCCGATCGCGGCGCCCTGGACCTTGACCGGTCGCGTGACCGGGCTAATATTTCAGTACTGATCTTTTTGGGAGTGAAACAATGGCCGCCACCATCGAATCGGGTTCGCCTCCCTCGAAGGCCCTTGAGTCCATCGGACCGGAGCCCTTGCCGACGGATCAGGAGCGGGCCTTGGCCGCCTACGTCAAGCTCGTCCGCGCCGCCGAGGCGGTCACCCAGGGCGCCCACGAGCACCTCGAGGACGCCGGGCTGGCCGTCGGCGAGTTCGCCGTCCTGGAGGCCCTCTGGAACCTCGGACCGCTCCAGCCCGGCGAGATCTCGGCCAAACTCCTCTGCTCCGGAGCCAACGTCACCCTCTTGGTCGACAAGCTCAGCGGCAAAGGGTTGGTTCAGCGCCAACGCGATCGCGGCGACCGCAGGCGGATCCACGTCCACCTCACCGAGGAGGGACGTCGGAAGATCGCCGACCTCTTCCCGATCCATGCCCGGAAGCTCGCCGAGCAGTTCGCCGTCCTCTCGACCGTCGAGGTCGAGACCCTCGCCGAACTGCTCCGCAAGCTCGGTAAGTCGACCAAACCCGATCCGAACGGGGACGCCGATCCCTCCAAGGATCCGGCCGATCCGTGAAAAGAACCGGCCGAAGCCCAACGTTTCCCCAAAGGCCCGCAAGGGCTGTTCTGCTAAACCTGAACGATGAGGAGATGATCCGATGACCATATCGACGCCCGAGACATCTGCCGCATCCACCAGAGGATCTTCCGTCCCCGAGGTACGTCCGCTGACGCTCCGGCATCGCGGGATCGAGACCGCCGACGGGGGTGGCGTCCGATTGACCCGGATCCTGGGCGCTGGCGGATTGGAGATGCTCGACCCGTTCCTGATGCTCGACGAGTTCGGCTCGGACCGACCCCAGGACTACCTCGCCGGATTCCCCGACCACCCGCATCGCGGCTTCGAGACGGTCACCTATATGCTCGCCGGTCGGATGCGTCACGGCGACAACCAAGGGCACTCCGGCGTGGTGGGTCCCGGCGGCGTCCAGTGGATGACCGCCGGTCGCGGCCTGGTCCACTCCGAGACGCCCGAACAGCAGGATGGCTTGCTCCGCGGCTTCCAGCTCTGGCTCAACCTGCCGGCCGCCCGCAAATTCGACCCTCCGCGCTACCAGGAAATCCCCGCCGAGCGGATCCCTGAGGTGACCTCTCCCGATGGCGCGACCGTCCGGGTCATCGCCGGCACGCTCGGGGACGGGACCCAGGGCGCCGTCCTCGATATCGTCACCGACCCGACCTACCTCGACGTCCATCTGCCGCCTCAAGGCCGGTTCGCCCACACGCTTCCGGAGACCCAGACCGCCTTCGTCTACGTCTACGAAGGGGCCGTCGACACCGATGACTCCGAGGAGCCGATCGAACGCGGGACCCTCGCGGTGCTCGGGCCGGGCCGTCGCGTCGAGGTCCGCGCCGTCGAGGCGTCAACGCGCCTGCTCCTGATCGCCGCCGAGCCACTCAACGAGCCGGTCGCCCGCATGGGGCCGTTCGTCATGAACACCCAGGAACAGATCCGCGACGCCTTCCGCGACTTCCGCAACAGTCGGTTTTGATCGCGATTGACTCGGTTCTCGTTGGTTTCCATCCGATTCTCACCTGATCCATATCAAGGACTTCTCTCCAATGGCCACGCTCCTCCACATCGTCGCCTCGCCGCGCGTCGATCGATCGCACTCGCGGCACGTCGCCGACGCGTTCCTGGACGCCTACCGGCAAGCGCACCCGGACGACACGGTCGAGACGCTCGACCTCTGGTCCGAGGACCTGCCGCCCTTCGATGGCGAAGTGATCAACGCCAAGTACGCCGTTCTGCACGGCAAGCCGCATAACGAGGCCGAGGCCGCCGCCTGGCAACGGGTCGTCGCAATGGCCGACCGCTTCAAAGCGCCCGACAAATATCTCTTCAGCCTGCCGATGTGGAACTTCGGCATCCCATACAAGCTGAAGCATTACATCGACGTCATCGCCCAGCCCGGCCTGACCTTCGCCGTCTCGCCGGAAGGCCAGTATTCCGGCCTGGTCACCGGCAAGCCGGCGGCCGTCGTCTACGCGCGTGGCGGCGCTTACTCCAGCGAGCCGGCGCGGGGCTTCGACTTCCAGAAGCCCTATCTGGAGTTTATGCTCGGCTTCTTCGGCTTCACCGACGTCCGGCCGATCGTCGTCGAGCCCACCCTGGCCGGTGACCCCAAGCAGGCCCGCGAGACCGCGAATGCCCAGGCCGTCGAGGTCGCCCGCGCCCTCTGACCACGGCATCGTTACTTCAGACATGTTCGGTTTGGAAACGTTCGACGACGAAAATGGTCGCCACATCAGTCGGGGCTCGGGGTTGAATCGCGTGCCGACTCTGCTCCCCCCGATCCACCTGTGGTGATCTCGGGGCAGCGAAACTCAGCAGAACGAGGAGATGACGATGCGGACGATGGCGATGGCTCGGACCACCCTGACAAGCGCCCTTGTTCCGTTCGTCCTGCTCGGAGCGACCGCGTTGGCGGGCGTGTCGTCGGGGTCGGAGTCGACGTCCGATCCGTTCGTCTGGCCCGGTCACGGGGTCCCGGAGGATCGCCTCGTGTGGGGGCATCGCGACGGTCTCCGGATCGGCATCGCGCCCAACCCTGGCCCGCAGGGCTTGATCCGCATCTATGCTCCGTATCTCGATCAAACCTATCCTCGGGTGGTCAACTTCCTGTCGATCGAGCCGACCCGGGCCGGCGATCGCGGCCGTGGCCAGTCCGAGTTGGAGCGGAGCCGCGAGCGCCCGGGCGAGCCCGGATTGACGTTCCGCGTGTCCGATTTCGCGGTCGTTGACGACGTCCGATCGGCCCGCCTGTTCGTCCACACCGAGCCGTTCCGCAACGGGACCCGGCCGATCGTGGAGGTGGTCTTCCACCGCGAACGTCCCCGCGAGATCGAACTCGTCTTACATGCCGATGAAGCCAGCGCTCCGATGAGCCAATGCGTCATCAGCGCGACGATGGGCAACTATGGGCTGCTCCGCCAGCTCCAATTGACCGAGGGACGCAACGCCTTCGCGCCGAGACTCTGGAGCGATGCCGAGCCGGCGGGCATGGGCTTCTACAATTGGAGATCGTGGCCCTCGGATCAGTTCCCCGTCAACGACGACGGGCGGGTAATCGCCCGAGCAACGACCGACGTCGAACGGGTCGATGACCTCGAATATGCACCCAACACCGCGCCCCATTGGAAGTACCGGGGTAAGCTGGCATCGCACTATTGGAAGGCCGAGGCCAGCGACCGGCCGATCGTCGCCGTCAACGGCCGGAGGACCTACTGGAGGAGCCGATCCCCAATCCCCGGAGGGATCGCCTTCGAGAACTTCGAACTCCGGATGCCCTATCGCGACGGCCTCCGCATGTGGTTCGGCGTCGAACCTTGAGTGCCTTAGCATCACGACGTCGACGAGGAACGAAGGCCGACAATCTTTCCTACAACTTGTTTTTATGACTCTCCATCGGGATTACCCCAGGGCTTTCGTAAAGGCTCGCGGGTGCCTTGATCACCCATCGACCGTCGGCCGAGAATAACCGGTGGAAGACCGACCGTTCGAGCAGAAGATCTAATCAACATGTCAGACGATCTTCGATTTACATTCCAGGGGGATCTTCTATGAACACAGCATGCCCGCGTTTGACAGAAAGACCGATGGTCGAGATCACCGTCGCCATCCTTCTCTTGCTGACGCTCGGTCGATCGGCCTCGGGGGGCGAGATCGCCATCGAGGTCTGGTACGGGGACGTGCAGCGGTTCGGTCACCTCGGCGGCCACCCCCAGCGCTGGGTGAACGTGCTCGGCCACGCCGAGCCGGCCGACCGGATCGCCGCGCTGCGCTACACCCTGAACGGCTCCGAGGCCCGACCGCTCTCGTTCGTCGAGGACCGTAAGCGGATCGCGCGCGACGGCGACTTCAACGTCGAGATCGCCCGAACCGATCTGCGTGTCGGCTCGAACACCGTCGTCATCGAAGCGATCGACACCAATGGCGGGACGACCGAACGGACCGTCGTCGTCGAATACGTCGAGCCGACCGGATCCTGGCCGCTGCCCTACCGGATCGACTGGTCGGAGGTCGGGGCGATCTCGGACGCGGCCCAGGTCGTCGACGGCCATTGGCGGTTGACGCCCGAAGGCGTGCGGACCGTCGACCGTTACTACGACCGCGTGTTGGCCTTCGGCGACGCCAACTGGCGCGACGTTGAGGTCACGACCACCGTGACCGTCCACGCCGTCACGCCGCCGAGGCGGGATCCGAACACGACCAACGTCACCCACGCGGCGATCGCGCTCCGATGGCCCGGCCATGAGGCCGACGGGCTCCAGCCGAGCGTCCAATGGTACCCCCTGGGAGCCACCGCCGAATTCCGGCTCGGCGGCGACCTGCAAACCTGTCGTTGGCGGATCTTCGACGGCAAGCGTGACTGGCATGTCGAGTCCCCGAAGCGCCGCGCGATCGGGTTCGAGACGCCCTACCGGATGAAGCACCGCGTCGAGACCCTCGACGATGGCAGATCCCGCTATCGCGTCAAGTTCTGGCCCGCCGACCAGCCCGAGCCCGAAGCCTGGGACCTCCAACGCCTCGAGCCCGGCGACCTCCCCTCGGGATCAGCCCTGCTCATCGCCCACCACGCCGACGTCACCTTCGGAGACGTTGAGGTCGTCGCGATCGGTCAGGACCAGTAACCCGAAATCGATACTTCTCTCAGGTCCTCATAAATCAAGGTGCTTGCGACGCGAAGGTCGATAAACAGAAAGGGTGCAAGATCGTCGCGTCCGGCGCCCACAGCGGGTCGTCTCGGTTACTGATCGGGATCATCGTCTCCCCGATCACTCGAGGTCTCTTCGATGATCGTCTCGAGTTCGACGGCGAGATCTCTGGCACGACCCGCATCCTTCGATGCGATCATCGCTCGGAGCGACTCGATGAGGCCCTCGGCCACGCGACGGTTTTCCTCAGGTGATCGAGACGCACTCTCTTCGCGAACCCGTTCGACGAGTTGTCTGGAGTCTTGGTCGGCATCGTTCCTCTCTTGCGTCGGCTCTTCGGATCGGTTCGGATCGGCCTCCCCTTCGTTCTCAAGGGCTTCGGTAATCAACCGGACTTCGAGCGAGAGGATCATCGCTCGACTCATATCCCCCTCTTCGATTGCCCCGCCCAAACTCGCGATGAGGCCTTGGACTTCGCTGTAGTTCTCCTCAGTGGAGCGAGAGGCAATCTCTCCTTGGAAACGCTCGGTGGTTTGCCTCAGGACCGTTTCACTGACCGGCGATGAGCGATCAGAAAAGATCGACATAAGGATTGTCGACAAAAAAACACTACCCATCATCATAATCACGAGGAGCGGCGACACCACATAGAGCGTGGCGATGCGGCCGACCATGACAGGCCAGGGGCGCTCGGGTGGTGTCATCTCCACGGTGTTGGTGGCCTGGGAACGCTCGCGTTCGAGGGGTGCGATACCGAAGAACGGATGCAGCCAACGCATCGGCCGAAGAAGCACGATGTAGATCAAGGCGGAAACGGAAAGCGTGCCGGCCAGGTGCAATCCGAAGGCCAACCAGACGTTCATTTCGAGACGAATCAGGAAGAAGGCGACGGCCTGCTGAACCGGCATGTGGATGATGTAAACGGGGAAGACCGATCGGTTGAGTACACGGAAGAGCCGCGACGGGCGCGAGAAAGCCAGGGAGCCGTATCCGAGAAAGGCCAGCATGGCGTAGGCCGATTCCGTGGTCCGCGCGAGCAACCCGGTGAGTCTGCTCCCGAAATCGACTTCAGTGATCCGCATCAGACATAAGGCCAACGCGGCAGGAAGCGCCAGGTGGCAGACCTTGCGAATTCCCTGCCAGAACGAATCCCCCAGCGAGACGAGCACCACCCCAGAAAGGAAACAGGCGAAGCCGTTCCAGAAGCGCATGAAGTGCATCGAGAACATGCCGGAATCGATGTGAGGCTCGAGACCCCAAGTGGTCAGCGTGAGAAACGCGGGGAGGATGAACAGCCAACCATACGGAGACAGGGTTCTCAATAACCGAACGACCACGTTATTCGGGCGATTTTTCAGGTAGAGAAGCAGCGGAACGCCCAAGACCAGATACACCACCAGATTCATGACGAACCACAGGTGACTTGGATTTGGTATGTAGAAAAGTTCCTCCCCTTGGAAGATCTGATAGAGCGCGGGCGAAATCGGCCCGATGAACAAGGTAGTGAAGAGCAGGGGGGGCACCAAGCGCATCAGCCGGTCGCTCAGGAGTTTCCCAACAGGTCGATTCTGTAAGAGATAGCCGGCCGTGATCCCGGAGATGAGAAACAAGACCGGAATTCGCCACGAGTTGAGCAACTCTCCAAAAAACCAGACGTTTTCGAGAGAGTTGGAAAAACCGATGAACATAACCGACGGAGCCGCGGGTTGGAAGGCAATAAAGACGTGATAGACGATGAGAAGAAACAGCGCGATCGAACGGAGCGCGTCGATCTCATACCGTCGTGGCAAGGCCGAGTCTGTCGATTGTGGTTGAGCCTCTGTGGATTCGCTCATGATTCTCGTCCTCCTCCCCTCATTCGCTTGATTATGCCGATGATTGCCGGCTCGCTTGAAAGTGCCGACGAAATCAACCGGCCCGGAACAGATCTGGACTGTCTGGAGCCACGAGCCAGTCGAACGGTGAGCGATCGGTATTTCGCGGCGAGCCAGCGAATATTTTCAAAAATCGACAATCTGATCGCAGATCCCGAACTCAACAGCCGCTTGACTCGATACCATCTCGGCGCGCTTCTACCAAATACACTGAATCGATAAACATTATCAATTTCAGTTTCCAACGAAACGACCGTACCGAGCTATGTGAGGATCGTCGCTCACTCCAAGTTTATCTTGATCCATCGCACGTAATCGACGAACCGTTGCGGCTCGCGTACGGTCACGACGGTCCGTTGCCCATCCTTCCGCGTGAACTCGACTCCAACGTTCAGGTCCGCGATGAAACCGCGCGTGCCGTCCGCCTTGACTCGCCATCCCCACCCCGAGAAATCACGGAGAGGCCTCACACAGTGCACGACCGGATCGACTGGATCGACTGGATCTCTTCCATTCGCGTCTTGCTCTTGAACAGGCCCATGCCGACTCGGATGCCGGTCTCGTCGACCTCGGCCGTAATCCTGGCAAGCAACCACATCAAGAAGAAGTGAATGGCTGCGCCGACTCCCAGATAATTTATCAAAAAATAGCTGAGTCATTCTTGCGTGACGGCCATGTAAACGAAGGGTGTCAGGATGAGGAACCACATCAAGGCAGCGATCTTGTAGAGGACCCACACATGATTCAGCTCTCGGATCCCTTCCGGACTCTCTAGTTTGTCGGGGGGTGGGACGAGTTCGCCGTCTGGAAACGATGCGGTCCGGACGGGCAAGAAGTACGGGCCGTACATCGCGATCTGCAGCAGCACGATCCCACCGTACACGACCACCAAAATGAGGGGCCAGAACCGCTCCTCATCGACGGGGCCGACCTTGATGAGCAGAATCACAGAGACCACGGCGATGAAGTAGATCGGCACGGCAAGCCAACGTACGCGCTGCCGACGAGCAACCACCTGTTGATACTCATCAGGTTCCAGTGTCGTACCGCTGGTTTCCTTAAATTGGGGATCGCTGGGGTTTCCCTCACTCACGGGTGAGTCCTTCTGATCTTCGGCTTGCGACGATGCGATCGATCACGTCCGAGACGGTCGCGCCGTTCTCGATCGCAAGTCCAAGGACATCGTTGACGAGATGGGCGAGCTTGTGGAGCATCTGAGATCTGATTTCGGCATCCGGGTTTTTGTCTTGATCGTAAAACAGTTGGATGCGATCGTTCGCGTCGACGATGAAGATGGAAGCCAGTCCACCCAGTTGAGGCGACACCCCAACCAGAACGCCGATGTCCGCGTCCTGCCACTCGGTCAGGACGCCCGCGGTCTCTGCCGCATCGAGCAAGCGGAAGAGCTGCTTTTGCACTTGCGTCCTCACGGCTTTGTTCACCGCTTGCCTCGACGGCTTATGAGGCGCAAACGAACGAGCGATTTCCGCATGGGATGTTCCTCGACGGGCCGCGTGCCAGTAGAGGAACTGGGTGTTCCTACGGTTCTGATGGTTCGTCTCCGACACGTGACTCCGAACCCCGGGTAACGTCAATCTTCGTCAACCACTCTTGGTTTACATTACGTCCGAGTTCCGGCCGGGTCAAGCAGACTCCGGGCGCGACCTCCAGGTATCTCCATTCTCCCAGAGTTCCGTATCCAAGGGAGCCTGACCCTGCATCGGGCAGCCATAAAAACGGGCTCCTTCGTGGTGTCCGTTCGCTGTACAGCGTCCCGGACGTGTGGTCCGCGACCTCCGAGTCAGACTGCAAGACTCGATGTTTTCCTATTTATAAGTCAGTGCTCACGCTCAGCACGCATCCTTTTGTCTTCCGAGCGTGCGAGCGGTCAATGAGGGGTCCCAAACCAAACCATTCAATCTGACAAGGCTGGTTCAGAAGCTGCTTAAGCACATTCGCTTAAGGTCTTTGGTGGTCTCAAAACCTCAAGTGACACGCTTGTGGCGGTTCTTCTAGATTTGCCTTAGGCTAAATACACCATAGAATACCCTCGGCGTCCTAAGACCTTAATCAGACAGGGCTGGCTCGTTGATATTCATCCAACTTTCAGCACACAACCGATCCCATGCGATCCCGATTTGATACGGAGTGAACGTCGTCTTCCGCTCGTTCCAGGCATGAACCTTCTCGACAGCTTCGTCGGGCGTCCGCGCCCCATCCTTCACGGCGACCCAATGGACTGAGGACAGGAGTTCCATCCCGTAGGGCGTTTCGAACCCTTGGATCAACCGACCAACCTGCTCGAACCGAGCGAGGGTTTGCACATGATCCTTGAGGAAAGCTTCCCCCTTGAGGTGGGCATCGTCTCGGAGTTCGATCGGTTTGCTCGGGTCTTCTCCGCCATCGCCGAAGCCATTGATGTAGTGACCTTCGAGACCGTTGAGGATGTGTCGGATCTTGTTTGAGTATGGTCCGTGGTGTCCTCGTTCGAAACCCAACCGAAGCGACTCTCCTGCAAATTCTAGAAAATAAAGAAGTTTATAAATTTCGACCATTGTGATTTCGGGATCCATCAATCCTCGGAGGTAGCGTCCGATCAACCCGAGCGTGACGGCCCTTGCTTTGGTCATCGGGGGCTTCCTGGTCCGGTTGACCATGGCTTCGGGCGCGGGGGCCTCCCCCGGTTCGTGGAGGAAGACCTTGACCTCGGCCAGATCCCCGAACGCCTCGACGATCAAGGGGCGAACGACGGCCCAATCCAACCCGCCAAGCCCGCAACCCAACGGGGGAATGGCGATCGACCGGATCTCCTGCTGGCGAACGACTCGGACCAAATCGTCGAGTCCACTGCGGATATCCTCCAACCGGCTCGTCGACCGCCAATGTTGCTTGGTTGGAAAATTGATGATCCAACGCGGAGGCTCGAGGCTCAATCGCTCGAAGACGAACATTCGACCAGGCTCGACCTCACTCCGACGAACGGCCGCCCGATACGCCTCATAGTTGTCCCCGAAAGCCCGACGGAACTGCAGCGCGATCCCGCGACCCATCACACCGACACAATTGACGGTGTTCACAAGGGCATCCGCCTCACATTTCAGGATGTCGCCGTGAGTTGGATGGATCATGACACCGAGGTACCCCCGAGACGATTGGCGCATCCCAGTACAATCTCAATAATACCATTCGGTTTCAACACGCACCTCGGGTCAGAGAGCGGAGCCGCGAAGGATTACGGTGCCCCGCTTGGCGATCTTCGCATCGATCACTCCGATCGTTTCGATCAGGTTCCAGGGAAACTCCTCATGGACGAGAAACTCGGCCTGCTTGGCCTCTTTGATCTGCGGGTCGCGCCAATCCTAGGCCTCAATGGCTTCCCAATTGAGACCATTCAGCTCTCTCAGATCACGGAACGCCCGAAAATAGCTGCTACGGGCGTTGCGATCGGTGAATGCCCAGCGACGCCCCTCCTGATCAGCCCAGGCAACCACGTCTTGAAGATCAGCGACTAGATGGAGGATGGGACGCTGCCCATCTTGGTAGTCGAGATTGGGATGGTTGCCCTTGGAGATCAAGTAGAGCATGACTGATCGCGGGCAGAGGTAGAACGGGACGAAATGCCCAACCTTGGTGCCGGGATGACAGGGCATGTCGCGATCCAATCGCTCATTCTTGATCTCAGAGATGCCGATCGAGATCTCCGGGCCATCATGATCGCGCATCCTCTCGTCGGACCACAATCGACCCGCTTCGATCACATTCTGAAGATTCTTCCCATGCGTGATGTGGTAGAGCTTCGGTCTGGCGGATGGCTCGCCCATCAATATCGCCTTTCTGATCCGAGATCCGACGCGGAGGCCGATGGGTGAAAGATAGGAACTCCGGACGAGAGCAGCTCATCCCGCTCACCCCTTTTCGACCGATCCCATCTTTCCACAAACGGCCAGACGGCCATAGAATGAGACCTTTCACTCAATCGGGCGGATGCGGTGATCAGACGTCGACCCCAATGAACGGCTCGGGGGTCGACGTTCTCCAGGGGTGGAGCCTTCTCTGTTGAGGGTGGTCGGTCCGGTTGAATCCTTCCTCGGCAGGTTCGGGAGCACAGAGCAGATGGCCTCGCGATCGATGTTCACGAAGATGGATCGGATCGAGAAGCTGGTCGACAAGTACGCTGAGAAGCGTGAGCAGCTCAAGGCCGAGGGCGACATGGAGGGGCTTCAGAAGCTCCCGCGCAACGCCAGCCCGGTCCGCTATCGCCGCCACTGCAAGCTGACCGGCCGCACCCGCGCCGTCTATCGCAAGTTCGGCATCTCGCGGATCATGCTCCGTCAGCTCGCCCACGAGGGCAAGATCCCCGGCATGAAGAAGGCCAGTTGGTAAGTCATCAGCCCTCGAGAAGCCCGCGCCGTTAATCCTGCACGACGAGCCCCGCCCCGAGGAGTCGACCCCTCGATGCCCGTGGCGATCGATCGTCACGCCCTCATGTCCATGACCTCGTCACCCCGGGACGAGGAGGGGAAGGGGACCGAAGGCCGCTCGCGAGAACAGTCTGTCTGGCCAGGTTGTTCCGAGTTGCCCCCTGAAGTGGAGGGTTCCGATGACCGACGACCGGATCGGCCGCCTGCTCCGAAGCTGGCTCGAACCGAGGCTCGGTTCGGAGGCTCGAGGCTGGTTCGACGACCATCTGGGACAGATTGCTCAAGGGCGCTGGCAGGCGTTCGCCCTGGCCTTCGGATTGGCCTCGCGGAAGCTGGGCAAGGCCGACTTGAACCTCGACGCCGATGCACTCATCGAGGCCGATGAGGTCCGGTCGGGTTGGGATCCGAGTACCTGGACGGTCGACCAGTCAGCGCGGACCTTGCTCGTGCTCCACTGGCCCAGCGACGACGCGCAGGGTTATGTGGCGACCTTGGATAAGCTGTTCGCTTCGGGCGAGGTGGGCGAACTGGTCGCGCTCTATCAAGCGTTGCCGGTCCTCCCCCATCCCGAAGCACATCGGCTCCGGGCCGCCGAAGGGGTGCGGACTAATATGAAGGCCGTCTTCTGCGCCGTGGCGCACCGCAACCCCTATCCAGCCGAGCAGTTCGACGAGGGGGCCTGGAACCAGATGGTGCTCAAGGCCCTGTTCATCGGCGTACCGTTGGCGCCGATCGTTGGGCTGGACCGACGGGCCAACGCTCCGTTGATGCGGATGCTGGCCGACTACGCCCACGAGCGCTGGGCGGCGAAGCGTCCGATCAGCCCGGAACTCTGGCGACCTGTCGGACCCTTCGCCGACGACCAGGCCCTCGACGACCTCCAACGCGCCCTGCTCGAAGGCGACGACGGACACCAACGCGCCGCCGCATTGGCCCTGACCGCCTGTCCTCACCCCCGAGCCGCCGAGATCCTCGACCAGAACCCCCAGCGACGCGATGAAGTCCAGGCTGCTGCGATCACTTGGGATTCGCTTGCCGGATGACCCGAAAGATCGCTCGCGGGTGGATCAAGGAGCGCGGTCGGGTCGTCGAGGCCGATATCCCGGGGACAGCCGACCTCCCAGTTTGATCGATTCCAGTTTCTCGTCTCCGGAGACCAGCCGGACGGTCAAACGACCCTGATCCTTGCGTCGATCGACGACCCCTGCGGTGCATTCGACGACCATCCGATCTTTGGTCGAGGTGAGGGTCGTCTCCGGTTCCCGAAACTGGAAGAAACCGTCCTGGTTGAGTTGCTGCCAGAGTTGCATCAACCCCTGCGCGGCCTTCCGAGCCACCTCCCGATCCCGCAAGGGGCCGAGGTTCTCCCGGAAATAGACCTGAACCTCTTCGGCCGACCGGAGAGGAGTCACGTCCTCGCCCCGGACCGCGAACACATTGTTCGCCCCCAGAGATTCGTCAGGGACGACGGTGACTGGGTATTGGCGATAACGGAGTACGAAGAACGTGACGTTCGGAAACAAAGCCGACAATTCGGCCGATTCGACGGCAGAAACATCGGCATATTTTACGCTCTCATACTGTCCGAGAAATTCGTCGAGCCGCCTCTTCTCGGGACCGGGAACCTCGGCCGCACCCGCATCCTGCTTCGGCCGATCCGATCCGCCCGGCCCGGGAGACACGGTCGGCTTGACCGGTTTCGAGACGCTCGCCCCCTGCTGCCTTGGAGGATCCTCGAACGACGCGGAGGAGATGGCCACGAAAATTGCGCACCACAAAGTCATGTGAAGCATATGAGGTCCCTTCGTCGAGCGTGTCTCCGGCGATTCCAGGACAGCGGCTTATTCTATGCCGCATTCGTCGAAAAACAATCCGGTCCTCATAGACCATCCTTCTCAACCGGCGACCCACGGCCCGGAACTCGCCGCGAACGGATGAATCTTCGGACGAACCGCCCATCCTGATGCATCCATGTGGCCCGTTGATGCCCCGAATCCCCCGTAGGCGACGGCCTCGGAACCCCGTCCACTTCCCATCCTCTGCTCATCGCCGCCGTTCGAGAAACGGGACGAGAGGGCGGAGCAAGCAAGATGGATCAAGGGCCTTGTCCACACCAACGGAGAAAACTCTCGGCCAAGTCCGATTTTGCCCATCGCGCCAATTCGCGGTTTATTGCGGGGAAGTGTCAAAATTGAGAGGCATTCCAGACTCGAACTTTTTAGGACCGAACAAGGCTCAGAGCCATTTCAAGGGCCGTACCATGTGATCGCTGAAATCTTTTGGCATCTCCCACCAAAGCCCGCTACACTGTGTATCTCACAGACTCTGTCGATCCTGTTGCGCATCGAATGAGGAACCGATCATGACAGGTCAGCATACTGCTTTGGCAAGGATCCGATCGGGTCAGTCCTCCCGCCTTCGAGTCCGTTTGACGACGTGGATGCTGTCAACGCTCGTAATCATCACGGCCCTCGGCTCGTCGTGGGCTCAAGAACGTGAGGCGTCCGCGGTCGCCAGGGGCCCGGAGATGAGCCCGATCGTCCCGGCGACCACGATGTCGAGGAACCTGAGGGTCGTTGATTCGGCACCGCAATGGCAGCCTG
>CAZSSM010000049.1:29553-55346 GCA_964609385.1 uncultured Planctomycetia bacterium
CCGATTCAGCGGGTCAATCCCCGTCGACACTACGGTCGGGAGCCGCGATTGCTCCGGATCCCCAAGCCCGCTCCCAAGCGGGACCCCTTGCTGGGCTTCCAGTCCCGGATGGCTGCCGTCGGGATGCTCCGCGCGTTCGATCCGCCCGTCCTGAACTTCGAAGGTCAGGGGTTCAATGGGGTTAACCCGCCCGACATGGTCGGTGATGTGGGGACCCGGTATTACATCCAGGCCATCAATGCCCCCGACGGCGCCCGGTACGCGATCTACCGCAAGTCGGATGGGGCCCTCGAGGCGGGACCGTTCCTGATGAGCGACCTGGGTGGCCCGACCGGCCTCGGCGACCCGATCGTTCTGTACGACCACCTGGCCGATCGCTGGCTCCTGAGCGAATTTGGCGCCGACGATAACTTACTCATCGTCTATATATCGCGCACGAACGATCCGATCAGCGGTGGCTGGTTCGGTTACCAGTTCCCCACACCTCACTTCCCCGACTACCCCAAATATGGGGTCTGGCCCGACGCCTATTACGTCACGACGAATGAGAGCGATGGTCCAGCCATCTACGCGTTGGACCGCGCGGAGATGCTCGACGGGGACCCCGCCCGGCTCCAGCGGTTCCTGGCCCCGGAACTGAACGGCTTCGGGTTCCAAGCGCTCACGCCCTGCGACCTCGACGGACCGGCGCCGCCTGCCGGATCGCCCCACTACCTGCTCCGCCACCACGACGACGAGGTCCACAACGTCGGGGCCAACGATCCCACCCAGGACTTCCTGGACCTCTACGAATTCCGGGTCGACTGGACCGAACCCGCCAACTCCACCTTGACCGGCCCCACGGGGATCCCGATCAGCGAGTTCGACTCCGACCTCTGCGGCCTGGTCTCCTTCAGTTGCTTCCCCCAGCAAGGTTCGAGCATCCGACTTGACCCGCTGCGCGAGGTCATCATGTGGCGCGTCCCGTACCGGAACTTCGGGACCCATGAGACGATCGTGGGCTCGTTCGTGACCGACGTGGACGGTGACGATCACGGGGGCGTCCGCTGGTTCGAACTGCGCAAAGACTCCACCCAAGGTTGGCATATTCATCAGGAAGGAACATATGCCCCGGACGGCAACGACCGCTGGATGTCCACCATCGCCATGGACGGATCCGGGAACATCGCGCTCGGGTACAACGTGACCAGCGTGACGTCCTTCCCGGGGCTGCGTTACGTGGGTCGCCTGGAATCCGATCCCATGGGCACCATGCCGATCCAGGAGCAGACCTTAATTGCAGGGGCGGGCGCCAACACGAGCTTCCGATACGGAGATTACTCCGCCCTGAGCATCGATCCCAACGACGATCGGCTCTTCTGGTTCACCGGGCAGTACAACCCGCAATCGCGTTGGTCGACGAGGATCGGCGCCTTCCGGTTCCAAGATTCCGACGACGATGGACCCGACGGAGACGATCCCGACATTGACGGTGAGCCGGAGCCGAAGGAACCGGCGTCCCTGGAGTTCTCGTATGCCGCCAAGATGATCTGCGGACGACAGAAGGACCCAGAGGACAGGCGTCTCGCCCCGGGTTTCTACGCCACATCGGTCAACATCCACAATCCGAACAATCAGCCCGTCACATTCCTCAAGAGGCTGGCGCTCACCTTTCCGCCCGGGAGGCAGCGACCCGGCGAAGTCCTCACGATCACCGAGGACACGTTGGGGCCACACGAGGCGCTCCAGGTCGATTGCGCGGACCTTGAGGAGCGGCTGTTCTCCGGGAGCCTGCCCGCCCCGTACATCGAAGGGTTCCTCATCATTCAGAGCCCCGCGAGCCTGGGTGTGACGGCGGTCTACACAACCGCACCCATCGACGAAGCGGGGAACGTCCAGGGCGTCAGCAGCATCCACGTTGAGCCGGTCGGGGAACGACGCACGAGGGTCAGTCGACCCGACCTGGTCCCAGTCCCAGCCCCGTAGCTTGGGGTCTGCCGACGGGAGAACGGCCGGCTCCTGGTGCGTGTCGAGAACACGGGTCCGGATCCGCGTCGATGCCCTGCACCAGGACGAGGAGTCGGAAGAGATCAACAACGATGTCCAGGACTCGGGCGTCGGTCGATCTCCGTCTTCGAGATCGACCGAGGATCGCGGAGTCACGGAACCCCTTTGGTCATCCGTGCTTGCAATTAGAACGCGTCGCGTCGACCACGATCCGATTCCCTCCGAAACGCTCCCAGGCTGCCCAGGCAATACAGAACGGCCCAATCCGGATCGGGCTCGCCCTGCGAGCGATCTGGGATCTTGGTACGATGGTCTTCACAGGATCATCAACCTCTCGGCGCTCTCTTGGGTGGCGTGCTGGGAGGCAGTTCATCGCCCAGGGAGCCCGAGACGATGCGGTTCATCGACCCTCACATCCACATGAGCGCGCGGACGACCGACGACTACGAGGCGATGGCAGCGGCCGGTGTGGTGGCCGTCATCGAGCCGGCCTTCTGGCTCGGCCAACCGCGGACGACCGTCGGTTCGTTCCAGGATTACTTCGCCAGCCTGGTCGGTTGGGAGCGGTTCCGCGCCGCCCAGTTCGGCATCCGTCACTACTGCACGATCGGCCTCAACAGCAAGGAGGCCAACAACGAGCCGCTGTCCCGAGAGGTCCTGGAGATCCTGCCGCTCTATCTGGCCAAGGAGGGCGTGGTGGCCGTCGGCGAGATCGGCTACGACGACATGACCGCCGCCGAGGAAACCGCCTTCCGCGCCCAGTTGGAGCTGGCCAAGCAAGTCGACCTGCCGGTCATGATCCACACGCCGCACCGCAACAAGAAGCAAGGGACGCTCCGGAGCATGGACGTCGTCGAGGAGCACGGGATCCCGGCCCACAAGGTCGTCATCGACCACAACAACGAGGAGACCGTCCAGGCCGTGCTGGATCGCGGTTACTGGGCGGCCTTCACGATCTACCCGAAGACCAAGATGGGCAACGAGCGGATGGTCGAGGTGGTCCGCCGCTTCGGCGCCGAGCGGATCATCGTCGACAGCTCGGCCGACTGGGGCGTCTCGGACCCCATGGCCGTGCCCAAGACCGGCCGCCTGATGCTCGAGCGCGGAATCCCCGCCGAGCACGTCGAGACCACCTGCTATGCCAACGCTGTCGCCGCCTACGGCCAGAGCGGCCAGTTCTCCGAGACCGACTGGCTCAACCCCGCCCCGATCGACCAGCGGACCCTCTTCGAAGGCAACAGCGTCCTCCGAGGCCAACAGCCCCGGATCGATGAGCCCGCCCCCGTCACCAGCACCAGCACCAGCAACGCCGCCGAGCCGGCCGGCACGCTCATCCAGTGATCGGATCGGCCGCTTTCGAAGACCGACCGCTCTCGCTCTTCTTTGACCGAGGCCACGGCTCCTGAGACGACGTCGGGCCGGGGGACGCGTGAAGCAGACCCCGGGAATGATGTCCTTCGGATGCCCCTTGAAGATCACCACGGAAGGCAAACTCGCTGGGAATGTTCCCGGGGTCTGCGCGCTGCGCTCGCAGTCCCCAGCCACCCGAGGCGCCTGACGACCGCAACAGGATCGAGAGACCCCCTTTCGCATTCACATTCAAATATAAGATTTCCTCTTGTTGTCCCCGCCTACTGCAAGGGTGACTGGGCACAGTGAGCGCCGTGAGCGGACCCCAGGGCGGATATCTCGAGACCGCCGACCGGTGATCAGACCTCCTGAGATCAACCGGTCGGTCCCGAGGGCTGGCCCCAAGCGAACCAATCCTCAGCCACCCACAAGGTCGACCACCTCGGTCCAGAGTGGATTTGTGCCAGCCTCACGGGGCGAACGGCTCATCCGGGACGATCGCGTCGAACAGTCGACCCAGGAGCCGCTGAAAGTCGGAGCGATCGCGGAGGGGTTCGAGGGCCGGATCGTCGGCCATCCGCGTCGCGTCGATCGAACCGGAGGCGATGGCCCGTTCCAAGGTCTCGACGGCTTCGGCAGCCAGGGCCTCACGATCGGTGGTCGGTGTGTCCGGCGCGAACATGGGCAGGCAGCCGGCGAGGAAGCATGCTTCCCGATACCGTCCTTCCGGATCGTCCTTTCCTTGGTCGAGCGCGATCGATTCGCGGAACGTCTCCAGAGCTTCCTCGATGCGCCCGAGGTCCCGGAGGACGTGGGCGAGATCTTGGAGGTACTGGCTCAGAGATTGGCGATACAGCACGACCTCAGCCGCGCCATCGACAGCCCCGCGTTCGAACTCGATCGCCGCGCGGAAGTGGATCCGCGCCTCTTCAAAAGATTCCTGCCCCACATAGGACCTTCCCAAAGCGTCCTCGGTGTATCCGATCAGGTGGCGGAAGTCGGGCTGATTGGGATTGTCGGCGATCAGGGATTGGAACTCTCGAATGGCCTGCTCGTACTCGGCGATCGCCGAACCATAGTGGCCGTGTCCGCGCAAGGCATCTCCGATGTCGACGTAACGTCTCGCATGGGCGCTCCGATATTCGATGACCTCGGGCTCTTGAGCCAAGAGGACGTCGTACTCTCGGATCGACTGACGGAACAGGGCGATCGCGTCGCGCGGATCGTCGGATTCCAGCGTCGCGGCCACCATGGCGTGGCCTTCGGCCAATCCCACCCGATAGGAGGCCACACCGGGTTCCCTCGCAACGAGCTCCTTATATTGGGACAAGGCTCTGTAATTGCAATCGCGCGACAAATCAACATGACCGACAAAATCGTATTGGGCACCGAGGTTCCTCCAGGCCAGGGCCAGTTGTGAGAGCGCATTGGGATCGTCGGGCCGTTCGGACACGACCTCCTCGCGCAACCCAACCACCTTTTGGAACAGGGCGATCGCCCCATCCGAGTCCCCGGTCTCACCCATCACGAGGGCGTAGTTCGAGAGACTGTCGGCGAGCTTGGCCCGATCGTTCGGCTCGTCGGGCCGCTCGGCCACGACCGCCTCGCGCAACGCGATCGCCTCGCGATACGCCTCACCGGCTCGTTGCGTGTCACCCACCGCGATCAAGATATTCCCGAACGTGTTCTGACTCTCCGCGAGCCCTTCGCGATATTCGACGTCGGCGGGCTGCTCCTCCACCAACGCGCGATAGGTCGTGAGTGCCTCAAGGATCGAGTCGCGGGCATAGTCGAGCTGACCGACCCGTTCCAGGACCGACCCTAAGTTGCTGTAGCTCTCGGCCAGACCCTGACGGTAGCCGATCGTCTCGGGGCGATCGATGATCAGCCTCCGATAGAGGTCGGCCGCCTTATCATATTCCTGACTCGCCTCTTCATAGCGGCCCAATTGGTACAGGATGCTCCCGTGACTCGTCCGCCCTCGAGCCAACAGGGACAGCTCGACTTCGGACGGGTCGGACTTCCTTGAGAGTTCCCGGGTCAGCCGTTCGAAGTAATCGCGGGGGCTCTCCAGCAGGGATTCGAGCAGGGGTCGGGGGAGTTTGGCCGCTCGGAAGATCTCCGCATTGTCTCCCGTAAAGTAGTTCTCATAGAACGTGATCGAGTCATCGAAACGCTCGTTGGCTTCGTCGTGGGCCAGCGAAATCTCCGCGGCGCTCATCGCCTGAAGGCGCCAAATGACGGTCAAGGCGATCAGGCCGACCAGCCCGGCGACGACGACCCCCGCGGCGAGCGTCCGGTGGTGTCGGACCCAGCGCCAGATTCGGGTGGAGAGGGGGTCTCGGTAGGCGTCGACCGGCTCGTCGGCCTGGAACTGCTCGATCTCCTCGGCCAACGCGTGGGCCGACCGATAGCGGTCCTCCGGTCGCTTCACCAGGGCCTTCCGACAGATCGCCGCGAGGGCAGGGGGGACGCGCGGGTTCAGCGAGCGGGGGTCCGGGATCTCCCCCCGACGGACTGCCTTGAGGATCGCGTCGACGTCCGGGCCGTCGACTGGGGCGCGGCCGGTCAGGAGGGCGTAGAGGATCGCGCCCAGGCCGTAGATGTCGGTGGCCGGCCCCAGCTCCTCAAGGCGCCCTTCGGCCTGCTCAGGACTCATAAACGACGGGGTCCCCAACGCGTTGCCGGCGACGGTCGCCTCGAAGCCGGATGCCGAGCGCGGCGACAGTGGATCCTCGTCCGAAGGGGGCACATCGGGGTCCGGGTCGGTCTGCCCTTGAGGTTTGGCTAGGCCCCAGTCGATGATCAAGGTCTCGCCATATTTGCCCAGCATGACGTTGGCCGGCTTCAAGTCGCGATGGATGACACCTCGACTGTGGGCGTACGCGATGGCTTGGCAGACGTCGATGAATCGGCTCAAGAGTTGGCGGAGCCGAAGGTTGTAGGCGGCTGCATTGAGCGTGGGCACCTCGTTGTGGAACGCGTCGATGGCGTCCTTGAGGCTGTCCCCCTGGATGAACCGCATGGCGTAGAAGGGCCGGCCGTCTTCGTGGGTCCCCAAGCCGTAGACCGGCACGATCCCCGGATGTTCCAGGTTGCCGTTGATCTCGGCCTCGAGCATGAACCGCGATCGGAGTCGAGGCATCCGCTCATACTGCGGTTGGATCTCCTTCAAGGCCACCTGGCGCCCGAGTTCCTCGTCGCGGGCCACGTAGACCTGGCCCAGGCCGCCCCGGGCATGGAGTCGAAGGACCCGAAACCGACGTCCCGCCGTGTGCGATCCACCCGCATCGACGCCTTCGGTCCTCAAGGCCCGGGAGAAATCGTCCAGGACGAGCGTGGCATCGTCGACCGCCCGCGCTTCCATCCCATAAGGTTCGGTCTTGCTGGCCAACGGAGCGACGCGGGCCTGGACTTCGGGCGCATTGATCATCGCCAAGGCATCCCAGACCGGCGTGACGTCGGAAAGCACGCCCAAGCTCCGTGTCGCGTCACCGTCATGCTTCTTCAGGTGACGCGCCACCAGGGGGTCCAGCAAAGTGTGATCCTCCGGAGTCAACGCCCCCCGATCGAGCAGGATCTGCTCCAACGGCTTGGCCTGGTCGGAGACCCAAACGCGCATCGCCTCGACGAACTGATCGCGATCGATGCAGCCCATCTGCAAGGCCAGGATCCCGAACAGCAGGTTGCGATCGACCGGCCCCGTCTCCGCGCTCATCGTCGACCCCATATCAACTCCAACGGAAGGACGGGTCGGCCTCGGAGGTCGACCTCCACCCATCATACCCGAAGGATCGTGCCGCGAAGCTCGGTCCTTCGTTCGTCATGACGATTGCTGCGGACGACAACCGTTCCCCCACGATCGTAGCACCGGCCTTGGCAAGCGATCGCACCAAGTCGCCCTCCAGCATTCATCCACTCCGAGCGGGAATCCTCGGAACGGTGTCGAAGCCCCGTGCATCGAAGACCTTATGGGACCTCCTGTTCACTCGAAACACCAACGCGCGGGGCCGATCGAAACTCCGACGCAGAAATACGACGCGACGATACTTTCGTTACAGACCAGTTACAAAATACACAATGATATGCTTTCCGTCTTCGATCACCGGCGATCCTCGGCGAAGGGCGGCTCAGGGAAGATTCGATCGAACATCCGGCCGAGCAGGGCTTGGAAGTCGTCGCGGTCGTGGAGCGGTTCGAGGAACCGATCGTTGGCGGTCCGGACCGCGTTGTCCCAACCCGTCGCGATCGCCGAGTCCAACGTCGACACCGCCTCGGCCGCCAGTGCGTCGCGCTCCTGGGCCGACGTGTCCCCCTCGATGATCGAAGCGCTCAGGGCGAGCCAGCACGCCCCGTTGTAGATTCGGCCCGCGTCTCCGGGCCAGAGCGCAACGTACTCCCGCGTCGCTTTAGCGGCCTCTCTGCATCGGTTTAGGGCATGGAGGGAACTGGTCAGATTCTGATAATGGTTGCTCAGAAATTGGCGGAACAAGAAGTTGCGCGGATAGGCCTCGACCAGCGCTCGCTGATGTCCGATCGCCTCGAGGAACTGTTCGACCGCCTCGTCGTGTTCGTCCTGAAACGCGAGCACCATGCCGAGGTTGTTGAAGGCGCCTCCCAGGGCGCTCCGGTAGCCCGGACGTCCGGGATGATCCCGGACAAGCGATTGGTGGATCGCGATCGCCCGTCGGTGGGACGCCGCCGAGCCATCGAGGTCCCCACTGGCCCCGAGAACAAGGCCGAGGTTCGTCAAGCCCCTGGCCTGGCCTCTCCGATACTCCGAACTCGACGGGAACTCCGCGCTCAACGACTTCCAGGCTTCGATCGCTCGACGGTGCGATGAGGCCGAATCATCCAGATCCCCCTGGATCCCGAGCACGATGCCGAGGTTGGTCAGGCTTCCGGCCAGCCCGTTCCGATACTCCGGAACCGACGGGAACTCGGTGGTCAACGCCTCGCGGAGGTCGATCGCCTCACGATAGGAGGCTGCCGAGCCGGACAGATCCCCCTGAGTCCTGAGGACGATGCCGAGGTTGATCAGGCTCGCAGCCAAGCCATCCCGATATTCCGGAACCGAAGCGTACTCCGTCCTCAGCCCCTTCCAGAGGGCGATCGACCGGCGGAGGGACGCCGCCGAACCGGACAGTTCCCCCTGAACCTCAAGCCCGAGGCCGAGACTATTGAAGCTCTCAGCCAGACCCTTCCGATAGGTCGAGACCGACGGATACTCGGTCGTTAACGGCTCTCGGAGGTCGATCGCGCGCCGATGCATCGAAGCCGAACCGGGCAGATCGCCCTGGAGGTAGAGCGTGTTGCCGAGGTTGGTCAGGCTCCCGGCCAGACCCTCCCGATACCTCGGCTCCGCAGCGACGTCTTCGGTGAGCGACTCCCAGAGGCCGATCGCTCGGCGGTGGGACGAGGCCGCCTCGACCTGATCCCCCTGCGCCCCCTGCGCGACGCCGAGGCTCTGGAAGCTGATGGCCAGGCCTTTGCGGTACTCCAGCTTGGATGGGAACTCCGACGTCAAGGACTCCCGGAGCGTGATCGCGCGCCGATGCATCGAGGCCGAACCGGACAGATCGCCCTGAACGCTGAGCGCATTGCCGAGGTTGGTCAGGCTCGCGGCCAGGCCCTCCCGGTACCTCGGATCGGCGGCGATCTCCTCAATCAGCGACGTAAAGCTGGTGCAGGCCGCCTTCAGTTCCCGTCGCGAATCCTCGGCGCGACCGAGGATCCCGAGGATTCGGCCGAGCAAGAGACGTCCCCGGGCGAGCAGGAAACGTTCGCGCTCGCTCGGATCGGCCTTGGCGGCCAGTTCGGTCGTCAGTTGCTCATAGAAGACGCGGGGCTGCTCCAGGAGTCGGTCTCGGAGATCCTCCGAGAGCTGGTCACTCCGGAGCGCCTCCTCGCTGACGCCTCGGAAGTAGCCCTCGATCGAGGTCATCGCCAGGTCCAGGCGCGACTCCGACTCCGCGTTGGATTTCGCCAACGCGCCGTTGAGCCAGGTCACCACCCCCGCGATCACCCCCAGGCTCAACGCACCAACGACCAGGGTCGCCGCCACCGTTGTGGCCAGCGTCCGGTGCTTGCGGACCCAGCGCCACAACCGGGCCGAGAGCGGATCGCGATGCGCTGAGACCGGCTCGTCGGCCAAGTAACGCTCCAGATCCTCGGCCAGCGCGCGGGCCGATTCATAGCGGTCTTCCAGGCGAAGGGCCAGCGCCTTCAGCGCGATCGATCCCAAGGCTGCGGGGGCGCGTGGAGAGACCGACTGGGGCGGCGCGATCGCGCCGCGCCGCGCCTTCTCCAGGGGCGCGATCAGGTCCGTCCCCTGGACCGGGGGACGACCCGTCAGCAGCGCATATAGCGTGGCGCCCAGCGCGTACACATCGGTGGCCGGCCCCAGGGCATCCAAGCGGCCCGAGGCCTGCTCCGGGCTCATGTACGACGGTGTCCCCAGGGCGCGACCGGCCCGCGTTGGGTCCGCATCGCTGCCCGAGCGGGGGACCAACGCCGCCTCGACGGGCGTCTCCGAATCGGTCTGTGCCTCCGGATCCCGTTGACCGGTCGCCTTGGCCAAGCCCCAGTCAATGATCAGCGTCTCGCCGTAACGGCCCAGCATCACGTTGTCCGGCTTCAGGTCCCGGTGAAGCACCCCTCGGGCGTGGGCATACGCGATCGCCTCGCAGACGTCGATGAACCGGCCCAGCAGACTCCGGAGACGCAGGTTGTACGACGTCATGTCCAGCGACGACAGGTCGTTGTGGAATTGGCCGATGGCCTCCTTCAGCGAGTCGCCTTGGATGAACCGCATGGCGTAGAACGGCCGGCCGTCGTCGTAGTGGCCCAGGCCGTAGACCGGCACGATCCCCGGATGCTCCAAGTTCCCCGTGATCTCCGCTTCCCGGACGAACCGTGCGCGGAGCGTGGGATGGTCCTTCTTGTCGTCGCGGATCTCCTTGAGGGCCACCGGGCGACCCAACTCCTCATCGCGGGCCAGGAAGATGCGCCCCAAGCCACCCTGGGCATATGGCCGGAGCACCACGAACCGCCCCGTCGGGGATGGGGAATCCGATAGGGCCGGCTTGGCCCGATCGATCGGGCGTTCCGGCATGACCAGCGTCTCAATGGTCTCGGGGCTCGGCGGCGTGTTGCCATCGGAGTCCCGGTGCTGCTGGGTCGAGGACGGATCCGGATGGGTCCGATCGGACCGGACCAGGGCGTCCCTCGCCATCGCGATCGTCTCGCCGAGAGGGATCGCCGTGGCCAGTCTGGCCAACGTGTCGAGGCTCCTCGACGCGTCGTCCCTGTGAGATCGCTGGTGCAAAGCCACCATCGACTCCAGGACCGCCTGCGCCTCGGCATCCAAGGCCCCCTGATCAAGCAGGATCTGCCCCAACGGCTTGGCCTGGTCCGAACCCCAAGCACGGATCGCCGCGACGAGCTGATCGCGCTCGATGCAGCCCATTTGCAAAGCGATGATCCCAAATAGGAGTTCGCGATCCGAGTTCATTGCGTCGATGCCATCTTCTGATACGACCTAAGATCGACAGGATCGATGATGACATCGTAGGTTCTCCGGGTCGGCCCTGCCAGGCGAGATCCTTCGACGAGCAAGTGAGGGGCGGACCGCTTATGGGTCGTTGACCGCGAAGGGCGGCTCGGGAAAGATCCGGTCGAACAACCCGCCAAGCAAGCGTTGAAAGTCGTCGCGGTCGCGGAGCGGTTCAAGGTCGGGTGTCGTCGCGGTGAGGACGGGGTCGGCCCAGCCGGCTTCGACGGCCCTTCGGAGCACGGCGACGGTCTCGGCGGCCAGGTCGTCGCGATCCGGCAGGGGCGTGTCCTCGACTCGCTCCGAGAAGCAGCGGGCCAGGAGGCGGGCCGCGTCGTGGCGGGTGCCCGAATCGATGAACTCCAGCGCGAGGTGTTCCCGGATCGCCTCGATCGCCTCCTCGATCCGACCCATCCGGACCAGGAGTTCGGTGAGTTGGCGGTAATGGGTGTTCAGGAACTCGCGATACCGGATCACCTGGGGGGCAGCGGCCAGGGCCTCTCTCTGCAGCGCGATCGCCTCGCGATAGACCGGGACCGCCTCGTCCTCCCTCCCGAGCGCGACGAGGCTCATGCCGAGGTCGTTCAGCGCCCCGCCCAGGCCGTTGACGAAGTCGGACGCGCCGGGCTGATCGGCGACGAGCTGACGCCAATGGGAGACCGC
The DNA here is from genome assembly GCA_964609385.1 of uncultured Planctomycetia bacterium. GTDB lineage: Bacteria > Planctomycetota > Planctomycetia > Isosphaerales > Isosphaeraceae > CAZSSM01. The sequence goes on from CAZSSM010000049.1 coordinate 41,105, forward strand.
ATCCCGCATCGCCGACTCCGCCTCGGCCGCTCGGGCCTCGCCCAGGTGGACCACGCCGAGCTTCATGCAGGCCCAGGCGAGTCCCTCACGGTGCTCCTGGACGTGGGGGTTCTTGGAAGCGAGTTGCTCGAAGTGCCCGATCGCCTCGTCGAGGCGCTGCTCGGCCTCGACCGACCGGCCGGTCTTCATCAAGACCGTGGCCAAGCTGTTCAGGGAGAGGCCGAGCCCCCTCCGGAAATCGTCGACCTCCGGCTGCAGGTCGACGATTTGCTGCCGAAGCTCAGTCGAGCGCGTATAACTCGACTCGGCCTCGACCAAACGCCCCTCGTGTTCCTGGAGCCGGCCGACGTTGTTGTGCGTCCTGGCCAACTGACTGAGGAACTGCGGACGGTCGGGCTGCTCGGCAATCAGCCGCTCGCCCATGGCGATCGCCTCGCCATAGATCTGCTCGGCCTCGGCGGTCCGACCGATGTCGCGGAGCATGTTGGCGAAGTTCGACGCGGCGGCCAGGTGGTTGATGCGGAGTTTGGTCAAGCCGGGCTGCTCCTGCTCCAGGGCCTGGTACAGCGCGATGGCCCTCCGGCTGAGCCGCTCCGACTCGTCGAATCGAGTTGTATCGTAACAGAAGCGTGCGAGGTTCACGAGATATCCGGTGAGTAACGTGCGGTTCGTGATGTCCTCGGGGTCCTCGGCGATGAGCCGCTCGCCCAAATCGACGGCGCGACGGAAGCAGGGCTCGGCTTCATCAAGGCGCCCCTCGATCGCGTGCGCGATGCCCAAGTTCGATTGCACTTGGGCCGAGACGCTCAGGTAGTCAAGGTTCCGGGGTTGGTCGCTTAAGAGCCGTTCATAGAGGTCGATGGCGCGCTGATAGTGCTGTTTCGCCTCGGCGAGTTTCCCCTCGAAATTGTCGATCGTGCCGAGGGCGTTCTCGATCTCGGCGAGGTACTTGCGATGCCTGAGGACCGCCGGCTGCTCCTCGGCGAGCTGTACCAGGAGGCCGGTGGCCCGCCCGTAGTCCCGCTCGGCCTCGCGAAACCGTCCGGCCCGCTTGAGCTGGTTGCCCCGGAAGGCGTGAGCCAAGGCCAGTCCCGCACGATGAGCCGGATCGTCCGGTTCGGAACGCCCCAGCGCCTCCCAACGCGCGATGGCGGCGCGTTGCGCCCGATCCGCCTCGGCCAGCTCGCCGCGATCGGCGAGGATTCCCCCGAGCCGGTCGTAGGCGTCGGCCACTTCGGGGGCGAGGTCCGGATCACCGTCGTATGTCTCGATGAACCGTCGATAGTAGTCGAGGGCCTGACCGAGAAGTTCGCGCCGGAGGTCATCCAGGGCGGGGTTGTCTTGATGCAGCGCGGCGTAGTCGTCGACGAATCCGGGGTAGGCGACCACCTGCTCGTTGGCCGCACGAAACGCCTCGGTCATCTTCGCCAAGTAGCGCTGCTCGGAACGCCGCGCACCATCGATCAGGACCAGGGCCACCAACGCCACGATCGTGATGACGGCCAAGCTGATCACCGCAGCGAGAGCGGCACGACGATGATGTCGGATCCAGCGTGCCAACCGCTGCCAGGGCGACTCGGGCAGCGCCGTGACCGGCTCGTCGGCCAGGGCGCGCTCGACCTCCGCGGCCAGCGCGCGGGCCGACTCGTAGCGGTCCTCAACCCGCAACGACAGGGCCTTTAGACTCACCGCCGCAAGGGCCTTGGGCGCCCGTGTCGTATGGGTGCTCACCGGCGTGATCTCGCCGCGACGGACCCGCCTCAGGACCTCCAAGTTGCTCGACCCTTCGACCGGGGCGCGGCCGGTCAGAACCGCGTAGAGGATCGCCCCCAAACTGTAGATGTCCGTGGTCGGCCCCAGCGCCTCCTTCTGCCCCGAAGCTTGCTCCGGGCTCATGTAGGACGGCGTCCCCAGCACCTTGCCCTCGCGGGTCAGGTCCGACTCATCGCTCGAGGGCACGACTAGTGGACCGGTTCGCAAGCCGTCTCGCTCCGGCGCGACCGACGACCGACCGGTCGCCTTGGCCAAGCCCCAGTCGATGATCAACGTCTCACCGTAGGGACCCAGCATCACGTTCGACGGTTTCAGATCCCGATGGAGCACGCCCCGCGCATGTGCGTAAGCGATCGCCTCACAGACATCGAGGAAACGCGTCAGCAATTGACGGAGTCGTAGATTGTACGACGTTGCGTCCAGGTCCGACGACTCCCGATGGAACGCGTTGATGGCCCCCTGCAGGCTCTCGCCGTCAATGAACCGCATGGCGTAGAAGGGCCGGCCATCCTCGTAACGGCCCAGACCATAGACCGGCACGATCGCCGGGTGCTCCAGGTTGCCATTGATCTCCGCTTCGAGCATGAATCGCGAACGGCTTTGGATATCATGGGCATGGGTGTGCCGGATTTCCTTGAGGGCCACCTCGCGGCCCAACTCCTCGTCGCGGGCCAGGTAGACCTCGCCCAGCCCGCCACGGGCGTGGGGCCGAAGGATTCGGAACCGACCGCCGGGCGTCATCTGTCCCGCCACCCCCTTCGCATCGCCTCGAGCATCGATCGCGCCCGATGCGACAGCCGCCGTTGACCCGGCGAACGGTTCGGTCGAGGGATCGGTTGCCTGCACCCAGGTCGCCTCGTCCTGCACCGTCGAGCCGGCTTCAGAAGCCCCTTCAACATCTGGATGGGGCTCGCGTCGAGTCGGCTCGACCGGCTCCCCAACGCTGAAGACGGGTTCGCCCTCCAACGGCTCCTGGAGTTCCTCGAACACCGACGCGATCGCCGATGACTGGTCTGGGAACCGGCTCTGATAGGTCGACGGGGTGACGACTTCGCCGTCCCGTCGACGCAACTCAACCTCCAAGGCGATCAACGAGCGGAGCAGGAGTTCCCGATCCAAGTCCTCCGGCGCGTCCTTCCAGACCGCCTCGATCCGCGTCCGGTCCCTGGACTGCCAGTCGGCCTCGAATCGGTTCAGCATCTCGATCAGCCGGAGCCGCTGCTCCGGTGTCATCGTGTCGCGTCGCTCGGCGTCGACGAAGCGATCTGGATCGATCGGCATCGGAGTCATCTCCTGGTTTCTCAAGCGGCAGGAATCGATGGGGCCCATGCAGCGGGACGGCTCGAGGCCCGATCACCAGGAGAACGGATCTCCGGGACGATCGCGTCTCACGACGCTCAGCAAATGACGCAATTCATCACGTTGGCTTTCGTGCCGACGGGGGCTTCCCATCGGCACGTCTCTTCCGCGAGGATCGCCGAGGAGCAGCGGTCACGAGACGATCATATCCCTGGTCGCTGACCCAATCCATGCCAGGATGGACTCGGCGCCGATCTCGCCCCAGCACCCGCCCCATTGCCTAAATCGTTGGAACCAAACCCCTCACTCACGACCGCTCCGGTTCTCTTCAGAGCACCCTGACAGAACAAGTCAACCCAATTCGGGTCATGTTGAATCGAACAAACGCCGAAACGATGACTCGGCGAGACATCCCGGATTGCCTGTCCGAGATCTCGGGATAGCCGGTACTCCCGAATGGTGAGGCCGCTCGGTCCTCATCGCGCATGCCCATCCCATGATTACACGACGGCTCCCATCACTTCCCTGAGTTTTCAAAGGACTCGGCGATGTTCAATCGTCTGAACCAGCTCGTTGCTGGGCTGGCCGTAGCCGCTATGGCAGCCCAAGCCTCAGCGCAGCGGATCGACTTCGAAACCGCGCCGGACGGCAGCACGCCCGTCGATAACGCTGCGCTGACCGATGCCTATACGATCGATTCCGGTTCGGTCCGCTTCTTCTTCGACACCAATGGCAACCTCGAGTTCGATGCCGGAGTCGACGTCTTGCCCCTCTTCGAGGCATCCAACGACTCCGACTCCAACCCACAGGGCTACCTCTCGGCCGACGGCAGCTTCGACTCCGACTTCAGCGCCGACGGATTGCTAGGCGACTTCTTCCTGCGTCAGCCCGACGGCATCGGCGTCCTGCCTGGCCCGTTCGTCATCGACTACGACACCAATCTCCCGATCGATCAGCTCTCCGGCGAGATCTGGGACATCGACGGCGGCGCGAACACCGAGCAGTGGCGTGTCGACGTGCTCGACGCCAACAACGGCCTGCTTACTCAGCAGCTCTCGCCGCTGGGCGCCTTGGGCAGCGGCAACGCCCCGCTCGACTCGCGCCCTTGGACCTTCGAATTCACCGATCTGGCCGCGCTCAGCGCCCCGGTCGACAGGGTCGTGCTCAACTTCGTGGGCACCAAGACCGACGGCATCGGCCTGGCCTTCAACAACTTCGACGTCCAGGTCATCCCCGAGCCCAGCGCGATCGCCCTGACCGGCCTCGGCCTGGTCCTCGTCGCCGGTGCCGGGCTCCGACGACGGAGCTGAGTCCCGACGACGCATCCTTATGATTTGAATCCGAGCAAAACAAGCGGCTCTCGGGCTCCCGAACGAGCGACCGACGAACACATCATCGATTCTCGTTCGGGTCTTTGAACCAATTCCAGCCTGGCCCAATTCGTTTCTGAAGTAATGATGGGTCGGCGCGGACGGTTCATTCCGACTCGCGGTCCACACCCTGACCTTGACGGACCCGACGGATCTCGAACAGGTAGGGCCAATACTTGCCGGTGACCAGGAGGTGACCGGTGATCGGATTGAATGCGATCCCGTTGAGCACATCGGAGTTCGGATCCAGCGCGTTGTATTCGTCGCGGGTCAGCGACTCGACCAGGGGGAGCAGGTCCAGCCATTCCAGGACCCGGCCGGTCCCGGGATCGACCACGACGACATACCGGGTCTGATAGATATTCGCATAGATCTGGCCGTTTTGATACTCCAGCTCGTTGAGGTTGGTGATCTCGCGACCCGCGTCGGTGACCCGCAATGGGCGCCCGACCGGCCGGAGCGTCGACGGGTCGAGGAACCGGAGCTGCGCTGAGCCGTCGCTCATGATCAGGCGATCGGTGTCGGGGGCATAGGTCAACCCCCAGCCCTGGCCTCGGTAGCCGAACTCATCGATCAGTTCGAGGGTCGTCTTGTCGTAGATCAGGCCGACCCGCTCCTTCCAGGTCAGTTGATAGAGCCGATCGCCTCGGATCGCGATCCCCTCGCCGAACAGGTTGGCGTCCAAGCGCTGTTGGAGGCGTTCCGGGTCGTCGGGTCCGTTGGGGGCCCCGGTCGTCGGATCGACGGGATGCCGGAGGATCGCCGAGCGTCGGTAGCGGCCGGTCCCCTCAAAGAGCCAGAGCCGCCCCTCGGCATCGCGATCGTAGGTCAACCCTTGGGTGAAGGCGCGACGATCGTGCGGGTATCGCGCGACGATCTCGACCTGGCTCACGGGCGCGGGCCGACGCCCCCGTTGGTACTGCGCCCAGGCCCCCCAAGCCCCGAGGCCGACGACGATCAGGCTCAAACCAACCGTTCCGAAGATGAAGCGGCGCCGAGACTTCGGGCGAGACGCCTTGGGCGTCGACGCACGGGCCGACGAGGTGGGGACCGACTCGGTGGCGGTCGCGGATTCGGGGCTCATGAGACAAGGGCCTCCCAGATCACCATGGCCGGGCTCCGTCGACATCGAGACGAGGATCGGACGGGCCAAAACCGGCCACGCCAACCCTCGATGGGCGCCGACGATCGATCCATTCCGGCCCCACTCTACGGAGCGAACGGTCGACCGGACAACCCCCGTCGACGACGCCCAGACGGCCCGGTGCGCCCCGATCCCCAGGCGATTGTCGAGATGCCTAGAATACGCCGGGGGCCGATCGGGGCCTTCGGTGGTTTCGCCACCCTCGAGGATCGCCTACAATCGCGTTCAATAGAGGTTGGATCCTCGATCCGCGAGGCCAGCCGGCCCGGCCATGAACCGCCCCCAAAACGTCCAAGGGCACAGGCCCTACCCATCATAACTCCTGTGCTCTGAACCGTTTCCGTTTGATCTGTTATCGTTGTTTCGACACGTTTCCATCGATCAGGCCCTCCGGAGGGCCGGTTGCCTCCGAGGTCGACGCCGATCGTGATCGGCCCGGCCCGGACCCACAACGGCCGCAAGACCCTTGACGCACGACGACATTGCCAACGCGCGCGACAATCATTCCGAACGCGCCCTCTCGACTGTCCTGGACGGGCCTGACCCGCCTCGTGGGCCTCGACGCCTGCCCGACGTGGCGCACCAGCCGACAGAGGTCCCGCCCGGACCGATCGACCAGGTCGGCATGGCCGAGATCGCCGCGATCATCCTCTGGCCCGGCGCCGAGCCCGATCGCGGCGCCGAGCGCTTGTCGGCCCGCGTCGACGCGGCGGTCAGCCTGGACGATCCGACGACCAAAGGGATCCACATGTCCAGGCTCTACCTCGACCTCCAGCGCCGGCTGGAGGACGGGCCGCTCACGCCCACCCTGATGGCCCGGCTGCTCGATCGGTTCCTCGACACGCAGGGCGGCATCGGGTCATCCGCCTCGATCCGGGTCAGCTTCGACCACCTGGTCCGCCGCGATGCTTTGATCAGCCCCCACCAAGGCTGGCGACGCTATCCCAGTCGCGTCGCCGCCCGACGTCGCGGGGACCGGCTCCAGATCCGTTTGGAGACCCGCGTCACCTACTCGAGCGCCTGCCCGTGCTCGGCCGCCCTGGCGCGCGACGCGATCCAGGAGGCCTTCGAGGACCGTTTCGCCGGCCAATCGCGAGTCGACGCCGAGGCGGTCCGCCATTGGCTCGGCCAGGCCGAGGTGCATCCGGTCCCGCACAGCCAGCGGAGCCATGCCGACCTGCTCGTCGAGTTGAACCCTGACCCGTTGCCGTCGAGTTGGCCCCTGCAAACGCTCATCGACCGCGTCGAATCAGCGCTGGGGACCGCCGTGCAAGGGGCCGTTAAGCGCGCCGATGAGCGCGAGTTCGCCCGGCTCAACGGCCGCAACCTGATGTTCTGCGAGGACGCCGCCCGTCGCATCCGCGCCGTCCTGGAGGACGACACGGACCTCATCGACTATCGCGCCCGGATCGCCCACCTGGAGCGTCTCCTCGACCACGACGCCGTCGCCGTCGTCACCAAAGGTCGACCCGACGGGCTCGACGCCTGGTCCTGAGAACTCAAAGGCAAAGTCTTCCTGATGAGTTCTTATCTTTAATCATCGGAGTCATCCTCGCGCTCGATGCTGGCCAGGATCCAATTGGCGCGGATGGTCGGGTCCAGGATCGCGACGTCGAACCCATCCCCGCCATTGAGGGTCCCACCGATCATCACGTCGGAGGCCACCCGGAGCGTGTCGTCACCGCCCAATGCCTCCAGCAGCACCTCATCGAAGATTGGGTCGATGTTGAAGATCCGATCCTGATCGATCAGGACCCCATTGCGGAACTGACGGTGTTGCAGGAAGCCGCCGTTGGCCATCCGCAACTCGTGCTCGTCGGAGAACGGACCGCTGCCGGGAATCGCCCCGACGACGAACAGGTCCACGCCGTCGCCGCCGAAGAGCGAGTCGGTCTGTTGGCCCCCTCGGAGCGTGTCGCGGTTCGAACCGCCCTCCAGGAGGTCGCCGCCGGGGCCGCCGTCCAACGAGTCGTTGCCCGCATCGCCGCGGATCGTGTCAGCGCCGTTCTGGCCGATCAGGGTGTCGTCGCCGGAATCGCCCAGCAACGTGTCCTCGCCACCGCCACCGAAGAGTTGATCGTCGTCGAGGCCGCCGTTCAAGAAATCCTCACCACCGCGACCGATCAGGGTGTCGTTACCGGGTCCCCCGATCAGCTCGTCGTCGCGTCGACCACCGGCGATCAGGTCGTTGCCGGGGCCACCGTCGACCAGGTCATCCAGGTTGTTGCCGTCCAGGTCGTCATCGCCGGAACCACCCCGGAGCGTGTCGTTGTTGCCGGCGCCTCGGAGCGTATCGTTGCCCGTCCCACCCTCGAGCGTGTCGGTCCCGCCACCGCCGTTGAGCGTGTCGTCGCCGGACTCGCCGAGCAGCAGGTCCCGTCCCTGACCGGTCCGGATCAGGTCGGCGCCGGGTCCCCCTTCGACGATCAGGTCGACCCGGCCGACCCCGACGGCGTCGATCACATCGTCGCCCTCAAAGCCGCGGACCTCGATCGTGTTGTCGTTAGCCAACACATACGGTCCGGCAAGCACCCCATCCCGGGCGATCAGGACTTCCGAGGGATCTGGCGAGGTCACCAGGAAGACGTCAACGCCCTCGGTCCCGAGCACGAGCAGGTCGCCGTCGGGTTGAACCGTGACGAAGCCGGTTGAGGTGCCCTCCAAGGCACCGATGTCGACACGACCGCCGAGGATCCTCGGGAAGCCGGCCCCGCGCTGATCGAACGACAACGGGACGTCGTCGTCATCGACCGCCCGCGCGTTGAGGCCCGCGTCGAGAACCGGGCTGTCCGCCAACGGAATGTGGCCCCAAGTCAGTCCACCCTGGGGACCGAACAGACTGAGCATCGGATTGTTGATCCCGACCAGGTTCTTCGACGGATCGGGGAAGACCATGCCACTTCCAACCAGGTTGCCCTCGCTGATTCCGGCCGGCGGCCGGCCGGCCATGTTCCCGTCCCGCGTCCCGGATCCACGGATGTTGCCCGAGACGATCGAATTGAACAACCGGGTATTCGATGCCGGCACGTCGGGGTTGGTGAAGACCCCACCGCCGACGCCGGCATTGTCACCGTCGGAGTCGCCTCGATTGTTGGTGATTGTCGACTGGACGATCACCAACGCGCCCTGGTTGACGATCCCGCCACCGTTGCCTTGGGCCACGTTGGTGCTGACCGTCGTGTTGGTCAAGCGCATCGTCCCCTGGTTGGTGATCCCACCACCATTGGAATCTCCGCTATCGTTGTTCGGGACACCGACGCGGTTGCCGAAGATCGCCACGTCGCGCAAGGTCGCCTCGGAAGCGACGCCGAAATTGAAGATCCCGCCGCCGTTGCCCCGCGCCCGATTCTCCCGGACCGCCGTGTTGATCAACGTCATCGAGCCAGAGTTGATGATCCCGGCAGCGTTGGCGAAGCTCGTGTTGCCGGCGACCAGCGAGTTGGTCAGGCGGAGCGTCGCATCGAGACCGACGGACAGCCCGGCGCCTTGGCCCTCAGAACGGTTGTTGATGACGCGCACATTGGTCAGCTCGACCGTCCCTTCAAGAGTCTGGATCCCCCCGCCGTTGGTGGACGTCAAGCCGCCGGAAAGGGTCAGCCACGAGATCGTCAATCGGGCCGGGCCGGAGGTCGCCATCACCCGTGAGCGCCGATCGGCGTTGATCGTCAGGTCGAGCGAGCTCGATCCCTCGATCGTCGTCCCGGCCGGGTCGCTGACGGTCAGTTGCGTCCCCGAGAGCACGATCGTCCCTCCGGCCAAAGCTGGGTCGAATCGAATCGTGTCGGCACCTTCACGGTCGTTGGCCTGCTCGATCGCCTCACGGAGCGAGAGGTCGCCGGCGCTGAAGTCGCCGTCGGACTCGTCGACCAGCGTATCGACCACGAACTGGGTCAGCAGGCAACGCGCCTCCAAAGGCTCGATGCGCAAGGGGCGGACGCGGCGGGACCCCGGACGTCGGCGTGGGAGCTCAGTGTGGAAGAACCGCATGGATCTCTCGGATGGTCTCAAGGAAGGGCAGGCCAGGAGGGATTCGATCTCCTTGGACATGTGAGCGAGGCCCAAGGATCGGAGGACACATCAGTCACTGTGACATAAACGGATTACTGACACAACGCAGCCTCACGGCACGAGGCGTCCATGTTTCCCGTCGTCAACAACGATGTTCTACGGTGTCCGTTATCGGCGACACGCACACGCCCGGAACCCGGCCGCGATACGCCGCTCTGCCAGTGAGAACGCCGAAAGCCCGCTCCCCGCACAGAACATGACGGATTTTCCTGAGACCGAATCCATTCGCGGTCAACTCCGTGGTGGACCGGGGCGTCCCCCCCCAATCGATTCGTCTCGACCGTCAGGAGAGCCCTCCCAGATCGAGGACCCGAATCGGCATCGACCACCCGACTCCGATCGATTTCGTCGTTCGGGCCCGCCCCTTGCGGAGATGGAGGAGACCGGTCAAGATGATACCGGTGTCCTCTCTCCTCGATTCGCATGAAAGCGATGATGTGCAGGCCTCTCATCCGACATGGCGACTCACCTTAGGTCCCGAGGCCCGATCGCGGGACGTTCGGGTTCGGCTCGGCCAACGCGATCGATATGACCTTTGAACTCCCCAAAGCGTCGGAGATACGGTTGATGTCTGAGAGCCCGAAGAAGCCGCGCAGAGTCATGACCCTCCCGCGCCTTTTCCTCTTGATGACCTTGATCACCGCAGTGGCTCTGGGCGCGGTCAAACTCCTGATCAACCATGGACCGAACGGGATCCAAGTCTTCTTAGTCCGCCATGATCCGTCCCTGAGCGATCGGGAGAAGCTGATCTTCTTCGGTGAGAACACCCATCCTTACCAATTTAAGCGGTACTTCAACGAACTCATGTTCGGTGACCGAGGCGCCATGCCCCTGGATCGGGACGGGAAGATCGACCTCTTGGCCGAATTGATCTCGTACGCAGCAGAGGAAGGTTCCGGGACAATCCACACCTTTCTTGACCTCGAACTCTACATCGAATATTGGGCTCGCGGTTTCCTCGCGGAAGGCCATGAGATCATCCTCGACGTGTTCTCCAAAGCCATCGAGGAATCGGACGCTGAGTCCGTGACGTTTCTCTTGGACACCAATTTTGCGACCAGCCTGTCAATGGACTATGACGCGGTCGATCGGACGATCTATGACACCGCGATCGAGATCGCCATGGAGACCGGAGACCACGCGGTCCTCGACATTCTGATCTTGAATGGACTCGGAAGGGATCTGACGAGAAGAGAGAACGTTGAGATCCTGGTGAAAATCATCGAGAACAAGGTCGAGTTCTCCAAACTGAAGAGGACCGCCGAGCCCCCGCTTCGTGGACCAGACAAGCAAGAACCGCATCATCGATATCGAATCCAATTCGTCATAAAATCAAACGATCCTTCAAATATAATCTATAAGCGGACAATTTTGCAATTAGAGATGATAGTCCCGCTGGTAGAGGCCGGCCTCGGGCCGGACAGCGAGGACCTCCTGAGGCTGATCGCCGGCCCCCAATACAGTGTCGAAGTCGTTCTCCGCGGAAAGGACGGGAAACCTATAAGTGACGCAACCTTTACAAAGATTTACCTTGACTTTAAACTCCTTATGAAATACTCCAATCACGGGTATTCCAATGAGGTCCTTGAGGCTATTGATGTCTTGGAGGAATATTCGGAGGACCCGAAACAACTCAGTCGACTCCAGGGGCTCAGGAATTATATTCACTCCAAGGGCCGGAGAGCCCCCAACGCGTCGTCCCGTCCCGACTCGGAAGTCCCGGATCCGCGTGTGGTCGACGCCCCCAAGCGATTGCGACGGTCGAGCAACATGAACCCGAGATCTCTCCTCGACTCATTCTTTGACAACGCGTTGCCTAACTTCCCGATGACTCCGCCCCGCTATCGCTCCGAACTGTTGGAGGGGCTCGAGAATCTGCTCGACCCGATCGCTGAAGGGGATGACGAATTCGGTCCTTCCCGAGGCGCGGACCTCCCCGAACTGCCCCGAACCGACGATCCGGAGGGATCGCCGACGCGGGGGTCGGAGCCATCGTCGAGGGCTGGGGATGGGAGGAATGGTTCCGGGACGGGGAGCCGTTAGGCGGCTGTCTCGGGGTCGCGGAGCCGGGGGTCGTTGAGCAGGCTTTGGAGCTTCGCCTGGGCCTGATCCCAGGCCTCGGCATGGTCGGCGCGGGGCTCGTAGACGGTCACGGGGAAGGAACGGGCGACGACCTCGCGGATCTCCGACGGCGAGCCCAGATGGCCCAGGCCCAGGGACTGCACGAGCAGGTTGCCGATGGCCGTCGCCTCGACCGGGCCGGCGTGCACGGGCCGCTTGCAGGCGTCGGCGGTCAACTGGTTCAGCAGCGCGTTCTGACCGCCCCCGCCGACCACGTGGATCGTGGCGATCGGTCCGCCGAGGATCTCCTCGAGCCGGTCGAGCACCCAGCGGTACTTCAGGGCCAGGGCCTCCAAGGCACAGCGGACGAAGCCACCCTCGTCCTCGGGGACCGGCTGGTCGCTCCGCCGACAGTACTCGGCGATCCGCGAGGGCATGTCGCCGGGCGCGAGGAACCCGCCGAAGTCCGGGTCGATCACCGAGCGGAACGGCACGGCCGCCTCGGCCCGCGCGGCCAGCTCGGCGTAGCTGAACTCACGGCCGGCCCCCGACCAGGTCCGCCGACACTCCTGGACCAGCCAGAGGCCCATGATGTTCTTCAAGAGCCGCGTCGTGCCCGCGATCCCGCCCTCGTTGGTGAAGTTGGCCGCCGCAGTCCGCTCGTCGATGACCGGCGCGGTCGTTTCGACACCCATCAAAGACCAGCTCCCCGAACTGATGTAACACCAGTTGGGACGCCCTTCGGCGTCGCGGGTCGTGCCGACCGCCGGTACGGCGGCCACCGCGCTGGCCGTGTCGTGGGTCGCCGGCGCGATCACCGGGACGCCGGCCAGGCCCACCTCGTCGACGACCGAGCCGGCCAACGGACCCAGCACGTGGCCCGGCTCGACCAGCTCGGGCAGGATCGCCTCGGGGATCTCCAGGGCGTGGCAGATCTCCAAGGACCACCGACGCGTCCGCGCCTCAAGCAACTGCGTCGTTGAGGCGTTGGTCCACTCGCCGGCCCGCACGCCGGTCAGCAGGAACCCGAGCAGGTCGCCCATCATCAAGAGCGTCTCGGCCTGGTCCAGGATCGGCGAATCGGTCTGGCGCATCGCCAAGAGCTGATAGACCGTGTTGATCGGCAGGATCTGGAGCCCGGTCAATTCGTAGAGCCGCTGCCTGGGGATCTTCTCGAAGGCCTTGGCGATCATCCCGTGGGTCCGCGTATCGCGGTAGTGCACCGGCATGCCCATGACCACATCGCCGCGCCCGACCAGCCCGAAGTCGACGCCCCAGGTGTCCACGCCGATCGACGCGAGCCGATCGCCCCGCTCGTCGACCTTCCGGAGCCCGCCCTTGATCCCCTCGACGAGCCGGGGCAAATCCCAATAGAGCGTCCCCAGCATCCGGACCGGCTGGTTGGAGAACCGATGGATCTCCTCCAGTTCGAGCCGATGGCCGTCGAACCGCCCCAGGATCCCCCGACCGCTCTCAGCGCCCAGGTCCCACGCCAGGTAGTTGCCGCCCGATCCGGCCATCGCCTCGCCCCTCGATCCATCCCAAACCCGCCGGCAATCCCCTCGACCCCCACCTCCTCGACCGTACGCCCAAGCGAAGCAGGGGACCCCACGATCCCCCCGTCCTAAGCCCCCCGCACACCCGACGCGAGCATGCGGGGGAATCCCCTGTCGCGCGGGATCGGCTTGCGATATCCTAAGGTTTCTTTGTCTGACCGAATCAGATCCCGTTGCGATCTCGACGGCAGACCAACATGGATCGGCCTAAGGCGTGCCGTGACACTCGGATCCGCGCACACATGCATGCACGGACTCCATGGGGTGGCATTGGGGACGCAGCGTCTTCGGAAGGCTTGGGAAGGACCGCTGACGTGAAGCTCGCAGTCATTGGCACCGGCTACGTGGGACTGGTCACCGGGACCTGCTTCGCCGACAGCGGCAACGACGTGATCTGCGTCGACAAGCTCGCCGAGAAGATCGCCATGCTCGAGCGCGGCGAGGTCCCGATCTATGAGCCCGGCCTGGCCGAAATGGTCGAGCGCAACGCCCGCGAGGGCCGGCTCCAGTTCACCACCGACCTGCCCGCCGCGCTGGCCGAGGCCGAACTCGTCTTCATTGCCGTGGGGACCCCCCAGGCCGACGACGGCGCCGCCGACCTCTCGGGCGTCTGGGCCGTCGGCGAGCAGATCGCCCGCCACCTCAACGGCTACAAGATCGTCATCATCAAGAGCACCGTGCCGGTCGGCACCAACGCCGAATTGGCCCGTCGGATGGCCGCCATCACCGACGTGCCCTTCGATGTGGCCAGCAACCCCGAGTTCCTCAAGGAAGGCGCGGCCATCGAGGACTTCAACAAGCCCGACCGCGTCGTGGTGGGCGTCACCAAGCCCGAGGTCGGTGAGAAGCTCCGCGAACTCTACGCCCCCTTCCTCCGGACCGAGCGGCCGTTCCTGGTCATGTCGCTGGAGTCTAGCGAGATGACCAAGTATGTGGCCAACTGCCTGCTGGCCACCAAGATCAGCTTCATC
>CAZSSM010000050.1:0-53108 GCA_964609385.1 uncultured Planctomycetia bacterium
GGCGATCGCTCTGGACTGGATTGCCAATGGACTCGACGACGAAGACGACGACGATAATGAGGAACTCATCGGCTGATATCGGTCATCGTTGAGGACCGGTGACGGTAGACATCCCCACATCCTTTGCAATTTTTAACGATGTGGGGATGATTCACTTTATGGTCAAGTCCCGCGACAAATGAACCATCCAACATCGATCTCCCAACATATCTGGAACGGTCTTTGCGACGAGGCCAGGACCGCCATCGGAACCCTCATCGATGGATTGAAGCTGCAAATCGCCGAGCGGCAGTCGGGCGACAGTTGCTTTGTCAGTCAGACAAGTTGTTTGAGTACTGGCACAAAGTCCGCAACGGCCTCATCCAACGATCAACCTTCCTTCAGTCCATGGCCTGGCTGCGTCCCATGGTCCGGTCGAGCCTGCAGCGCGGGCCGGAGTGCACCTGCACCAAGACGACGGCGACGTGTGGTGAACTGCTGCGTCCGTGGGATTGCCTGTGGACCTTCACGCGTGCCGAGGGGGTTGAGCCGACCGACGTTCTGCTCGCCGAAGAAGTACTGGAGTTCCTCGGCCAATCGACCGGCTGCCTCACCGTCGGTCGAACGCCGATACGAAAGAAAAAATCCGGTTCTAGTGCAGATTCCATGACTGATTTTAATGGAAGACTATCTTTCTAATCTATTTATTGACCTTTAACAACTATACGCACTAATTTCATCTGTACACACATCTAGTCTTGAGGTGCTTGCTGACGGTGGGGTCCCTGGAGCGGGGGCGCGTTGGGGTCGAGTTCCCGATCGAGGCGGGCCAGGGCGAGCAGGACAGCGCCTCGGAAGTCAGGTGCGGTCGCCTCGACGACTTGACCGTCGTGATCCAGGGCGACCAGCCATTGAAACCCTTGAGAATCGCGGTTGCGGACCACCGCGACGTCCACGCCCAGTCGACGGAGAACCTCCAGCCATTGATCAGGCGGCGTGGCGGCCTCGCGTTCCAGGTCGATCGTCATCGGTGCGGTCTCCGGGCGGTGGTTCGGTGACGCGGTCTCGGTCGAGCCATACAATGACCATTATGCGGGGCCGAACGGGGCCTCGACGCCCGGCGGGCCGTGGAGGTCCGCCCCACCGCCTTGTAATCGTCCCGATCCCGAATCGGTGCCCCGCCATGACGACCCGCCCGACCCCATCCAAGACCCTGACCCTGGCCGTCCGCGCAGCCCGCGAGGCCGGCGCTATCCTTTTGAGATCATATCGTCGGATCGAGGCCCGCGAGAAGGCGCCTGGCGATCTGGTCACCGACGCCGACCTGGCCAGCCAACGCCACGTCGCCGAGCTGTTCGCCCGCGAGTTCCCCGAATCGACCTTGCTGGCCGAGGAGGAAGGCGTCGTGCCGGACCCGCAGGCCCAATGGTGCTGGGTCGTCGACCCGCTCGACGGCACGGTCAACTACGCCCATGGCCTGATCCCCTGGTGCGTCTCGATCGGCCTGGTCCATCGCGATCAGATCGTCGTGGGCGTGATCTACGACCCGGTCTCGGACACGGTCTTCAGCGCCGAGCGGGGCCGAGGCGCCTTCGAGAACGGCCAGCCGATGCGGGTCAGCTCGGCCGAAGCGTTGCGCGATAGCCTAATCGCTACCGGCCTGCCGACCAACCCGACCGACCTGGACCGCCTGATGCATTGGTTCGCCCGGTTCTCGCAGGGGACCCACGCGGTCCGTCGGAGCGGGTCGACGGCCTGGAACCTGGCGATGCTGGCGCGCGGGAGCTTCGAGGTCAAATTCGCCTCGGGGATCAAGCCGTGGGACGTCGCCGCCGGAATCCTGTTGGTCGAGGAGGCCGGTGGACGGATCACCGACCTGGAAGGTCGTCCCTACCAACTCGGCCAACCGGGGATCCTCGCCACCAACGGTCGGCTCCACCAACAAGCCCTCGACGTTCTGGTCAGTTCGGCCTGAATCGTTGAGTTCCGGCCCTTCAGGTCAACGTCCGACAAGCCTGAACGGCGAGGTCCCGCCATCGAGGACCGATCGGCCGTATCATGGAGGTCCGATTGGGGGGTCGGGGCGATTTGACCGGGAACTCCATCGATGATACGTTGGGTTGACCGCGTTATTTAGTCTCTGATCCCGGCATCGTGATCGCGTCGGTATCTTTTTTGGCTTCTCCGAGATCCCCACTGTGAGAGGGGCTCGTTCCCGTGATTCCCGTCGCCCGCCCGCGGCCGTCGGATCGCCGAGGCCGATCAGCGCCGACGCTCCTGACCCTGCTGGCGACCTTGGCGATCGCCATCGCCGCGATGCTGGGTCCGGGTCACGACCGGGCCGAAGCCGATGAGCCCCTCGAAGTCGAGCCGTTATCCCGTTCCGAGTTCCCCCTCAACGACGAGCCCGACGGTCCCTTGCCGATCCAGCGCTTCTATCTCTTCGACGAGCAAAGCGACCTTGATGTCTATGCGCAGCGCTGGGCCGATCCGGACTACGTCGTGCTGCGAGGCGACTCCTACCGCGACCTGCTGGTCGGCCAACGGGCCTCGGGAACCTCGACAACAATTGTTGAGGACGCGATCGACAGCGACGGCTCGGCAGTCATCACCAAAACTGTGATCCAGTGCCGGATCGTCGATCGCCGCGTCCTCGTTGAGATCGACCTGGAGATCCTCCGGCCCGCGTCGGAACCGGGCTCGGGAGAAGCGTCGGCCTCAACGTCCAGACCCCGGCTCGAACTGAACCTGGAGGGGCTACGACCGGCTCGTGCCCAACGTCTTGATGGGGAAGCGCGGCCGGTCGACGAACTTGCGATGCAGCTCGACCGTGAGACCAACCGCTGGTCGATTCCCGAGCTGGATGTCGGTCGCCAACGGATCGCGATCGCTGGTGAACTCGATGTCCAGACCCGAGACGGGATCTCCAATGTCGCGCTCGGCCTGCCGGTCAGCCAATCGACCTACCTGGTCGTCGAGTCGCCCGAGCCTTTGGAATCGGTCCGGGTCGACGGTAAGTCGCTCCTGCCACTGGTTGACGCGGATCTCGAGGTCGGTGGCGATCAAGCCGAGCCGGAGTCGGATGTGAACTCGGACGCGTCGACGGAGTCGGCGTCGAGCGCGCGGTACGGCCTTTGGCTGACCCCGAGGCCATTGTTTCGGCTCGACTGGACCGCCTCGAGGCGCGGGCCATCGGTCGAACCATTGACCCAGCTCGACGGTCGGATCCGGGTGGCGGTCGACGCCGACGCGATGGAAACCGTGGCCCGATTCGACGTCGAGGCGATCCGAGGCCAGATCGACGAACTGGTCTTTCGCTATGACCTCGCCGACGAGATCCTCGCGGTCACCATTGGCGACCGGGACATCGCCTTCCAGACGACCAGCCGAGGCGTCGACGGCCTCCTGATCGTCCCCTTGCCGTCGACGCTGATGACCCGGGAGATGATCGGCCTGACGATCCGAAGCCGACGGACGCTCCGCAATCAGCGATATGAAGACCTGAGCGGGTTCGCTTTGGAGTCGGCCATCTCCCAGACCGGGACCTTGGTCGTCCGCCAGACCGGTGATCTCTGGGCCAGTGGCCAGGCCGTCGAGGGCCTCCGCGCCCTGGACCTCCAGCAGGAAATCCCCGACGAAGACCGCTCCCCCTTCAACGTCCTGGCCTACCGTATCACCAGGCAACCTTTCCTGTTAAACCTCAGTCTGGCACCGATCCCATCAAGGACCCGAGTCTTGGGGATCGACACCCGACTCGACCTGGAGACCGACGGCCCGCTGGCGACCTTGACTCAAACGGTCCAATGGGACGTCGCCGCGACCCCGCGTAACGTCGCCAGCTTGGAGGTGACTGTGCCATCCGACCTCGACCTGGTCGAGGTCGGGCCGGCCGAAGTCGTCCGCGCGACTGGCCCCTTGCCCGATCCAGTCCCAGGCGCCTTGGCGCGGACCCTCACCGTCCGGCTCTCCGATGAGGCAATGACTCGGGGGCGATACACCCTCCGCCTGGTCGGTCGTCGGATCCTCGAACTCGAACCATCCGTCGAGGTCAGGCTCGGCCTGCTGAGCCTCGAAGCCGACGCGTCCAATACACGCGGGATCTTCCAGGTCCGGGCACCTCGCCATCTCCGGGTCGACGTCGAAAGTCCCGACTTCCTCGATGTCAAAGGGCTCGCCAATACAGATCCGAACAACTCGGACGACCGGTCCATATCCCGTGACGAAGCCTGGACGACCCGGCAGACCTGGCGCTATCGGAGCCAGCCACGGGCGGTCGCTCTTGGGATCGCCCAACGACCCGAAGTCCTGTCGGTTCGTCGACGCGCCGAGGCTCGGATCGATCCTGAGCGGATCGTCGTGACCCAGATATGGATGCTCGAATCGACCCAACGCCCGCTCGGACAGATCCCGATCCTGGTCCCACCCGGCATCGAGGACCTGCGTCTGGAGACCAGCGGGCCTCGCTTCGTCCCGGACGAGCTCGACGAGACGTCCGAGGCCACGCGAGACGAGATGGGAGCCCAAGCGAGTCGACCGCGTCGCGTTCTGCTCGATCTGAGCGACGTCCAGACGAGTCGACGGAGCGTCACGTTCTCCTTCGCGACACCGCAAGACGATCCGCCCTCGACGGGCGACCCACCCCGACGGCTCACGATCCCCCTGTTGGCGGTCCTTGATGCCTCGTCGTTGATCCGTTCCGACACGGTCGCGGTGAGCATGGCACCCGGCATCCTGGTGCGACCCGACGACCCAGGGTGGACCGTCGAAACGGGAACCTCGGCGATCGTCAACGAGCTCGATCCGTCCCAGCCGTGGTCGGTCTCAAGGCAGCTCAAGGCCGTGAACGATCCGACCGACGAGGAGATCGCCGACACCGGAGTCGGAACGTTGGATGAGCAGCCTGAGGAACCCTCCGGATTGATCGTGAGGACCTGGCGGACCGAGACGCTCGAACTGGCGAGAGCAATTGTTCGACACCAGCAGATCATCACCACAATCGGCGAGGACAAGCGCTGGTTGGTGACAACTCGGATCCACATGGATCGCCGACCCGGCTCGCTCCGCCTGGGCGTGCCGGCTTCGGCGCGCTGGCGCGGGGTCCGGATCGATGATGTCCCGGTCGACCGCCTGATTCCGACCGAGCCGCTCGACGATCAGCCATCGACCCTCAACGAACGCCAATATCGGCTCGACCTGCCCGTTCTGCCTAACGGGAACGGCGTCAATGGGATCGGCTCGGTGGTCGAGCTAGACCTCATCTATGAGCCAACCGTTGGGGGATCGCCCGGGACGCCCCCGCGTCTGTTGAATGCCTTGGTCGAGCGGACCACCTGGGAGGTCCGCGTCCCTCGTCGCAACGCGTTGCTCGGCACGCCGCGCGGCTGGTCCGACGCCAACCGATGGGTCTGGTCGGGAATCGTTTGGGAACGGCAACCCATGCAGGCCGGCAAAGCCTTCGCGAACGAGGACATCATTGACACGTCAAACGGGCCTCGAAGATCGTCCTCGACAGCTTCGTTGACCCACCACCCTTACCTGTTCTCCAAGCGGGGTGATCCAGCCCATTTGGATGTCCAGGTCGTCCCACGTGTCCTGATCTTCTTCGTGGCCTCCGGTTCAGCCCTGGCCCTAGTGTTGGTCGTGCTGGCCTTGAGCCCGGGTCGGCTGGACCTGGTGCTGATCAGCCTGCTCCTGCTCGTCCTGACGGCCTGGATCTGGGACCCCGCCTGGACAGCCCTGGCGCTGCAATCGTCGGTCGTCGGTGTTCTGCTCGGCCTGCTCTCGGTGCTGATCAAATGGGCCGTCCGACGGGTCCCGCGTCGGCTCCAACGCACACGCGCCCTTGTTCCGGCCAACCCCGGCTCCGTGACGAGACTGTCCGCGTCGGGTTCCCGATCCTCAACGACCGGCCGGGGGCTCCAAGAACGGCTCCGACAGATCGGGACGACCTCGGCGGAGCTGGACGTCACGGCCAACGATTCGACGACGATCCGCCGTCATCCCGAACGATCCGACGACCCGAACGCCACGCGACCAACACGCCGAAGGCCGATCATCGTCGTCGATTCGGAGACCGGGACGGCCGCGAACCAACCGCCTCAACCGCCATCATGACCCGATCGACCAACGCGACGCCCCAGATGCTCCGGCCTTGGGTTCTCGGCTTTGTGATGGCCCTGGGTTTGGTGATCGCCGAGGCTAGCCCGTGGCCTCCGACCACGGCCGACGCCTCGACGCTCACGGAGCCCACGACGGCCCCAGCGCCCCCCACGACCGCCCCGACGATCCATCTGGTAACGATCAATCGGGGGCGGCTCGCCGACCTGCTGCCCGAAGAGGTTGTCCGCCTCGATCAAACCCGCGCTGCCAACCTGATCCAACGTGCTCGTCGAAGCGCCGAGGCCAACGCGAGGAACCGGCCCTCAACGACCGGTCGGACCATCGCGCGGGTCGCGCACCGGATCACGCTTGGGCGGAGCCGAGTCGTCGGAACAACCCGGATCGTCTTGGCCGCGATCGAGCCGACCGAGGCGAACCGGCCGATTGTGGAGGACTCCGAGACCAACGACAGACCCACCCATGGCTCGCTCTGGTGTAATCGGGTACGGCTCGGACCCTGGTCGCTGCCGATCGATCGGATCGATCCGCCCACGACCGCAGTGCTGTACGACCTCCAAGGGAACGTCGCCTTGCAGTTGGTTCGACCTGTCGGGTCTTCCGAACCATCAGGTGATGCGCCTGGATCGACATCGGATGTCATCGAATGGGATTGGCATGTCGATCCGGACGAACTCGCGAGCCCGGATCTCCCGATCCACTTGGAGCTGCCTCGCTCCGATATAGCGACGACGACGATCGAAGCGCCGAGTGATCTCCGGTTCGAGATCGGCGACGAGGATGGGCTTTGGGACCTCGGGGCGTCAACGACCCTTGATAGCGGACAACGCGTTTGGCGGATCACCAGGCCCAGCGGCCCGCTGGTGATCCAGCTCCGGGACCGACCCACCGGATCGGCCTCGGGACCGCTCGGGTACGCGGTCCGGGCGACGACCCGGTTCGCGTTGGCTGATCGCGACCCGAACGCGACGTCGGGGGGTCGGGATCGGTTCGTCGATCATTGGCGGGCCCGTTTGGAGTTCCGGCCGGGAATCGATCCTCCCGACGAGGTCCTGATCCAACTGGACGCCACATTGATCCCGCTGGAGGCCAACGGCGAGGCGCTCCAGGGCTTCGAACCGGTCGCGCAGACGATGGGCTCGTTGGTCGCGCTTCGGTTGGACTGGTCGGGGCCCGAGCCAGCAACGATCGAGTTGAGCGGTGTGATCGCCGACGTGCCGGAGGACTCCTGGACGGTCCCCGGCTTGGAACCGCTCAGCGGGGCCTGGTCTGGCGGTGAAACGATCCTAACGCGCGGCGATGGCCGTCGGATCGAGCCGGTCACCCCGCTGGCCGGTCGACCCGCGCCAATCGTGAGCGCAGACCGCCCCAATGTCGAGGGATCGATCGGTCCGAGAGAGGTGATCCCGCGCACCGCCCCTGAGACGTCCCGTACCGGAGCTGGTTCGACGATCCGGTTCCGGGTCGACGGTCCCGGCGCGGTCGCGGAGGTCCGGTTCGGGAACCGACGGGCGTCGGGCCGGACCCGAGTCCGAGGCCGAGTCATCCTGGAGCCGGATCGTTGGCGCCTCGAGGCCGAGGTAAGCTGGGAGGCCGGGCCGTCGGCCATGGGCGAGCGTCGGCTGGCCTTGACACCGGGTTGGATCGTCGGATCGCCGGTGGCCAGTGATCCGACCCGGATCGTGGTCCAACCCGAGCCCACCCTCCGTCGCGGTCCGGGCCGGACGATCATTCGTGTGATCCCCGCGCCACGTACGGCCGATGCCACGACCTGGACCTGGAACCTGACCGCCGAGCGCGCCGGCCCCGACCCGGGAACTCCTTGGGAACTCCCGCGTCTGGTCCCACTAGACTCGGGCCCGGTCGACGAACTCTGGAGCCTGACCCTCCCAAATCACTGGCAACTCCGGCCCCAATCGATCTCAGGACTGCTTTGGTCCAATGTCGAAGACCTCGAGTTGACTGAGGAGGTCGAGGACTCGTCGACCACCCGGATCGCCTGGCGTTGGGTCAACCCTGAGACCTCGGGCACGGTCCTTTGGCGACCGATCCGACAGTCCCCGCCGAATTGGTCCGTCACCGTCGCGACGATCCGGCCGGGCCGCTTGATTCTGGATCATCAGATCGCGCTGTCCGGGACCGAAAAAGCCGGTTCGTTCGTGGTCCACCATCCCGAGGCCGGCCCGACCCCGCCGATCTGGAACCGACACGTCGAAGGACGAACATCTCTCCTCCGCGCCGAACCGATCGCCGTTGAAGATCCCGAGGTCAGCGCCCGGAACGATGGATCGCCCGACCACTATCGGCTGACCTGGGAGAACCGGAACGCACGCCCCTCAGTGTTCGACGGCATGGACTCCAATCCGGCTCCGTCGAACGCGACCGAAGCGCCGATCCAGATCCTGAGCAATCGGACCGAGATCCCTTGGGACGGGCGGGGACCGATCCCCGTGATCAACCTGCACGACGCATGGTCGCCCGACCACACTCTGTTGATCCGATACGACCCATCCCTGGCCGTCGAGGTCCACGATGCGCCCCGGAGCGTCCCCGCCTCGACGTTCTGGGACCGGCTGGCTGAACGATCCACGCCGACGCTTCCGCCCATCGAACCCGAGCCTTCCTCAGAATGGATCCGCCACCCCCGCGCCCTCCTGTTGGCCCATGACAACGACCGTGATGGGAGTGGGAACAGCTCGACCGCCCCGATCGTGGAGACGACGGTCGTCACGAAGGCCGAGATCCCCGGTCTGATCACGAACGCCGACGTCGATCGATCCGACCCGGGTCGGATCACGCTCCGACTCGACCTGCTGTTGGAGCAAGCCGCCACGATCCGGATCGGCACCGATCTCGACCTCGAACCGCTTGACGCCCGGTTGCGCGGACGACCCGTACCGGTCACGCGGCTCGAATCAGGGACCGTCGCGATCCAAGTGCCGGAGGTCGAGGCTGGGTCGATCCGTCGCCGATTGGTGCTGACCTACCGGACCCCTGAGGACGACGTCGAACCGGGAAGGCCCCCGCGGTTCCGCTATTCGTTGCCGGTCCTGAGGACTCAGGTCACGACCGAATCGAGGCCCTCGGCCATCAGGACACCCCGATCAGATGTCCGCCCCTTCGAACAGAGGCTCGGGGCTCGATCCGCGATCCGCATCAGGGATCTCAAGGTTTGGCCCGAAGCGATCCCCTTCGGTCAGTTCCTGCTCCGACTCGACCGCCCGGAACGCGTCGGCCCGATCCTGCTGGACCAGGACGCGATCGCTCGGCTCGGCCTGAGCCCAACGTCGTTGCCGACCCGACGCGAAACCGAACGTGCCGGGCGACTCGCGACGCTCTTCGTGGACGGCGTCACGATTCTGACTGCACATGAAGACGCGTCATACTGGACCGACGCTTGGGCATTCTCCGAAGGACCGACATCTCTCACGCAACCAGGGGTAACCACCAGATCCGATCTGATGCAGGTCCTGATTGAAGGAGTCGATCCGACCGGACGCTTGGTCAGTGTCGGTCGCTGGCTCGAAGGGGCCGACCGCGGCGGGGCGATCCCCGATGACTTGAACCCGATGGGCGAGTCGCCTGAGCTGATCGCTGGGCTGATCCGACCGGAACCCGCGCCGACGTTCGGGCTGGCCTCGTGTCTCGGTGTGCTGATGACCGTCGGAACGACCCGACTCCGCCGATATCGAAGCCATCAATTTTGGACCGGGCTCTGGATGGTGGCGTGCTTGTTCGCCGTGGCCGCGATGGCCGGTCCAGACCCGACGTCGTCCACGATTGGGCGCGGCTGGTTGCTTGGCGCATGGGTCGTCCTGCTCGCGATGCAAAGCTGGGCTCTCGTCGAGACGCTCGGGTCGTCCTGGCCGCGACACCAGAGACCGGCTCCGGCGGTCCTCGGCTTGGTGTCGACGATCCCCGCCTTCGGGCTGACCTCGACATGGGCGATCGGCATGACCGCTCCGCTCCTCGGTGGACCGTTCGACGACACGATGGAGGATCGCCAATCCGACCCGATCGTCCTCATCCGCGCCATCGACCCGGCCGAGCCCGAGACGGCCGAGGTCGCCTACTACCTCTCTGAAGGCGACTACCGACGTCTCGATGCGCTCGGATCCCTAACCTCTCCAACACCGTTGAGGACCACGCCGATCTGGATCGAAGCGGCGACCCACGAGGTCGTTCGCGCCGACGACGTCGTCACGATCCGGAGCACCTATCGGCTCTTGCTTGACGACCCTCAAGGGCCGCCGCCCGAGTTGCGGGTGCCGCTGGGTTCGGTCCGCACCCTCGCGGTCTCTCGAAACGGCCGGCCGACCGCCCACCGTTGGGATGTTGGGGACGACGGGGCCGTCGCGGCGGTCGTCACGCTCGATCGCGAGGAGCGGCAATCAGTCGTAGTCGAGGCATCTTATCCGTGGGGCGATGATGGGCTCGACGTGACGATCCTGACCCATCCGCAACCTCGGGTCCTGGGGACCTCCGGCGAACCGACGATTCGCGTCGGGATCGACGGCGATCGGCTCCTCGTTGCAGCAGTCGGCTCGGACGCCGACGCGACCTCCCTCCCAACAGCCGACCGGATTGTGGCCGACACGCGTCGGGTTTGGACCCCGACCCGCGCCGGGGACCGCCTCGCGATCTCCTGGGATCTCCAGGCCGACGGACCGATCGAACGCCTCACAATCCCTATGCCCGACGATACGGTCATCCTCAACATCAACGTGCCCGTGCCATACCAGCATTTGATCCGACGCGAGGATGGTCGCGATCGCATCATCCTGACGTTCCCTGAACCTTGGGATCTCTCGGAGCAATCAGGGCGAATCGAAATCCAACTCTACCGATGCCGATTCACGTCCACGTTACTGACCAATCGCTCGGTGGTGCCGACCATGATCGAGATCCTCGAGGCATCGGAGACCCGAGGGATCCTGGAGGTGGTGACCGAGCCGGATGCGATCTGGGCGATCGAGTCGGACTCGGACGACGGGGACGAGCCCGAGGCGTCCGAGCCCGAGCCTGGACCGCCTGTGGGGATCGCGGAGGGAGCCGAGTTTGGAGCGATCGGCGGGACGGTGCTGGCCCGCTACCGGTACGAGGGAGCGGGCCCGGAAGTAATCGTTCGCGCCATCGAGACAGAGCCCGGCCCGGCCCGGATCGAATCGCGGCTGACCGCAACATGGGAGGACGGCCGCGCCCGGGTCGACGGCCGGCATCGGATCGTCGACGCCCCAAGGATCCCGAGCGGACCATGGAGCCTGGCGATCCCGACCCCTTGGGAAGTCGACTCGGTCGAGGGCGTCTCGGTGACCGACTGGGATCGGCCGCGACCCGGACTGCTCCGGATCTGGACGTCGACGCCGAGCGCCCCCGACAACGCGATCGAGGTGCGTTGGAGCGGCCATCTCGATCCGACGCCCGGAACCGCGAGCGATTCAAGCCCCGTGCCGCTAGTCAACCCCTGGCCAGCCTGGGACGGTCCCGTCGCGATCGTGGAGACCGGTCAGCTCGTCTGCACCGAGCCGGACTTACTCGGATTGGGATCAAATACACCAGATCGCTTTGATGTATCCCAAACCCTCGATGACAGCGAAGCTCCGAAGCCACCGTTGCTCTGGCGACCGGCCGAGCCGACGCTTCGGGCACTCGTGTCACATGCGCTGCTCCTGCTGGAGGATCGGGCCATCTGGGACACTCGGATCCGGGGCCGTTCGACTTCGGGGCCGATCGCGACGCTGGACCTAGAGCTTCCCTCGGGTTGGATGGTGACCGACGCGCGGCAGGTGGGTCTGGAAGAGACCGACGCGCAGGCGATCCCGGATCGCCCCCACGACCCGGAAGGCGAGGCCGAACCGGTCTGGACGATCCCGCTGGGTGAGCCTCGGCTGGGCTGGACCGACCTCCGGATCCGCGCTGAGCGGCCGATCCAGCCGGATCTTCCGTTGAAACAACTCCAGTTGTCTTTCGTCGATTCATCCATAACCACTTCGTCGATCGTGGTTCGGAATCTCCGAGACGGCAAGTTCGTGATCGACGACTTGGTGGGGTTGCTCAAACTCGGTCCCTCGGCCGAATCCCAAGACTGCTTGGAGTCCGGGATCCCCGGAGGATCGGGTCGTCAGTTCCGTCCGATCGATCCGCGTTGGTCGTTGCGGGTGACGCCGAAGTCGGCTCGTCAGACCATCCCGCTGCAAGGGCTGGTCCAGTCCGATCCCCAGACCCCTTGGGCGTTCGCGTGGATCTCGGGGATCGACCTACCCGCCGAGCAACTGACCTGTCGGCTCCGGACCGACTGGTTGTTGGCGATCGCCGACGGACGTGTGCTGGTGCCATCGAGGATGCGGGACGATCTCTGGCGGATCGGTCTGCCTATCGAGTCACCGTCGCGTCTGGAACTGTACTGGTCGCCGTCCTCCGACGCCGAGGCGCTCCGGCCACGATTCGAGGAGATCGACGTCGAGCCACGCCTCCGCCTGTACCGCCCCGCTCGCGCGGCGGTCCGAGACCTCTCAGCTTCATCGGTCCGCTGGCGAATCGACGCGCGGTTGGTCGACCTGTCGACGAGCGTCGCACGGTTCCCAGGGATCCTCCGCGCCGCCGATCAGGACTCGCAGGCGGATCGGCAACGGATCCTCGCGCAGTTGGTCCTTACCCTGCTCGAAATCCGGTCGCTCGCCCATGCCGCACGCCTGACGGTGCTCTACCCCAAGACCGATGGGACCGTCACCGGAATGCCGACGCCGGCTGATCCGGGACCGGCGCGGCTCGACCTCGACCTCCGGCTCTTAGGGCTGCGGACCGAACTGGAAGACACTTTCACCAACGAGGGCTTCAGCGACCTCTGGCGCTTGGCCGGCCCGATCCTCGGTCGGCCGGGCCGCCTGCTCGACGAGACGGCTGCCGAGATCCCGATCGGCCTCTTCGAACGCCTGGTCCGCGACCGCGACTTCGCGCGCGGTCCGACGCTCGAACCGGTCGGGGTGCCGATCCGGCTCGATTCCTCGCGGCTGGGTGACCCGGCGATCGCCGCCTCGATCCGACGAGGCCCTGAAGTCCCCTCGAAGACCGACCCAGGTCGCTCTTGGCTGATCGTCCGGTCTGCGGTTGCTTTCGGCTTCGCCGCGGCGATCCTCCTGATCACCTCCGGCCTGAGCTCGGGACGTCGGAGCCCCAACGATCTGACCACCGATCCACGCAGGTCGTCGCTGCCGCAACCCGACCTCCTCATCCAGATCGGCCTCTTGCTCGCCTTGGCCGGCAGCCCTTGGTGGATCGTCGTTATCGGGCTCGTCCCGCCGACCGCTGCACGGCTCATCCCCAAACATGCTCGTCTGACATCTTGACGACGCAAGAGCGTTCCGACGGATCCAAGAAATTTTGGGCTCACATCACGGGCCGGTTGTGGGAATCGTGTTCGGGATGACTCTGGGACCCCATAGGCTCTCCAGTTTGTCTACCCGTTCAGGAATCCCGCTCCTCCTCGATACTCAAGAACGCTCATAGCGATTCCAGCGATGCAACGTTGATGATCTGTCGATCACGATCGTGTCGTTGTCAGAGAATGCCTCCACACACAACATCTCAATCGAACGAATTTTTTCTATTATTATAATATACATTTCATATGATATCCCGCTACGGAACAAGCCATTATGAATAACGCTATACGGATAAAGCGGGTCTTGCACAAGCCCGAGAACGCGTTGCCTCCTAGGGACGCCGATCCCGTCGAATCGAATCACCAATCGACGTGGGATCTTGCTTACGCGATCCGGGCTCCCCATCCAGATCGAATTCTGGCTTGCTTCGACTGGAGGTCTTTGGCGGATCGCTGGCGGCGGACTCGTCCTGGATTGCAAATAGATGAGATTTTGAACGCAGGGGAGAGATATCAGATATCGGCCAACCTGCGATCTCGATTTTCGGTTCCCATCGCGGGTCGGCCGGCAACACTCTCGTTGAACAACTTAGAAGAGTTCTTCGACCGGTGCACCGCCCTCACCGACGATCTTCATGGGGCGTCCCAGCGGCGTGGTGTACTCCAGGTCGACAGGGATGTCCATGGCCTGAAGCATCGTGGCCATGATGTCGGGCACGGCGACGGGCCGGTCGACGACCTCGACGCCGTCGGCATCGGTCTGGCCGACGACGAGTCCACCGGCCAAGCCCGCACCGGCCATGACGACCGACCAACTCCGAGGCCAATGGTCGCGGCCGGCGTTGGCGTTGATCCTCGGGGTCCGCCCGAAGTCACCCATCCAGACCACCAGGGTCGAGTCGAGCAGCCCTCGACGATCGAGGTCAACGATCAGGGCGGACATGCCGCGGTCGAGCGTCGGCAGTCGGTTGTCGCGGAGCGTGCTGAAGATGTTGTTGTGGTTGTCCCAGCCGCCCAAGCCAACCTCGACGAACTTGACGCCCTGCTCGACCAGCTTGCGGGCCATCAGGCAGCCGGCGCCGAAGGAGGTCTGGGCGCCATAGGCCTCGCGGGTCGCCGACGATTCGTCGGCGATCGAGAAGGCGCGGGTCTGCGGCGAGGTCATCAGGCGGTAGGTCCGGCCGTAGACGACCTGATGATCCTTGGCCGCCGCACCACGCCGCTGAGCGATGAACTGCGACTCGGCCTGCTCCAGGATCGCCTTCCGACGACGGGCCCGAAGCGAATCGACACCGCGCGGCAACCGCAGGTTCTGGATCCGGCCCCGTGCGCCGTCGACCTCGAAAGGCGCGTAGGCCATGCCGAGGAACCCGGCATCGAACCGCGTGCCGTTGATCGCCACGCAGTCCGGGAGCGTCGCTTGATCCCCTTGTCCCAATTCGCGGGCCACCACCGAGCCGTAACCCGGGTGATCGACCGTCGGATTAGGGATATGCCCGGTGTGCATCTTATACGTTCCGCGCTCGTGATTTCCCTCATTGGAATTCAAAGAGCGGATAATGTTCAAATGTGCCATCTGCTGAGCAAGCTTCGGGAGATGTTCGCTGATCTGGATGCCCGGCACGGACGTGCTGATCGGGGCGAACTCGCCGACGTTGGAGCTGCCCGGCTTGGGGTCCCAGGTATCGAGTTGGCTCGGCCCGCCGCCCATCCAGAGCACGATGCAGCTCTTGGTGGCGCGTCGGAACATCGAGGCGTGGGCCGAGAACCCACCCAGCAGGTTCATCGCCGGTAGGGCCACTGCCGAGGTGGCCAGGTGGTTCAGGAAGTGGCGCCGGGTCGCCCCTCGACGCGAATGCGGCTGGCTCATGGTCGGTCCCCTCGATCAAGAATGATCTGACGATGTCACGACGTGACCGTGTGATGACGATCGGTCGAACGAAACGGGTCGCGACCTCGACGGGCCGGGCCTCGATCGTCCGGGACGGATCAGCGGATCAACAGGAACTCGTTGGCGTTGAGCAAAGCCCAGAAGAGGTCCTCGGTTACCTTGGCAGGGTCGGCATAGTTCTTGAGGATTTTCTCGGCGTCCCCGCGATTCTTGGCCGTGCTCCAGACCCATTGCTGAGTCTGGGAATCGATCCGATCGTTGAACAATGCGCGGGCGTTCGACAACTCGCGACGGGTCGGCCGTCGGGTGAGGGCGGCCATGTAGAGGTTGTTGATGACGAAGAGATCGGGGTTCGATCCGCCTTTGGCCCGGGCTCGGGCCAGGAGGCGCCCGGTGAAGCTCTCGTCGGTCGCCTTGACGGCCCCATTGATGTACGAGCCGTTCATCAGCAGCAGGGCCTGAGGGATAGTCCCGGCGTACTTGCCGGTCCGTTCGGTCTCGGCCGAGGCGAAGGTCTCGAGGAAGTCACGTCGGGGTCGGTCGTCGGAAGTCCCGGTGGCGGTCTGGACCGAGGCGAAGAGCTGCTCTGGACTCATCGGTCGCAGGGGCATATGGCTGAAAAACGTCGAATCGAGCGCGTTGCTCCGGTTGGTCAGACTGCTGGCCTGATAGGTCCGCGTGGCGGCGATCCAACAGAGGAGTTCACGGACGTCATAGCCGTGGTCGCGGAAGGCGTCGGCGAGGGTCTCCAGCAGGCCATCGATTGCTGGCGGGTTGTGGTCGCCGAAGTCGTCGACGGGGTGGACCACCCCGCGCCCGTGGAGTTGGGCCCAGACCCGGTTGACGAACGCCAAGGCCAAGTCCTCGCCCGCCTCGGGCCCGGCGATGAACTCGGCCAGAGCCTCGCGACGCGCCCCGGATCGGTCGCGCTCCAACTGGGTCCCGTCGAGATAGCGTGGAATGGCCGCGCGGTAGGTGGCGTTTCGGCGCTCGAAGGTGACGAACCAGTCGACCGGATCCGCATCGGTCAATTCGCGGTCGGCCATCATCTGGTTGCGGCCCCCTTGGACACGGATCCCGCGGAAAAAGGCATTGAGGCTCCAGAAGTCCTCCTGCTTCCAGTCGTTGGTCGGGTGATCGTGGCACTGGCAACACTGGAGTTGCTTGCCGAGAAAGACGCGGGTGGTCACCGAGGTCAGGGGGACTGCGTCGTCCTGTCGGTGGGCCAGCACATAGTTGATGGCGCC
The DNA here is from genome assembly GCA_964609385.1 of uncultured Planctomycetia bacterium. Classification (GTDB taxonomy): domain Bacteria; phylum Planctomycetota; class Planctomycetia; order Isosphaerales; family Isosphaeraceae; genus CAZSSM01. The sequence goes on from CAZSSM010000050.1 coordinate 16,616, forward strand.
GTTCTCGGAGTTACGGCCCTCGGCGGCGATCAGGTCGCGGGCCATCTCGTCCCAAGGACGGTTCTGAGCGAACTGGTCCGCCAACCAACCGTGCAGCGCATCACGGTCGTAGTCATTGTCGCCGCCTCGACCGACAAGGATGTTGGCCCAGACCGTGGCGAAGTGCTCGGAATGCTCGGGCGACTCCAGGAGGTCGGCCACCAGGCGCCGACGGTTCTTAGTCGCGTCCCCTTTGACGCGGAGGAAGGCCTCAGCCTCGGCGACGGTTGGGATCCGACCGATCAGGTCGAGGTAGATGCGGCGGACGAAGTCGGTGTCGGAGGCCGGTTCGGACGGCTCGAGGTCGACCGATTGCCAGGTCGCCTCCAGGATCGCGTCGACCTCCGCGACGACCGCATCGAAGGCCTCCTCCTGAGCGTATGCCTGGTCGTTGAGGACGGGACCGCCCAACAGGGCCAGGAGGACGATCACGGGTCTCAAACGACGGGACGCCGAGGACCACGGTCGGGTCGGGCGCGGGTTGAGATCGGGACGGCTCATCGGGTCTCTCCCAGGATACGTTGCCGCAATCGCGGAGGGTCGCGATCCGCCCCCAGACGCAACGGCCAGGCTCGAGTACGGGGCGGAACCTCGGAGTGAAGGATCGGGTCGGCCGACACCAAGATCGGTGTGCTTCCGAAGCGGGGATGGCCGGGAAGACTGCGTAAGGCTCAGAGCCGCCGCGCGATCAGGTGAGGGGGTCATCCGCGCCGAGAACGATCGGCTCGTGGGCGTTGATGGCCCTTCCGATCCCACGATCGAGGGTCTTGAAACGACGGGACCTGGTGTCCGTGGATCTTCTGGTTCAGCAAGCTTGGGGCACCACGCGTCGAGACGTGACGCAGAGACAAATGGCGCTTTGAGGCTCCAACGGTTTGTGAAGTCTAGTTTAAGGCTACGCGATCGTCGACGCGACGTGACATGCATGGCGGGTTCGACGCGTCGGTTCGGAATTCGGGACCGGCAACGGAACGGATCCCGGTTGAGTCGGAGGTGTTCGCGAGCCCACGCTTCACGCTTGGTGGGCGCGATGTCCACTTGGATTTCTCGGCCCGGATTGAAGGTCCAGGACCGATAGAGAACCTTAGACGAAACAGAGGCTTGGTTGTTCGTGCCCGAGGGACGGGTTCCCAGTATAATCGCGGGCCGCAAAGCCTCTCTCCGACACCGTTCGTTCGTGCTCGCTTCCGATCCTCCCCCCTCGTTTCTGGATAAGTCGATGCGAACTCCCCAGACTCTCCGCGCCTTCAGCCTGAGCCTCTTGGGTGCGCTGTTGTGCGCCCCGGTGCAGGCCACCCCGATTACGACCCTCTTCAACACAGGCTTCGACGCCGACGGGAACCTCCTGGCCGATGGGGAGATCGATCCCCACTACGTCTTAATCCAGGTCCCAGACGGCTCGGGCTTCGGCTCGGAGGCGTTCGTGGCCGACTCGACCCGGAACCCGTTCGCCAACGGTCTCTGGATGCCTAACTCCGAGACCTCGTCCTGGATCGGCCCCCAGATCGACCAGAGCACCACGTCGAACGAGACGTCCACCGGCGTCTACATTTACCGAACCACCTTCGATCTGACCGGCTTCAACCCCGAAGATGCCTCGATCACCGGGCGCTGGTCGACCGACAACAACGGTTTGGACATCCGGATCAATGGGCTCAGTCTCGGGTTCACGCACAGCAATGGGCCGACCCTACGCGCCTTCCAAACGTTCGCCGACTTCGAGGTCAACGACGGGTTCGTCGAGGGGATCAACACGCTCGACTTCGTGATCGAGAACCTCCCGCTCCCGCCGCAACTGACGGTCAACCCAACCGGCCTCCGGGTCGAAATGACCGGCACCATCATGACCCCCGAACCGTCGACCTGGGCCCTGCTCGGTATCGGCTTCGGCGGGTTCGCCGTCGTCCGAGCCGTCTCGCGAAGATCTAAGCGTCGCGCTTTGAGCAACTCCAAGGCATCGTCAGTCGCGCCGGTTCTCTGACGAATCCATTTCGTTTGCAACCACCGTGAACCGGACGTAACGTGGTCCGAATGCGAGTCGGACCGTTTGATCGGCGACTCGATGCCGTTCCGCATCTGGACTGAGTTCACGGTCCGTTCGTTTTGGGTCGTCGGACGTCATCGGGCCCCTTGCTCGGAATGGATCGGGATCGATGCGGGTCGTTCTCGGCGATCCGCGACGCGAGGAATCGGGGACGGTGGCCTCATGACCAGCGAAACCAGGACCGATGCCGAGCGGCCCGTTGTTCCTGAGGATCAGCGAGTCGAGCCCGATGTCCTGCCGACCGAGGCGATCATCGAGCCGCCAACAAGTCTGTTCCGGATGGTCCGGTACCTCGGTCCCGGGCTCTTATTAGTCGCGGCGATCATCGGCACCGGCGAGTTGGTCGGCACGACCGCCCTGGGCGCTGAGGAAGGTTATCAGTTCCTCTGGCTAATTCTCGTCAGTTGCTTCATCAAGGTAATCGTTCAGATCGAACTGGGCCGTTACGCAATCGTCCATGGCCAAACGACCCTCCAGGCCTTCCACGACTTGCCCGGCCCGCGTTGGCGGACCTCCTGGATGGTCTGGGCTTGGCTTTTGATGACGCTGACGACACTCACGCAGGTCGGGGCGATGTGCGGCCTGATCGGCCAAGCCTTGACCTTGAGCTTCCCGGGGGCCGTGCCAGCCTTGGCCGACCTCGTCGGTGGGAATTCCGAGGCGTTCCGGACGTATCTGACGACGCACCCGGACTATTTCTGGGGCGCTTTGACGACGATCCTCGCGATGGTCTTGCTGGTTCGCGGTGGGTTCTCCGGCCTCTTGCGCGTGACCGCCGTTTTGGTGGCACTGGTGACCTTGATGACGGTCCTCTGCGCCCTCGGCCTGGCCTTACCCGGTTCGGAGTACCCGATCGATGGCGAGGCCTTGCTGGGGGGACTCACCTTCAGCCTTCCGGTAGGAGCAGCCATTTTCCTGGCCTTCTCAACCTATGGGATCACCGGCGTCGGCTCGGCCGAACTCTTCGCCTACCCGTATTGGTGTATCGAGAAGGGATACGCCCGGTTCACCGGGCGTCGTTCGGCGGACCCCGACTGGTATGCGAGGGCTCGAGGCTGGATTCGGGTGATGCAATACGACGCCTGGTTCAGCATGGTCGTCTTCACGATCGCAACGATCGCCTTCTATATCTTGGGCGCGGCGGTCTTGCACAATCCTCAAGATCCCGGGTCAGGCACACCTGACGGTCCAGAAATGATCACGGAGTTGGGCAAGATCTATCTCCCGCTCGGAGATTGGACGCAGGTGGCGTTCCTGGTCGGAGCTTGGGCGATCCTCTTCAGCACGATCTATTCGTCGACGGCCGCCAATAGCCGGATGACGGTCGACCTGCTCGGCCTGGCTCAATTGATCCGGCTCGACCACCCCGGTGATCGGGCGCGTTGGATCCGTCGAGTCAGTATTTCTTATCTGCTTGTATCGATCTCGCTGTACATCCTCGTCCGCTCGCCGGTCCTCCTGGTCATCGTTGGTGGCGTGGCGCAGGGTTTGATGCTGCCCCTGGTCAGTTGGGCCACGCTCTATCTGAGCTTCCGTCACGGCGATAAGCGGGTCTCGTCGGGCTTGATCGGACGATCATTGCTGATCCTGGCGGCGTTGACCAATAGCGTCACGCTGTTTGTGGTTGGGCAGAAGGTCATCGACCTGCTGATTTCCTCCTAAGCGGTCTACAACAGAGAGAAGCTCGCTAAGGCCCACCTCGAGGCCGGGTCGATACGCGGGCACTGAGCCTCGTCATGCCTCGGGGCAGTCTCGGCCCCCGGCCTCCCTAGCCGCATTCACAAACGGAACGGTCTGCCAACGTGATCGCGTCCCTGTTTCGGCTCCGTTACTTGAGCTTCGGTCTGACCGTCGTGATCCTGGTGGCCCTGCTGGTCGGCGGCCAGAAGGTCACCTATGAGCAGTCGATTCGCTCGTTCTTCGCCGAAGACGACCCGGACCTGCTGGATTACCAACGCGCCGCCGATCGATTCGGCAATGACAACTTCGTGTTCGTCGTCTACGACGATCCGGAATACCTCAGCGCCACGGGGATCGAGCGTCTCGGTCGGTTGGTTGAAGGGATCGGCCCGGACCAGATCAACGGAGTCGTCCGCGTCGAGTCGCTGGATCAGATGCCGGTCCTCTGGGAGTTGGATGACCAACTGCTCCGGCTCGTCCGCTTGCCCGCCTTTCTCCGGGAGGGCTTCATTACCGTCCTGGAGCAGGGGATCCGTTCGATCGATCCATCGACGACGCCCCTCGTCTTGGGGCCGGCGATCCGTCAAGCCGACGAGGCCGGTCAGGCCGATCGGCTCGAGACGCTTCGCGAACGGATCACCGCGCATCCCCTGTTGGCGCGGAATCTGGTCAGCGAGTCGGGAACAACGGCCTCGGTGATGGTCCGCCTGGGCGACTCCGAGGAGTACGACATCAAATCGATCATCACCGCGCTCCGGGAGCGGTCCGACCAGTTCGCTCAGGACGAAGGCTTGGAACGGGTGGCGATCGTGGGTCCGCCGGTCCTGCTGGCCGACGGGTTCCTGGCCATCGAGCGAGACGGTCGTCGCCTCTCGATCCTCGGCATGACCCTCATTGGCCTCGTCATGCTGGTGGCGGTCCGGAGCCTCTGGTGGGCGATCATCCCGATCCTGGCCGGCTGGACGGTCTGGCTCGGGACCGAGCACATCATGGCCGTGCTTGGGATGAAGCTCTCGTTGTCGGGCGGACCGCTGGTGGCTCAGATCATCGTGCTGACGATGCCTGCGGCGAGCCATCTGGCGATCCATTACCGTGACGACCTCCGAACGATGCGAAGCCGTCAGCATGCCGGGCTGGAGACGATGCGTCAGGTCTCGGTCCCGATCTTCTGGTGCGCAGTGACGACGGCTCTGGGCTACTACGCCTTGCTGACCAGCAATCTGGTCCCGATCCGGCAGTTTGGCGGGATCCTGGGCAGTTGCACGTTCCTGACGGCCCTGGTGGTGATGGCCACCACCCCTTTGGCGATGCTCCCGCCGGTCCCCTTGGAGTGGCCGGTCCGCTACGGTTCGCGCTCGCCACTCGCTCGACCGATCAGTTCCTTATTGATGACAGTCAACCGACGAGCCGGCTGGATCGTCGGCACGCTTGTGGTGGTCGCCGTGCCGATCTCTCTCGGGAGCCTGACGCTCCAATACGAAACCAACTATGTCAACATCTATCAAAACGATACTCGAGTCGTCGACGACTACCGGTACGTCGAGGAGCGGTTGGGAGGCATCGGCGTCTTCGAGACGGTGATGCCAATGGAGGACGGCCTCGATATGGCCGCGCTCCAGGACCTTGCCGTTTGGGAGCAAACCGTCGAGGAGACCGGCCAGGTCGCCCACCAGATCTCGCTGAATACGGTGCTCGATCCCGACGGCCGGATCGCGGAATTGGATCCGGAACAGGCCGCCCTGGCCCTGGAGACGAAACTCCGCTTGATCCAGGCCAGTCCGCAGGCCGAGCTGCTCGGCAACTTCTGGGAGCCCGACTCGCAACAGAGCCGGGTCCTGACCCGGATCCGCGAACAGCAGCCGAATCGCGACAAACAGGCGATCTTCCAGCTCTGTCGCGCGACGGCGAGCGACCTGTTCGGCGCGCAGTCGTACCTGACCGGCCTCTCCTACCTCATGACCAAGACGTCGCGCTCGGTCGTGGTGACGCAATGGACGACTCTCTTGCTGGCGCTGGGCAGCATCATGCTGATGCTGGTCCTGGCACTTCGTCGTCCGAGACTGGCCGGACTGGCGATCTTCCCAACGATCTTGGCCGTCGGGTTCGTTCTCGGACTGATGGGTTGGATGGGGATCAAGCTCGACATCGCCACCGCCTTGGTGGCCAGCATCGCCCTGGATCTTTCCGTCGACGACACGTTCCACTGCCTCCTGCAATACCGTCGACTCCGCGACGGGGGCCGGAGCCATGTCGAGAGCCTTCTGGAGAGTTACGCGGTGACCGGCCCCGGCGTCTTGCTCTCCAGCTTGGCCGTGGCCGTCGGGTTCGCCCAGCTCTGGGTCAGCGAGTTCGTGCCCTTCGCCAACTTCGGTGCCATGGTCGCGATCGCCACGGTGGGTAGCACCTTGGGTAACATCTTCCTCTTGCCGGCCTGCTTGAGTCTCTTCGACCGGCTCGATCCCAAAGGCAGCCGTGCTCAGGCGTCGAACGAATCCCCCCAACCGGTCTACCAGTCTGCTGAGTGAACAGGAGTGCTCAGGACGTCAACGGTCGGACGAGATCCCGAGCAAGTCGGAAGAGTAATGGGCCAAGGATGATCTCCTAAGCCCGCCTCTCGCCCGATCGTCCGAGGCCTTCGGCTCAAAGCACCATCTTGATGATAAAGAACCCACCCACTAGCAGAATGAAGAAGAGCGTGACGACGAGGTTGAACCGTTTCTCGATGAAGTCGCGGATGGAGTCGCCGAAGATCCGGATCAGGACGCTTTCGGCAAAGAACCGCAGGCTCCGCCCGACGACCGAGGCGATGATGAACGTGGCTAGGCTGAGTTTGAAGGCCCCGGCAGCGATGGTGAAAACCTTGTAGGGGATCGGCGTCAGGGCCGCTCCCAAGATCGCCCAAAAACCGGCTTCCTGGAATGCGTCGCCAAGTTCCTGATACTTCTCAGCCAGGTGATAGAACTCGACGATCGGCTCGCCGATCAGCTCGTAGAAGTACATTCCGATGACATAACCGAAGATCCCACCGAGTACCGAGGCAATCGAGCAGACCGTCGCGTAGAGTAGCGCACGCTTCGGCTTACCGACCGACAAGGCCATCAGGAGCGGGTCGGGTGGGATCGGGAAGAACGACGACTCGGTGAAGGAGACCAGCGCCAAGGCGGGCAACCCATATCGGGTCTCGGCCCAGCTCAGGACCCAGTGATAGAGGCGTCGGAGCGGTCCACGCTTCGGCTCGGTCGGCGGGCCATGGGGACCGGCGGTCAGCTCGGGGTCTGGCTGCGGGGCCGTCTCCGGAATCGTCGAACTCATCGGATCAAACCTTCCCAAGGCTGGAGGAATCAACGAGGACGGGACCATCGAGCCGCAACGGGCGAATGAGTGGTCCGGAGTACGACAACGAGTGCGTCGACGAAGTCGGGCGGAGCGGCACCTTGACGTCGATCGGAATCCGGTGGGCTACGGGTTGGTTAGTTCTGGTTCGGGCGATGCTTCGGAGCGGGCTGGACCGAGACTCCGAGGATCGACCGGGAGTCGGACGTTGCGGATCCCCGCCATCTCGCAGGTGGCCAATAGGTCAGCCAGGTGCTGGTAGGCGATCTCGCGGTCGGCGCGGATCAGGACCCCCTGAGCGGGATAGCGCCACCGAGCCTCATCGAGCCGCGACCGGAGTGTCTCCAAGTCCAACGGGTCCGGCTCATTGTTCCAGCGGATCCGGCCCGGTTCGACCAGGGTGACCGAGATGTCGTCGGGGGCCTTGGTCAGTGGCGCGGCCGTCTCGACCTCAGGGACGCGGACGGTGAACTGGGCGTCGTCCCAGTCGTACAGCTTGGTCGCGGCCATGAAGAAGATGAGGAGGCAGAGGACCACATCGACCATCGGTGTCATGTTGATCTGCGGCGTCTCGTCGGCCTGCATGGTCTGACTCAACATGGATGGTCGACTCGATCTGAGGTGCGGAGTGGAGCGGTCGGATGCTCGATCATGCGAACATCGAGGGTTCAGACAAGCGAGATCCGATGTCCGATGGGCTCGAACCGTTCGGGTTGGTCAGCGGGTCACGAACGTGGAGCCAGGGTTGGGGCTTGGCGGGATCATCGCGATCGGCTCCCGGGATTCGGGACCGGTCGCCTGACCGGCCGGATTGGGGGGCATGGTCCCCAGGGCGTGAAGCGGATCGAGCGGGTGTCCCGCAATCCGATCGATGACCTGGCGGAGGATCCCGTCGAGTTCGCGGACCAGGGCATCGACGCGGTTTATCAAGTAGTAATAGGTCACCAGGGCAAAGACTGCGATGCCCAGGCCGGCAGCCGTGGCGATCAGGGCCAGGCTGATCCCCTCGGCCAGTGCCTCGCCGCGTTGACCTCCTTGGATACCCCCGAGCGCCGCGAACGCTTGGATTAGTCCGATGACGGTCCCCAAGAGCCCGAGCAGCGGAGCGATCGTCGCGGCGCCCTGGAGAACTCGGACGTTCCGCTTCCACTCAACGACCTCGCCCGCGGCGTCCTGAGCCACGATCTGACGGATCGTCAGGCCGGGCTGACCCCAGTGTCGGACCGCCAGGGCGATGATCCTCGAGGCTGCGCAGTCGTTGGCCTTGCAGAATTCCAAAGCGCGCTCGCGATCCAGTTTGCCGGCCTGCAACCGATCGAGGAACCGCTCAACGAATTCGCGAGGCAGGATCCGTCGGCGACGGAGGGCCAACGTTCGCTCCAGGGCGAAGCCGAATGTGGCTACCGAGCAGATCGCCAAGGGCCAGAGCATGACATGAGAACGCGTCAAGATCGCCAACGTGCCGCCTTCAAACAGGGTGGATGGGCCGTTCGGTGGTTCGGCGATCGGCTCCGGGTCCGCTTCCGGAGTCGACGACGCCTCGAACGATCCGGTGGGCTCGTTCGGAGCGTCCGTCGGGGTAACGTCCGGCGATTGGCCCATCGCCATTGGCCCTCGGTTGGCAATCGCGACGAGCAACGTGAGGCAGATCATCCACAAAGGATGCCGTAAGCGGAAGCCGTCACGCATCGAAGGTCGAGGGGTCAAACGCAAAGGGGCCTCCGATCACGAAGCGATCTACGGTGTCGTCGGAGCGTCATGGTGGCAGGATCGACCCGAGTCGGCGAATCTCCAACGCCTGGCGATCCTAGTCAAACGGACGTTGGTGTCAAACGTGGGCGAATCGTTGAGATTGCTCGGAGTCGGGTTCAAGGAGTCGGCAAGGGGGTCCCTGCGATCGATCTAAGCCGTCCACGGTACTCGTCTCTCGCAATCAAGCCGTCGAACCGCCAATGGTCGTCGTCTCGAAGAAATTGATAGACCGGGCCGCGAATGTCGGTCGGCCGAAGCCAGATGACCCCATCGGTCCGTCTCCAGAGTCGGTAGTTCTTCTCGAGCGTCACGGGGACTTGAAAGAACGAGCCCGCCTCAGTCTGCTGAAGCCCGACCTCGTCAAGGAAACGCTCGGTGCAAAGGCTCCGAGCCTGTTCCAAGTCCCCGGCTTCGGCCGCGATCTGGAGGTCGACCAGAGTTCGAAGGACCGCGCGGGAAGGCGCCGTGTAGGTGCCCACCAGCAGAATGATTACCGAGATCAGCAGGACGAACGTCGCGGCCCCCCCCACGATCAACCGTTGCTTCTGACGCTCGTGCATTGGGGACACTTTCTCGATGCAACGCGTGGAGCAATGGACGGATCGAGCCGAAATCAGCAGCCATCGTGTTCGAACTCGGCCCCGATTGGCAAACCCGATCTGGTGCGGATCGGACCAATCGAGGCCGGGTTTTTCCCATCGCCGATTCGTTGCAACGTCGTTCGAGGTGCAACGTGGGTTCAAATCAGCGCCCGAATCGCCGGATCAACCGGTTCCAAAGCCCGGTTTGACGGGGACGGTTCATAGGCGGACGCGCCTCAAAAGCGGTCGTTCGGACTTCCCGGGAAGACTCATCCCACAGATCTCGAGCGGAGACGGTCTCGAGGTGCCGATCGTTGTTCGAGCGATCCGAAGCGCCCGGAGTCAGATTGGAAGACCTCGGTTGGCCCAATGGCTCCTCAAAGTTGAACGGGTCCGAATCATCCGGATTCAACGGCGGAATCTCCAGATCCGGGCGTTGCGGTTCTTCCAGATCTTCGAACGGAAGCCGCGATCGTTCCAGAATCGGTCCGGTGTCGTCTAATCCCTCGGGAATGACAAGTGGACGTTCGGCGTACTCGGCAGCGCGATCGGGAAACGCTGCGCTGGCACAGCCGTGGCCATCGGGGAACTGCCGCCAGCATGTCGGATAATGGCCCCAGTACTGGTAGCGATAATAGTGGTGGATCGGATTTTCCAATTCGTGGGGGACGCGTTCCCGTTTGATCGGCCAGTTCGGGAAGAGGCCGAACTGAGCTGACGCCTCCTGGGCGTTGAGGACGCCGATCAACAGGACGGCCATTGGGAGGAGGCCGAGGCGAACTCGGGACCGGGTCGGTCCTTGTACTTCCATGCGGTCGGGCATCGGTTACTCCGTTCCTCTATCGCAACCCCGGATTTCGGTCAACGGTCCGGACGCCCGTCATCGGTAACCAACCAAACGTGTCATCGATGCTGGACCAGGGGGCTGATGACGGGCTGTGAAGGACCGAACGGTGATGCGATCGACCGGGGCCGGTCCTCGATCGCCGAATCGACACCGGACGCGGCGTCGCTGGGTCCTGAAGAGTCGATCGGACCGCCCCCACCGGAAAAGCCAAGTCCATCGCGCCATCGGGACTGCTCGGGTTGGGGATCTGCGGATTGTCGGGGTTGCCTGGGGGTCCAGCAAGGAATCACCCGGGATCGCTGCGAGTCGAACGATCATCCGGAGTGTTCTGTGGATGTCCAGCTCGACCGAAAGGGTGGATCGCGACGACTCGGCGCGTCGATGGACGCTTTGGTTTCCGGCCCGGTGATCTCGGAGGAGCCGTGATCAGATGATTCGGACCGGACGGTCATGTGGGATCGTGGCGAAGGAGTGACGCATGCGTATCCCTCGGAATCGACTCTTGTCAGGCAGGTCAGAACGGGTGTTGACGGGCGTAACGATGGGGATGGCCCTGTTGGCTGGGCTGTCGGTCGTCGAGGCCTCGGCGCAGGGGTTCGTTGAGCCGGCAGCCTCCGCGAGCGTAATGACCGAGCGGTCCCGGATCGGCCCCTCGCTCTCACCAGCGGCCAGCTTTGCGTTGCTGAGCGATCCGTTTCTCCGACCGGGGTTCGGTCGATCTGGGAGTCTCAATCAGGGCGAGTTCCTTTGGCTGGCGACACAGTGGCAACAACAGCGGGCGTCCCGTCAAGGCGATCGCGGGGGTATGCCGAGCCGGCTCGGCCGATCCAGCAGTATGGGATCGACCCGGCTCGGTATGGACAGATTCGGCGGTCGCCCAACGAGCCGGATTTCACAGTCGCGCGGTGGGTCGCTCCGCGATGCCGGTCGTGTACCTGGAGGTGGAGCCTCGCGATATTTCAACCGAGGCGTGATCCAACGTGATCGGACGAGCCGCCCCCACGACCCGTTCGGCCGGCGTTGATCGCCAAGATCCAAAGAACCCTCAGAGAAAGTAGAGCCGTCTCTCGCCGTTGCCGATCCTGGAAGCTGTAGCGATCGCGTGGGGCGAGGAGGTGTCCCCGCGTCAGACCGCGGTGCCCGAGTCAAGTGGCCGGGCACCGATCGATCTGGAGAGGGGTGTTCCATGGAAGGAAGCAAGACCAATGGCCAACGGCTCGTCGTCAAAACGGCGTTGCTGCTGTTGAGCCTCGGATCGCTTTGCGGATGCCAGACGGTGCGGACGCCCGAAAAGGCGATCGCTCAGACCGACATCCCTCGCGAGCTGTCGAAAGTCACGATGCCGCCACACCGGATCGAGCCGCCCGACTTGCTGCTCGTCGAGGTTCTGGAGGCGCTGCCGGGTCGACCGATCATCGGCGAACGGCTGGTCCGTCCCGACGGTACGATCAATCTGGGATACTATGGCGAAGTGTACGTTACAGGCCTCACACTTCGCCAAGCGAAAGAAAAGATCATCTTTCATTTACGCGACTACCTGAACGACGAGCCCTTGGGGCTCATCAAATATAATCCCGAAACCGAACAGTTCGATGAGGTTGACCCGGGCGACAGCGACCGCGTTGTGGTCGACATCGCTTCGTACAACAGCAAATATTACTATGTCTTGGGGGAGGTCAACCTGCCTGGGCGCCAGCCAATCACCGGCAACGAGACCGTCCTGGATGCGATTCAGTTCACCGGCGGGCTGACCGCCCTGGCCTCCGGGACCAACGTCCGGTTGGTTCGACCAGCGCCCCCGGGCGCCTGTTGTGAACAGATTTTGCCGGTTAACCTGGCGGCGATCATCAACGCGGGCGATCCCACAACCAACTACCAACTCTTTCCTAACGACCGGATCCGGGTCTATCGGGACCCGCTCGTCCGGCTCAACATCTTGATCACGAGGTTGGCCGAGCCGTTCAACGTGGTGGTCAACTCGGTGCTCAGCTACGCCATCGCGGCACGCTCGGTTAACCTGATTGGAGTCGGGATCGGCGGCGAAGGTGCAGCAGGTGCAGACGCGACTGCTCCGGGCACGCCCCTGATCGACCCGCTCCGATCGCCTGAGTAGTCGACCGATCGAACCCGATCCCATGTTGAAGCCGTCCCGTGACCTTCGACGGCTTCGATTCTCCGCCCCGGACCGGCCGCCTTCTGAAGAGGCGGACACGGGCCGGGGCGATTGTCATTGCCTTGGCATGCCTACGACCGGATCAAGATCGACGGCTTTCGAGGTCTGTTTGTTATGCGTCGTAATTGACTTTGCCCGTGACCAACTCTTCTTCCCATTCGTCGAGTAAGGGCCAGTCAACAGCGCAGGTACCGAAGTCGGCCAGGTGGAGATAGGACTCGAGCCGTACGATCGTCCGGTCGATAAGCTGAGGATCGCGTCGGAAGAACGGACCATGTGAGGGAAGCAAGTAGGCGGCATCACAGTCGCGGATCCGCTTCAAGCTGGCAATATAGTCAGGCAGGTGGGATCCGTGGTGGGCATCGATGGCGCCAACGCTGCCGTCCCGGAAGATGTTGTCACCGCTGAAGAGCAGGTCGCCCATCCGAAAGGCGAGTTGTCCTGGGGTATGTCCCGGCGTGCTCCAAACATTGAGGCGACGTTGGCCAACTTCGAGGACGTCCCCCTCGTCGACGGTCCGGTCGATCTTGCAACGTGGCATGGGGATAGCGATCTGTTGGGCATCGATCCGGGCGAACGTCGCGATCTCGTCGCCCTGCTCGATCGGGGCCACGCTGGCCGGATGGGCCATCACCTCGCACTTGAGGATCTTTCGCGCTTCGGCCAAGCCCTGGATGTGGTCGGCATCGGCGTGGGTTGCCAGGATCATTTTGCAGGCCGAGAGCGGGTAATCCATCTGGCGGATCAACTCAAGAACCTCGCCTAGTTCGTCGAGGAACCCAACGTCGATGAGCGCGAACTCGGATCCACCGTCGATCAAATAAATATTAACTCCTAGCATGCGTCTGGCCTGGACGTTCAGTTCGATGACGCCCGGGAACAGGTACCGCCGTTGGAGCGTGGCCACGGTTGAGCTCCCTGCCGTTGGATCGCTTGAAGGAAGAGATGGGCAATGGGCGATCGGAACTCGTGGAAATGTGGGCGATCGACCGGCCATCGGGACTCGTCACGCAAGAACAGCGCCGGCTACCGAAGTCATCCGGGATCCGGAATCGAGACCCAGGCCATTTTAGATCGGGCGACCAGATGCACGAACCGTTGGGACGCGCCCCCTCGGTTCGCAACAGAACAACGAAGCGCGAAAGCGATGCTCCATCACGCCGACTTTTCGTAGAGATGGACGTCGCGGATCTCCAACAGGACCTCGACACGGACCTTCCCTCGGGTGAAACCGGGCTGATAGACGATCGCCAGTTGGTCACCAGCTTGAACCTGGCGAAATTTCTCGGCCATCTGAAAGGCGATGCCGGGTAGGATGACCTCACCCTGGGCCAATCGGAGTTGGACATGCTCTTGCGCTTTGCCGACGAACCGGGGATCGGCGGCGAGGCGGACTCGGTCGGTCAGCAAATTCGGCTTGGGATTGGTCAAGCCGAACGGCTCGAGCTTCTCGATCTGGGTGACGATTCGATGGTCGAGCTGGCCGAGATGGACCTCCGCGTCGATCCAGAGGGTCCGTCGACGCTGTTCACTGGTCAGTTCGCGTTGGCAATAGATCTCGAACCGCTCGCGGAACGCGTCGATCCGATCCGGGGTCAAGCGGATCCCGGCGGCGGCGCGGTGTCCGCCGAAGCGATCGAGCAGATCGGCGCAATCGATGATGGCCCGATGAACATCGAAGCCGTCGACCGAGCGAGCCGACCCTTGAGCGAACGACTCGTCTTGTTCGGCGATCACGACGGCGGGTCGTTGGTAGGTCTCGGCCAGTCGGCCGGCGACGATCCCGATGACTCCGGGATGCCAAGTCGGGTCGGAAACGACGATCGAGCCGCGACCGGAAACGCCTCCCATCGCCTCGATCTGGGCGCGGGCCTGCTCGACGATGGTGCGCTCGACCTGTTGCCGTTGCCGGTTGATCTGGTCGAGGCGATCCGACAGTTCGCGGGCGCGGTCGTCGCGATCGGTCGTCAGCAGTTCAACCGCCAGACGGGCGTCGTCGAGCCGACCGGCAGCGTTGATCCTGGGCGCGAGCTTGAAGCCCACCGCGCCAGTGGAGACCCGACGATCGCGTTTGACCTCGGCCACGTCGCAGAGCGCCCGCAGACCCACGGCATGGTCTTCATACAACCCTTGCAACCCATACCAGACCAGGATCCGGTTCTCGTCCGCCAGCGGGACCATATCGGCGATCGTAGCCAAGGCGACCTGGGTGATGGCGTGGCAGAGGAACTGCTTGAGTCGCGGGGTCGCATGCCGTCCATCGTTGAGCCGTCGGCAGACTTCCCAAGCCAACTTGAATGCCACACCTGCGCCGCAGAGATGAGGCCAAGGGTAGCGTGAGTGGGCCAAGCCCGGGTGAACCACGGCGAAGGCCGTTGGCAATGTCGAGCCCGGTGTGTGGTGGTCCGTAATGATCAGGTCTAGGCCGAGTTCGGCGGCACGCTCGGCCTCGACAATCGAGGTGATCCCGCAGTCGACGGTCACCACCAGATCGGCCCGCATCTCAAAGCGGATCTGCTCCAAGGCCTGGACGTTCAGGCCATAGCCTTCATCGATCCGGTTGGGAATGTAGTAGCGGACCGTTTCCAACCCGGCTGATCGCAAGCAGGCCCAGAGCAAGCTGCTCCCGCAGACACCGTCAACGTCGTAGTCGCCGTAGATGACCACCCGCTCCCGATCGAGCACGGCTCGCTGGATCCGCTCGGCAGCCGTGACCAGGCCTGGAATCGTCACGGGGTCATGCAATTGGCTCAACGAGGGGTTGAGGAACCGAGTGGCCGCCTCGGGTTCGACCTGGCCGCGATTGACCAGCAACTGGGCCACCAAAGGGTCCAATCCGGAAGCGCGGCTCAAGGCAAGAATCTGATGGCGGTCGTGAGGCCGGAACTTCCAGCGAGTCGGCAGCGCCTCCGGGTCACCCGAACCATCAGCCGGGTCTGGAGGGTCTGGATGGGCGATCGTCGAGGTCAGAGTCGTCAACGCTCGATCCCCCTAAGAAATCGCTCAGCGAGCGGTCCGAAACTCGAACTCGCGAAGCTCGATGAGCAGTTCGTCTCCCTCTCGAACCATCACGCGGGCTGGAGACATCGGTGTCTCGAACCTCGAACGCGCTTCGACCGGACCGACGCTGGTCAAAGAGAAGGGGGGGTTGACCACACGGACAACGTGGACCCCCTCGGAGACGCGTTCGATCTGAAACCGACCGTCGGCGTCGAGTGGAGAGGATCGAAGATAACCGAGGCTGCCCTCGGCTGGTAACAATTCGATCCATCCGCCGGAAATCGGTCGGCCTCTATAGGTGATCCGTCCGTTGACCGTCGTCGTTGAGATCGACACGTCACGCCATTCCTCGGAGCACCCGAGCATGGGAGCGATCCCCAGAACGAAGCAGACGACGAAGAGTTTGAGTCGACCCAACCGTCTGTTTCGTCGAACGCTCAGAGACGACGTCTCGTCAGTTGTCTCTCGATTGGACCGAAGGACCGGCGATCCCCGACCCGGCCACGTTGATGTTCGTCGCCGGGTTCGGGCTTGGAAGGGATGGAATAGCCGGAGGCGGACAGCACACATATGGCGATCAGGGTTGGGGTACGCTGGGGACGATCGGCATATCATAGGGTTCACCGCCGGAATCGATTTGCAACGACTCGGGCTTCTGCTTGGCGAGCATTACGCGGAATTCGGCCAGCGTGTCCTTCAAAATCTGCCGGCGGTTATTCACTTCTTCAGGACCAGCGAAGACGAACCGGTAGCTTGCCTGGGACAGTTCGGAGACACCTTGATAAATCGTTTGGATCGCCTCTTGTGATTGACCGATGTTGGGATGATCGGGACGGACCCTGAGCAACCCGCTAGCGGAGAGATCGGGATCACGTTCGCCTTCGAAGCTCACAAGAACAGAGAAGATCAACAGACCCGTAATTTGTCGGGCCAATTCGGTACTCGATTCATAAGCTTGAAGGATCTCAACGGTCAGGTCCGATGCGGTAATCCCGGCCAGGTAGGCGACCAATCCGAAGTTATAGTCCCGGATTTGGTTGTCGATGCGGAGCATTCCGAGGGCCCAGACAGCGCGGGCGCGGTTCTCGAGTCGCTCGCGACGATCGGTCACGATTTCGAGGAGAGTTCGCGCGATCTTCAGGTCGGGGGGCAGAATTGCGACGGTCGACTCACGGATGTAACCCAACGCATCGAGTGCTCGGAGTCGAACGATCCAAGGGACATCGGGGTTGTTCTGCAGGTAGTTGGCCAGTTGCTCGGCGGCTGCGGCAGCCTGCTGTGACGTGTTAAGGATCGCATTCCCGCCCCCGCGTTCACGGGTGATGGCCAATTCGCGGACCCCTTGAATCGCCTTTAATTGGACCCAGACCAACTGGTCGGGATCGTTGATCGCCGCTAGGAAAACGTCGAGAAGCTGCGGGTCCCGGGTCTGCGAGAGCACGGTCATCGCTTCGATCCGGGCCAGGGGATTCATCTCAAGGAAAGGGACGAGTTCGGTGCGCAAAGCGTTTTGATAGGCCACCAGGAAGCGGCGATTATCGTTCAAGAAGGCGTTCTTAAGCGGCACCGTCAGATTCTTAAGATACTTGTCGACAAGGATCTCACGACTGGGCCTGTTGCTAGGATTGCGGACCTCGTCGCGAACTTCTTGCGTCGTGAACTGAACGATGTTGTAGTTCACGTAGTCGCGAATCAAACGTTCGTCGATCTGGGTGTTGTTATTGGCCATCTCCCGGACGCGGCGTTCTTGAGGTGGCGTAATTCGGCGTCGAGGCCTAACTTCCGCTCCAGGGTCGATTTGGAAAATCTTCGGATCGATGAACAGCTCGGGAGTCGAGTCGCGATCAGCCAACGAGATGATTGCTTGTTCCGGACTAGAGGTTGAAGCCTCACTCGACTCCACCTCACTGGGTTCGGGATCCTGGGCCGAAGCGAACGGGGTAAAAGCAATCCCACTCAACGTCACCAACAGGAGGAACGGGACCCACGCCCCGTAGAGCGATCGACTGCGACGCATGGTTCAGATGTCCTCAAACGTTGTGAGCGACCGGACCGATCCGATCCGACATGTTGGGACGGATCACAGGAACGGACCCGGTCTGGCGGTACGATCGGTCGTGACGATGTGGGGAGAGGGGATTGACAAGACGGAGTAAACCGCCTTCTAGCTCATTCAGACGCTCACATAGAGCGCAAAGTTCCGGGTTGGATTGGAACCTGGTTGAACCTTTGGAAGTCTGACCGTCGCGGCTCGGATGTCAAGCCGCGACGTGGTGGGGCTGCTAGGTGACGGGGCTTTGGAGATCGATTCGGTCCGACGGGTCGATGACTGGAGGAACTCAGCCACGTCGAGGATCGGTCTCGGTGATGATGGCGTTCACGGCCTGCTGGTTGAACCCTTTGTAGCCTTCAGTACGTTGCAGGTTCTCCAGGTGACTGCCGCGAGCGCCGTCTTGGAGGAACCGGACATGCTCCTCGCTTGTGATCCAGCCACGTTCCAGGCAACGGTCGGCCCGATGCTTGGGAACGACCCAGGTCTCGCCCTGGGTAAAGGCCTGGCGCAGGAAGGGGAAGTTGCTGAAGGGGGTCATCGTGGCGATCTCGGCCTCGCGCTCGAGGTCGTCGCGGAGCCGATCGAAGTCGAACTGCGCCTCCAGGTGATGCATGCCGGCCTCATGGATCGACTCGCCGTGTAGGCCGACCCAGAGGCCGACCGTATTGGGGCGATCCAAGGCTGGAAGTGCGTGATGGGCGAAGTCTTGATTGGCCTCTTCGGGGGCCAAATCGAGGTCGGCAAAGATCACGATCCCGGTCACCGGGTGTTCCAAAACCTGGGCGCCCCAACCGGCCTCGGCTCCAGCATGGAAGCTCTCGCGGAGGTTGAAGCCCAGGGTCTTGAACATCTTCATGAGTCGGGGGAAGTGCTCGCGTGAACTCCGAAAAGTGTGATGGTCATGGTTGGCCCAGCCCAGTCCGAGTCGGTCCTGGCGATGCTTCTGAACCCGAGCCGCCCGATTGCGCGACTCCCAATAGTCCCGCTCGACCTCGAATACCAGGTGACAGACCAGATCGCGGTCGCCGACGATCTCGATCATCCGCTCGATGAGCATATCGGCCGCATCGAAGGCCTGGCCGTCGTCGGGGAAACTTCGGCGCCGACCCTTCCAAAGTTCGCGGGCCGCCAGAATGTCGCGGGCCCGGGTCGGGGCCATCTGACCGCGCTGGGCCAGGTCGCCAGGGTAGGGTTCGAAACCAAGGTAGGCCCGACGTTCGACCACGGCCAAGCGCGTCGACGAGCCAGGGATCCGCGCGATCCGATACGGACCCAGCGGCCAACCGACGATCTCCAGGCCCAGGTCGTGGGCCCTCGAGAAATCGGCGACCGACTCGACCTGGATCGCGACCTCCAGGATCTCGGTCCGATCAGCCATCGTCCCACGATCCGATACCGTGGCCGGACGAACCACCACGCGTGGAAACATCGCCTCGCGATGGCCGTAGACCGGCTCAGTCGCTTCGTAGGGGGTCAGTTCGCGAGAGAATCCGAGATCCACCAGTCGCTCGGTGAGGCCGTCGTGGTTACGGACGACGAAGTGGTCCACGAAATCGAACAGATGAACGCTGGCCTCCTCGAGCATCCGATCGGCCAACTGATCCAGAAACGGATGCGAACGACGAGTCTGGTCGAGCCAGCCGCGTTGGAGTTGCGCGGGCTCGGGCCAACGCCTCCAGTCGAAGGTCTGCGATCCCGATCCGACGGTATCAGCAATGCTCATGGTCGTGGCCTCGATGCGCGCAGGAGCGGACGTTGGAGAGGGAGACGGCGATCCCCGAGGTTTCTCAGCGGTCTCTTGTCCGACGCTTCCAGGGCGATACTCTGGGAGTTTACGACGTCGGTCCGGGGCGTTTCGACCCTCCCAACCGGCTCGGACCGTCGGCGACCGCATCGACGACCTCGGTCGCCGTCACCGAATCATTCTGCGGCGACGAACCGACCGCTTCAAGTCAACCGAGACGCACAACGAGGCATGACATGGTTTGCAGAGACGGGCACACCCTCAGAGGCAGGGCTCGATGGATCAGGGGCGTCTGCCGGATCGGTCGGCTCGCCATGGGCATAGTCCTCATCCTCTTCAGCACGATCGCGGTGACCCATGCGGATCCGCCAACCCCCGAGGAGCATCTGGGGTATCGTCCTGGAGCCGACTACTCGTTGCCCAATTGGGCTGAGGTCGTCGATTACTATCGGATCTTGGCCGAAACGTCCGATCGGATTGTCCTGGAAGAACTGGGTCGCTCCACACGCGATCGCCCGATGATTTCCGCGGTAATCTCGAGCGCTGAGACGATCGCCGATCTCGAGGCGGCCCGGACCGCACAGGCCGCCTTGGCCGATCCTCGACAAATCGCCGATGAGGACGAAGTGCGTCGCCTGATCGAGCAGACCAAGACGGTCGTCATGATCACCTGTACGATCCACTCCAGCGAGACCGCCTCGACGCCGATGTCGATGGAATTGGCCCATCGACTGGCCACCAGTGATGACGAGACGACCCGGACCATCCTCGACAACACGGTCCTCCTATTGGTCCCCTCAGTGAATCCGGACGGGGTCGATATCGTGGCCGACTGGTATCGACGGAGTCTCGGAAACCCTTGGGAGGGTGGTGGCCTCATCGAGCTTTATCACCCCTACGCAGGGCACGACACCAACCGCGACTGGTTCATGCTCAACCTTCGCGAGACCCAGAACCTGACCGAATACCTCTATCACCGCTGGTTTCCGACGATCACTTGGGATGTGCATCAGATGGGTGGATACGGGGCGCGGATGTTCGTCCCCCCGTTCTTCGATCCGGTCAACCCGAATCTGCACCCGAAGGTTTCTCAGGGGATCTTTCTGATCGGTGCCCACATGGCCACGGCCCTGGCCTCGCATGAGAAATCGGGAGTTTTGACCTATGC
Source organism: uncultured Planctomycetia bacterium (assembly GCA_964609385.1). GTDB lineage: Bacteria > Planctomycetota > Planctomycetia > Isosphaerales > Isosphaeraceae > CAZSSM01. The sequence continues at coordinate 37,030 of CAZSSM010000050.1, forward strand.
GATGTACGATAATTGGTGGAACGGTGGGTGCCGGACCGTCCCCCAACGACACAACATGGTCGGTGTGCTGACCGAGTCGGCCTCGGTGAAACTGGCCACCCCGGTGTTCATCGAACGCTCCGAGCTTCGAGGGGCGCGTCGGGGCTTCTCCAACCATGACCTCGCCGTCAATTTCCCCGACCCCTGGCCGGGCGGCTGGTGGCGGCTCCGCGACATCGTCGACTATCAGCTCATTTGTGCCGAGGCCTTGCTGACGCTCGCGGCGCGGTACCGCCAAGAGTTTCAACGCAACTATGTGAGCATGGGTCGAGAGGCGATCGAGGCGGGACAAGCCGAGCCGCCCTACGGTTGGATCGTCCCTCGCGACCAACGGGATCCCGGTCGCGCCATCGCCCTGATCGACAAACTCCAGGCGACCGGCATCGAGGTCAAGCGCGCCGATGAGCCCTTCACGCTCGCCGGCGTCGACTACCCTCAAGGGACCTGGCTCCTTCCGGCAGACCAGCCCTACCGGGGCTACCTCAAGGACGTCATGGAGCGCCAGGTTTACCCGACCCGTCTCGACGCCGAGGGCAAGGCGGAGGCCCCCTACGATGTGGCCGGCTGGACGATGCCTTTGCAGATGGGCGTGACTTCCCAACAGATCGACGCCCCGTTGCCCATCGAGGCTTCGATCATTGAACGAGTAGGGACGCCGACCGGCACGATTCGCTCGATCGGGTCGGGTGATCCGGCCTACTACCTGGTGGCCAATCTGGCCAACGCCGACTTCATCCTGTTGGATCGCTTGCTCGCTGGTGGTGTCCCGGTCGGCATCGTCAACCACAACGATGACGATCTCTATGGTCATGGAAAGCCGGCACCGCTCGCCGTTGCCTTAGATCAACTTGTCCGAGGTGAGTCGGCATCGATCCCCAGTGGCACACTCGGCTTTCCCGCCAATGAGGAGGCCCGCACGATCGTTGAACGAACGATCAAAGAGTTACCCGTCACCGTCTTTGCCCTCGATGAGCAAACGACGATCCGACTCAACTCCCTCGATCGATCGACAGCAAATGCTGATGACGACTTCGGTGTCCACGGTGAGGGGGGATCCGATTCGGAGAGCCTTGACGAACTCGCTGGAGAGTTCGGGGGACGTCCCGCTCCCGCTCCGCCGATCCCGACGATGACTCACTTGACACGACCGCGCATCGGGCTCTATCAACCTTGGATTCCGATCATGGATGAAGGATGGACGCGGTTCGTGTTCGATTCGCATCAGATTCCCTACACGGTGTTGCACAACGCCGAGATTCGCGCGGGCCGTCTGATCGATCAGGTCAGCGTTCTGGTGATTCCCTCGATGTCCTCGCGCGTCCTTCGTGATGGATATCCGCTCAACGCGACCGAACGCCCGTATGTGGGAGGCCTCGGCCATGAGGGTCTGGAGTCGCTCCGCGCGTTCGTCGAGGAGGGCGGTACCCTGGTTTGCTTGGAAGACTCCTGTCGATACGCGATGGCCGCATTCGATCTTCCGGTCTCCAACGCGCTGGAGGGGATCGGCTCGGACCAGTTCTTCTGTCCCGGATCGATCTTGGGCGCCTCGCGCGTCGAGTCCGGCCCGATGACCTGGGGTATGCCCGAATCGCTGAGCCTTTACTTTGCGAGGTCACTGGCCTTCGAATTGCCCGACAGCTCGGACGATCTGGTGGAGGAAAACGACTCGATCGAGGACGGCTTTGAGGGATCGGCGGAAGAGTCTTCGGGAGATCCGGGTCGGGGATCGGACTCGTCGGAAGACGATCGGATCACGGTCTGGGTTCGTTACGCCGAACGAACCCCGCTTCAGAGCGGTTGGCTGCTCGGGCCGGACGAGCTCGCTGGTCGACCTGCGTTGGTTAGCGTCGATCGCGGGGCTGGACGAGTGGTCCTCTTCGGATTCCCTCCCCAGCATCGCGGGCAGACGCAAGGGACTTTCCGACTCCTCTTCAACGCCCTCTATTTCGCCGATCGTGGGGGGATCGCCCAGTCGGAACCCTCTGAGATGAGTACGACCGCGATGATCTCGGACGAATCAGAGGACTGAACCGATCGGCGAAGCGATCGGCCTGCGGGGAGGGCCGATCAGCCAGTCGGCCGGTCGGGGCGAAGTTGACGCTGGGCCGGGCGCGGTTTAGGATCACTTGCCGATGGGTGATCCATCAGCCATGTCCGGCCGAAGGATTGGTTCGACCACCGCGATCCCGCTTGGTCGGAAAGACTTCAACGGTCCCGATGCCCTCGTGACCGTTGCTCAAGGAGGGTGAACCTTTGGCGATGCCGACGCACGCCCTTGATGACTTCCGCGAGATCCTCCAGGAGGGCGAGCCGTTAGCCCGCCACACCTGGTTCCGCCTGGGCGGGCCGGCCGAGTTCTTCGCCCGACCGCGTCGGATCGAGGAACTGGGGGCGCTGATCAGCCGTTGTCGCGAGGCCGAGATCCCGCTCCGGGTGCTCGGGGGAGGATCGAACATTCTGGTGGCCGAGTCAGGCGTCGCCGGCGTGGTGGTTCACCTCGAGAACCCGCACTTCTCCGAGATCCGCCTGGTCGAATCCGATCGGATCATTGCCGAGGCGGCGGTGCCCTTGACTCCCTTGATCTCGCACGCGGCCCGAGCGGGCCTGGCCGGTCTCGAGGTGCTCACCGGGATCCCCGGGACCGTCGGGGGCGCGATCGTCGGCAACTCGGGATCGCGACAGAACGCCATCGGCCAATTCGTCCGACAGGTCACCGTCATCGACGATGCCGGCGAGGTCCAGGTCGGCGACCGAGACGACCTCGAGTTCACGTACCGGGGAAGCAACATCAAGGATCCGGTCGTCGTCGCCGCCGAATTCACGCTGGAGCCGGAGGATCCCGAATCGGTCGTCCGTCGGATGCGACGGATCTGGATCGGCAAGAAGGAGAATCAACCCTACGGTCACCAATCGACCAGTTGCATTTTCAAGAGCCCCACGCCGGACATGTCGGCGGCGGTGCTTCTTGAGGAGGCAGGAGTGATTGGGATGCGGGTCGGTAGTGCCGAGATCTCCGAGCGGCACGCCAATTACATCGTGGCCCAACCCGGTTCGACCGTCGACGATATCTTGGCGTTGATCGATCAGGTCCGCGATCGGGTCGCTCAGCAATTGGGCCTCGAGTTGGACCTGCAACTCCAGATCTGGTCCTGATCCAGCCGATCCCCATCGTGTCCGCACGAGGGCGGCAATGTGATCTTCGCGTCGTTCGACCCGGCTGTCGATCTATCGAGCCCAATCCCAGCGATCCGAAACGGGAATCCCCCAGGCATGGATGTCCTCCGGGACCAGCGACCCTCCCGCGTCACCCAGGCGATCGGGCGACTCGATCCCCGCGACCTGAGCCCGACACAACGGGTCCGCGCTGCCATGGCCATCTCGGTCGGCATGCTCGTGCTGATCGGCGGCGGGATCGCCCTGGGGCGACTCCGTGACTGGTCGACCCGATATGTTCAGGAGCGCGCGGAGTACCAGATCGGGTTCAACGAGATCCGACTCGAACCCCCGCCGCCCGCCTGGCTCCGAGCCGATGCGGCCGACCTGCTCGTCGAGATCGCCGAGCAGAGCCGGAGCCCCAACCGATTCTCGGTCCTGAACCAAAACCTGGAACCGCTCTATGCCTGGATTCGATTGAACTGCCCTTGGATCGAGGACTTCCGACGGATCCGCAAGGCTTACCCCGGCCGCCTAATCGTCGAGGGGGTCGTCTACCGCCAACCGGTCGCCTGGGTCGTCGCGATCGACGCGTCCGGTAACCGAATGGCCAACGGCCATTGGATCGATCGCCAGGGCGTCATTCTGCCCGCGAATCAGGTCGAGCGAACGGCCCTGCCGTGCATCATCGAGGTGCCAATCGACGCGTTGAGAGATGGAGACAAAGGGATCGTGATCCCGCCAATAGCCGATCCGGTCGACCCCGTTCCCGGCCAGCCCTATCGAGTTCGATCGACGGACGGTGTGCTGAAGCCCTCACCATCGATCCAACAAGCGGCCCAACTGGCCGATCTCCTCAGCCGGGTCTGGTCTCAGGAGGAACCGAATCGTCTTGTCGATCGGGTCGAGATCTTCTCCAACGTAACGGAACATTACGAATTGGTCGATCTGTCGAGGTGGGACGTCCCGAGATCACTCTATGTGAAGCTCGTCCATGAAGGTGACACCAAGACGTTGGCCGACGATTGGTGGGCCTGGCTCTTCTGGGAGCGACCGCCAGGTTGGGACGCGATCGAGTCCGAATCGGCGCGCGAAGAGGTCGACCGTCGGATCTGGGACGCGGTCTGCCTCACGCTTCCGAGCCTCGATCCCTCACGCGACGATCGTCGGATCGCCCGTTATGGCTTGAAGATCGTCGCCGAACCTGGTGCCAGGGCTCTCGATGATCTGGTGATCCAGGTTGAGGTTCAGGAGGTCGAGTGAGCGGAGCAGTGGGGCCGACTCGCAATCGTTTTCGTTGACGGAACGTCGCTGAGATCGGTTGCCCCTGAGCGGTTCATCGGGAAGATGGGGCCATTGCGCATCCCCTTAGGGTTGAGAGGCCGTGAGGCCGATGTACCCATTCCCCAAGGCGCTAGGGGCTCGGCGACGGATTCCCAGTTCCGGCGCGGGGCCGTCCGCCCATCCATCCGGTCGAGGGACGCCACAGACGATGAGCAACCGCCTGGGACCGGCCTGGTTGAACCAGGTCCAAAGCATCGACGTGATGACCACGCAGGGCCGCCTGAGCCGATACGCCCTCCTGACCCGTCGGATCGCTGCCCTGGAATCGACCCTGGAGGCCGAGGACGACGACGCCCTCCGTGCCCGATTGGATGCGCTTCAGGCTCGGGCACGAGGCGGAACGTCACTCAACCGTCTCCTGGTCGAGACCTTCGCCCTGGTCCGCGAGGCGGCTAAACGTACCATCGGCCTCCGCCATTTCGATGTCCAAATGGTCGGCGGCATCGCGATCCATTCGCGGATGATCGCCGAGATGGAGACCGGTGAGGGCAAGACGCTCGTGGCTACCCTCCCGGCCGTCCTCAATGCCTTGCGTGGCAAGGGCGTCTACGTCGTCACGGTCAACGACTATCTGGCCAAACGTGACGCCGAGTGGATGGGTCAAGTCTACACGTTTCTCGGTCTCAGCGTCGGTTGTATCCAGACCGGGATGGAGGATGCAGCGCGTCGGCAGGCCTATGGCTGCGACATCACCTATGGGACCAGCAAGGAATTCGGCTTCGATTTCCTCCGCGACGAGCTGAAGCGCCAGCAACTCGGTGGCGACGGCAAGCGGCTCAACTTCGAGCAGGCCTTCCTCGCGCGTCGCCAGGCCAACCCCAATGCCATGCCCGTGCAACGGAGCCACCAGTTCGCCATCGTCGACGAGGCCGATAGTATCCTGATCGACGAGGCGCGAACTCCCTTGATCATCGGCGCCAACAATCAGCCGACCCAGGAGGAATCGGCCGGCTTCTACGGCGCCGACGAGATCGCCGCCACCCTCGAGCGCGGAGCCCATTTCAAGTTCGATCCGGTCGAGCGCAAAGCCGAGCTCAACGCCCTCGGGCGGCGCAAAGTGCAGGCCGTGGCCGGCAAGAGCGCCTTCTCGACCCTGACCGTCGACCGCCTCTACGAGTACGTCGAGCGAGCCCTCCGAGCCCGGATCGCCTACCTCCGCGACCGCGACTATGTCGTCCATGACGGTGAGATCGTCATCGTCGACGAGTTCACCGGCCGGATGATGCCGGGTCGCCAGTGGCAGGACGGCCTCCACCAGGCCATCCAGGCCAAGGAGCGGTTGAAGATCACCCTGGAGACGATCACCGCGGCCCGGATCACGGTCCAGAACTTCTTCCTCAAGTTCCGCAAACTCGCCGGGATGACCGGGACCGCCGCCAGCGCCCGCTTCGAACTCCGAAAGATCTACAAAGTCGGCGTCTTCCGAGTTCCGACCAACAAGCCGAGCCAGCGGACCTGGTTGACCGATCGCGTCTTCAGCACCGAAGACGAGAAGTTCGAAGCCGTCGCCGAACGGATCGTCCAACTCCACGAGCGCGGGCTGCCCGTCCTGATCGGCACGCGTTCCATCGAGAAGAGCGAAAAGCTCAGTGCTCTCCTGAAGCAACAGGAGATCGAACACCAGGTGCTTAACGCGAAGAACCACGCCATTGAGGCCGAGATCGTCGCCCTGGCCGGTCAGTCCGGCAAGGTCACCGTGGCCACCAACATGGCCGGCCGCGGAACCGACATCAAGCTCGATGAGGGGATCGCAGAGGCCGGGGGTCTCCACGTCCTGGGCACCGAACGCCACGAGTCGCTCCGAGTCGACCGTCAGCTTGGTGGCCGCTGTGCCCGGCAAGGTGATCCGGGCCGCGTTCAATTCTTCGTCTCACTCGATGACGAGATCCTCGAGTCGCTCGGCGAGGCGCGAGCCAAGCGGATCCGCAAGCGATTCTCCGGGCGTGGGGAACTGACCGGATCCGCCTTCCGACGCCTAATTTTCCGAGCCCAGGCGAAGAAGGAATACTCCCACGCCAAGGATCGCAAGCTCCTCATGTATTACGAGAAGAAGCGGTCCGAGATGCGCAAAAACATGGGGCTCAACCCCTGGCTCGGTTGAATCGGTCTCGGACCCAATGTCCTGCATCCACCGACGAACGGGATCGGCCGGTTCAGCCGAGCAGGCGACGGGCGTGCTGTTGAACAGCGCGGTCGAGCCGTCCCAAGTCACCTAGGGCTGCGCGAGCGTCGCTCTGACGACGCTCCTTATCACCTAAGCGGACCTCGCGGATCCGTTCCAGATACGACCGGAAGGATCGTCGACGCGTACGCGAGGCGCGACGACCGATCAGGTAGTCGACCAGCAGCCATGACTCGGCGTAGGCCAGTTGAACCGTTCGTTCTTGAACCAGGAGGGAATCGTCGGCGATCAGGTCCTTTAGGGGGATCCATGTGAGCCCCTCGCGGAAACCGAGCCGTAACGCCTCGAGGCGACCCCTGTTGACCTGGCCGAACCGCCGTCCACGTGCGGGCCCATAGGCGCGACGCGTCTCGGCATACATGGCCAAACCCTCGCTAATCGCCAACGGAACATCACCACCACGATCGAGCAGACCGGAGTTGAAGGTCAACTGATGCATCGCCTCGTGCATCAGGGTCAGGGTGTTGATCGCCTCAGCGCGTTCCAAGAGTCCTTCTTCGCCCCGAAAGTCGAAGATCACCAGTTGGTTTCCTTCGAGGTCATAGACTCCACCGACTTGGACATCGGCCGGTTCATCCAGATATCTCGAAAAAGCTTCGGCATCGGAAAGGACGACCAGGACCAACGGCGATTCGGGCAGACGAACCTCGAAGCCGAGTTCGTTGAAGTGTTCCAAATAGTCTTCGGCCAATGTGTTGCAAATCGAGACCGAGGCGTCCATGTAGTCATCGTCGGCCTGACCTACCGCGACGTACCGGTCGGCCTCTACCACGCGGAACGCCCTGAGACCCAGTCGGGCGGCACGCTCGAGAACCTTCTCGAGATCACGACCATCTATGGGGGTCGATGCGGGCTTGGAGGCCGGCGTCGATGTCGAAGGAGGCCCAGCGACCAGGAACGAGTTCGCGTGGACCGGGACTCTCTCGAGGACCGACCAGCCGATGGCGAGAGCGCCGAGCGAGATCAGTCGACGTCGGGTCGGCTCAGGTCTGGGACGGTCTCGCATCGACATCGTCATGCTCCTAGGGAAAGGATCCACTTCGAAATGATCCTAATCGGCCGATAGAGACTCGGTCATCCGATTTCCGGAGACGGAGCACGGCTCGGTTCAATTCGACTGATTGGCCGAACGATATCGAGACAACAGAATGGATCATCGATTCGATCAACGTTCGCGCGACCGTCTTCCTTCTTCCCAGTCCCACCAAGAACGAATTACGTCGTCTATACCAAGGACTGATCGGCAAGGAATTGGGGCAACCGAAGTTGGCCCACCTTGACATCGACGATCTCCGGACCATAGCATTCCAAATCCTGAGTGGGCGTGGCACCCGTAGCTCAATTGGATAGAGCGTCGGCCTCCGGAGCCGAAGGTTGCAGGTTCGAATCCTGCCGGGTGTACTCGACGTAACCTCTTGCTAAACATAGGACTGCGACATACCCGTGGTCCCGCAGTGCAGTCCGGGTGATGTCCCATGAGCTGATCATCTACCGTACGTGCGTGACTGCACCGATGGTCGGCTCGTGATGCTGATCGGAAGTTTCTCTCGGTCCCAATCCTAACGAGTGCTTTCCTCGCGTGATCGGAGCCAGCAAACTCACCAAGCGAATTCCCGAATCCGGCTCCAAGTCGACCAACGACGGTGAGAACCTGAGGCCCGATCGGGACTTACCACCTGGATCTGATTTCTAGGTGGGCCAGAGCCACTCTTGTTCTTGGCCCGCCTGAGGGGAAATCTGCCTTCGATTTCGTCCATAGGCCAAAGGGTACCTAGTGGAGCACGGCGAACGAATTGGTCCCTGCATCCATCGCCAACGCCTAGTGATACGTCGATCGAATTACCACATGCCGGCTATTTATAGAGGGTGAATAGCGTTAACCTGATCAACCATGAAGTCCACACACTGCTTCAAATCAAGTATTTGCGAAACACTCATGTGAAAACATGGGGTCCCAGACGAGATGCACACATTGCCCGAAACGAGTGGCCACTGCTGTTGGAATCCTGCCCCCGTCGCACGTCGCAGGCCGTGTGGATACAACACTCTTTGTAGTCTTGCAAGCCCACACTTAGAGTAACCCATGACCGAGCGATCCCTTTCCGACCCGGACTCGGTGGCATCCAACGACTCTGGGCTTCGCACTCTCAAGGTCGGCACTCGAGGGAGTCGCTTGGCGCGTTGGCAGGCCGATTGGGTCGCCGATCAGCTCCGTCAACGCTTCCCGGAAGTCCACGTCGAGATCGTTGAAGTCCACACCCGTGGCGACCGGGATCGTGCCACACCGCTGGCCCAGATGGGAGGACTCGGACTCTTCACGAAGGAGATTCAACGGGCCCTGCTGGATCATCGGGTCGACCTGGCCGTGCATAGCTTGAAAGATTTGCCCACTGCGACAACCGAAGGTCTCCGACTCGCGGCCGTCCCGACCCGTGAGGTCTGCTCTGACGCGTTGATCGCCCCAAGGGCCAAGACCCTCGAGGCCTTACCAGTCGGCGGGAAGGTCGGGACCGGATCGCCGCGGCGACGCGCCCAGTTGCTCCACCTTCGGCCCGACCTGGAGGTCGTTTCGGTTCGCGGCAACGTCGAGACCCGGCTGAACTTAGCGCTCCAAGGTGACCTGGACGGCGTCGTCCTCGCCGAGGCGGGCTTGAACCGGCTCGGGCTGGCCGATCGGATTACCGAGCGGCTCGAACCACCTCGGGTGCTCCCGGCCGTCGGCCAGGGGGCGTTGGGCCTGGAATGCCGTGTCGAGGACGGTTGGACAACGGCCCACATCGTCGCCCTCGATGACTCGGCCACGCGTCGGGCCGTCCAGGCTGAACGTTCGGTTCTGGCTTCGCTCCAAGCCGGTTGCATGGCCCCGATGGGTGCCTGGGGACGCTTCGACGAAGACGATCGGCTCCGGCTCGATGTGGTCGTCCTTGATTCTGAAGGCCATCAACGGCTAGAGGTCTCGCTGGTGAACGGGCCCGACGAATCGCCCGAGCAACTCGGTCGACGCGCCGCCGATCGCCTCCGAGAGCAAGGCGCCGACGACTTGATGGCCTCGAACACTCCGATTCCCGAGGATTAGGAGCACTGGAACAACGCGAACTGTAGGTCGGTTGGGGGCGTCGACACGGCTGAATCGCTCCTAACCCGGCTGCCGATCCTCTATCTGGTCCCACTGCCGAGCCGGATTCCCGAATAGGGCCGGCGTGCCGTTCCCGGTTGAGGAGTCGTCGATCAGGATGAGTCAACAGGACCTAGAAGATGGGCTGCTACGTCCCACCAGCCTGGGACTGGCCCTGCTGACGGCGTCGGTGACCGCCCTGGCGGTCGCGTCGATCGCCTGGTGGCTGGTCCCGCCCTATCTCCTCCTGATGATCTGGATGCTCGGGATCCCTCGTCTCTTTCGCACACGAGTCGTCGACGATGATGGGGACGATTCCCACGCGGACGCTGAGGACACCGACGATCGCGAGCAGGACATCCCTAAGCAGACCCGCACCACGCGTGACGAGTCGGACAGCCCTACCAATACGGTGAGCGCGGTCCTCCCGACTCGAACCCGACGCAAGCGGAAGCGGGCCAACGCCCAAGTCGCCGCGGTCCAACCCAAGCCGTCTCGCGCCCAGTGGGTTCAGGTCGGTCCCGGTAAGTTCGTTCGGGTCGAGCGGTCCACGCCCGCCTTCACCAACACGCAAGCGACGGGTGAGTCGACGCCTCAGACCGATCCTCCGTCGCTCGAAGATCACTCCTCCGACGTCGGATCACCGACTTTCACCAACGGATCGGAGACCTCTTCCGAGGACTCATCGGCGGTTGAGACTTCCACCGACGATGCTTCAGTGTTGTGGACCGAGATCGCGTCCGAATCGGGTTCAGGTTCAGACACAGATCCCCCTCCGACGACCGATCGCGCGGCTGAGTCACCCGACGTCTCTGGGCCGTCGAGCGGACACATCAAACCTCGCGATCCGGAACCGTCGTTCTCAGTCTCCAACGACCCGGATGACACCCAGACATTTCACGACCACGATCACGAACAAAGCCAAAGACACAACCACGAACCGGCTGATCCTCGAGAGACCGCTGCGACGAGCGGCGATCCTCGAGATGAGGCCATGAGCAATCACCCCTCGTGGGGATGTCCGGAGATCTGGCCGAGCGGGCCCGTTGCGGTCGATGACAACCACGCTCCTTCTGGGGCGTCGATGGTCCCTCGACCCCTCGGCTCGTCCGAACCCGACTCCGGGATGGAACGGGACCCTGAGCCGCACGGACCGGATCACCTCGGTGATTTTGACTCCAGGCTCGATCCCCTCTCGACTCCGGGATCGCCGATACCGGGCTCGTCGTCCTCCACGACGCACGACGCCGAGTCATCCGACGATCCGGGAGGAATGACCCGGTCGCCCGCCGACGAACGCGTCGTCGCGGAACCGCCGACATCGGCCGCTCAGGATGCGCTGCCGATCGTCGCGACCGGAGCGATCTCGACCGACTCGTTCGCTCGGGATCTCGAGGTCGATGAGAGCACCCGTTCCTTATCGATGTTCGACCCGCCCGATTCGGACCGGACCGGCGACTCGATGATCGACCGCCGGGACGCGTCCGTCGGGCCCTTCGTGATCTCCGAAGCGGAGGATGCTTCCGAGATCGCAAGGCACCCCATCGACGGGTCGGACGTCGAACCGGACGACCTCGACGACGCTCCACCTTCAGGCGGATCGGGCGTCGATGGCCGTCCAACCGCCGATGCGCCACGCCACCTCTCTGGTGTCGAGGCCGTCGAGTCGGAACCGATCGCCGCATCGACACCAGCAGGGACGCCGGTGTCGAGCGTTGATCCGTCTCACGATGCGGTGAACCTTCGGAGTCGGGATGACCCCGACTCCCTAACCCTCGGTCGTTCGACGACTTCGACGGATGGAGGCGTCAATTGGAGGGCGACCCGTCTATGTCGGTCGTCCCAGACGGAGCACACGATCCGACTGGGACTCGGGTTTCATTGGGTTCGCGACGGCTTCTCGAGGATCGAGCGGTCGTGGGCGAACACGCTGCGCGGAGGGGGAGTCGGATGGCGAGCCTCAGGTCGGAACGATCTGAGGGAGTCCGAGGCCGATCCCCGAATCGGGAGCGACCCGTCGACGTCGCACGGATGGCCGTTGATGGGGCCTCCGATCCCGCTCGGCGTTCTCTGGAGACTCTGCCTGGCTCGTGCGCCACCGTTTGTGTAGCGGTCGACGGTCGTGACTCGTTGGACCGCACAACGGATCACTTGCCAGATGTTGATGAAATTGGCCGTTGGACGGGCCCGCCTCCTCCTCAACGCGGCTCGATCCGTCTCACCGAGGGCATGAACACCATCGGCGTCGTTCGCGCTTCAGCACATCGCCTCGAAGCGTCCTCGCGATCGTCGATCACGGCAGCCTTGGCGATCCTCGACGGAACTCGCTAAGGTGATGGTCCAAGATCGATTCGCAACCGCTTGGCCCCGTCTGTTGATCGTCCGCGCTCCGAGGTCGCACCGTCGCTCATGAATGCTCCCCGTTCGCACGTCGTCTTGAAGAACCGGCTCCTGGCCGCATTCTTGGCCTGGTTCTTCCCCGGACTCGGCCACTTCTATCAGGGCCGGACCGGCAAGGCGATCCTGTTCCTGGTCGCCATCTTTGGCCTGTTCCTGCTCGGGATTGTGATGAGCGAAGGCCACGTCGTCTTCTGGCGTTGGGTCAACCCGATGACCCAGTCCGAGGCATTTCGTTTCGCCTACCTGTTCCAGTTCTGGACGGGCCTCCCGTCACTCATGGGTCTGATCCAGGGGACTCTGGCCTACAACGGGATCGCGCCGATCCTCGGAGGGTTCCAGGCCGAGCCGAGCATCGAAGAATTCAACATCATCCAGGAAAAGCTGGGCAAATTGATCGAGGTCGGCACCTTCTACACCGCTGTCGCGGGGCTGCTCAATCTGCTGGCAATCCTCGATGCCCACGGCGGCCCGGCCTTTCCGGACCTGGTCGAGACGGACTCCAACGACGCCAAGGCCGACACGGAGACCGAGAAACCCCAGTCCCGCGACAATCAGCCCGAGTCGGACCATGCGTGAGATCTTCCTATCGATCAACATTTACCTGTTTGTGGTTCCGGTGACTTTGGCGATCAGCTTTGTCTACGCCGCAACGCGACACGAGAACTGGTCGTTGATCGTCCGGGGAGGCCTGAAGCTCTCGGGCATGATCTTCGGCCTGATCGCCGCGGCGACGGTCGTCCTCCTCCTGATCAACCGCTGATCGACCACCGACCTTGGATCTCCCGTGATCGATTGAGAGCCGGAACCGTCCCGGTCTCTCCATGACGACCGATCAGGGTTTGACAACTCCGCCCGATGCGCAGGATGACCCAGAGTCAAAAACCTGCAAACACTCGCCGCAGATTTCTGGTGCATAGCTCATGGACACATTATCGTCTCAACGCAAGTACTTGACTCTGTTGTTGGTCCTTCTCGGAACGCTGGCCGGCTGCGGCGAAGACGACGCGATCGTGCCGACGACCGTGATCGATGAGCCGATGGCCCAGGAATCGACCACCCACGAGTTGTTGGCCGTCGCTCGGGAGGGGTTCCAGACGCGGATCGTACGTCCGATGGACTCCGACGAACCGATCGCTGAGCCGCCGAGCGACCGGCTTGAGGTCATCACGTACGAGTCGCCGGTCGGTCCTCAGCCGGCTTACGTGACGCCCGATCCGGGAGACGGTCGTCGCCACCCGGCAATCGTCTGGATCACGGGGGGGATCTGCAACATCATCGGCGACGTCTGGAACGGGCGCTCGCCCGAGAACGACCAGTCGGCCTTCGCCTACGGCGATCAGGGCGTGATCATGTTGTTCCCATCCCTGCGCGGAGGAAACCAAGGCGGTTCGGGAACGCAAGAAGCGTTCTACGGCGAGGTCGACGACGTCCTCGCGGCGGCCGACCACCTGGCCACGCTCGGCTACGTGGACCCGGATCGGATCTATTTGGGAGGGCACAGCACCGGCGGAACCTTGTCCCTGCTGGTCGCCGAATCCTCAGGCCGTTTCCGCGCCGTCTTCGCCTTCGGACCGGTCGCCGACATCGCGCACTACGGTCTCGACTCAGGGTTCATCCTCTTCGACACCAACGACCCGACCGAATTCGAACTCCGCGCACCGGTCCTCTGGCTGGACGCGATCGCTTCGCCGACGTTCGTCATCGAGGGGCGTGAGGGCAACCTCAACTCACTCGAAACACTTCGGAATGCCAATACGAACCCGCTCGTGACCTTCCTGCCCGTCGACGGCGCCAACCACTTCAACGTGCTCGCCCCGGTCAATCGCTTCATCGCCGAGAAGATCCGTCTCGACACCGGCCCGACCTGCCAGATCGCCATCACTCAGGCCGACCTCAATCAGTTCTTCCCCTGAGTTGACCCTTGAGCTGTCGACGATCCCCGAGTGGGCCAGACCAGTGGGCAGAAATGGGGAGAGAGGGCGTTCACGTCTCCAATCCCTCCCGAATCGTTCGGTCAAACGGGAGAAATGTGCGTCCAGTGACCGCGCCTTCGCCCGTCGATTCGCAGCCTCACAATCGGTTCGAGTAATCTCGGGAAAGACGCTGGACGATCCGAGGTCTTTTCCGTCATCTTTGGGGCGATTCCATGATGAGGGTCCGATCGGCTCGGGCATCGGCTGAGGCGATCCACCTCCTCAATGCCGAACCCCGCACAACCTCTCCCCGATGACGCGAGCGAGCCAACCATGATGACACGTTTCCCCTCACGATTCCCCCGAATCCACCTGTTCTCCGCGATCCAGTTCGGCCTCGGTTGGGTCGCCGCCGCGTTCATCGCCACCAGCCTGCTCGGATGCGGGGGTGGAGGTTCGACCACCCCTCGAGAAGTCATCGTCGACGGCTCCAGCACGGTCTACCCGATCAGCACCGCTGCTCAGGAGTCGTACCTGAAGACCAATCCCAATGCGCGGATCCTGGTCGACCTGCACGGGACTGGGGGCGGGTTCAGCCGGTACAACCAGGGCGAAGTCGACATCGTCGACGCTTCCAGGCCGGCCAAGCCCGAAGAAGAGCAGGCGGCCAAGGAACAAGGGTATGACTGGACCCGGTTCCTGGTCGGCCACGACGGCATCACCGTCGTCGTCCACCCCGACAACGACTGGGTCGACTCGCTGAGCGTGTCGCAGCTCAAGGCGATCTTCGAACCCGAGAGCACCATCGCCCGCTGGAACGAGGTCGACCCGAGCTGGCCCGATCGCCCGATCAAGCTCTATACACCCGACAACGACTCGGGCACCTTCGACTTCTTCACCGAGGCCATCGTCGGCGAGGAGGGCAAGCAGCGCAAAGACGTCCAGGCCAGCAGCGACGACAACACGCTGGTCACCGGCGTCTCCGGCGACTCTGACGCGATCGGTTACTTCGGCTTCGCTTACTTCACCGAGAACCAAGACAAGCTTAAGCCGGTACCAATCCGCGATGGTGACGAGGCCGAGCCAGTCCTACCGACCCTCGAGTCGATCTACGCCAAGCAATACACGCCGCTGTCGCGACCGCTGTTCATCTATGCCAAGAACGTCGCCCTGACCGGTCGGCCTGAGGTCACCGACTTCGTCGGCTTCTACCTGGAGAACGTCGCCGAACTGGCCGAGTCGGCCGGCTACGTTGCGCCGACGGACGAGGAGCGTGACGACAACCGGTCTGCCCTCCAGGCGGTGACCGGATCGGTGGCCACTCAGGCCACGTCAGAGTGATCCGAGGTCGAGAGCCTCGGAATCTCCACACGTCTTTAAAAGTTCTTCCGGAGACCCGCGACGATGACCGGACCCGGGCCCGCCGTCAACGAGCCCTTCGACCCCCGTCGCGGCCGTCGACGGATCATCGGGGCGTGCTTCACAGTCGCCAGCTTCCTGGCGACACTGACCGGCATCGTCGCCCTGCTGTTCATGCTCGGCGCGGTCGTCTTCGCCGCGCTTCGACCCGAGCCCGAAGCACCCTGGTACGCTCTGGGCGCGAACCTTCGCGAGCTGTTCGGCTTTCTGGGTCGGCTCGTCGATCAGTTCAACTCGCGTGTCCCAGAAATGGCCGGCTTTAAGGCCGGGTTGGCCGGCAGCCTCTGGATGATCGTGCTGGTTGCCCTGATCGCGATCCCCGTTGGCGTTGGGGCGTCGGTCTATCTGGAGGAGTTCGCCGAGGCCAGCCGGTTCCGCACAATGATCCAGATCAACCTGGCCAACTTGGCCGGGGTGCCCTCGATCGTCTATGGAATCCTTGGCCTGATCCTCTTCTATCGCGCCGGTGGGTTCGAAGCGATCGCTCTCGGCCGCTCGCTCTGGAGCGGTGCAC
>CAZSSM010000051.1:0-52269 GCA_964609385.1 uncultured Planctomycetia bacterium
GGGCTTAACCACATGTAGCTTCTCGCCGGCGGTTTCGCGAAACGTCGCGACCCCGGCCAGCACGTCGCCCCCGCCGAGTTGCTGGAAGCAGAGGAACGTCACGACCGCCCCGCCAAGCAACAACGCCCCGCCCTGCAACAGGTCCGACCAGACGACCGCCTTGAGACCGCCGTAGATCGTGTAGATCGCCGCGATGAGCCCGATCGACCAGATCCCGAGGTTCTGCGCGATCGTCTCGGCCAGTTCCCGCTCCACGCCCTGCGAGGCGATCGCCCCGGAAATCCCCAGGATCTCGTCGAAGAGGATCGCGCCGCTGTAGAGGACCGTCGCCAGCAGTGCGATCGGGTAGGCCACGACCATGTAGAGGCTCATGATCGACCGCGTCGTCCCGTCGTAGCGATACTCCAGGAACTCCGGCATCGTATAGATGCCCGCGCGGAGGAACTTCGGCAGGAGGAACCAGGCGATGATCGTCAGGGCGATCGCCGAGGACCACTCATAGGCGGCGATCGCCAGCCCCGCGTTGCCGAAAGCCTGGCCCGACATCCCCACGAAATGCTCCGTCGAGATGTTCGAGGCGATCAGCGAGAACCCGATCAGCCACCAGGTCAGGCTCCGTCCAGCCAGGAAGTAGTCCTCCGAGGTCTCTTCGCGCCTCGACATGTACAGCGAGACCCCGACGACCACTGCCAGGAACCCGAAGAAGAACAACAAGTTGAGCCAGTTGAGTTCCATTGCGCAGGCGCCCGGAATCGCGACGAAGGGGGGATGGGATGTGCGGGGTTGAGGTCGGAGCACGACCGTCTCGAGACCCTCAACATTGTGGATCGCCGACCGGGGCGACACAATAAGACCGTCTCGGGAAACCCGGTCCGGACCTTTCGAAGGAACCTCCCATGCCTCGATTCCAAACACGTTTTCTCTCTCGAATATTTCCGGTCCTTTTCGTCGTCGTCGTCTCCGAGTCCGGTACCGAACTGAGCCGGGCGCAGGAACTCACTCGACGACCCTTCGGTCGGACCGCACAAGGCGAGCCGGTCGAGGCCTTCGTGCTGGAGAACGTGGGAGGTGTTCGGGCGACGCTGATCACCCGAGGGGCGACCCTGGTCGCGCTTGAGGTGCCCGATCGCGACGGCGAGACCACTGACGTCGTGCTCGGCTTCGACGACGTGGCCGGCTACGAGTCGGAGGGCAACCAGTACTTCGGCGCGACCATCGGCCGCGTTGGCAACCGGATCGCCGACGGCCGGTTCACCCTGGACGGCGTGACCTACGAACTGGCGACCAACGACGGGCCCAACCATCTCCATGGCGGCGGTCCACAGAGCCTCGACAAGGTCGTCTGGGACGCCGAGCCGTTCAACGATGACAATGGGCTCGGCGTTCGCTTCTCCTATGTCAGCCCCAACGGCGAGGAAGGCTATCCGGGCACGCTCCATTGCCAGGTCACCTATACGTTGACCGATAGCAACACGATCCAAATCGCCTACCAAGCCAACACTGACCGCAAGACGCCGATTAATCTGACCAACCACAGCTATTTCAACCTGAAAGGTGCCGGCGCATCGACGGTCCTCGATCACGTCCTCACCCTCAACGCCCCGAAGTACACCCCCGTCGACGAAACCCTGATCCCGACCGGCGCGATCGAGTCGGTCGAGGGTACGCCGCTCGACTTCCGTGAGCCCCATGCGATCGGCGAACGGATCGATGCGCTCGTTGATACGCCGACCCTTGGCTATGATCACAACCTGATCTTGGACCGCGCTAGCAATGACGACGGGACGCTCGTCCAGGCCGCCACGCTCCGCGACCCCGAGTCGGGCCGGACCATGGAGGTCTGGACCACCGAGCCGGCCGTCCAGTTCTACAGCGGCAACTTCCTCTTCGGCCAAGACGGCAAGGCCGGCCGGACCTACGTCAAGCGGTCGGCGATCTGCCTGGAGACCCAGCACTACCCCGACTCGGTCAACCATCCCGAGTTCCCCTCGACGATCCTCCAGCCCGGTCAGACATACCGTCACGTGACCGAGTACCGGTTCGGCAACGAGTGATCACTCCGATCGAATCCCGAGCAGAAAGCTGATCCTGTGTCGCATCACGAGGCCGAATCGCTCTCCGAGACCGTCGATCGCGCGACCCGTGGATTCGCCGATCGCTACGGCCGCCCGGCCCGCTGGATCGTCGCCGCGCCGGGGCGCGTCAACTTGATTGGCGAACACATCGACTATAACGATGGATGCGTCTTGCCGATGGCGATCGATCGGTACACGGTCATCGCCGCCGATCGACCCACCCCGAACCAATCCGACCGTCGGTCCTTCCTGATCCTCAGCGAGGAGATCTCCGGGCTCGTGGAATTGGAGATCGGCTCGGATCGGGCCGCGTCTACGCCCGACGATGTACCTCGGTCAGGCTGGTCACGATACCTCGAGGGCGTCCTGGAGGTCCTCCAGGGCGAAGGGCTCGAAGCCGGCCCACTGGACATCCTGATCGCTTCAGATGTCCCGGTCGGCAGCGGCCTCTCCAGCAGTGCGGCCTTGGAGGTGGCCACGGCGACGCTCGTCGAGGCGGTCCATAATCGACCGTTGGAGTTGTCCACCAAGGCGCTCTTGTGTCAACGGGCCGAGCACGAATATGCCGGTGTCCCTTGTGGGATCATGGACCAGTTCAGCTCGGTCCACGGTCGCACCGACCACCTGATGCGGATCGACTGCCGGAGCCTCGACGTGGTGCACGTTCCGTTCGACGACCCGGCCCTGACCGTGTTGATCGTCAACACGCGGGTGTCTCACGAGTTGGGCGCTGGCGAATACGCCGACCGCCGCGAGCGCTGTGAGCGGGCCGCCGAGCAGTTGGGCGTCCGTTCGCTCCGCGACGTCCCGATCATCGACCTCGAAGAGGCGTTGTTCCGCGTCGACGACGACGTCCAGACCTGCCTCCGCCACGTCGTTACCGAGATTGACCGGACCGCACGCGCCGTCGAGGCGATCGAGCGACGCGACTGGCTTGCCTTCGGAAACCTCATGTATGAGAGCCATCGATCGTTGCGCGACGACTATCGCGTCAGTTGTCGCGAGCTGGACCTCTGCGTCGAGGCGGCCCGCGCCATCGGTGAGGACGGAGGAGTCCTCGGGTCCCGGATGACCGGCGGAGGATTCGGCGGCTGCGCCATCGCCTTGATCCGGACCGAACAGGCCGACGCCATCGCTCAACAGATTCGCGACGCCTACCGCGACCAGACCGGCATCGACCCGATCCTCTTTCGGTCGCGACCAGCCCAAGGGGCCCAGATCATTCAGACCCTTTGAGGGTCGGATCATCGGGACGATCGCCGGCCCCATCGTGTCCCGCTCCAAGAGCGACAGGGCCGGGCTCATCGCCGAGGGCGTGGATGGTCAGGTAAACGTCGAACCGCGCGGGTTGGCCGTCGAGCGTCCGGAGGTCGGTCGCGATCTGGAGTTGGTCGACCGGCCGGATCTCGGGGATGCTCAAGAAGACCGTCCGACCGTCCTCCAGCAACCGCGCCGAGGTGATCGGCAATGGCTCGTGACCGATCGCCTCCGGATCGCTCGGGCGATAATGGAACGATCCGTAGGTCTCGCTCCATCGGTAGTTCCAATGCTCGGCGCGATAGCGGTCGACATCTTCGGCCCGCTCCGGATCGAGAACCTGGTGAAACGTGAGCGCGATCCCGTCACGATACGTCCGGAATCCGGAGGGCATCGGGTTGGGCCTCCCGGTGGCCCGGACGCGTTGGAGGCAGCCGTCGCGGACGGCACCGGTCTGCCAGCCGTCCAGGCCGACGACGTAGAGCTGACCGTCGCGCGGGCTGAAGTTGGCCTCGGCCGCGCCCGACTCGAAGGCGAGCCCGGGGAACCGGACCGTCGCCCCCTGCCAACGATCGCCGACCCGCTCGCGGAGCACCGCGTGGAGCGTACAGCGCCCCCAGGACAGGTGCAGCATCTCGTCGCGATGGTAGTCGCCCCAGCGATCACCTTCGACCCAGACCTGTCCGCCCGAGGAGTTGTCGGCCACCTTCGGGATGTAGCAGAGCGGCGGTTCCGGGCGTTGATCGGGCATCGGCTCAGCATTGCCGAGGAAGCCGTAGAATCCGCCCGGTACGATCCGATCGATCTTCGAGGAGGGGACCCAGTTCCCCTCGTTGTCGGCGACCGTCACCCAACCGTCAGGACCCCCGACGCCTAAGCCGAAGGCGTGGCGGAACCCACGCGCCAAGACTTCCAATTGGCTCCCATCGGCCGAGAGCTTCAAAAGCGAACTGCCGTGTGGCGGATCGGAACCCGACTTGAGGAAGTAGAAGTTCCCCGCCGTATCGGTCTCCAACCGCATCGCGAAGGCATGGGGACGGCCTTCGATCTGCAAGTCGTGGTTGAAACTCTCGTAGAAATCCGCTTCGCCATCGTCATTCCGGTCGTGCAAGCGCGTCAACTGATCGCGCCCGAGGACGATGACGCGGCCGTCGACGATCTCTAACCCGAGCGGTTGATAGAGCCCGGTCGCGTGCCGAGTCCAAGTGACCTCGTCGAGGTCGTCATCGAGCCCGCGCACGATCCAGACATCGCCGTGTGCGGTCGCCAAGGCGGCATCGCCGTTTGGGAAGAAGGCGAAGGCGCTGACGAAGAACAACGCGCGGAACCGATTCTCCCCGGGCAGGCCGATCGTGTCGATCAGGTACGGGGCTTGACCGTCGTCAACGCCTAAAGTCCCGCTCGTGACCAACGGCTCGCCCCAACGCCCCGTCGTCGGCCGGGCCAACACATCAAAGTCGGCCGTCTCGGGATCGGCGTCCAGGAACGCGCCGAAGGATTCGAGTTCGCTCGATGTACCCGACCATGCCCAGAGCGTGCCGACCGCCTTAAGATCGGCCGGGATCCGGAGCGCCACGTCGCCCTCAAGCCGCTCGAAGGCGATTGGGGACGATGCTTCGTCACGGGGGAGCCAGGCGAACGCCCGGATCTCTCGGGTGTTCCGATCCTCAACGACCACGATAAAGTGGTCGCCGACCTGCTCGAGCTTCGAGGTTTCCGGCGACGACTCGGCCACGGTCCAATAGACGGGCTCGGAGAGTCCCTGAACCTCGAGGTGACGGCCGAGCACATGGCGATCGTCGTGACGCTCGATCGTGGTGGTCTCACGGACCGGGGTCCCGGCGATCTCGTAGGTCCAGAGGACCTGATCGCCGTGGAGGTGGAGCCCTCGATAATCGATCGCCTCGCGTTCGAGCGGTTCGGGGCGCTCTTCGGAGCGCAGGGGGACGGTCCGCCAGGCCTTAATCCCGGGCACCGAAGCGATCCGCGTCCCGTCGAGGATCGGCTTGCGGAGCAGCCCGAACCGTCGGGGATGGAGGCTGAGGTCGGCCTCGCTGAAACCGGCCACGACCGCGCAACGCTCCAGGTCGAACAGGACCGCCGGCGGATAGTCGACCACCCCAAGGTCCTCATCGCCGGTGTCGAAGAAGACGACCATCCCCTTGGGTCCGGTCGGGAGGAGGGGCACCTCGATCGAGTGGGACAGGAACGGTCCCTTGTCGGTCGAATGCCAGCGGATGTCCAGCCAGGCGTTGTCCTTCTCGAACTCGTAGGCGGCGTATCGGTGGGGATAGGGCAGGTTGCGTTGATTGGTTTCGCCGCCGGGCGTCCAACGGGCCAGATAATCGGCCTCCGACTCATCGAAGCGGAGCAGGACGAGCGTCCGTTCATCGAGGACTTGGGGCGACTCAGGCGCGGCGACGATCGACCGATGACCGGTCGAGATCCGGAGGTCGTCGATCGCCAACGGGTTGCGCCGACGATCTTCCAGGCTGCACGCGACGGCCAAAGCACCGACTGGCTTCGGCAGAGGGATGATTTGCAGGACCTCCTCGGCGACGACACGGCCATCGAGCAGGACCTTGGCGTGATGGGGGCTGAGGACCGCCGTGATATGATGCCAACGCCCGACCTCCAAGCGAGCCTGGGAGCGGATCTCAGAGGGTTTCGCGCCGGAGAGCCGGAGTTCAAGCGCGCCGTCGGGCCCGGTCCGCAACGCCCAGTGCGAGCCGGAGGCCTCCGAGTCGTTGGCCACCAACACCAAAGGTGTGCCGAGCATCGACAATCGGGCCCAGAACTCGATAGTGATCGTCCCTTCGGAATAGGCCCCGTACTCGGCCCGCCCTTCGGCGAGGTGTCCGCCACGCGACCCGTCCAACGCCTCGCCGAATCGACCGGGCACCAACGATGGGTCGTCGGCCGCCTCCGAGACCGACCTCCACCCCGAGGCCCAAACCCAGAGGGCGACCGAGGCCAAGACGACGCAGCCGATCACGGAGACGATCTTTGCGATTCCAAATGCGTATCGCATGGTGAACCTATGCTCAAACAAGACGAGCGTACTCCTCACGACGTCGAGGCGGAGACGCGGAGATCCTCATTGAAGCTAACGCATCGGCACAACACGCCGAATCAATGACAAACATTGGCTTTAGATTAGTCCTCGATGTCCATAGCTCCTTCAGGACTGAGGATCGGACTCGTTCTGAGGCCGGGATCGTACCAAGAGGTCGCGGAGTCAACTGCTCCAAGGCAGATCAAAGAGGCAGCCATCTCGAGACATCTGTCAGAAATTCTGCTTTCCCGCTTCAAACGGCTCTTTGGTTTACCCAGGATTACTTAAGAACGGAATCTTTTTTTGTTCAGGTTGCTCGTTTTG
Source organism: uncultured Planctomycetia bacterium (assembly GCA_964609385.1). GTDB lineage: Bacteria > Planctomycetota > Planctomycetia > Isosphaerales > Isosphaeraceae > CAZSSM01. Next base: position 6,712 of record CAZSSM010000051.1, read on the forward strand.
GAGATCGCCTGGACGTCAAAAGCTCAGACAGCACCGCAGTGTTTGAGATGCTGGTTGCCTTGGATCTGCAGGAGCAGACGCATCCTTAGACCGAGCCTTTAAGGGAATAGTCGTTGGGACCATCGGAGAGCCGACGAGTCGTACGCGATTTCGAGATGTCAGCACCAGGGCCCGCTTCGCTGCGCAGTCCTACCGACCACCCAACTCTCAAATCTCGCGAGCGATCAGAACGACCACCCCCTGACTCCATTCTCTTGACCAATGGTCCGGGGACAACCCTGAGAGCGATCAGATCAAATTTTTCGAAGAAAGGGCCTGACGGTCCCGTCTGTTCACCGCGCCGAGAGAATCCTATGAACGGCCGGTATCGATCCTCTGATCTTACCTACGGCGGGTCCCTCGGCGCGTGACGTCGCGGCCGGACCTGCGGTCGGATCGCACGCATCGTTGGGGTCGTCCGGGATGAGTATCGAGGTCCCTGATTGGAAGATCACCCGACGGATCAGCCGCGCGATCCGCGCTGGCAAGCCGATCGATCTGGCCTGCACGGCCGTCGGCGTTGATGCCCCGACCTTGAAGCGCTGGCTGGCCCTCGGCGAAGCCGCCTACCTCGAGTACGAAGAGGAAGACCCGCATTGCCGCTTCTTCGAGGCCTTCGTCAAGGCCTTGGAATACGCCGACTCGCATCTCGAAGACGACCCGCAACCGATCGAACCGAAACTTATACCGCCCTCCCAACCCCAAGTTGGATCGAAACCAACCGAGAGCAACCGAGCTTCGGAGTCCTCGCCCCTGCCTTGGTTGGTTATCGAGGAAGCTCCGATCGAGATCGTCCTCGGCTCGCGGCCGGCTTGGGTCTACGAGACGGATCCGAAGGCGACTTCGGTCCAGGCACCGGAGCCCCTTCGACCAACCCAGTTCGATCCTGGGTCATCCGAAGAGACACTGGAGGTCCCAACATCTCCGGCTGAGGTCGATGAGACCGAACCGCGTCACGAGCCGACGCTTGGAGAGGCCGTCGGGGTCCTCCTGGTCGCCCTGATCGTCTTGATCTTGGCCCTCATGCTGGCCTTGGCGGTGATTCCCGTCGCGCTGGCGGGATTCGCTCTGATCGGGGCGATCCGCTTGGTGACCGGATTGGCCTTCCGCTGGCGGGCCGGTCTGATCGCCCTCGGCGCCGGGTCGATCGAGGGACTCCCACTCTCCGGTTCGGTCATTTGGACCGCGTGTGGGAAAAGGCCACAGACGCTGGGGATGGTCTCTGTTGATCGGACGGCCGGTTCGGTTTCGCTGTCGGGTCGGTTGCGGCCTCAGCGGGAATGAACGGCTCGGCGCCCCGGAGCATCGCCAGGCGATCGGCTGCGCGACCGACCGGATCTCGCCAACGGCTCACCATCCGTGGGGCCGACTTTATTCGAGATCTTCGGCCATGCGTCGCCCCGCACGATCGTCTCTGCGCGACACGGAGCGCCGGAGCGGATCCCGACCACGAGCGGGGACCGCGCGACCGCGAGGAGCGGGGGCTCTTTGGCAATCCGGAATCACACGGATCGAGACATCGGCCGATTTTCATACGATCGGCCGCGACCGCTCCGCATGCGCCGAGACCAGATTTCGGTTCCGATTATGACGGTGAAAACCCCGCATCGATGGGTAAATTCGGCCGGAAACCGATGGGCGGAAATTCGATTGGATCCTGGTGAGGCGGTCGGTCAGGGACGGTCGGATGCTTCACAGAACTTTCCCGCTGCGGCTCGGGCCGTCACCGTGTCCCAAGCGGGGATCGGACAGGGATCAAATGAAATCGTCATCGCGGTAGGATTCGACCTATGGGACGTTTCGAGATAACGTTCTTCGCGTTCGAGTACGGAGACCTCATTCACCCAATGGATCGACATGGCCGAACGTTCGTGACGAACCACGTCCGACTTGGGCATCGGGCGAACGTCGCTGGACCGGATCGGCCTCGATGACCAGTCAACCCTGTCCAGCCCCACAGAAACGGTCGGGCGATCACTCGGGAGGCTCCGTGCGTAATAGGACTGCTCGGGTCGATCGTTCGATCACGAACGGGTTTTGGTCGGGGTTTTGCTCCCACACGGGGTGTGCTAATCTGCGTGTTCTCTTCAGACTACTCGGCACGAATTTCATCGTTGACGTGCGGAGCCCCTTCAACGGCCCCAGGCGGAACCATGGAAGTGAGGTGACCCTATGTCGGGTCCCCCCGTACGGGTGCTCGTGACGGACCCCGATGGTCCTCGACCCGATGCCCCCCGGCTGCGGTCTTGAACCGCTCCATAGGATAGCGGTGTGATGACCCGCGCCCCGTCGAGGCGGCGGTCGATCTGCGGGAAGGAGTTCGGATGCAACGATTCAACGTCGACTCAGACGACTACTATGTCAACCTGAGCCTCAACACGGAGATTCCGCTGCCTAGCGACCGCGAGACCGTGCTCCATTATTTCGAGCAGATGCGCAAGGCTTACCCGGAACTCCGCGATTTCTACACCCGTGAGGGTGGCGACCTCGTCCTGGAAAGCGATAAAGAGGCCGGGCATTACCGCTGGTTGGCGATCGAGCAGAAGCGGCTCTGTAGCGGCTATGTCAACCCGGCCAGCACAGAAGAGGCCTACCCCCAGCACGAGTTGGTCCTGGAGCTGGCCCCGCACTTGCTCTCGCTTAGCTTACTCGACTGCGAGGCGCTGGACGTGCTCTACGGGTTCGACTTCACCTACGCGGGCAACCACGACGAGGTCGTCTGCGAAGCCTTGGGCTTGGGACCGGGCCTGGAAGGGCTGCTCGGCGAGAGCGATCGGCGGATCGTCAATTTCGAGCCATCGATCACCTTGGCCCTCGATGAGAGCTGTCGACTCCAGTGCCGGCTTTGGATCGAGACCCGGACCAACGCCTATCAGATCCGGACTGGGACGTACTCCGAAGACCAGCTCAGCATCTACTTCACCGTCCGACAGTTCTGGGGCCTGGGCCCGGAGGCCTCGTTCATCGAGTCGTATCGACGGCAATGTGCCCTGGGTGAGCAACTCCTGGAAGAGCGGGTGATCCCGAAGATCATCCGTCCCTTGGCTCAGACGATCGCCTCACGTTGAATCTGGACACACGCCGACGATCGACCCGCCTTCGGACCGGGTCGAGTCGGAGTGTAGGAACGGATGCCCCAGGGATCGGAGGCCCTGCCCATGACTGCCCAGACCCGACGGGTCCTGGTCACACCGGCCGAGACGTTCGACCGGCTCGGTCGTTTTCAAGGTTTTCATCCATCGGTGTCGACCTATCTCGGTCCGCTCCTGGACGCCTCGCGGTTCGAGCCCCGCGATGCGATGGAGACCGATCCGCATTTCAAACAGTTGATTCCCTATGTGATCATCGAATCGAACGGGCGTTGGCTCAGCTACTCGCGTGGCCGATCGGCCAATGAGTCGCGGTTGCACGCCCTGCAGTCACTCGGGATCGGTGGCCACGTCGACGACACCGATGTCGGATCGGAGTCAGGTTCTTCGGTTCCCACTTCAACCGGGGATCATCGTGCCGCCTACGAGGCGGCTGTCCGCCGCGAGATCCTTGAGGAGGTCGATCTGCCGGGCGTCTGGCTCAGGATCCAACCCATCGGCCTAATCAACGATGACCGATCTAAAGTGGGTCAAGTTCATCTAGGAATCGTTCACCATTTGGTCGTCGAGGGGGCTGACGTCCGGCCCCGTGAGTCGGGGATTGTCGAACCCCGCTTCCTCTTTCCCGACGAGATCTGGGCCCATCGCGATCGGTATGAGACCTGGTCGCAATGGCTAATCGATACGGGTCTGGATCGAGTCGCCGGGGGGAATTTCGGGCAGAGGATGGATGCCGAGTCCGGCTAGGGGTTCGTTGGGTCGGGGCAACCAGACAGGATCCAACTCAGACATGGGTCCGGGAGTGTTGACGATCGCCGGCGCCTGTTGCGAGGTGGGTCGGACTGCGCCGGGCTGCCGAGCGTCGAGCCAGGCGATGATCTCCGGAAAGATCTCTCGGGGCGCGTACCGGCTCCAGACGAGGTCGCAGTGACCGTAGTCGTGGGCATGGCCCAACGCACGACCGAACCGAATCAAGGACTTATCCGTCGATCCGAGCCGGCTGTAGGTCAGTTGCTGGCTCCGGACGTCGACCATGATGTCGCCTTCCCCGGCGACCAGCAGGGTCGGCGAGGTGATGCGATCTAGATGCTCCCCGTAGCTCAAGGCGCCGTCGGAAGAGAACAGATGGCCGTCGCGGAGATAGGGGTCGAGCTGGCGCAACGCGCCTCGGCTGAGGTCCTCCAGCGTGTAGCCGTAGAACCGGTCGATCGTCAGCCGATCGACGTTCTCGGCCGTGTAATAAAACCGGTCGATCCCTGAAAAGCCCGGCGGTCGGGCCAGGCTCAGCGGCCGGGCGATCCGGCTGGTGCTGAAAACCATCAAGAGGGCGCGGAGCCCTCGGTTGGCCTTGAGCATCCGGAGGTTATCCGGGGTGTAGGAGAGGATCGCCGTGCTACCCATGCCGACGAAGTTGGCGACTCGATCGGCCTCCGGCGACCATTCCAGGAACGGGAACATCATCATTCCGCCGAGGCTGTGCCCGACCCACTCGACTTGGTCGGAGCCGGTGACGTGACACACATGGGAAATGATCGCGGGCAGGTCATGCTCGATCACATCGTCGACCGTCCAATCGCTCCCCTGCCATTTGGGGAAGATCGACTGGCGGAGGATCGCGTTGACCCGACCGGGTAAGCCGTCCCGATAGCTTCCGCCGCTCCCTCGAAGATCGAAGACGAAGACCTCGTAGCCGTGTTCGGCCAGTTGGGCCGGCAGGTGGTCGTCGGTGATCGTCCAGAAGGTGGCGTTGAGCCCCAGACCATGACAGAGAATGACCGGGCGTTTATTGGGGTCGGGCGTTCGGGGTCGATAGCGACGGACGCCGAGATTCCAGCCGTCGTCGGTCCGAGCGTATTCCTCGGTACATGGCCGGAGATCCCGATGGGGGGCGTGATCGCGCAGCACGGCACAGCCGGATCCGGAGATCAGGCTGACCACGAGCACGGTAAGTCTGATCAAGCGCAGGGCCGAGCCAACCTGGCTGGGACCAGCGCTACCGCGTGACCTCGCCGGATCCTTGGCGTTCACTCGGGGGAACCTCGATATCGCAGGCGCGACCCCTCCGGGACCGCGTTGAGCTAGGAAAACACTTAGTGTTGTCGTCCGAGACGACCGGTTCCCTCCAGCTTCCACGGTCCAGCCCCGATCCTCGATGGTGGGCCGAACGGCTCGGTAGTCAATCGCGACCGCCACAGCCTGTCAATGTCAAGCCACGCCCAGCGCTATGGGTCGATGGTCCCACTATCGGTCAGGCTCATCGACGACTGGAGGCGCTGAGGCGTCGGAACGAATAGACATCGATGTAGCGATAGGCCCCGCCGGTCGCCTCGGCGAGCCGCTCCAGTGGGTTCTTGGTGACCAGGTCGGTGCTTGGGCCGACGCCGAAACGGATCGCTTGGATCCGGGTCAAGCCGGCCTCGTCCATGATCTGCTCGGCCTCATAGTTCGAGAGCAGATCGCCATCGGTCAGGAAGTAGAGCACCTCGGACTTCAAAGCCAAGCCGGTTCTTAAGGCCCGCATATGATTGGTAGCCCCGTTGGGTTGGACCGTCCCGAGCCACTGCCGAACCCGCTGCTTGTTGGCTGGCGAAGCGTCCATCAGATCGTCGGATCGACCGAAGACCTCGGCCTGAAAGTTGTAGAAGACGACGCCGAACTCGACATCCGCGGGGAGCTGGTTGAGGCTCTGGAGCAACTCACGCTTGGCCACCTCCAAGGCGTTCTCCAAGGTCATGCTCCCGGAACGGTCGATCACATAGACGAAGGAACGTCCTTGAGCCTCAGCTCCGAAGAAGCTGGTCCCCGACCCACTGCCTCCACCGGGGGCACGTCCGGTCCCCTGGCCGAAGGCGGTCGTCTCCGAGGGTTTGATGCCGATCCCCGAGACGCCCGTCCCCAACGGCGGTGACGGGGCTAATTGGAGATCGGGCGAGGAGGGCAATAGGTCGGCCATCAAGCCTTCGGCGATCTCATCGAGCACCGATTCCGAGCCGATCGAGAGGCTCGGCGACTCCGTCGGCGCGGAGGGGCCCCGATTCCCCAGGTTCCCGGTCAACGGGTCCTCACCGCCGGCATCGCGGTTCTCGACCGGCCCGAGCATGGCGCGGACCTCCTCGACGGACCGTCGGTCGGCGAACGAGGCCCCGCCCAGCGCGACCCACGAGCCGAGGATCAACAGGATCGCGTGGACCAGCACCGTCGCGGCCAGGGCACGTGGGTCGGTCAACGGCGAATCGGAGACGCCCCGGAACGTGCGGGCGATCAAGCGTCCGAAGGACGAACGCCGCGATCGCCGACGTCGGCTCTGGGGGGGCGATGTCGGCTGAGCCGTCGAAGTCGTCGAGGATTGCGCCGAATGGGCTTCGGCCTCGGCGACCGGATCTGGGTCCGGATCGACCGGCCGGGCCTCGATCCGGATCGGCCCGATCCGCTCACCGCCCGGGTCCGGTCGGCCGAACGCATCGAACGGCCCTTGCGGCGAAGGCCCAGAGCCAGGGTCAGGATGCGTCATGGGGAAGGAACTCCGGTCGGGATTCGGTGTCCGGTTCGCGATGGCGGTTCCGAGGTCGCTCCGGGGTCCGAAGCAACCAGCTCACCGCGACCAGCGCGATGAGAATCATGGCGATGACGACCTCGAAGAGTCGACGGATGAGCCGGTCTCGTCGATCCCAATCGCGTTGGTCCTCCGAGGTCGACCGAACAACCGTCGGCGCCTGGGACCCAACAATCAAGGGGGCCACCCGAGGCACGTCTTCGGCCGCGTACCGGAGCCGCTTGATGTAGACACCCTCAACCTGGATCTGATCGCCCAGCTCGATGTCTGTGGGCGTCTCCGAACTGCCTTCCTCTGACGAGGGATAGACCGCGCAAAACAGGTTACCCTCCTCGGTCTGGAGCCAAAGCTCGCTCAGTGGAGGGAACGTCCCGAGATCGTTCTGTCGAAATCGTCGGACCAAACGACCCTCAAGGGTCACCATGCGTCCCCGATACGATTCCGGCTCGTCCCAGAGATCGCGAAACCGGACGGCCACTGGCGTCTCGGCGATCGATCCCGGGTCGTCTGGAGGCTCCAATGCCAAGCGGTAGGCCGCCAGATCCTCAAGGTCCAGCGGTTCGCCGCGAACCCCGGAGAACGGCTCCCGCTCCGACCCTCGGCAGTCGTCTGGGCTCACCGGGCAGATCAGGACCAATAGGATGACGGCCCACCTCAAGTTCATGGCTCAGAGCCTCGGTCGCGCGGGGGACTCGGCGATCGATTCCGAGGGCGAGGCCAAGCGGACCGCGAGGATCCCCGCCTGTGTGCAGGCCGAGACCACTCGCGCCGCCAGTTCGTAACGGAGCGCGTCGTCGGCCTGGATCGTCACCTCTAGGGGGAGATCGGGGTCGATTCGTCGGTAACGGTCCAGGCGATCGCGGAGTGTTGGGATGTCCGGAACCGCTGCGTTCTGGAGCGTCAGGCTGGCCAGCCCGCCATCCGAATCCGCCGAAGCCCGGACGACCAGATCGGTCTCGATCCCGAAGTCGGTCGGTCGGATCTCGGGCCGAACCTCGGCATTGGGATCGGGTTCAGCCCCGACCAACGAGGCATTGGGGATCGCTGACGGCGCCGAGGGCAGATACAGATCCAACCGTGTCTCGCGCGAAGGGGCCTGGAAGGTGACCACGAAGAAGGCCAGCAACTGGAAGGCCATGTCGAGCATCGGCGCCGCCGGGAAGAAGACCTCCTGCGGCAGGGTCCGTCGTCGACGTCGAGGCCCACGCGACGACTGGGCCGAGAGGAGCGTCGCGCTGTTCTGGACCAGGCTCATTAGCGTTGGCTCCGGAGCACGATCAGGCTGAATCGAGCGAACCCGCGTTCCTGAGCCAGAGCCAGGGTCTCGCGAACCTCACCATAGCGAGCCGAGCGGTCGGCCCGAATGATGACGCGGGTCGGGATCTCGGTCGGGACCGGACCGCCCAAAGTCTCTAGGCCGGATCGTCGGCGGTCGGCTTGTTCGGCCCACCATCCCGAGGAGTCGGCCACATTCAGGACTCGGGGCGTCTCGGAGTCCGGGTCGAGCACCAAGCGCCCTTCGGCATCGATGACCACGACCAGGCGATCCAATTGCAGATCAGCGCCGGGCAAGGCCGCTGGGGCGACCGGCAGTCGGACCACCTGGGTCGCTCCCTCAATGCGTGTCCCGAAGTGGACCAGCATCATGAAGAACGTGATCAGTTGCAGGACGACGTCCAGCATCGGGATCAGGTTCGGCTCGAAGACCGCGTCATCGGCGTTGCGGCGCGATCGCGTCACTCGGGAACCCTCCAATGGCCTTGATGACTCGGACACCGGGGACGGCCGGCCAGGCAGCGGGACGATCGGTCGGATCCGCGCCTCGATGGGTTGCATGCGGTTCGACGAGGGGAGGTCAACAAATGCGCTTGGAGACTCGCACGCTCAGGCGTTCGGTCACGGCGAGGGTGGGGTCGACGACGGCGGTGGCCCCGATGACGATCCGCCTGACTCCCAAGGCCCGACGCTCGAAGGCAGCATGTTCAATGGGGTCTGTGCCCGGACCCCCGGCGCGAACTGCTCCAGGAGCGGATCGGCAGTGATCAGCACATCCATCGAGAGCCGCGCGATCCGGTTGCGGAACAGGGCGTAGAAGGCGATCGCCGGGATCGACAGGCCAATTCCCTCCAGGGTCGCGAACAGGGCCGTCGAGATCCCCCCGGCCAGTTGGCTCGCGTTCGGCGTCGTGCTCTCAACGCTCATCACCTGAAAGCTGAGGATCATGCCGTAGACAGTCCCGAGCAGACCGATCATCGGGCCCAACGTGCCCGCCGTGGCAAGGTAGGTGGCGCGGTGCTCCATCTCCATGGTGGCGTCCTCGTTGACCACCTCCATGGCCTGCTTCGCATTGGGCAGACCTTTGGGCAATTTGCGGACCCCGGCGGCCAGCACGCGCGCCAGCATCGAGTTGCTGGTCTCCAACCGATCGTACGCTTCGCTGAACCGCTTCTGTTGCAGCAAGGCCTCGACGTCGCGGACCAGGCCGGCCGGCACAACCTCCGCGCGTCGATAGTGGAAGGCCATCCAAGCGACCAAGGCGATCAGGTAGAGCGACATCAGGAGGATCACCACGCCGATCAGGCCCGACCGCTCCAGGGCCCAGGCCAGGAACGACTGATCCTCTGGGACCATGGAGCCGTCCTCGGAGACGTCATCCGACTCGACCCGCGCGGAGACGGCGCTGTCGTCCGATCGCGCTTGTGCCTGGGCCGGTCCCGAACCCAGTCCAAGCACGACGAGGGCGAGGATCATCGCGAGGACCACATCCTTGACGAGTCCCGTCCGTTTGCTCCGCATCCCAATCCTCCCAGATCGCCCCGCGCTCCAAACCTCACCGGGTCCCTCCGATCCACGAACCTTCCACGGCAGCACGTAGGTTCGAGGATATCTCCTCAGTATACGAACCGGACCAGACTGGAATCGTCAACCGGAACGAGGGACCGGCATCAGCGAGATGCGGTTGGAGATCGATTCGACCTCAATAATCAGTGACCCATCTGTCAGCATCCCTTCACTTGAGAAATGTCGTGCGGTCTGAGGGACTTCGTCGCTCCCTCCGTACCCGCTCCACAACACTTGAGGTTCATGGCTTCGCTCTCCGAGGACCGATCGGGATCACCGCGCCGTCTCGGACCTCGATGGCAAAGCCTCTGGGGTTCGGGCCGTTGGAGTCGCCGAAGATGAAACGGGGGAAGCGTCGGAACATGCTGGCCGGACCCAGAACATCCTCGCCGTCGAGCCATCGCCGTTCGGCCTCTGGCTCGGCCAGGGCGATCCGGACGGCGCGGGCCAGTTCGTAGAGTCCGTCAGCCAGCCGGAGGTGGGCCGAGAGCAACCAAGCGGCACGCAGATGGGCCGTCCCCTGTGCGTACCAGGAGGCCTTGATCGCCGGGAACGGTGTCGGTTGCCCAGAATCACGCATCGCCTCGAAGGCAACGGCGCAGCCCTGAGCATCGCGACTCAAGGAGTTCCGGCAGGCGATTGGGCGAACCCGATGGATCCCACAGATCCGGTCCCCGGCCAGAAACGGACAGGCCAACCCGCTGCAGGCCAGCGCCTCGCCGTCGAGCGGATCGGTCGCTGAGATGGACCGAATCAGACGTTCGAGGAGGAGACGTTGCCTTGATGGCGGGGCTTGGATGATCGTCCGTGCGATCAAGAAAACCCCCAACGCGTGCCCCCCGACCGGTTGTCGACAGCAATACGTGCAGCCCAGCCGACAGGCGATCTGGTCCCGCTCGGCGATCGCCTCGGGCTCCCGCTCCAAGGTCAACTCCAAGTCGTCAAACCTTCTGAGCCAAAGCGCCGGCAAGATTCCCGGTTCGAGCGGGAGACGTTGTCCCGCCAGCTCCTCGACCGACGCGCGATACCAATGAGCCACATGTGGGTCGGCGACGGCGAGCAAATCCGCTCGCGGCCCCGGCACCCGCAACCCGGCCGGATACGACCTGCCCTCCTGTCCTTCGGGAACACCAAGGAGCTGACGTCCCTCAGAACAATCTCGAGGACGATGCCCACGAGATGCTGGGCGGACCAGTCGGCGAAACGGACGATCTCGTCGACGATTCACCATGTCGAATTCCCATTCGTGTCCATGGATCCTCGTTGTTGTCCCCCTCCTAGAATCGCCACCGAACCCGTTGACTGAACAAACTAGACGGAACTTGACAAGGATGACGAAGCGCTTGATGGATCGCTGGGTAGTCTCTTGATAACGTTCCCGAGAATCACACGAAGCACAGCCAAGGGTTACCCCAACCAGATTTCGACCAGAACCGATCGACTAGACGCAGATCACGTTCGAGATCAGGGAAATAATCGGCCGGATGGGTTCGGGTTGTGCCGACTCCAATCAAGCGTTGACGGCCGTCGGCCGGGTCGCTTGATCGCCAGGGGGGGTCTTGAACTGGGATTTGTCGATCTCGTAGCGTCTCAGTTTTTCGCTGATACTGCGACGCGAAAGGCCGCAGTGGGCCGCGCAACGGTCGATTCGTCCTCGATAAATCTCAAGCACGCGGAGCAGGTAGGTTCGCTCGATTCGCTGGAGGAGATCGTCGGTGATCTCCTGGAGCGGACGTTCGATATCAAAGTCCAAGGAGAGCGGTTCGCTACGTCGGGAGACGATCGACGGCGGCAGGGCATCGAGTTCGATCGGATCATCTTGGGTGGTCACCAGCAGCCACTCGACGAGGTGCTCCAGTTCGCGGACATTGCCCGGCCAATCATACTGCCGGAGGCGTCGGAGCGTAGCATGGGCCAGGGAACGTGGTTCCAACCCGCTCCGCTGCGAGAGCCGTTCTTGAAAGTGCTCGAACAGGATCGGGATATCCTCGACCCGGTCGCGGAGCGGTGGCACCTCGATCGAGACGACATTGAGCCGATAATACAGATCGCTGCGGAATTGCCCCTCGGCAACAGCCTGCTCAAGCTGAACGTTGGTGGCGGCCAGGATCCGGACATCGGCGGCGATCGTCTCGTTGCCCCCGACGCGCTCGAAACGCCCCTCCTGGAGGACCCGGAGCAGCTTTCCTTGCATGACCAAAGGAAGTTCGCCGACCTCATCCAATAGCAAGGTCCCGCCTTGGGCTTGTTCGAACCGCCCCTTACGCTGACGGACCGCGTCGGTGAAGGCGCCACGCTCGTGACCGAACAGTTCGCTCTCCAGGAGATTTTCCGGCAGTGCAGCGCAGTTGACGGCCACCAACGGTCCGGTCCTCGACGAGTCGGCCGAGTGGATCGCCTGGGCGACGAGCTCCTTGCCGGTACCGGTCTCGCCGGTGATCAGGACCGTGCAGTTGGAGCCGGCCACCTGAGCGATCTTGGAGAAGACCCGCTGCATGGCCTGGCTTCGGCCGATGAGGTTGTGGAAGGCGTCACGACGCTGGAGGCGATCGCGGAGCTTAGCCACCTCGTCGCGAAGCCGGCGATCCTCTAAGGCTTGGTCGACGACGTGCTTGAGGTGGTCTGGGTCGGCCGGCTTATCAAGGATGTCGAAGACGCCGAGTTTCATCGCCTCGACGACCGTGACGATGGTGTTTTGACCGGTCAACACCAGGACCGAGACCGACTCATGCTTCTGGCGGATGGTCCGGAGAAACTCCAGATCGATCGGTCCCCGAGGCTGAACCTCGGTGATCAACATGGAATGTCGTTCCTCGTCCAAGCAACGCATCGCCTCCTCAGGCGAGCGAGCCTGGCGAAGCCGACGGTCGGCTCGGGCCAACCAACGCCGGAGCTCGATCCAGGTTGTGGGGCAGTCGTCGACGACGAGAATGCGTTGCGGCATCGCGCACCTACCATGGTTGCGTGAGGCCGGAGGACTTGCTTGGACGATCCGCCACGGTTCGCGAGAGCCGATCACACCGGTGCGGATCGGTCGTTCGAGAACGTCCTAGCGGGGACAAGCGGCGCATCCTCCGGAGTTCGCCCTCGCCTCATCCATCTCTAAGCTAAGGCGGCGACGTCGGCAGTCAAGTCTTCAGGGGCCAACCGAACCCGATCATTTGCAAGAGCGTTGACGGTTCTGTCGGCGCCGTTCAATGGTTCTCGACATTCTCCGGGGAGCGTCACCGAGGATCGGGACGATCCCGACTCCGTGATCCGATTGAATCGGAGCGCTCGCGGTACGGACAGCGACCCCAATGCGTCGACCACGTCCGGCCCCGAACGTCTCGGATCCCTTGGGCAGAGGACTGAGGATATCATCGTCATGTTGACCACAGCGATCGAGTTTCAACCTGTGATGCTCGGGATTGTCCTGTCCTTGGGCACGAATTGGCTGGAAGCCGACGATGCGACGCCTGAGAAGATGCTCACCATCGCACCCTCGACCACGTTCCGCGACTACGACCAAGTCACCGATCCCGATGCATTAGCCCGTTGCGTTCTGGAGACAGCAACTCCGCCTTTCTCCGGCTATGTCCTCCGCGCTCCTGACGGCAAGCTTCTGCGCCTCTTTGTCGACACGAACCGCGACGGGCGAATGGACCGGTGGAGCTACTACAAGGACGGCTTCGAAGTCTATCGCGAGTTGTCATTCAACGCGAATCGGCGGGTCGATCAGTGTCGATGGCTCAATCAGGCCGGCACCCGGATCGGTGAGGTCCAAGACGATCGGATCGTCTCCTGGGTGAAGATCTCGGCCCCGGAGGCCACGCAGGTCTTCGTTGAAGCGCTCAACGAGGAAGATGATGACCTGCTCGAGACGATCATGGCCACGCCGGAGGAACTTGAAGAGTTGGGGCTGCCCGACTCTGAGGTCCGTCGCGCCGACGAGCGTTTGAACACCCTGGCCAAGACTGCCGATCGGCTCCGCGACCAACTCACCGGCTGGGACGAATCGACGGTCTGGCTCCGATTCGACGCGGCACGGCCGCACGTCATCCCGGCTGATCCCGGACTCTCGATCGATCGGGACCTCACGCTCTTCGAAAACGGCCTGGTCTTTGTCGGCGATCTTGAAGATCCGACCCGCGCCGCGAAAATGGCCTACCTCCAGGTCCCGGAGTTGGTCCAGATCGGTGAGACCTGGAAGTTCGTTGGCTGGCCCCAGGTGATTGATCCCAACAACACTGAGCCGATGACCCTGCCGGCTTCTGGGATTCGGTTCGCTCTGTTCCGTGGCCGTGATGGTTCACCCGGTGGAATCTCGCCGGAATTCGATCGGGCTTTGGAACGCCTCGCAACATACGACGAGGAGAACGACGCCCGTCGCATCTCGGGCGATCCAAAGCAGCAGGCGGAGTACTTCCTGAACCGAATCACGCCGCTCGACGGGGTCATCGCCAGCACCAACGATGCGTCTCAGAGACTGACCTATCAGAAACAAAAGGCCGACGCCTTGGTGCAGGCCTATCAGAACGGTATCGCCAAGGCCTTGGACCGTTTGGAACCCTTGATCGAGCAAGGCGGCCCACTCGCGTCTTATGCCGAATACCGCCGGATCCTGGCCCAGTTTATTGTCCGCAACAGTCGTCCCAAGGCCGACTTTGTGAAGGTGCAGGGCCAACTTGTCGACGACCTGACCGCATACTTGGAGAAATATCCCAAGGGCGACGAGGCGGCCGAAGCTCTGCTCCAATTGGCGAGCATCAACGAGTTTAACGCCGACGAAGACGCGGCCCTAACATATTACCGACGCTTGGCCGATCAGTTCCCGAGCACGTCGTACGGCCAGAAGGCCGCCGGTGCGCTCCGTCGTTTCGATCTGGTCGGACAGACGATCAACCTGGTTGGGCCCATCCGCAATGGACGCACCATCGACGTGGCTGCCGACTTTCAAGGGCAGACTGTCGCGGTGGTCTTTTGGGCAAGCTGGTCACGCCCCATCCGTGAGGACTTCCCCCTGATCGAGAAGCTGCGGAAAACGTATGAGAATCGACGATTCGCTCTGCTCGGAGTGAATCTCGATAGCCGCATCGAGGACCTGAACCGCTTCCTCGACGAGTCGTCGTTGAACTGGCCTCAGATCTATCAGCCGGGTGGGATGGAGTCCCCCTTGGCCAATCAATTCGGCATCATCTCGCTTCCGACGATCCTGGTCGTCGGACCCGACGGCAAGGTCATCGCACGCGACATCCGGACGGCCGAAGAGTTGGAGGCTGTCCTCACAGACCAGTTTTCCGACACCGATGGCTCTTGATTGTCCTCGTTGACGATAACCTTCGGCAGATTCCATCGGCAAAGAACCTCAACCCTTGTTCTCAGCAATGCGGACCGTGAGGTGTGGGCCTCTCCCTTTGCTTTTCAGGCTTGGCCCTTCCTCATCGGTCTTCGTTTCGTTCGGCCCCGCGATCGCCCGCCTTCGTTCACCTCCCATAGTCCTGGCCGACCTTCTCCCGGTACCTCGTGCCGATGCCTGAGGCGGATCCTAAGGTAATTGCATGATGCGTTCGGGCAGGGCTTAGGGAGACATGACGATGACGAATCAGGCACGGGATCAAGCAGCGATGCGTCTGCTGGCCTCGGCCAGATTCCAGCGACCGAAACAAATCCACCGAGGCGGCCTTGAAGTCCCTGAGCGGCGGGCCATCCATCTCGAGTGCGTGGTCGTTGGCTCTTTGGGATCCAACGTACATTTCGAGTGCCGGCCAATCGTTGGGGAGTCAGAACCCGAAGCCTCGATCGACTATGATCGATCCGGTCTGAGCCTCGATCTCGAGATCGATTCCAAGTCCGAACAGATCTGGGACATTATCTTAGGGCCTGGTCGATATACCTATCTGATCCGACCGCGCTGGGTCTCCCGTGGGGTTTCGTCATCGGGATCGATCCACTACACCCTCCGAGGTGCCGAAATCGCGCTCAAAGGCTTTCGAGCCGACTCGCATCATGAGATCGAAATGCTGGCCTCTGCTTTCCCTATCGCCTCACGCCGCCGACAAGGCGGAGTCGATCTCCGGCCGACACCCCCTCTGGTCAGCGATCCCGAAGTCCATCTCGCGATGGCATCGCCGGCCGATTGGGGAGGCGGATTGACCCATGCAGCCGGAGTGATCGGTGTCGAAGGCTTTCGTGAGGAGCCGAACCGCTATGCCCAAGCTGAGCCGTCGGACGAGCTCGACGAACTCCCGAGGCCTTGGGAACCCCCAACCGAACTGGTCATCGGAGACCTGAACGCCTTAGTCCAGGGATATGCAGAGTCTCGTTCGGCAAATAACTCGGTTGAGGACGGCGGCATGCTGCCTGAACCACCCACTGCGATCGTCCGACTCAATCTCGAGCCAGCCGAACCTGATTCGTCGAAGAAGGACTGAGGCGAATTGCCTCATCGCTTCCAACGGCGTCGGGATTCGGCGGTTCAAAGCGATTGCTCGATTCGTTCGGACGCCCAGAGATTTCCTACGAAGCCGTGGTCGACCCGTGCTGGTCCTCGCACAATGGCGAGGTATCCTGGTCGGCATTTCCCCGTTACATGCCGGGCGACCATCTGTCCGGGTCGCCATGCATCGACGAGTCCCTACGATTTGGTCGAGGTGAACGACGATGATCCCGATGAGTGAAGTCAAGACGCGCCTCGAGGCGGCCTTCCCCGGCGATCGCGTTGAGATCCGCGATCTGGTCGGCGACGGCAATCATCTGGAGGCGACCGTCGTCTCGGCGCAATTCGATGGCAAGCCGCTCATCCAACGGCATCGCCTGGTCTACGCCGCACTGGGCGAGGATGTGGGCACGGCGATCCACGCCCTCAAGGTGGTGGCCCGGACTCCCGAGGAAGTCCCCGGCAACCCTTGAATTCCCAGGCCGAAATCCCATCAATAATCATGAGATTCCCGGCGCCGAGGCCGCGCCGCATTCGGTTACCCCTTCCCAAGACTCAACGATCAGGGAGTCCCCGTCGTGTCCACAGTCGACGTCCAGGAACGGATCCGCAACGAGGTTGCCGCCCACCCGATCGTCCTTTACATGAAGGGGACTCCTGACTTCCCGATGTGCGGCTTCTCAGCTCAGGTCGTCCAGGTGCTCCGGCAAATCGGTTCGGCGTTCCACAGCGTCAACGTCCTGGAAGACCAGGAGGTCCGTGAGGGGATCAAGCAGTACGCCAACTGGCCGACGATCCCCCAGCTCTATGTGCAAGGCGAGTTCGTCGGCGGATGCGACATCGTTACCGAGATGTATCAGAACGGCGAGCTGTCCCCCATGCTCCAGAAGGCCGCCCCTCAAGCCTGAACATCCGACGATGACTTGAAGCTTCAGGCTTTCCAGGGGCCCTATCTTTGTGCGACCGCCGTACTTCCAGGCATTTTTGGTCCGGTGGCATTTACCTTTGGTTTGTGACGTCTGGGCTCGCTCTTCCAGCGACGGTGGAGCCAGAAGTATTGTTCGGGGGCGAGCCGGACCACACGCTCGAGCGATTGGGTGTATCGCTGGGTTAAGAGGGCAACGTCATCGGCGGTCCCCTGTAGTTGCGATGGGTCGATCACCTCGTCGCACCCGACCTCGTAGCGGAACCCTGGGCCTACCCGCCGAGCGTAACCGACGACGATCGGCGCCTGGTATTCAATCGCCAACAAGGCGATGGCCTTGTGGGTCGATGCGGGGCGCCCGAAGAAGTCGACGAATGTCCCCGAACGACCCGCGTCCTGATCGGCCAAGAAAGCCAGCACGCCCCCGGAATTGAGGACCGCGTGCATCTCGTCATAACCACCCTTCTTGGCGATCATGCGCTGACCGGTTCGTTCACGGAATCGTTTGAGGAATTGGTCCAAATGCGGGTTGTCCAAGACCCGCGCGACCGAGTTTGGCGGGAAACCGAAGACGCCGAACAAGTAGCCAGCCATTTCCCAGTTGCCGAAATGGCCCGAGACCATCACGAGAGGCCCGCCGTCGAGCAGCCGATCCAAGACAGGCTCGTGACCCCGGAGCTGGATGTAACGTCGCCAGGTCTCCGGATGGAGCTTGCGGGGGATCTGGAGGATCTCCATGAGGATCCCGAAGAAATGTTCGTAGACGCCCCGAACGATCTGTTCGCGCTGAGCATCGTTGTAGAGCGGCCCGAAAGACGCTCGCAAATTCTCCAAGGCGACGTGTCGATGTCGACGGTCGAGTCGATAGGCGACCCGTGCGAGGGCCCTGGCGATCCGATAACAGCGCTCGATGGTCAAGGATTGAAGCAGGCAGACGGTCAAGCGAATGACCAGGTAGATGGCGAAGTCCAGGGCGGGGCGTCGGCGTTTGCGACCCAAGGCGGCGTCCTCCCTGACGCGGACTGGGTAGAAATCTCAACGCACGTCTGTCGTGCGCTGGGTGCGAGAGCGACCAGCAGCTTCCGTTGATTCAGGAGGGAATCGACTCGTCGGTCAAGGGCAGATCGACGGACTGACCAGTCTTGGAGGCTTTGTAGATCGCGCGAATGAGTTCGACGGCCTTGCGTCCCTCGCGTCCATCGACCCTTGGGGTCGTCTGGTTATCGATGGCCTGGAGGAAGTCGGCGAGCTGATCGCGGTGCCCCTCATGCTTGATCCCTCGAGGATCACTGGCCCCGGCTGAGAACCCGGTCGCCTGGACGATGGTCGCCTGGATCTCGGTGTCGCCGGGCGCCTCCTCCTGGAACTGCCAGAGGGTGATGTCGTCTTGTTCGACACGGGCCGAGCCAGTCGAGCCGTGGATCTCGGTCCGCTTGAGCAATCCTGGGTAGGCGCTGGTGGCCGCCTCGATGACGCCCAAGGCTCCATTACGGAAGCGGAGCAGGGCGACGGCCGTATCCTCGACCTCGATCCGCTCGTGGGCCAGCAACTGCGTGTCGGCCTGCACGCGGACCACGTCGCCCATGAACCAGGTAATCAAGTCGACGTTGTGGATCGACTGGTTCATCAATGCACCACCACCGTCGAGGTTCCAGGTCCCTCTCCAGCCGCCGGAGTCATAGTACTCTTGCGTCCGCCACCATTTGATGTAGGTGTCGCCCAGGGTCAAACGCCCGAAGCGGCCGTCGTCGATGGCCTGCTTGAGCCGGACGTTGGCCTCGGTGAATCGCGAAGGGAAAATCGTACAGAGCTTCACACCGGCTTCATCGCAGGCCTGGATAATCGCATCGCACCGGGCAAGCGTAATTTCGAGAGGTTTCTCCACGACCACGTGCTTGCCCGAGCGGGCTGCTTGGGTGGCTGGTTCGAGGTGGGCCCCCGAGGGTGTGCAGATGCAGACGACATCCAGACCGGGATGGGTCAGCATCTTGTCCAAAACATCGTAGACCAAGCAGTCCGCGCCGCCTTGTCTGGCCAGATCCCGGATTTTCTGGCCGTTGGCTGGGTTCCGGCTGAAGGCCGCCACGACCTGTGCATTGGGAATCTCGTTGATGGCGCGGGTGTGGAACTCGGCGATCATGCCGCAACCAATGATGCCGAATCCGTGCGATGCCATGGCGGAACCTGCCTCTCTGGAATTCGGACGTGACCCGGATCGGAGTGAAAGTGGTGCATTGTTAGAAAAGTGACGCAGGGGCTGAGCAGACAAACCTCAGGCCAATTCGAGTAGGCGGCGGACCAACAGGAAAGCACCGGAGCCACAGCCGATCGCCACACTCAGGAAGCCCAGGCCAGCCAAGGCATAAATCATGCAATGGGAACGGTTCTCGGGATCGACTGACGATCGTCCGAGGAGCAGGGCCAAACCGAGTCCGGCCAAACCGAAGACGCCGAGCAACGCAGCAGGGAAGCCGAGGTAGAGCGCCACCAAGGATGTCATGCCAGGCGTCCCGTACCAACCTCGCCGTCGATCCGGACCCGGGCGGCCTTCTGCTTGTTCCCTTTGCCGATCCGAACGACCATCCCGTCGACGATCGGGACCTGCCTGTGAACGTCGAGCAGGGGCTCCTCGCCAAGTTTCACCCCGCCTTGTTCGATCACCTGGCGCGCCTGCGAAGTGGTCGGTCGCAGGCCCAAAGCAACGATCAAACGCGGGGCGGGCAGGCAACCTTGGTCGTCCAATTCGACTGGGTTGATGGCCACATCGACGGCCTCCACTTCGATCTGCCCCTTGGCCCGATCACGGAAGGCCTGGACGACCTTCTCGGCAGCCTCAGCACCGTGATATTGGGTCACGATGAACTTGCCCAAAGCCTCTTTGGCGTCGCGCGGATTGACTCCCGGCGCCAACCAATGGTCGATCTGCTCGACCGGCAGGTCTGTCAGCAGCGTGAAGTACTGTCGGAGCGGTGTGTCGGGCACACTCATGATTTTGCCGAACTGGTTCTCCGGGTCTTCGCCGACCCCGATGTAATTGTCCAAGCTTTTGCCCATCTTCCGCTGGCCGTCCGTGCCGACCAAGATCGGCATCGTTAAGGGGACCTGCTGACCCTGTCCAGCGGTCTTCTGGAGGTCGCGACCGAGCATCAGGTTGAAGAGTTGTTCGGTGCCACCCAATTCGACGTCGGCACGGACCTCAACCGAATCGTGGGCCTGCATCAGGGGATAGAGGCACTCGTGGAGGTAAACTGGTTCCGCCGCGTCCAGGCGCTTCTTGAAGTCGTCGCGCTGTGAGACTTGTCCGACAGTCAATTGGCGGCAGAGTTCCAAGACTCGAACGAACGACCAGGAGTCGAACCAATCGCTGTTGCGATGGATTTCGGCGCGGTCGAGGTCGACGATCTTGCCAACCTGTGTCAAGTAATCTCGCGCGTTCTCCTCGATCGTCTCCCTTGTCAGGGTCGCCCGGGTCTGATCACGTCCCGAGGGGTCACCAACCAAGGCTGTCTCGATGCCGATGATCAGAACTGCGGTGTGGCCCAGATCCTGGAATTGGCGGAGCTTGCGGAGCACGACGGTGTGACCCAGGTGGACGTCGGCCCCGGTCGGATCGATTCCGAACTTGACCCGGAGCGGGCGGTCTTGGGCAAGCGAGCGTTCTAGCTTAGCGCGGAGTCCTTCCTCCGGGACGACCTGTTCGACACCCCGCATTAAGAGGGAATACTGCTCGTCCAGACTCGCCTTAACCACCACCGTCCTCCACGAAATCAACGGGCCGGACGATCGATGACCGGTGCTAAGGCGACCTTGGTCGATCAGGCCGACATGACAGCAAAAGAATACAGCGTCAGTGGGACTTGTTAGATCACCGACCAAACCCTGAAGATCGCGTTCGTAGTTGAATGTTCGAGTTCCGATTCGAATCGCCACGATCCGTGAATCCTGTGAGAACCCATTCTAGGATACCCTCCGGAACCGGGGCAAGTCGCACCGAACGGGAGACCCAGGGAGTACAATTCCTTGACCTGTCCGCCCAAACGTCATCTTGCCCGCAATCTCGGGACCGGGATCGACCATGTGGATCGAACTTCGAGAATGGCTGATCACGATGGTCAGGTGCTTCGAGCATGACTGGTTGGCGGCGATCGATCCCCAAGAAATGATGAGCAGCGTCACGGTCTTGGCCTTCCCGTTGTTCCTGATCTTCCTCTATCTGGCAGGCCTTCCTCGAGGATCCATGTTGGTCCCCACACGCCCGTGTCCGTTGCCACCTTGGGGGGCTCTCTTCAGCCTGGGCGCGATCCTGCTCTATATGGTCATCACCTCGGTGGTCTTGGGGTTGTTCATCCAGAGTCGGATGTTCCAGCGCGACGAGATCCTCGGCCACATTCTGGCCACGATGATCGGTAGCTCGCTCTCAGCGGGGCTCGTCCTGTTCTCCTTGGTGAGATTGCATGGACGGTATTCGATCTTTACGGCCTTGGGGCTCACGGAACGCGGGCCAAGGGCGGTGCTCATCCAGATCGTGCGGGGCATGGTCTGCTACCTGTTGCTCTACTTTCCAATCACCTGGATTTTCTTCTTGGCTCAGTCGATCTGGGACGCCAACCCCCATGCCGTAGAGGCACTCTTGGAGGAGCCGACCGAGTCGGGCACGTTGGTAGCCCTCACGTTCGTGTCGGTCGGAATCGTCGCGCCAGTGGTCGAGGAGTTCCTTTTCCGTGGCGTCTTGCTGGGCGGTTTGGCGGCGACTTTAACCCGAAGCTTCGAAGGGAATTTGAGGCGTCCCCGAACCGATGAGGAGTTGGATTCTCCGGCGACCGAGGTGACGGATCGTGCTCGGGCCAATGCAGGGGTCGCCGTCTTAGCTGACCCAACCAGTCCGTATGAACCATGGAGCCCACCTCGATCGGAGTCACAGTCGATTCCGATTCCCTGGACGCGACCGATCCAGCGGGTGGGCCTCGTCTGGTTCTGGATCGCCAACCTCATGGTGGCGATGCTCTTCGCCGCCCTGCATATCACCGAATGGCCTGCGCCGGTGCCCTTGTTCTTCCTCGCCCTGGCGCTGGGCTGGCTCTACCGCAAGTCCGGCAGCTTGGTCCTGGTGATCGCCGCCCATGCGACCTTGAACCTCATCAGCCTCGGGGTGCTCCTGATCCGGTCCTGACTGTCCGACCTCCTGGGCCAAATGACTCGGGGACCGGTCGGTTCACATATCAATGCCGAACCGATCTCCGACTTGAGAGAAACGGATCACTGATCCCGCAGGTTGAGTCTCGACGACTAACCAATGCACTGTTGGGGAGTGCGGTCGCCTCGACGCCCGAGGATGGGAAAGATCCTCAATGTCGAATCTTTGATGAATCCCAGCCACACCGCGTCGAACAGTGTGAAGAAGTAGGGAAATCGTGCCCGATTCAAGGCTGCAGTCGCTTGGCAAATGGGCAGAGGCTTGCTAGTTTATAGGCAGAGGGATCGACTACTCGTTCGTCAATGTTGAGGATCGTCAACCCACCAAGCCACCTAAGTTGCCTCGCAATTCGTGGGGCCACATAGAGTTCGGTAGCTGCGTTGCCGATGAAGAGCCTGTGATTCCTTCGCTGCAAAACCCAGGTGCTTGACTGACAACCCGGTTCTTTTGACCAGAACTGGATGAGATCGTTGGCCGATTTTTATTGGCTTTCGAATCATCGCTTGCACCGAGGTCTTCCATCTGGGATGACGGCTCTTCTCGAGTTCCTCGACAATTGACAACGTGAAACAAACGATCCGTTGCAAGACCCATACCAATTCATCAGGCTTGGAGTTTTTGGCCGAAATGAACGTTTCCAAGAGCAACCGTTCGACGACCTCACACGCGGGTTTTGAGTGGGCTGGTGCGATGGCCCGGATCCGCCGCCGGGGTGTGGCCACACGGTCCAGCCGTCGCTCGGCTCTGCTCGGCGTCATGAGTGTGGCCTACGGGAACGCCACGACGCGGAGCCAGTCGGGTAGCCGGACCAGCAAGTCCACACGCCGTGGGACCGACCGCGCCTGAGCCGGCCCATCCTCCTCAGCCATAGTGGGAGGATCCCTGTTGACTCCTTGATACCCAATAGTCCCTTAATGCCGAGCCCGCCACTTGTCTCGAGTTGCGGGCTCGTCTTGTTTTTCAGAACTCCTATTTCCCTAATCTAATGATCTTCAATGCTCGTTCAGGGTCGTTGGGCCTGGATCCGAAGCTGGGGATGGTCTTCGACATGGAAGCTAACGCGACCAGCCTCCAGCCGAAGGTAAGGTGTGCTGTAAAGCCATGATCCGATGACGATCATCGGAGGCACGCCGTCGCTCTGGTTGAGGGTCTGGTGGACGTGGCCGAAGAGAGCAAGATCGATCGGCTCCCCGATCTGTTGGGTATACTCCCGATACATGGCCAGTTGCTTCCGAGTCTCAGCCTCGAACCCCTTAGCATTCGAGGCGATCAGGCGATTTTCACACCATAAGGCCAGCGCGTCGGGCAGCATCCCGAAACCCCAGAGCACAGCGCGGCCTTCGAGTAGGGTCTTAAAGAACGAGTGGCCGCCCAAGCGATGGCCGTGGACGAGATGGAGGCGGACTCCATCGCACTCTATGCAGTAGGGTTCGGGGACGACGGTCGCCTCCAAACGTTCCCGATAGTACGGCCCCATCCAGGTATCGTGATTGCCCAGCAGGACGATCACATCACCGCCGGCTCGCCCGAACGTTCGGAGGGCTTGGAGTCCCGAACAGTCCTCAAGAGGACGGTTCCGCTGACGTGCAGCGAACCAGAAATCGCAGAGATCGCCGGCGATCAGGATCGCATCGGCATCGGTCCGTGAGGCGACCCATTCAGCGAACCGTCGCGAACGCTCAGGCTGGTCGAGTCGCAGATGGACGTCGCTGGTGATATAGGTAGTCATGATCGGGGAGAACGGCAGCTCAGGTCAGAAGGGGATCGACTCGGAGCGGAGCGTCTCGGCTTCGCAGGAGAGGATGAGACGTTCGGTCGGTGTCGGACCGATCGGGTCAGCTCGACGCGGCCGGACTCCCGAGGTGACGTCGAAGTCAGGCAAGCCGAGCGGCTCCCCATCGCGACACAGATGGATCTGGGCGCGACGCCCAAGACGTTTCAGCGACGCGCGGGCAGCCTGCAAGGCCAGCGTGGGCGTGTTGCAGTCGCGGCTGAGGTGGAGCAGGACAAGCTGGCGTGGCACGATGCGTCGACTGTTTTGCACGACGGCCTCGACCAACTGAGCCGCCTGCGCATTGGAGAGGTGACCTCGCTGTCCCAGGTTCCGACGGATCAGAAACGGAGCGCGGAGGCTCTGACGTTGGAGATCCGGATCGTGATTGAACTCCACACAAAGGAGGTCGACATCGCTGAGCGCCTCAACGATGGCGCGGTTCCAGCACCCGGTGTCGGAGACGTATCCGATGGCACGGTTCAGTCGACCTCGTGACGCGCCGGCCTTGCCGGCCCCTTCGATCCGGAACCCGAAGGTTGCCCCAGCGTCGTGCGAGAGCCGGATCGGCTCGACCCAGAGGCCGACTGGGGTGAGGAACGGAGCGTCGTCGAAGTAGCAGACCAGGCCGGCCTGCTCCAACTGCTGAAATCCGGGCCGGTATTCCAAAGCGCGTCGGTGTTCGTGGTGACAGGCCAGGGGGATCCGCCGCAACGCCATCTGACGGAGCGTGGGTTGGCTGACGTGGTCGCCATGCGTGTGCGTCAGCAGGGCGAGGCCGATCTGCTCCCAACTGGTTCCCAATCGGGCCAGGTGGGCTTCCATTTCGCGAGGGCCAACACCAACGTCAATCAACAAGCCGGGGCGACCGGTCCGAATTAAGGCGGTGTTGGCGTGCGACCCGCTGGCCAAGATCGAGAATCGCAACACCTCACCCCCGACATGCGACACGCGCGTCCATCGCCGTCGACATCCGTGCACGAGCCTGATGTTATGTCACATGTCATCAGACGACAGCGACGCGATCAAGCCAGATGACGGACATATTCGATCACCATTGGGCTAGTCTAGGGGCTTCACTGGGATCGAGCAAGCAGAACCTCAACGTCGACTAAATCCAGGAATCCCCCGCTCTGCCCCCCCCAACTCGAGGGGGCTTGGTGGTCCGAACGGGCCCTCAATTCGGTCGTCGAACGATATGTCCCCGAGCGTAAGCGTCGCGGACCGGCGGAGCATGGGATAGGATTGGTCAGTCATAATTTCAAACGGTCTCGAAGGGATCGCGAGATGTCCGTCCCTCGACGCGATGATCCTCAACCCGATGCCCAACGCCCGGAACCTGGGGCGACGCTTCCGTGGACCGATCCTCGTGAGATCGAGGAGACTGTGGTCGATTCGCCGTCGCTGAGGGATAGCCATCCTGCCAACTCCGGCCCCAATGGGATCTCCGAGGCAGATCGATCAGCTCAGGCCGACGAATCGAAGCCGGAGAGAATCGGCCAGCAGGAACAGGACGACCCTTCGAAGACGTGGACGGTGCCGCCGCGTCGATACGGTTCCCACTCGGATCGAAAGAATACGGATTCAGCCTCACCGAGGAGGCCTGAGGGTATGGGCGGCGGCCATGTTCGTCTGATCGGCCAGATCCTCGGCGATTACCATGTGCTGCAGGAATTGGGCCGGGGTGGGATGGGCGTCGTGTTCAAGGCTCGGCATCGCGACCTCGATCGGACAGTCGCCCTGAAGATGGTGCTCCGCGGTCATCTGGCCACGCGGCTGGAGATGGAGCGATTTCGCGCAGAGGCCCAGGCGGTGGCCAGCCTGGATCATCCTGGGATCGTGCCGATCTATCGGATTGGCGAGTACGATGGCACCCCGTACTTCACGATGAAGCTGGTTGAGGGCGGTCGGCTCCGCGACCGGATGGCCGACTACCAAGGCCGTCCGCGCCGGACGGCCGCCTTGATGCGCGAACTGGCCGAGGCGGTGCATCACGCCCATCAGCGTGGGATCCTCCACCGCGATCTCAAACCTTCCAACATCCTGCTCGATCCGAATGGCCGACCGATGGTGACCGACTTCGGCGTGGCCCGACGACTCGACCCGACCGAGACGACCGAGACAGCCCGGAAATCGAAGGCCCGGCCCGAGCTGCCGGTCAGCCGACTCACCGGCACCGGCGGCGTTGTCGGCACGCCCAGCTACATGAGCCCCGAGCAAGCCTCCAGCGCACGCGAGCTGACCACCGCCACAGACATCTACAGCCTCGGCGCGATCCTCTACGAACTCCTGACCGGGCAACCACCGTTCCGCTCCGACAACGACCTCCAGACGATGCTCCTGGTTATGGAGCAAGAACCCAAGCCACCCCATCAGATCGATCCTCAGGTCGACCGCAACCTCGAGCAGATCTGCTTGAAGTGCCTGGCCAAAGACCCATCTCAGCGGTACAGCTCGGCCGACGCATTGGCCAAGGACCTGCGGAGCTACCTGGCCGGCGAGCCGATCAGTCTGCGCCCGCCCAATCTAGCCACCTTCTTCACCGAATGGATGCATCATCACTTCAAGGCCGCCGGCTGGATCGTCGGGGTCGGGGCAGTGGCCGGACTCCTTTTCGGTTTGCTGGGCTGGATCGCTCTGATTCTGCCGCAGATCAGTGAGGCTACACAGATCGGGTACTCCCGCCCCGGCCTTGGGGAACGACCCTGGCTCGCCTTCAACTGGGATCCGCCCCGCGCCGTCGTGGCCAGCTCGATGATCGGTCTCTTCGCGCTTCTGGCCAACACGGGCTTGGCCATCGGAATGCTCGCGCGGCCACGCGATCGCAAGGCCGACGTGATCGCCGGGCTGGTCACCGGCCTGATCGTGGCCGTCTCGGCGCTCCCCTGGAGTGGCGGTTGGGGACCGGTGGCGGCCTTCTCGCTCCATCCTTCGCGTGCTGATCTCCAAATGATCATCGATGCAGCCCTCGAGGATGAGGGACAAGATGTCGAGACCGACGCGCGGGTCCGACTCCGCGAAACTTACCCTGATCTCGAAGGGTTCTCGTTGGCTGAACGTAGCGAGATCCTTGGCGCTCGGATCTACCTCGACCAGTTACTGGGGATCCCGATCGGTCTGATCGTCGGGACTGGTATGTTGGTCATGTTCACCACCGCCTCAACGGTCTTGACGACCTCCTGGTCCGGGGTTCTCCGTCGACGCCATGATGGCCGCCTCACCCCCGCCCTGATCCACTATTTCGAGATCGCCCTGACCGGCACAGCTCTGCTGATGCTGACCACCTTCCTCATGATTCAGGTCGTCGGTCACCACGAGGTGATCCCGCTCCGCACCTGGCGGATCCCCTTCTGTTACATCACCCTAGCAGCCGCCTTGATCGCCTCGCTGACCCACTTGCCCCAAGGCGCCCGAATCGCCGCCCACATGGCCTGGATGGTTTGGCTAGGGTACACATTGTATCTCTATTGATTCCAATCTTTCCTCCAATTTCGGTGTCTTTGTCCTCCAGGAACAGGGCATGGGTCGTGAGAACGCCCGAATGCTCCCGAATTGATAGGCATCGATCGAGAGTCCCACATTTCGCGCAAAATCGAGGCTTCTCGTCGCGTCATCATATTGGGGCCTAAGCGTTCGCCTTCGGATCGCGCTGAAGGGCCGTAAGGGCTGATCCGGCTACATATTCCGTCACCGGTTCGCCGCATGTGTGTCGGTTTCGCGGACCCGAGTCGGTTTTCTTCGATTTACACCAAGGTTGGGCTCAGCCCGGCGAATATTGGACTGATTGCATGAAGCGATCGGGGTCTTCGATGACTCGACAAATTCGTTCAGTCGGTGCTGAGGGCGGCGTCGACAGCGTACCGCTTCCTTCATGGGGAATATCCATCATGAGTACCGTTCCTCTTCAGGGTATCCGTTCGAGAGAAGGCACACTCCGTGGCCAATGGTTGCTTCGCGGCACCCTCATCTCAATCTGGGCCCTAATCAACATCCCAGTCGTCGCGTTGACCCTGGGCGATAACCCGACGGTCCTTGCGTGGTTGAAGGCGTTCGAGATCGTTTACTGTCAGTTCGTGGTGATTTACTACTTGGTTTTGGTCAAGAACCGATTGGTAACGTGGTACCACCTGGATCGCGATCCGCGAGTTCCGCGACCAAGCCGAGTCGTCCGGAAGTTCTTCCGTGGCTTACTGGCATGGACCGCCCCGGCCGGTCTCGCCCTCCTGATTTCTTGGGTGATCCGCGTGTTGTTGTCGATGGGCTATTGAGCACCGAGGAATCGCGATCGAGATCCCGTCGCGACGCATAGAGCCGACCTAGGCTCAACGAGTTGGCGCTTGTATCGTGGAGGGCTCCGATCCTCCCGAAGCGCCCTCGAGGCAAGGAGCCTGCGTCGATGGACCCGAGTCTGGCCTGTCTGAACGGACAATTTCTCGCCCCCGAAGTGGCGACCATCCCGATCTGGGATCGAGGCTTCCTGTTCGGGGACGCCGTCTATGAGGTCTTTCGGATCTACGGTGGCCGTTGCTTCCTCGAGCGTGAACACCGCGAACGCCTCATTCACAGCTTGGCCCAGATCAAGCTGGACGGGGTCGACATTGATCGACTGATGGATCGGGTCCACGAGACGATTCGTCGGACCAACCTTCAGGACGGTACGGCCTACGTGCATCTGACCCGGGGCTCGGCTCCTCGCTCGCACGCCTTCCCAGAGCCTGCTGTCGAGCCGACTGAACTGATCGTAGTCCGTCCCTATAACGATGCGGCCATGACCACCCTCCGCCAATCCGGCGCATCGATCTACAGCCAACCCGACTTGCGATGGGGACGCTGTGACATCAAAAGCACCAACCTCCTGGCCAACGTACTCGCCTTGGAAGAGGCCAAGCGGCGCGGAGGGTTGGAGGCGGTGCTGGTCGATCACGAGGGGCTCGTCACCGAGTCAACGCACACCTCGCTGCTTTGGGTCCGCAATGGAATCCTTCAAGGGACTCCCGATGGCCCCGAGATCCTGCCCGGCACGACGCGAAACCTGACAATCGCCTTGGCCCAGGACCTTGGATTGAGCTTCGAGCCGGTGCGGGTCACGCTCGACCAACTCATCGCTGCCGACGAGGTCGTCTTGGCCGGTACAACCACCGAGATAATGGGCGTCGTCCGGATTGACGAACAGTCGATCGGAACGGGACAACCTGGCCCAATCACTCGTCAGCTCCAGCAGGCCTTCTGTGATCACATCGCTGAATGGCTCACACAAGACGACAGTACGGTCTCGGGCGTAACGGACGCCGAATGGGCGGCCGTCTCGGGCAAGTCGTTAAGCCAGGAGGCTTGATGCGTTGACAACGCCTGATCCGATCCCTCATGCCGAATCGCCAATCGACCTGGACGACCTCTCCGAGCTGGAACGGCACTCCCTCCGAGAACCGCTGGACAGGACCGCAGCCGTTCACGTCGTTCATCTTGTCCGATCAAATGGAGCAGAATCCTCGAACACGTCGAAGGTCGAAGAGAGTCTGAAACGGCTGCTGGGGAGCCGACAGCGTCGATTCGTCTACCGTCGCGTTTCCATCGATCCGGCAAACGGTATGGGCTTCTCTGAAGCAATCCGAGAGGGTTTGGTCGGACTTGACGCACCGATTGTCTTAATCACTACGGTTCAGACCGCCTGGACGGCCAATACCCTCCTGCCCCTAGTGGAGAGTTTGGATCGGACCGATCATGTGATCGCGGAACCGTCGACGACCCGACTCAGTCGATTCATGCGATCGCTTCGTGCCTGGCCCATCAACGCGGTCTTCGCGATCGGCACTTCCGAACTGCCACCGATCGCCCTGGTCAGCCGCGCCGAGAAACTCCGGATGCTACATTGCCAATCACGATCCGGGTTTGCCCTGCTCGAGTTGATCGCCCGCGCCAACGATGCCAAACACGTCCTGACTAAAGCTCCGATCCCAGCACTCGACGCCGAAGCCTTCCCGATCGCCTGGGGTGATTTGAAACGCCTCTATCTTCAACCGGATTTCTCTGAGACCGCACGATTGGTCCCGGCGAATATGGGATGATCCCACGTTCGCGGTCATCGGCCAAGTTGGACCCAGCGACCAACCGAAAATCGTTGTCGACCGTCTCGAAGTCGAGCCGATCACGTCCATTTGAACAAGCGGAGCGCCACCGCGAAGGTGATCCCAGCATAGCTGGCCAGGATCGCCAGGGCGGGCCAAATCTCTAGGAGGCCGGCGCCCTCCAGCATGATCCTTCGGAGCGCATCCAGCAGTTGGGTCAGGGGCAACAGCTGGATCAACGGATGAACGATTTCGGGGAAGTTGTCGTAGCTGAAGAAGACTCCAGAGAGCAGCCACATCGGGATCATCACCAAGTTCATCAGACCGCTGACAGTCTCCGTCGTGTCGGTTCGGCACGCCACCAGAAGGCCGATCCCGGCGAAAGCCAGGGCCCCCAAGATCACCACCAGCAGCAATAACAGGAAGCTCCCACGGATCGGGACCCCAAACCCGAAGACACCCAGACTGAGCAAGATCAGCAAGTCTGGTCCCAGGAACGTCATTCGGGCTGCCAGGATCGCCAGCAAGAAGTTCTGACGCGGCATCGGCGTGGCCACGAACCGCTTGAGCAGTTTGCTGATCCGAAAGTTGACGACCAGGAATCCGATTCCCCAGAGGCCGCCGCCCATCACATTCAGACCGATCAGGCCTGGGATCAGGAAATCGATGTAGCGCGAACCGGGCTCGGTGACCAAAGTCTCACCGGTCTCCACTCGGTCGGACCGACCCATTCCTCGTTGAATCCGGTCATCGGCCAAGGCCTTTGTGGTCAGAGACTCTGGCCGAGTTGGGTCATAATGGTAGCGGACCTGCCTGGGACCGATCGGCTCGATCATCACCGTCGCCTTGCCGGTCTGGATCCGTTGAAGCGCTTGCTCCTTCGAAAAAGTCTTGACCAAGATCTGAACCGCAGGTTGGTCGGGATCGGGTGCCTCGGCCAAGGCCTCGGCGATCTCCGACGAATAGGGAGTTTCGACCAAATCGACGGCCATCGTCTCGATCGGTCGACTTCGGAAAGCGAGTCCAAGCCCAATAGCCAGGATCAGCGGGAATCCATAGACCCAAAAGATCCGCGCCGGCTGTCGGTAGAACTCACGAAGTCGCGCCAAGTACAAGTTCCAGAACGACGCGTATCGAGACGACCCCATGGCAAAGCAGACTCCGTGGAACAGGAAACGCGTCGAGGGTCCGCGTTCACTCTGAGTTTGAGCGCGGAGGGCGGTCGGGGATGAGGTCAGGATCGCGACGAATCGACGATCCCGTCGTTTAGGTCGTGTCGGACCAGTTCATGCTCATCATCGCGCAGGTGGCGTCCGGTCAGGGCGACGAAGACATCCTCTAGGCTGGCCTGGCGCGTGGTCAAACGAACCAACGATCGTCCATCTTTGGTGATGCGGTCTAAGAGTGCGGGAATTGCTCGATGCGGATGGGCAACGGTCAAGCTGTAGCCGTCGGCCTCGATGCGTGCTTCGATCACCGAGTCGAGTTCGGCAAATGTGATCGGATCGGGCTTCGGTCCGGAACCCTCGAGGTCGAACTCGACGATGTGCTCACCCCCAAGTCGAGCGATCAGCTCCGAAGGCGTCCCCAAGGCGATAATCTTGCCCGCATCGACGATCCCAATCCGATCGCAGAGTCGCTCGGCCTCGTCCATGTAGTGGGTCGTCAGTACGATCGTTCGGCCCAGGCCTTGTAGTTCGCCGATGACATCCCAGAGCTGACGACGCGACTGGGGGTCGAGCCCTGTTGTCGGCTCGTCGAGAAAGAGCAATTCCGGATCGCCAACCAAGGCCACGGCCACAGCCATCCGGCGCTGCTGGCCCCCGGAGAGTGTCTCATTGTACGCGTCCGCCTTTGAATCCAGGGCCACCCGTTTCAGAGCAGCCCCGACCTCCAAACCATCTTGATAGAAGCTCTGGAAGAGGGTCAGGATCTCAGCCACGGTTGCTTTCTCTGGAAACCGCGTCTCCTGAAGCGTGACACCGATCCGCTGGCGGATCGCCATCGGTTCGCGGTTCCAGCGGAGCCCAAGCACCTCAACCTCGCCGGAGGTCGGTTCTGTCAAACCCTCCAGGATCTCGATGGTAGTCGTCTTGCCCGCGCCGTTGGGGCCGAGCAGGCCGAAGCATTCGCCGACACGGACTTCCAGGTCGAGTCCGTCGACGGCGCGGACCGGACCATCGCGTCCGGGGAAGGTCTTGACGAGGTTATGGACGTAGATGGCCCGATCGGTCATGAGCGAGGCAATCACTGAGAAAGATGAAGGAAGGCGGTCATCAATGCCCGACGCCGGAGGCGATCGCAACCATTATAGACGGACTCGCAAGAGCGCACTGGGGTCGTCACGACTGGAGCCGAAGCGAAGATCCTCCGATATCGAATGACATCGTCGTCCCGATGAGGCGTAGGAGGCCCGAGCCCACCCCGACTTGGTGGGCTCACGTGGAGGCAGGGAGAACGTTAATGCAGGCTCGATCATCGCGCCCCGTCGGATCGGGTACCGGACCACACCATTCCGAAACCTCAACCAATCCCCTAGCCCTTCCGTTGCCCAGCCGGGCCCGACTTATGGCACGTTGCTGGGAACATCTCGATCCAAAGACCCAGACCAATTCGGGGTTGAGCCTCGCAGTCGTTGGACCTCATGGGTCGGGAAAGACCTGGATCGCTCGTACCTTGTCCCAACGCGATCAAGCTCGGACCTGGATCCAGATCGACCTCTCACCGGGATTAACACCGCGGGGCTTCTACCAACGGATCGGCTATCGGCTCGGACTGGTCGAGGGCTCGACCGCGAATCCTCCCGACGAGTGGACCCGATCGCGGATCCGGAACTACCTGGCCACCGTCGACTTAGAGGGTGAGCGATTGGTTCTCATCCTTGACGAAGCGCATCTTCTCCAGCCCCAACTGGCCGAGGAGATCAGGATCCTCGACAACGAGTTGGGTCAGCCCGAAGGCTTCGATGCCCTTGTCCTGATCGGCCAGACAACGCTGGCTCATCGGCTGATCCGTGGAGACCTCCGTCACCTCGCCGATCGCTTGATCGATATCGCCATAGTCCCACCGGTCGACATCGAGGAAGTGATGGACTGGTGCAAAGAGGCGCTGACCGGATCGGTGATCGATCGCGACCAAGTCGAAGATCTCGTGCGGTCCCATCGGAACCTCCCGGGCTCCCTACTCCGGGACCTCCTTGCGATGGCCAACGTGGCATCCGCAACCCATTCTTCCGATGCCGATGAGCGGTCGAGTTCCACCATGGTCCGGGGCTTCTCTTCGTCGAGGCCTGTGATCGGCCCGCGCTTGGCAACCGAGACTTCGGATCGCTCAAGAGCTCCGGACCAACCGCTGATCGAGTCCGAGTCAGGTCCGCTCACCGACCCCTCGTCCTCTAGCGGATACACGACGCATCGAAACGGGCGGATCGACCCTGTCGATCAACCGATGACCGGATTAAGCGACTCCGAACTGGAGCAATCAAAGGAATCGCAACCACGCCCCTGGCTCAGGACGAAGTCGTGGTTTGGTGGGTCGCGACCCCCGCTTCGCGTCGAGGACGGACTTATCGAGGTCGGTTTCGAAGATTCTCCCGACCCCGTTGACGATTCGCTTCCGACTGAGATCTCGGCCGTCTCCGATCCGAGCCCATCGAAGAATCCCGAGTCATCGCTGCATGAGGAGGCGGATGTATCGGTCGATATCGCTCCTGAGGCTGCATCCCCACCCATCCCCGACGTCGAACCTGAACCCAATATCGCCTGCCCAACTGCCACGGACGATCTCCGAGACCTGTCGTCAGAGACCGAGGGTTCGACAGCTTTATCGGAGCCAGTGCCCACTTCAACAGCCGAGCAGGCCGCTCCGAACTCCCAGGATCGGATTGTTCGCGACCATTATGCTACGCTCCAGGCATGGCAGGAGTGGACAACCAATCAAGGGAGGTCCCCGGAGTCCTCTTCCGACTCGAATGCGAGCCCAGCCTTTACCCCGACCGGGTCTCAAACGCGGTCGGTCCGACCGGATGGCTCTGTGATCTGGGCTGAGCCACCGCATCGCTTCGCCCCATACAGTCAGTTGTTCGCAAATCGGCGATCCCCTCGGGATCACGACTGAGACCCACCAGTTATCTCAGAGCGATCACATGCGGCCGGTGCGGTACCCAATTGTCCGATCCGACCGTTCTGTCGTAACCTCCGAGTTGGATCGATCCTTCTCTCGTCCCCCGAATCGAAAAAAGGTGGTGGGCGTTGACCGGCCCTGTTCGTTGCTCCCGTGGCCCTTCCTTCCCGGGGGAAGGCGAGTGCGCGTTGGCGGTCAACTTTGACCCGGAATCGCTTGATCCGCGGTCGGCCCCTTCGGACCTGGTCAACGTCCGCCACCGACTCGCTCCCGACGCACCACGCACCACCTTTGACGATCTATATGGTTCTCATGGCGCCGTAGTTGTAGGATGACCGCTTCACTCGATCTCCGATCTACGCCCACGGGCTTCTCGCCCTTGCTTTGTTCAGGCCCTGGACCATGATCTGCCCATGAACTCTCATGACGCATCGGAACTAGGGACAGACTATGGTCATGACCAAGACCTTCGAGGTGAGCGACTCCTCATCTGTTTAGCAACCTACAATGAGGCCGGCAACATCGCCTCGCTGATCGAACAAATTAAGTTATTTGCCCCACACGCAGACCTCTTAGTCATCGATGATAATTCTCCGGACGGGACCGCGAAGATCGTCTCGGAGATCGCGGCCGGCCCGAACAAAATTACTCTGTTACAGCGCCATGGAAAGCTTGGGCTTGGCTCGGCGGTCCTCGAAGGGATTCGCCACGCGATTGCTCACGAGTATGAGTTGTTCGTTAACTTGGACGCGGATTTCAGCCATCCGCCTCGTTACATTCCCTCATTGCTAGCCGGGATGGCTGATGCGGACGTAACGATCGGCTCCCGGTACGTTCCTGGCGGCGGAATCTCCGGTGGCTTCGGACCGGTCCGACGCTTCATGAGCTGGGGCGTCAACATCTATACGCGACTGCTTTTGGGCATGAAGACACAGGACAACAGCGGATCTTACCGTTGCTACCGTGTCTCCTACCTTGGTCGGCTCAACCTCGACCGCGTTCGCTCGAAAGGGTACGCGTTCTTCGAGGAATTGATTTACCTGTGCCGTCGTGCTGGCTGTCGGATCGGTGAAACTCCAATCCTTTTCGAACCGCGTCGGTCTGGACAGTCGAACCTCAATGCGAACGAAATCCTCAAGGCCCTCGGCGTGATCGCGCTACTCGGTTGGGAGCGGCTGACCCGTCCGCCAGCCGCCATCCGTCGCGATCCACGCACCTCGACGGCTTCAGTCAACGCCAGGGATGACCGATCCGGGACCAACACTTCGGTCCAACCCCCAGTCTGATCTGTCCTGAACGATGCCTGGATGCCGTCAGCTCCCCGAGGAATCAGGGCTCCAAATCGAACCCGCGTGTGGCGATGTAGACCTCCTGACAAGCCTCCGCGACCCGGGAACCGATCGATTGATGTTTCAGCTCCAAATGCTGTCCGTACATCGACAGCACACGCGCCAGGAATGAGGCGTGGCTGGCCTCCTCAGCCTGTTGGAACTGGACCAGAGAATCCTCAATCTGATCGACCAGATAGAGCAAGAATTGGGCCTGCCCTTTCAACTCGGCCAAGACCCCATCGCAAGTCGTCGAGCCCTCGGGATCGTGATGCTGGGAGGCCCGCGGTTCTTGAGCCGAGACACCCTGTGAGGTGCCGACCGTGTGGGAACCGTTGGCGATCGAGCCAGGATCGGCTTCGGTGAAGCTCATTGTCATGAGAACGATCCTCCGGAGAACTCTGAGGTGATCGGCGGGACCGAATCGCCCAAGGTCGAGGAGGACCCCGCAGGAATCGTCCCGAGGGCACCGTCATGCATGCTCGAGCCTGCCTCGAGGCCCTGACCCGGATCGGCCTCGGCCTCATCGATCAAAGCCGTTAACGCGTTGGTCAGCTCGCCGACCAGCCGCATCCCCGATGATTCGGAGACTAGGTTGTTCCGGTGCATCTCGATGAGCTGTCGGAGGAAGATCCGCGTCCCTTCATCCGGCTCGGCCGCGTATCGATCGATGTCGGCCACCGCCGCCCGCACCAAATAATCCATGAATTGAAGCTTACCCCGAAGCGCCGTGCTGACCCGCTGTACGCGGGCCAAATGCCCCGCAGCGGCAGGATGACTCGAGTGCAGAGCGTCTGCGCTCGAGTCGGTTGACATGGGTGTCATCACGTCTCGATCCTTGCGATGCAAAATCTCGACTGGGAATGTGGCCCTTAGGCCGCCCTGATAAAGGGCCCCGCCATCAGGAACATCGAAGCTCATCAGGTACGACGACGAAGCGGCTCGATCCGCTCGGCCATATGTTCCCTGAAATGTTCCGTGACTGCGGACCCAGGCCGAACTCGTCCAAACTCGGACCATCAGCGCTTTGACAGGACGGGTCTCCTAACCAGTCGGATTCTTCGAGACGTCGGCGACGTGCTCGCTGACCCCCTGGCGCATGATGTCTCGAGGTAGATTCGATAAGCATCCAATGACGATACCGGAAGAGATCCTGTCCGACCTTGAGATGGCCTCGACAGTTGATGACCCAGAAGGTCCCATGACAGAAACGAGGCCTGATCGCAGAAACGGTCCGATGCAGCGACGCTCGGATCGTTAGTTCGAGGCTGCTAGTCCCCCGCTTTCAGGAGTCCTGCGATGATCGACGACCAGACGATCCTCGGGGTGCAACCGACCACGACAAACACGGAGGGCTTTTCAATCTCCTCGCCCTTTAAGGTCGACCATCATCTTCACACGTCTCGCCACTCGCCCGACAGCGAACTGTCTCCCGAGCAACTCGTCGAGCAAGCCCAAGCTCTGGGCCTCGACGCGGTCGTAATCACTGAGCACGACTGGCTCTGGTCCGCCGAGGAACTGGCCGAGATCAATGATGGTCTCGATGATTTGGTCGTCCTCTCCGGCGTCGAGATCTCCGCGCTCGAAGGACATTTCCTCGTCTATGGCCTGCCCAATCTCGACAACACCCCGCCCGGCATCCCCCTAGCCCAACTACTCGACGTGGCTCGCGTCCATGAGGCGGCCGTCGTCGCAGCACACCCGTTTCGCTGGGACCAACCCTTCGACGCGATCGTCGAACAACACGGGCCGATTTTCGACGCCGTCGAATTGGTCAGCAAGAACGTCACCCCCGAGACCCGAGCCAAGACCGAAGCCTTGCTCCGATCGTTCCCCATGGGCCGGACCGGGTCCAGCGACGCCCATGAAGTCGACCAGTTGGGGTGCTACTATTCAGTCCTACCTCACCCGATCCGCACTATCCACGACTTCGCACACGCCCTCCGTAACCGGCTCTCTCGACCGACCCTCCGACCCGGGATCGCTGGAGCCGCCGGTTCGGTCTAAACCCCTTCCAATTGCCAAAAACGCCACAAAATATCTTAAATTTTTGTAGGTGTCACTTAAAACCTAACAGAACAAGATTCACACAATTACACCACAAAAACAAATTTACATAAAAATATTACAGAGATTGAGTCTTTGTGTCCACCCTATCTCAAGGAAACCTTCAGGGTCAGACTTCTGGCCGGCCACCCAGCCTAACCACCACGAGTCTGATTGGTAGTCCTTGACCTTTGGGCCAAGCTGTCCACCATAAGACCATCTCCAGACCAATCCGCCCGCTAGAGGGAATCGGCAGCTAATACGGACGCTTGACCGGGCTGGTGGTTCCTGCCTGCTTCCTAGGTATTCAGCATGCAAGATGACGTTGGCCGGGACTTTGAGGATCACGAATGGTCCTCAAAGTTTTCCGCCCGGTTCATCCACAGGTTGCTCTTCACTGATGACGTGTTCGGCGATGATGAGGACGTTCTCGAATCGATCCTCGAGCCCTCGAGCGATCGGCCAGCCCGTGTTCAATTTTGGCTGGATAGTCACGTCGTCGGTGCCGCTCCCGACCTCAAAGGCCGAATAGAAGCATTTTTACACCGTCATCGCGACCGCTTGGAGCTAAGTGGCGGCATGTACGTGATTCCGGGTGGAGAGGCCGCGAAGAACGACTTCTCCCACATCGATCGTATCCTTGAAGCGATCAACCAGGCTGATCTAGACCGCCGCAGCTATGTGGTGGTCGTTGGCGGCGGCGCAGTGCTAGACGCCGTTGGATTCGCCGCAGCGATCGCACACCGCGGCATTCGTTTGGTTCGCCTACCGACCACGACCCTGGCCCAGGCCGACTCGGGAGTTGGTGTCAAGAATGCCGTCAACTACTTCGGCAAGAAGAACTGGCTGGGAAGTTTTGCTGTACCCTGGGCGGTGATCAACGACGAGTCCCTCCTTTCAACCCTACCCGACCGCGATTACATCGCTGGTTTCTCCGAAGCTGTTAAAGTATCCCTACTCAAGGATGCAACGGCTTTCGAGCGGATCGAGCGTGATGCCCATCGGATCCGCCTTCGCGATGCGGAGGCTTCGCGTCCGATCATCCGCGAATCGGCTCGAATGCATCTGGATCACATCACTCGGGGCGGCGACCCCTTCGAGATGTTGGAAGCCCGACCGCTCGACTTCGGCCACTGGTCAGCCCACAAGCTCGAACCGATGACGGCCTTCGCCCTGAGACATGGTGAGGCTGTGGCGATCGGTGTGGCGATCGACTCGGTCTATTCATCGATGGTCCACGGCCTTCCTCAAAGTGACGCCCGGCGTGTGCTCGACAGCCTGACCAGGCTCGGTTTCTCCCTCAACCATGCTGCACTTGATGACACCGACGCCCTACTCAGCGGCCTTGAAGAGTTCCGCCAGCACCTCGGTGGTCGGCTCACCATCACATTGCTCCGTGGAGTCGGTGATCCCATCGATGTCCACGAGATCGATCACGACGCAATGCGGAGAGCCATTCGCGTCGTCAGCGAGTCCGCCGTGCCGGAGCATCAGACGATGCCAGTCACAGCCAACGTCGCAATCGGTGAGGACGAACTCTCACCGTCTTCGCGTTCGGGTTGGGAGTGACCATGGTCTCGACTTCTCCTCCCGACCGCGAACTGAATGGAACGAATTACCTGGCTCTACGGCCGCTGCTCAGAGAGCTGAATGATCTGAAGCGTATTCGCGTTTGTGGATCGACTTTGAGCCTTGCGGCGATGGGTTTTGAGAGATCATGGCGGATGCTTCTGGCGGGCGACGACCTCGAGGTCGGCGCTTCTCGAGAAGCAGCAAATGCTCTTGCTGCGGTCCGTCTTGGCGGGATCGACCAGGCCGTCCTAAGTCGAGCAGGACTAGATACTGAAGCAATTCTCGAAGTCCTCCGTCGGTCGTTCGACGCCGTTTCTGGACCTCTCGAGTTGAATCTCTCGTCGTCGCTCCGATCGACGTTGAACGGTGATCCATCCGACGTCGCCGTCGACGTTGAACTGCCTCGGTTTGTCAAGGCTCTCACCGATCAGCCCAGAGCAGGTGCAACCTGTCCTGGTCGCCCTCGATTGATCCTCGAGCCTCCTGAAAGCCATGCTGACCATTGCTACATCACGGCTGTCTATGCAGTTGTGTTCGGTGGATCATCCGTCTCGAACTACGGACGCCCCTTCCTGACCGGACTGACCCATCACTTGCACAACGCGATCTTGCCCGACTCCGGGTTTGCCGGCGAGGAGATGCTTGGTGGCCACTTGACGCCGATCGTGGACCGACTTACCACCGAAGCCCTTGAATCACTCCCCGACGCGATAGCCGGACTTGTGCGGGAGACCCTGGAGCTGACCGGCCACGTCGAGACCGCCGAGGCCCAGGCCTTCCATGCGGCCGACGTGCTCGATCGTGTGCTCCAGATGGATCATTACGCCCGCGCTGCCTCCTTCTCAATCGACATGGCGCTCGAAGAGATGGAACTCGTTCACGAAGGTCCACTCCAAGCGTTCCAGAACGATATCCTTTATAGAGCGGGATTACGCAGATGACGGCCGTCACATGTGACGGAGCCAATCCAGTAAACGCGGGGAGAGCGATGCCGGCTTGGCCCGACCGAGCCGGAAGGCTCATCGACCCCTTGTCTCGTCGCCCGCTGCGGTTCGACACCTCATGCACATTGACCGATGGCCACCGTCGATGGCCGGTCATCGAGGGGATTTGTTTCCTTCGAGAGGATCGTGAGGCTCTCAGGGTTGAGGTGGTTGGACGTCTCGACGCCGGCGAGCCTCAATCCGGGCTGGCCTTGCTCCTGACCGACCGCGACGATTTCGCTCCTGGTCCCCCAATCGATGAGCTGACTGCATCGGAGGTGATCAAAGAGGTCGACACTGGCTCTTTGACGCTCCGAGGAGCGATGGAATGTCTCGGTTATGGTCCGGTCGGCGATTACTTTGCCCATCGCGAGTCGCTTCCGACATTCCTCTCAGGACTCGGTCTTCTGATGCGTCATTGGCCGGGAAATGACACACCGATCATCGATGTTGCGTGTGGTATCGGGTCGTTTTTGCGATCCGTGACCCGGCACAGTCACCTAGCGTGTGGGATCGACGTGGTTTTCTCGAAGCTCTGGCTCGCTCGGCGTTTCGTCTGCCCGAGTGCGCCGACGATCTGTGCCGATGTTGTCCGAGGCTGGCCGCTCGAGCCTTCGTCTCCTTCGTGGCCGATCGCTCTCTTTTGTCACGATGCGTTCTATTTTCTTCCCGAGAAAAGCCGGGTTCTCTCGTCGTTGCACCGCCTTGCCGGACCTCGAGGTCGAATCCTCATCGGACACGCCCACAACCGGTTGTTCGACCATCGTGGGGTCGCCGGCTCGCCACTGACGCCGGCAGAGTACGTGGAACTCCTGCCGAACGCAACCTTGTACGACGATGCCGAGTTGGTCCGAGTCCCGCTCGGTGAGACGGCCTCGCCGAAGGAATCGGGCGAACTGTCTGAAGCCGAGGCCATCGCGATGGCTTGGTCGGCGGAGGGGTCTCCGAGACCGGTCGGTCATTTGCCGGACCTCGGCCTACCACCGGCCGGGAGTCGACTCCGACTCAATCCCCTGCTGTCGACGTTGGGTAACACGCTGTCGATCGCTTGGCCGACCGAACGGCTTCGCGACGAGTTCAAGAACACGTGTAGTTACCTTATTGAAGGGTCGGCTCCGACAGAGGAGATTATCGCGATGGCAGTGTCCGGGTCTGTATCGGGTCCTGAAGCAGTGGACCTCGCCCACCGTCGGATCCTGGTCGACCTGCCGGAAAGGTGGTGACCCATGGAGCCATCGACCAATGGAATTACCGAGCCTAGGAGGATCGAAACCTCAACGAGGCAACGATTAGGTTGGGGGTTGATCGGCTGCGGTTGGGTGGCCCGCGACTATGTCGCGCCGGGGATCGTCACATCTTGCAATGGTCGGCTCATTGCGGTTTGCGATCCCGACCCCGAGGCAACTGATCGAATCCTCCGGCGACTCGATGGTCACCAACCCCGGGTATTCAGAGATTGGTCAGGTCTCCTGGCCGATCTTGAGATCGACGCCGTCTACGTCTCCACGCCGAACCACCTGCACCGAGCGGCAGTCGAGGCGGCTGCCGCTGCGGGAAAGCACGTCCTCTGTGAGAAGCCGATGGCGACTCGCCTTGAAGAGGCTCGACTGATGGTCGATGCGTGTCGCCTCGCGGGCGTCACCTACGCGACGGCGTTCGATCAACGGTTTCACGCCGCTCATCGGCGACTCGCGGAACTCATCGTCGAAGGAGAACTCGGCATCGTCACCCAGGCCCATATCCGCTACGCCTGCTGGCTGCCGAGGGACTGGGTAACGGACAACTGGCGAGTTGACCCAGTCCGGGCTGGGGGCGGAGCCTTGATCGACCTCGCACCCCACGGAATCGATCTCCTTGAAACGATTCTCGATGACGAATTCCTCGAACTGACCGGTTTCCGACAATCGAT
Source organism: uncultured Planctomycetia bacterium (assembly GCA_964609385.1). Taxonomy (GTDB): domain Bacteria; phylum Planctomycetota; class Planctomycetia; order Isosphaerales; family Isosphaeraceae; genus CAZSSM01. The sequence goes on from CAZSSM010000051.1 coordinate 48,567, forward strand.
CATCCATGACTACGACGTTGATGATGGCGCCGCCCTGGTCGGCCGATTTCGGGGCGGGGCATTGGCGACCCTGCAGGTCGGCTACAACTGCCCCGACTCATTTCCGAGGCGTGTCCTTGAGGTCGTCGGGACTCAGGCTATGGCCGTCGCCGAAGACACGATGGGCCAGACTCCCGGGGGGACGTTAACTCTGATTGATGCCCGTTCTGGGGATCGTCGGGCAATCGCGATCGCCAAGGAGGAGGACCGTTGCCCATTCGCCACACAGGTCGAGACGTTCGCCCGCTCGATCCTCAAAGGCACGCCGTACCCGTTCCTTCCCGACCGGGACCTCCGCCTCTTTGAACTGTTGGAGGCCGCATGCCCCTGACTCACTACGCGTGCTCGAACTGTGGGCACTGGCAGATCTGGTTCGCCCACGAGCCGCCGATCAGCTGCCCGATCTGCACCGACGTCCGAAACGCCCTACCCGACGACGGCTGGGATTTCGCCGGCATCGATCGAGTTCAAGGCATGCTGACGACCCATTGGCGTGAGTTCATTCCCGGTCTCTGGGGTTTCTGGTGCACTCCTAAGTTTGGGCTCGGTGCTACCGGCTGGCTCATCGTCCGGACGGACGGCAATGTCGCCTTCGAAGGGGCTCCGTTCTACACCGAGGAGGCGTTTCGCCAGATCGAGTTTTTGGGAGGCATTCATACTCTCTCCGCCTCGCATCCGCACGGCTACGGGGCGCTCTGGCAGCTTCAAGAACGGTTCGACCCGATCCTAGTAATCCACCGAGAAGACATTCGTTACACCAAGGCATTCCGCGTGACTTGGCCGGCCGACCACGAACACGAGTTGGCAACAGGTCTGACGCTTCACCACGTTGGTGGCCACTACGAGGGCCAGTGCGTGCTCTTCGATGAGGATCACGAGGCCCTCTTTGTCGGCGACTCGTTGAAGTTCGACGACTTCGACGACGACGGCAACGTCCACGCCCTGAGCTGTCATAAGGGGTTTCACTACCAGATCCCGCTCAGTCTGGACGAGCTGCGCAAATACCGTCGAGTCTTCGAACAGCTCCCGTTCAAGCGTGCGTTGACTCCCTTCGAGTTCGCCCCAAATGTTGGTCGGGACGATGCGCTCGCTCTGTTCGATCGTCTGCTCGCGAGCCGGCCGACGACTCGATCTTATGCGATGGAGGCCCGCTGATTATGGACGACCAGGACGGATCCGTCCGTGAGCAAGTCCTGCTCGACGCCGCAGACGCTTACAGACGCCATTTGCCCTCGGGACAGTTCATGCTGACGGAGATCGGGGGGCTCGACCGCATGAGCCTGCCGATCGTCGTGGCCAACCTCGCCGGCGACGCTGGTTGGGTGAACAACGGCTTTGGCTATGGCTTTACCACAGCCGAGTGTCTGGTTGGCGCCCTCGGTGAACTGTCGGAATTGGTTCACGGTCGCATGTTCATGGCTCGGATTCCACGAGTCGAGGGAAGCTATGCGCGACTGACTCGGGAGCTTGGTCCCAGGGCCGTGGTCGATCCGCTAACCCTCTGCCTACCCGCCGGTTCGGACTACGACCCGCAACGTCCGATGCTTTGGATCGAAGGGCGCCGCTGGCCCTCGGGAGAACCGGTCCTGCTGCCCGAAGAATTTGTCGGGAGCAATATGACGGAGATCCGAGGAGACCGACCGCTGATCACTCCGATCAGCAACGGCCTCGGTGCGGGTCCGTCGCCCCAGTTCGCCCTGTGCCACGCCCTACTCGAGATCCTTCAGCGGGACGGCAACGGGCTCGTCTTCCGGGCAATGGATCGCGGCGTTGCAATTGAGTTCGACGAGGATCCCGGCATTGAGATCACCGGACTTCTCAACCGTTTTGCTGAACACAAAGTCGAAGTGATTCCGAAGTTCGCCACGACCGAGTTTGGCATAGCAAACCTCTATGTCGTCTCCGCCGATGCCGACCCCGATGCCGATCTCCCCCTCAAGCAAACGGCCTGCGGCGAGGCGGCTCACCCCGACCGGAGTCGGGCGCTTCGCAAGGCAATGCTCGAGTGCGCTGCAGCCCGAGTCCGAAAGGCCTTCCAGCACGGCCCGCTCGAACCGATCGCCCGGGTCGCCGGCCAAGAATACATCGATCGGTATCTTGAACGGCTCGATCTCGAGTCCCAAGAGACCCGGAGTTTGAATGCCATGGTCGAGTGGCTCGGCTGGGACGGCTCGAAGCTTCGGCAACTCCTCGCCGGCTCGGTGATGGCCAGACGCTCGACGGTCCCGTACTCCGCTTTACCGACAGCCGAAACGCCCGACCGAGAGACGACACTCGAAATCGTCACAGAGCGGCTGTCAGCTGCGGGCCTCGAGGTCATCGTTGTCGACACTTCTCCTTCCGGAGGCGGGGTGTCGACTTGCAAGGCTGTCGTACCTGGCCTCGAGGTGGAGACGATGAGTTATCGGAGGATTGGAGAGCGTGGCATTCGCAAGCTGCTCGAGCGCGGAAGTCCCATCGTCGGCCTTGGAAAGCCACCGGAGGGGACGCTTCCGATCCGCCTGACCCCCGACGCCATCGATCGACTCGGCGACCAAGCCTGGCTCGATCCAAACGCGATTGACTCGATCATTGGGCCACTCTACCCGCTCTATCGAGAGCCAATTAGCCACGCGGCCCAGGCCGCCCGGGCTCGACGGTTTGGCGTCACGACCGGGACAAGTTGATTCACCGGACTCTTTCTCTTCCGCGAACTACGGCTCTTCACATGCGCGTTTGCTTCATATCCCGGCGATTCTTCCCGGCGATTTCCGGAATGAGCGTCTACGCTTTGAACTTGCTCCGTCAACTCGTCGGAGACGGGCACGACGTGACAATGATCTCTCAGTATCGCGGCGACCCGACCGGTGCAGCTGTCTACGGCGGGGGTCCTCCCCCAGCAGTCAACGGAGTTCGCGTCATCGGACTGGAATCAACCGGCGAGCAGGCGGTCGACGACGGCCGCCCGGCCGACTTCGAGTCCGACATCGCCGCGATGGTCTCGGCAGCTGTGGCCGAGCACGAGCACGAGCCCTTCGATGTGATCCACGCCCAATATGGCTATCCAACTGGCTTGGCGGCCTTGGAGGTCAGCCGTCGGACCGGCGTGCCTAACGTCGTCTCGATCCAAGGTGGCGATGGTCACTGGGTCGGCCTCTGCTGCCGGACCCATCGCGCAGCAATGCGCGCGGTTCTCGAGCACGCAGGCCGTCTCTTAATTGGTAGTGTATCCTTCGCCGAGGAGGTTCGAGCCAACCACGGCACGCCGAGTGCCCGCTTCACCATCGTCCCTGGCGCCGTCGACACCGATCGGTTCCAGCCCCGAGAGGACTGGGTCGCCGGTGCACTTCGAGTACCGCCCACCCTGCTCTACCACGGGCGAGTCGACTCGCGAAAAGGTGTCCTCGACATCGTCAATGCAGCACGTCTGCTCGCCGATCGAGGCATCGTCTTCCGGGCCATCATCTCGGGGATCGGCCCCGACATGACCACAACGCGAGACCGGATCGAAACCCTCCGTCTTGACGACCGAATCGAAATGTCTGGCTACGTCGACTACGACCAAGTTCCGTCTGCCTATCATCGCGGTGACGTGTTTGTTTCCCCGACCTACTCCGAAGGCTTCTCGAACACGATCCTCGAGGCGATGGCCACTGGATTACCGGTCGTCTCTTGCCGGGCTATC
>CAZSSM010000052.1:0-37994 GCA_964609385.1 uncultured Planctomycetia bacterium
GGCCACCGGATCGATCCTCGACGTCAACTCCTGGGACGAGCTGATCGCGCCGCTCCGTGGCGTTGACGATCAGGCTGGCACCTGATTCTCTCGATAACATGCGAGGGGTGCGGTCGAGGATCTGAACCCAACGATGATTTGTGCGTAGACAATGCCCGGGAGAGGCACTCACGCGGTTCCCAGGCGTTCGCATGATCGCCCAGTCGCGCCTCGCCTTGTTTTCGATCCTCGGTCGCGTTAGGGTTTAGAGCCTTCTCCTATGACGGCGATCGGGGATACCCATGCAGATTCCTCGGTCTCGAAGTGATTGCCGATCCGTCGCGTCGCGCATCGCTGTGTCGTTGGACGGATCGACCAAGAGAGGTGGATGATCGATGTCTCTGGATAAGAGCTTGAAAGGTTCGAGCGCCGGCGGTGGCGAGCGGAACGTGCTGACGCGTGCCGAGCGGCTGGCGATCCTCCAGGAAGACGGCCGCTGGACCCGGAAGCACGGCGTCTTCAACGTGCCCAAGACCAAGTTCCGACGCCTGGCACCGGGCGTCTCCGGGCCTCGTCGGGAAGATTGAACCCGGACCGGATCGAAAATCGCAACGCGCGACGGACGACGGTGTTCCGCAACTATTGCGATCCCCTCGACTTCTTCCTCCTCTCCGATGGCGGTCGGACTCCCGATCGATTGATGTGAACTCCATGCGCCGACGTATCCCCGGCCCAAGCGCCGACTGCCGGGGACTCTCGAGGTGACCGGCTCGCTGTTTTCTCTCGTCGTGATGGGTCTGGCGCTGGTGGCGTCGAGTTGGCTGGGCGGGATCCTGCCCCTGGCCTCGACGTTGACCCACACGCGCCTCCAGGCCTACCTGAGCATTGCCGCCGGTGCGATGATCGGCGCGGTCTTCTTCCACATGCTGCCCGAGGCGGTCGAGGCCGGCGGTCCTTCGACGCTCTCCTGGACCCCAGTTGGGCTCATCTTCCTGTTCCTCCTGGAACGGTTCCTGCCCGCTCATCGTCACCGTGAGGCCTATCGCCAGGACGCCGAACACAGCCATGGGCACCCACTCGGTGACACCTGTGGCGATGTCGGGCATGATCACGCTTATCAGCCGGATCACGATGATCACGATCACCACGGCCACGACGACTTCACGCCCTCGCCGTCGCGTTGGAGTTGGGTGGCGGCCTTGGTGGGTCTGTCGATCCACAGCCTGATCGGCGGCTTGGCCCTGGCGATGACCTGGCGACTGGGCGCTGACGATGGCGCGGCGGCCTGGGGCGTTTTCCTGGCGATGATCCTGCACAAACCAGCCGACGGGCTGACCCTGGCCGGTCTGATGATCCGGGCGCGGTTGCCCAAGCTCTGGGGACATGCGGCCAATGCGTTCCTGGCCCTGACCGGCCCGCTCGGCATGGCCCTGGTTGTCGTGGGGACCTCGGACTGGGCCAACGGCGACGGATCCGGTTCCTGGCTGCCACCGCTGGTGGCCCTCAGCGCCGGCACGTTCCTCTGCATCGCGCTAAGCGATCTGCTGCCCGAACTCCGGTTCCACACCCACGACCGACTGCTGCTCTCAGGTTGTCTGGCCGCTGGGCTCGTTCTGCTCTCGGTCCCGCTCCTGTTCGGCTTCGGCCACGACCACGGTCATGAAGGCGAAGAGGGACCGACACCCGGTCATGACCACCCTCATCATCAGACGGATGGGCCGGAGCCGGCCGAGACGACCGATCCCGCGGCGGATCCCGATGAGCTTGTGATCACCGACCCGCTCGACATGCCCGGGGACTGATCTGATGGACGCTTCGTCGACGCCGAGACTGATCCTGGCCAGCGGGTCGCCGCGCCGACGTCGCCTGCTCGCCGAGGCGGGCTACAGCTTCGAGGTCGACCCGGCGGGCATCGACGAGCCCGAGCCAGACGGGCCGGTCGCCCTGACCGACTACGTCTCGGGCTTAGCCTATCGGAAGGCCGCGGCGGTGGCGCGGCGGTACGGCCCCGACCACTTGATCCTGGCCGCCGACACGGCGGTGGGGCTCGACGGTCAGATCCTCAATAAGCCGGTCGACCGCGACGACGCCGAGCGGATGATCCGGTTCCAGGAGGGCCGATCGATCGCGGTGGCCACCGGCTTGATCCTCTACCGAACCGGCCTCAACGACTGGGTCGGCGGCGTCGAGGTGACCACCTGCCGAATGCGCCCGCTCAGCGACGACGAGCGTCGGGAGATCCTCGACAGCGGCTCGTGGCAGGGCAAGGCCGGCGGCTATGGGGTCCAGGACGACGACCCGATCATCACCGTCGAGCAAGGAAGCTGGACCAACGTGGTCGGCCTGCCCATGGAACGGCTCGCCCGCATGCTCGACGCGTATCGGCTGCTGACATCATAAAACAATCGCAAAACGATTGCGTGGGGCCGATCGCCGGACGACAATACTCTGAAGTAAGATCCGAGATTGGTGGATGGAGCCCTGGAGAATGCGATGTCGTGATCGCCGGGGCAACCGGTGTGGGGTGGAGTCGCGTCATGCCATCCTTGAACGCCAAGGATGTGATCGCCGTCGGGATCGCCATGGCTGCCGAGCGAATCCCATTTCTTGGTTGGACCGTCGAATATCGGAACCGGCTTCATGCCCGCTATGAGCAAATCCTGATGAGAGAGCGGCTCGCGACACTCGAGACCGGGCAATCCGAGATAGGACGAAGCCTGACCCGAGCAGACTGGGCCATCCACCGTGAATTGGAAGCCGCCTTTCGACGGGCAATCGACGCGATTCGATCGCCCCAATCGACCTGTGACCGAATCAGAATCGAGGTCGAAGAACTCTATTCGCTCCGGAAATACAATTGGCGTCCCGAACTCTCCGAAGGTCTGCTGGGCGAATCGAATCTGGTCGATCGACTTCGTCGTCAGCCAGAGTATCTTGGGGCGAAGTGCCTACGTGAGAACGAGGAACCTAGTCGGGACATGTTCCCTATTTTACTTGGAGCTGGTCAGGACCTTCGCCTCGTCGAGGTCCCGGCTCTGGCTCTCGAGGCGATCATGAGCCAGGCATCTCGGAGGATCTCCACAACCGCATTTTTCCACGGTCACGATGATCTTTGGGCGTTGCCAATGAGCCCGCCATCCGATCGCTCGCTCATCAGATCACCCGAGATCGAGCCGGGATCTCAACGTGCCTGGAACCCGAAGACATCGACGCGCACCCCACCACCGATCCCGAACGAGACCCGACGAGGCCGACAAGCCGGTGACCAGCAAGCGAAGAACCATCTCAGGATGCTCTTCTGCGCTTGCCTCCCGGGATCCTTCCTGATAGGAAGTCCCCGGAACGAAATAGGACGGTGGGGAGAACAAGAAAACCAAGTATCTGCATGTTTATCCCAAGGATTTTGGATTGGCAAGTACCCGGTTCAGCAGGGCGAGTTCGAGGCGGTCATGGGAGGCAACCCGAGTCGGTTTACCTCCGGTCGCGATGCTTATCGGCGCCCTGTGGATTCTGTTACCTGGCACGAGGCAAACGAGTTCTGTCGACGACTGACCGCACGTGAGCACCTCGAAGGTCGGTTACCGAGACAATGGGAGTACCGACTGCCCACCGAAGCCCAATGGGAGTACGCCTGTCGGGCCGGCACGACGACGCCCTACTGCTTCGGTCAAGCCGTGGGCCAGCTTCCAGCTTATGCTTGGTTCGGTGAGCCCAAAGGGAGGGGGACAACCCATCCGGTTGGGGAAAAACGATCTAATCGTTGGGGCATCCATGATATGCACGGGAACATCCGAGAATGGTGCCTCGATGGATACAAAGATCACCTCCCTGGTGGGACCGATCCAGAGCAGAAGACGAGGGTGGGATCGGCCCTGCGGGTCGTACGCGGTGGTGGATACTGCAACAACGCCGCGGCGAGCCGATCGGCGGCACGAAGCGGCCGCAGCCCTGAAGGCCGATTCGATTTCGTGGGCTTTCGCGCAATCCTAGCCAAAATCGATCTTTTTGAAGTATTCTGAATCCTCACCGTTGCAGATCATGTCATCGTGACGAGTTCCTCGGACGCGGTGGGGTGGATGGCGACGGTGCGGTCGAGGTCGGCCTTGGTGGCGCCCATGTTGACGGCCACGGCGAAGCCCTGGAGCATCTCGTCGGCGCCGATGCCGATGAGGTGCAGGCCCACCACGCGCTCCTCGGGCAGGACGGTGACGATCTTCATCTTCGTCGAGGTCTTCCGCGACGTGACCGCGTGATACATGTTGGTGAACGAGGCCCTGTAGACCTTCACTTGGTCGTCACCGTACTCGGCGCGGGCCTCGGGCTCGGTCAGGCCGACGGTGCCCATCGGTGGGTGGCTGAAGACGACCGTCGGCACGTTCCGGTAGTCGAGCTTGGCCTCGGGCTTGCCGTCGAAGAGGCGGTCGACCAAGCGACGGCCGGCCGCGATGGCCACCGGGGTCAGCTCGAGCTTGCCGTTGATGTCGCCCAGGGCATAGACGCCCGGTTGATTGGTGTTTTCGAAGGCGTCGGTCCGGATCGTACCGTCATCGTTAAGCGCGATGCCGGCGGCGTCGAGCCCGAGCGCCTCGACATGCGGCGCCCGGCCGATCGCCCATAAAAGGGTGTCGACGTCGGCCAACGACTCGCCCCGCGCGTCGTGGATCGTCAACGGACCGCCCGGCTCACCCTCGACCCGCTCGATCTGCGACTCGCGATGGAGGGTGACTCCGTGGTGCTCCAGTTCCTCGGTGACGGTCTCCGAGAGCATCGGGTCGAAGTGGCGGAGCACCTTGTCGCGACGGATGTAGAGGTGTGTCTCGGTGCCGAGCGCCTGGAGCATGCCGGCCAGTTCCACGGCGATGTAGCCAGCGCCGACGATCGCCGCGCGTCGGGGTCGGTCCTCCAACTCGAAGAAGCCGTCGGAGGTGATCCCCAACTCGGCCCCCGGCACGTTGGGAACCTTGGGATATCCCCCCGCCGCGATCAAAATGTGATCAGCGGTGTAGGTGGCTCCACCGGCCTCGATCGTGTGCGGGTCAAGGAACCGGGCGTACGTCGGGACCAGGGTGACGCCGGCCTTGTCGAGGTTGGTCTGATAGATCCCGTTGAGCCGCTCGACATAGGCGTCGCGGGCCTTCTTGATGGTCGGCCAGTGGAACGTCGGCGGCGTGTCGAGGACGAAGCCGTAGTCGGGCGCATCATGGAGCGACTCGGCCATGGCGGCGGTCATCCACATAACCTTCTTGGGCACACAGCCTCGGTTGACGCAGGTCCCGCCCAGTGGGTTGGGCTCGAAGACTGCGACCCGCTTGCCGAGCTTGGCGGCGCGTCGGGCCGAGGCGATCCCGCCCGAGCCGCCACCGATGACCAAATAATCGTATCGCTGTGCGCTCATGCTCATGGCTCCGTCTAGGTGAGATCGCGCCGAGCCGCCCTCGATCCTCGCCTCGGACCGGTCAACGCGTCGGGTGCTCGTGCTCTGGGATGCGTCGGGGCCCGCTGGCCTTACCCCGAGGAGGTTCTCCGAGACACCAGCGCGTGGCATGCCAAGGGCGATGCTGGACGGATCCCGAAGGTCTGGCAAGCAAAGCGGCCACCTGTCCGCTCGAATCGACCGGACCACGGGTCGAACAGGGATGTCAAGCGTCGGGTTCTCGGAGCCCCAACGCAAGACGCCGTCGAGGGAGCGCGGGGCTCCCCCGACGGCGCGTCGCGTCGGGAAGGCGTGTTCGTGGCCGCCTCAGGTCGACCCGACCGGTTCCGAGGCCCGTCGGGTCGATCTCGTGGCGGCCGACGATTCGGAGATCAGATGCCGACTGTCGGCAGCGGGATCCCCAGCTTCTCCTCCTCCTCTTCCAGGATGATGATCCGTGGGGTGACCATGATCATCAGGCTGGAGGTGGTCCGGCCGATCCCGATGTTGCGGAAGAGCCGGTTGATGAAGGGGATCTTGGAGAAGATCGGCACACCGAGTTCGTCACGCTCTTCCTGGAGCGACTTGACGCCGCCCAGCAGGACGGTACCGCCGTCGGGCACGGTCACGGTCGTGTTGACGGTTGTGAGCGAGGTGACCGGCAACTGGATCGTCCCGGTGATCGCCGTCGCCCCACCGCCCAAGCCACCGCCACCGACGGCGGCCGGGACGGGGAAAGAGACGAACTCGACGAAGGTGTTGAAGAACGGTGAGAGCGAAAGCCGGACATAACGCCGGTCGGCGGTGACCACCGGGGTGACCAGGAGCTGGACACCGTCCGGAATAATCCCAGGCTGAGCCTGGAAGGCGACCGAACCGGCGTTGGTGACCGGGATCAACTGCTGGACGAAGACCCGCGAGGTGTTGTCGGTAAAGAAGGCCTGGGCCCCGTTGAAGGAGGTCACCTTCGGCGCGGTGACGATGTTGGACCGCGAATCACCCTGGGCAGCCTGGATGAACAGGTAAGCCTCCAAATCGCTCAGGAACGAGACACCGAAGGTCGCCCCGCCATCGGTCCCACTGATGGCATTGAAGGGCGTGACCAGGCCGGCGCTTCCCTGGCTGAACGGCAGGGCCAGGTCCGGCGTGAAGTTGGAAATCCCCGGAGGGCCAATCCCGTTGCGGCCGACGATGACCGGCTGGCGACCGCCCAGCGAGAAGTCGCGGTTGGTGTTGATCGAGAACGGCTCGTTGCCAGTGATCAGCGTCGCGGGACCCGGAGGTACGAACGTGGCACCATCGGCATCGACATTGGGAACGGCGAAGGAGGTGCCTTCCCCAACGACGTCGGACTGGATCTGGAAGTCGAAGTCGACGCCGATCGCCTCGAAGAAGCTGTCGGTCAGCGAGATGAAGCGGACCTCGACGGAGACCTGGAGGTCTTGGAGCCGTCGGAGCTGGCGGAGCAGGTCGCGGATGTCCTCGTGGACGTCGGGTCGGTGGCGGATGATCAGGCTGAGGTTGAGCAGGAACGGGGTGATCGTTCCGGTGGTCAGCTCGTCACCACCCAGACCCCCATCGTCACCGCCGAAGCCGCCACCACCGCCGAAGCCGCCGCCGAGGCCGTAGCTGGGCAGGCCCGAGGGGGCGTTCGAGGCGTTCGACTCGGTGGCCTCGGGCATGACGATTCGCCAGGTGCCCGGGGAGACCGTGTTGGTGATCAGCGAGACCAGCGGCATCATGTCGATGGGATCTTCGATCGGGACCAGGCCGAAGCTCGGGAGGCTGGACGGCGTGCCGGACATGACGCCGTTCTCGTCGCTGACGATCGAGGACTGCGACGACGTCATCAGCGCCTCGTTGGTCTTCCGAGCCCGCTCGATCGGCGAGATCACCAGGTCCTGAACCGGGTAGACCCAGGTGATGAAGTCCTCCTGGCTCGCCTCGGGCGTGGTGATCAGGAGCACCTCGTTCTCGATCTTATGGGTCATGCCGATCTGCTTGAGGATGATCTTGAGGGCCGACTTCAGCGCGATCGGGCTGCTCAGGGACAGCGTGACCGGCTCCTGGTCGGTGAGGCCCAGGTCGTTCAAGGCCGCGCGGTCGAGCACGATGTTCATGCCCATGTAGTTGCGGACGAACTCGAGGACCTCCTCCAGGGGCTGGTCGGCGAAGTTGAACTTGACCGGCTCTTCCAAGCGACGGGTCAGCTCCAAGGTCTTGGCGTCGACCGGGGGCCGGTCGGCGCTGGCCATGGCCAGGCGATCTCGGGTGAGCTGCTCGAAGTTCTTGGGATAGCTGATCCCGTCGGTCAGGACGCGGGGGTCGTAGACAGCCGAGCGGTCGACGTCCAGGAAGGCCTGGATGTTGGTCTCGTCCTTGGCGTCGCGGATCTCCAGGGCGGCCTTGACCCGACGCTCGAGCCGCGAGTGGGCGATCATGGCCGAGGCGGCCACGCTGTTGGGATCGATCTCCTGGGCCCGCTTGGCCAGGATCTCGGCCCGTTCCAGGTCACCCTGCTCGACAGCATCTTCGGCCTGGGCGAGCAGATCGCCGACGCGTTCGGCGCGGACCTGATCGGCCTGGATGATCCGGAGCTTTTTCTGCTCGACCTCGACGCGGAAGTTCTCGTCCTGCATCTGGGCGTCGAAGACTTGCTTGTCCTGAACGGCCAGGTTGCGGGCGATCTCGACGCGTCGGAGCATGGTGCGCTGCACACCTCGCTCCAGGTTGGTGTTGGTGATCTTCTGGCCGATGGCATCGAGCTTGGCGATCGCCTGGTCCGGGTCGACGTCACCGAGGCGTCGGGCCTCGGCGATGATCATGCCGAGTTCGGCGTTGAGCTGCTGGCTGACGACCTGGGCGGTCTCGTCAATGGCCTCGAGGGTGCCGGCAGTGGCCGGGTCCGCGGGCATTTGGGCCAGTATGGCCTGCACGCGCTGCAGGAGCTGGTCGTCGACCTGCCCCTCGGAGGAGGCGACCTCGTTGAGCAGGCTCCGCGCCCGAGCGTACTCACCCTTGCGCAGGGCGCTCATCGAGGCGTCGTAGAGCTTGACCAGGGCGGCCTGCTGAGCCAGGGTGATCTCTTCGAGCATCCGGTCAGCGGTCTCAGTCTGGGCCGGATCGGCCTGACGCGCCTTGACGGCCCATTCACGCGCCGCGTCGTAGTTGCCGGTGTTGAACAGGTCGCGGGCCTGCTGGAGCAAGTAGTCGGCCTCGGCCAGTTCGCCTTCGACGACGGCCGGTTCGTCGGCGAACTCGTCGATGGGCATGGCGGGCAGGCCGGTGGGGGCCAGGGCCGGGTCGAAGTCCGGGTGGGGCAGGAGCGACTCGGCCTTGGCATAGGCATCGGTCGCCTCGTCGAACTGGCCCTGCTCCAGGAGCTGGTTGGCCTGACGCTCCAGATCGGCACGGGCGTTGATGGCGTCAACCACGTCGCCCGGGCTCTGAGAACGGACCTGAGCCATCCGGACGTCGTGGAGCACATCCTCAGCGCGATCGGCCGTCGGGGTCGGGACCACGCCCATGCTCAAGGCGGTCTGAGCGAGCTGCTCGGCCTTGGCGAACTGACCGGAGCTCAGCATCGCGCGGGCCTGCTGGACCAGGATCTCATAGTGCTCCAGGCTTGGGGCGTGGGTCTGTCCCCCGCGCTGCTGGGCCTGGGACCGCATGACCAGGGCGGCCTGCTTGATCTTCTCCGGCGACTCCTCCCAGAAGCTGAAGTGGAGGTTCCAGGTCTCGATGTCCTGGGCGATCGCGAAGGCGGCGTCGTGATCCCCCTGTTCGAGCAGGGCGCGGGCCCGGGTCAACTGCGCTTTGGCCGTCGAACGATCGCGGACGCCCGAAACGCCCAACGCGCCGTCGACTTGCGGACGCATCCGCTTCAGTTGCTTGGCGACCTGGTTGGGTGAGACCTCAAAGAGACCCCAGGAGACGTTCATGGCGCGGGCCTGCTCGATCTTGACGTGAGCCTGATCGAACCGGCCGTAGGTGATGTCCTCCTGCGCCTGCTGGAGCAACCAGCGGCCCTGCTGCTTGAGGTCGGTGGTGCCACGCATCATCGAGCTGCTCGAGTTGGCCGAGTCCGCCTGCTGGTAGTTGCGGATCTCGGTCTTGAGCCGGCTCGGAGTGTCGCCGGTCGGGTCGAAGTGTACGCCGGTCTGCTCGGCCTGCTCGGCCAACGACCAAGCGTGGTCGGGCTGGCCGGCCTGCCAGGCCTGACGCGCTTGGGTCATCAGCGAGATGGCCAGAGCCTGCTGTGATCCGGCCGAATGCCCCGACGCGGTCGTCGGGGTCGGGGCCGGCACCGACAGGTTCATCGGGACCGGACTGCTGCCGGTCACCTCGACCATCGCGTCAAGGTATTGGTTCAGCGTCCCCACGTGGTCCGGGCTCAGCATGTCCCGGTAGTCGTAGGCCGCCTTGAGGTACTGACCGGCCTGGTCGTAGTCCTGCCTATTGAACAACAAGGCCCCCGCCTTCAAGTACTCCTCGGGCGAGACGGGCGGTTCGGGGCGTTCCGCGCTCATCGCGGTCTCGCTGCTCTGCCAGGCCGCCCCCACTGAGGATGCCCCGCAGGCCATCACGCCCACCAGGATCGTAACGATGTTGAGCCTTCCCAACGCGACCTCCTTTGGCTGCCTTTCGGGAGCGACCGCCGTCTTCCCTTACGGCGGTGCGGTGCCATCCGAGTGCTCCCCGCAGCGTGTCAGTTCGAGCGACTCGTCCCCGTTCCGGGACCACTCGACGATCCGTTCCGTTCCGCTCCGCTCTATCCGACCCGATCCGATCCGACCAGTCGCCCAGCTCGAGGCGGTGACAAGGTCACCTCCCACGAACCGAGGCGGGCCAGATGACCCCAGGTGAGCGCCATCGACACGGGACCGTGCGCGGGGTGTCTTAAAAGAGCCCCGGCCCCTGGTCAAGCGATCTTCGTCCCGTCACGGAAGACCATGGTCCCCACGTCGAGACATCCCTGAAACCTGAGCCGAGTCCTGGACGGACACGAACACCACTGACGGCTTGGCCCTCGAGCCCTCCCGGCCAAAACAACCGGGCTAACCCGCAAGAGCCACAGAATCGGAACGACCATCAGAAACCACAATACGCCTCGACCATTCCGAGCCCCAAACTGGACAAAATCCGAAAAATCCCCACCAACCCCCACTGAGGAACCTCGAGGCCCTAACCTTCACATCAGCCTATTTCCACCGCAATGGCTGACCCTTGGGACACTCAAGGATCCCCGGATCGACCGTTTTCCCCGTCATCCCGCTCTCGGCTCTTCGAAACACAAGAGTCGGTGGCGCTCTCCGGATTCAGAGGCGATCGAGGTCAGATTCCTGACCATGGCTCCGACAGGAAATGGCCTAATCTTGACCAGTTCCAACCCTGATCCAAGTCAAGCGGGCAAGTGACCCCACGACCTCGCTGAACGTCGAGACCCAATCGGAGCCTGCCGCCATCACCGAGGAATTTCGTTCTTCGGACTCACGGACGAGCCCATACCGCTTTGAGAGCAGACCCCTCGAGTACTCATAATTCGGGTGAGTGGGTCTGGAGAGAGAGCATGATCGGCTTCCAAAACGGACGTAAGTCATCACCAGACTGGACGTTGGGGCGACTGACCGAGGTCGAGACGATTCGGCATACCCCCTTCCCTGGAATCAATTGAAGTCGCAAAACACAAACAAGCTAAGACTCCGAACAATTCCTTCGGCGAACTAGTCAATATAACATTTTCAATTAAGCATTTCAATGAAATACACTCTCTGCTAAGGCGCTAATCACCTCATTCGTTCATGTTCTTGTACTTCTTGACCCCACCAGGTAGATCCTTGTGAGGTTTTTGATCGGCTTCGCGGTGGCCGAAGCGTTCCGTCTTGTCAGAGGCAATCGCGCCAGCGCGGTCTCGCAGAGTGTCGAGGGCAGGAACGGGAACTCGAGGACGTTGCCCTTGATACCGCTATCCCGGTACACCGAGGTGTGGCTCTGTCGCGAGCATCGTTAGAGAGGCCCGGCGTCTCGAGTCCGTGAAGCGGACGTGTGGAACAAAACTCCGACACGATCACGACGCGACGGACCGGAACGAACACCGAGAAACCACGATGGCCACGATGCTCCTCTTTAGAGAACATCGTGGCCATCGACCGAATTCGAGAGACGGGGGCCAATCAGCGTGGTCGGTTGAGGACCCGGGATTATGGGGCCTCAAGACCGAGGGCTAAACGAAAAGCCGATCAGCCTTCCCCACCGTAGCCATCATAGCCGCCATAGCCACCACGATCTGGCTTACGGTTTTCCCCTTCGGCATCCTCTAGCGCCTCCTTGGAGTCGCTGTCCATCGTCTTGAGGGCTTCGGAGTTGACATCGACAGCCTGGCTGCGGATCTCGGCGTAGCCATCGTCGTTGCGGAGCACCAGCGCGACGGCCGGGACTTCGAAGACGGCCTCGATGCCCATGCCCTGGGGCAAGTCCCGGGTGCCGCCGCCGAGCACGTCGAGCAGGATCTGCCGGCTGTTGAAATTGACCAGTTCGTTCCTGACATTCGAGTCCTCCGAGTCCTCGAGCGACTCGTCATCGAACACTGGCTTCGCGACCGACTTCGACTCACCGATGACCTCGCCGGGCGAAGCGGTGAAGCCGCGGCCGACGACCACGAACCCGTCTCCGGGGTCCCATGCGGCGATCGTGAACTCGAGGCTCCGGGCGGAATCGGGCAGGTCCCGCGAACCGACAAACTCTAGCTGCGAAAGTCGGTTGACGAACGGGCTGACGTCGCGGGGGACGGTCACCAGCTCGGTCGGCTCGCTCCACTCGCCGCGGAGCAGTTCCGATTCGGTGTCCACACCCGGGAAGACCATCTCGTTGTCCTTGTTCGGGTTGTAGACGACCAGTCGGACGCGATAGCGATAGGTCTGGCCCTGCTCAACCGTGAAGTCGAGCGAGCGGGTCATGACCTCGTCGGCATCGGAGGTGGGGTAATTGCGCGTGGTCCCGCCGGATCGGCCCGCGGAGCCGACACCCATAGCACCGCCGCCGCCGAAATAGGCCCCGGTGCCCATAGCCTCGCCGCCTTCTCCCCCGTCGAACCCGTCGTATCCGCCGCCGCCACCCCTGGTACCGCCGCCATCGAAACCCCCACCGCCGCCGAAACCACGCCCACCACCGCCGAACCCACGCCCACCGCCGGCCAACCGACCGGAATCCTCATTGGGGTCGATCTTGCGCTGGGATTCGTCGGTGAGGAACTTGGCGATGTGGACGTTGTGGTAGTAGCCGGCGCGGAGGAACGGGAGCGGGTCGACCAGCGAGAGCAGACGGTTCTCCTCACGGGTCAGCTCGTCGTCCTGCTCGGCGATGTCGTTGAGGATCGCCTCGTTGGCCTCGACATTCACATCTTCCCAAGCGGTCCAGGTCCCGTCTTCCTGTTTCCGCTGGCGTTGGATCTCCAGCGGGGCGTAGTCGGGGTGAGCAACCCGGGAGGATTCGTCGACCTTGAGGGCCCTGGCATAGTTCTCGATCATCTGTTTGTTGTCGAGCACGCCGGTAATGGCCACAAATCGGTAGCCCTCGACCTCGTAGACGACGTCGGGGTCAACCTTCGGCCCGGAGAGACGGGGATCATCCGCTTCGTCCTCCTCACGGCTGAGCGAGCCGCCGCCGCGGACCCCGGCAGCGAGCCGGCGGCGTTCGTTCTCCTGGCGCTCGCGCTCTTCGGCTTCTTCGCGCTCCTGGGCGCGTCGGCTTTCCCGGCTGTTGCGGCCTTGGCCGAAGAGGTTGCTGCGGCCGCGATCGTCGTCTTCCTCGTCCTCCTTGAGGATCGGGTTCCCGGACTCATCATACTGCTTGATCATGAAGCCGCCCCGGTTGGACGCGGCGGCCAGTTCGGTGACGGCGACCAGCTCCGGCATCCGTCGGACGATCCCCGCACCCGGCTCGGGCACCACCCAAGGGCGCTTGACCTGAAATTGGTCGGCCCGCGCGACGATGTCGACCGGCTGGGTCGATTCCTCGGCGATTCGGGCGAACGCGGTCTCGGTCACGCCGTCGTTCTGGAGCTTCTGCTGCACCTCTTCGTCGGACTGCGGTCGGTTGAGGTTCTGCTGGCCCTGCTTGGTCAACTGATCGATCTCTTCGGGCGTCACCTGGATGGTCTCTTGCAAGACGGCCATCACCACGAGGAGCAGGAACACGGCGCCGGTTATGGTGACCGCGAACTTCTCCCCGTGACGGATCCCGAAGTCCTTCAGCATCTCGAGCTGAGGATTCGCCATCACACTCACTCCTGGTTAGACCACAACGGAAGTCGTCACGAATCGAGGATGTTTCAATGCGTGGGGCGCGGCCCAGACAATCCCCCCACCCCAGTCCCGAGGCATCAGGAATCTCCACCGCCGTGATCTGGCATCACACCAGAACTTATCGTGATCATCCAGGATCGCGGCGGCAGGAATCTTCATCAAGCGGCCTGGGGGCGTCCCGTCTTAGGGGGCACTTCAGCTCTGTTCGGGAAGCCCGCCCGTGTTCGAGTCAGCGCCGACGGGATCGTCGATGGACGGCTCGGCCGATTCATCGGCGTTGTCGTTGTCTTCCTCGTCGCGGGCCGCTTCATCGCCCGTGTCGGTCGGGTCCGCCTGGTCGGCGGGCGTCTCCGCCTCGGTCGGGGCCGGGGCTTGGTCACCCGCCGAATCGCCCTGCAGGTCGGTCATGGTCGCGGTCGGGTCGCCGCCGAGGCTCTCGGTCGATTCGGGGGACTCTCCCTCGGGCGGTCGGTTATAGAACCGGGCGCGGCCGTAGAAGGAGACCTCGACGACGTTGTAGTAGGGGTCGAAGAGTTCGCTCGCCTTGTTCTTCGCGCCGGCCTTCTCGTCATCCTCCTCGTCATCGGAGCGTCGTCGTTCGTCCATGATGTTGCGACTGCGGACGTCACGACCCATCTGGCCGGCACCGCGTTGGGCGTTGTTGAATCGACCACGGCCGCCGCCGAAGCCTGCCTCGCCGAACATGCCACCATAGCCGCCATCCATGCCGTAGCCAGCTCCGTAGCCCTGCTCACCCTGCATGTAACCACTGCCGCCGAACATTTCCGAGCCGTAGTCGGCACCATAGCCCTCTTCCCCCTGGAAGTAGCCGCCCATCCCCCCACTTCGACGACCGCCACCAGGCAGGCTTTCGCCCTTCTTCGGCTCGCTGACCTTGATCTTAGGGCGCTGGATCTGGACCTCATTGACCTGGATGGCCATCGGCGAGTTTTCCAGGGCGATCAGGTAGGTGTTGACATACTCCTGCTCCATCAGGACAACCATGCTGACCGGGACGGTCTTATAGTGGGGGCTGTCTTCCTGGACGTAGAGGACTGCGCTGGATCCGCCGCGACGACCGCCGGCACGGCCGAGCATGCCCCCGCCCCCGCCGCCGCCAAAGTAGGACGAGCCGTACTCGCTCTCCTCCTGCTGCGAAGCCGACGCATAGCCGCCGGAGGACGCTGCCGACTGACCGCCCCCACTGGTCGAGGCCAGGGTCGACTCGCTGCCGGGTCGGGTGATCTCGGGCGGCGGGGCGAGCTGGTCCCCCTTAGCCAAGGAGATCTGATCCATGGCCATCGGGCTGGCCACCTCGAGGCTGAGGATCTGCTTGATCTTGGCGTCCTGCCAGGTCTCGGCCGGCGCGTTGACCGTTGCCACCACCTCGAGCAAGGCCGCCTGGATCCAGAGCTTCTCCTGCGTCTTCCAGATGTCGTTGAGCTTCGGCGGGCTGGTCCGGGAGAAGGTCGGCGGCAACAGCAGGTCGTCGCGCGCCGGCGCCACGACCACGCCGGTCCCCTCGACCGGATCCCAAGGGTTGAAGATCTTGTAGATTCGATCCACGTAACGGTCGAAGACCTCCGTATACGTGTTGATCTCCAGTTGGACTTCCGCCTCGTCGACGCCCTCGGGCCAGGTCCGCCCCCACGTCGGGAAGCTCAAGGGGGCGTTCATGGTCTCTTCATAGGGCCAGGTCAGCAGGCCAGCCTGGTGCTCATACAGGTCGTCCCAGGCCTCGTTGACATCCCGGGTGACCACCGCGATCTCGGACTTAGCCAACTCGGCATGCTTGCCGATGATCGGCTGCCTGTTGTTGGCGACGCCCTGCACGCCCTCCTTGGCCTGGGTGATCGTCGACGTGTTCTGCTCGGCCTCGGCGAGCACCGGCCCGGAGCCGATGATGTAGGCGACCAACGACAAGATCATCGCCAGTCCGATGGTGATCCAGAAGCGGTACTTGATCGCCATATCCAGGTAAATCTTGACTTGATCCATGGTCCGAGGTGCCTCTGTCTTGGGGGTGGAGTGGTGGTTCGGAGCGGGGCGTCGGCTCGGTCCACTTCATGACAGTCCGGTTCGCCACCGCGTCGTCAGAATCGCCATGTCAAGTGTCAAGCTTTCGGCCGCGGGCCCGGGTCAATCCAAGGGTTGCGCGCCGCGTGTGTGGGATCGGGTTCCGGAAGCAACGTCGGCTCGGACCCGCGCCCGATCCGATCAACGCCGGGCGGCTTGGTCCGAGCTTCTTGAGGTCGCGGTCGGGCCGCTCGGTCGTCAGTTGGTCGCCGGAGCAGACGGTTGGCTAGCTTCGCCTTCGCCCTCGGCGGCATTGGGCTCTTCGCCTTCGGGCGTTTGGTCGGCCTGCTGCTGGCCTTGGCGCAACTGTTGTTCACGGCGCTGGCTGGCTTCGCGCGAGGCCTTGTTGAGATCTTCCAGAGTGAAGGGGCGTTGACGTCCGGCATCCTGCAACGCCTGGCGCAGCGACTCGATGAGTTCTTGACGCTTGGTTTGAAGCGCCTCGGGCGTCTCGGGCTCCTCGGAGGAATCGGCGGGGTTCCAGACCACGTGGACCATGAAGTCGGTCCGGGTCAAGTAATCGATCCGGTCTTCCTGACCGCGCCCGCCGAAGGCGCCGCCGAATCTGCCGCCGCCCATCCCCATGCCACCACCCTGACCCACCCCCATCATGCCGCCATATTCGCCGTATTCTTCCCCGGAGCCCATACCGCCGCCGTCGGCATCACCGCCCGCACCCGCGTAGGCCCCCATGCCGCCCTGGCCGGACATCTGACCGCCACCCTCACCGAGCCGGCCGCCGCCGGGACCGCCGCTGGCCGGGGCTGCCGCGGCGGCGCGGGGCATCAGTGGGATCGGCAGGGCCGACAGACCGTTGGTCCGGGCCCCCTTATCGGTGGTCCACTGCTCGTCTTCCTGAAACCAGGCCAACGTCGCGTGCGAGATCCCGTTGAGCCGCAGGTCCAAGTTCTCTTGGAACCGGGGCAGGATCTGCTCGGAGAGGTAGACCAGCGGACCGAACCGGGTCGGCAAACCATTGAATGTGTCGGGCACGTCGGCGTTCTTGGTGGTGCTGTTCGGCGAGGGGTTGTAGTGGTGGCCGACGATCTGGATGACCCACCCTTCGCCTTCGGGCGGGTTGTTGCGGTCGTAGGGGTGCATGAACGCCTTGGTGAAGACGCCGAGATCGGCCAACTGCGAGTCGAACCACTGGGCGCGGAGGTCGGGCACGTAGACCGGGATGATCGCGTCGATGTGGATCCGGAGGTTGGCCAGGATCAGTTGATGCTCGGGCTCGTCGGGATCCAGCCCATAGACCTCAGCCTGGTCCGGGATGGCCTGGCTGAGCAGGACGCTGACTTGCGGCCAGGTGCTCTGGCCGGTGTTGGTGACGACGAGATTCTCGCCCTCGGTTTTCTTGTTGAGGAACTGAGATTTCTGGGTGCTGTAATCGGACTCGTAGCCGCTGGCCCGGGACGTAACGCTCTTGGCGCTGGCCACGGCCGAGTCGAAGCCGGGCTGCTTGGTGGAGGCCAAGACGCGGAAGTCGCCGGCGCCGAACTTGATCGTCAGGCCGAGCAGCAACAAGGCCGCGGCCACCAGGGCCCACGGCTTCTTGCGGCGGATCAGGCGCGCCTGGCGGATCTCCGGCGGCAGCAGGTTGGTCTGCAGCGGGCCCGGCCCCAAACCCTGAAGACCCAGGCCGTAGGCGACGGCGAACGAGGCCATGTTCTCCTTGAACTGCGGCTGCTCCAGCACGTCGCCGGTCAGCTTGTCGAACTGGTTCAACTTGACCACCTCCAGCTCCAACTGCTGCTGGAGGTACTTCTGGAGGCCGGGCAGCTTGAAGCCGTTGCCCAGGCCGACGACCCGGCTGATCTCGGTCTTGCCCCGGTTGACGCTGGAGAAGAAGCCGACGGAGCGGCCGATCTCATGGGCCAGGTCGTGGTAGACCCCCTGCATCGCCTTGAACACAGCGCGCGGGTCGTGCGATTTGGCCGCCGTGGCGTTCCGCTTGAGGTGCTCGGCCTTGGCGAAGGTAAGCTTCAGCTCTTTGGTCAGGGCGCGGGTGAAGTGGTTGCCGCCGATCGCCACGTTCCGCTGCCAGATCCGGACGCCGTCGGTGATGATCAGGTCGGTGTGGTCGGCGCCCAGGTCGACCACGACCACCGACTTGCCCCCGCCGGGCTCCTCGACCTGGTCGAAGGCGGCGAAGTTGTACAGCGCCAGAGGCGCCATCTGGATCAGGTCTACCTCGATGCCCGCATCGGTCAGCGGCTCGATGGCCCGATAGATCATCTCCCGCTTCATTGCGAAGAGGCCGACCTCAGTCTCGGTGAAGTCGAAATCGTCCTCGTCGTCGACCTCGTCCTTTTTGCCCTTCTTCTTCGGCTTGTCCTCCTCAGCGCCGGTGATCTGCTGATAGTCCCAGATCACCTCGTCCAAGCCGAAGGGGATGTGCTGGCGGGCTTCGAACTTGACGATGTCCGGGATCCGCTTCTTCTCGACCGGGGGAAGCTTGATAAACTTGACCAGGCCCGACTGGCCCGAGACCGCCAAGGAGACCCGGCAGCCGGCCATATCGTTGCGCTCCAGCAGGGTCGTCAGCGCCTGCTGGACCAACTCGTCGGCATCGGCGTCGGGCTGGCTGAGGATCTTGGGATACTCGATGAAGTCGAACGCTTCGGCGATCGCGTGGCCGGGCTCCTCGCTCGGCAACAGTTTGATCGCCTTCAGCGCCGATTGGCCGATATCGATCGCCCAGACCGGTTGTAGCTTCGCCATGGGGTCACGCTCCCAGAGGAAGGTTGAGCGCTCCGACACGACAGGCCTGTCGGTCCAGAGACCACGCCCAGCCCGATCCGAAGACTCGGACCCGAAGCGCGGTCCCGGCGACGAGGTCGGACGCCGTCGGTCGCAGGATCACATCTCAATTGATCGGATGTTGTGAAGAAGAGTCATACGCTAGCATGGGCCGAGACGGGCCGTCAACACGCGCCAAACCGCGCGCTGAGGCGGGCCGAACCGGACCAGCCGGGACCGAGCGACGCGATCGAGAACCGATCGGGCGCCCTCGGTCGAGCGTATCGGTTGAGACTTGGATGTCGTCGACGGGTCGGAAGTTCCCGATTTTTTCGTTCGACGCGAAAGGACCTCTCTGGGATTCACGCCCCGAAACCCCGCTCTGTGACGGGTGATCGCGGCCCTCCGACGATTCGATGCCCCCACTCGGTGATCTCAATCACAGTCCCACCGACGGTCACGAACCCGTCCTCGTCGTCCAGCGATCATCTCGTCCCACCCATCTTCGACCATTCACCCTAGCTTATCATACGGCCATCCTGACTCGTTGCACACGACCAACCCGACCCAGTCGACCTCGTTCCGCGGAATTGCCGAGACCCTAAAGGCCCCGACGCACCGAGATCATGTCCAAAATCACCGCCTTTACCTGCCCGCAATGCCAGCGATCCTGGATCCCGAACGACGCCTCCGCGCTGACGACTTGTCCACAGTGCGGGCACTCACTGGAGCCTGAGCCGGTCGTCGAACAATCCCCGAACACTCCGAACGATTTTGAGGACCCGCCGGAGACCTCCGAGCCTCTCACAATCTCCGACGATGTGGCCATCGAAGCCACCGCGAACTCCGACGAACCAGATCCTCAGACGCCCCCGGATCCCGGCGCTCCGTTTGAGAACCATGGAGACGTCGAGGGTTGGGGTCACATTTATGAGTTGGCCGACCCCGCCGGATCGATCGACCGGAACGCGACGACCATCGAGATCGACCGATCTCCCGAGGAGACGTCCGCCCCGTTGCCCATCACGGACGACCCCGAGCCACCCCCAACCATCGCCCTGGATCGCGACGACGCTTCGAAACGGCCCTCCGACTCGGCTCCGACCGCCGCCAACCCGTCGCCGCGTGACGTCCCGATCTGGGCACCTGTGCTCTCGCTGCTGGCTGCCCTGATGCTGCTCGGACTGATCCTCCAATATCTGTCCGGCTGACCGAGCGATCGGGCATGGTTATGCTGGGACGGATGGGGCGATCGACGACCAAGGTCATCGCCCACCCATCCACAATGGATATGTGTTTCGAGATCGGGGGGTCTCCGCCATGTCGCACGTCGTCTGCATCGCCCTGCTCATGCATCTCAACATGGCCCCGATCCCCAACGCCGACGAGGAGGCGACGACCACGGAACGCGGAGCGGTGACTCAGGTCGACTGCTTCACCGAAGCGCCCTTCGCCTCATGCCACGCCTCGAGCCTGATCGCCCTGCCCGGCCGTGAGGTGCTGGTCACCTACTTCGCCGGCACCGACGAGGGTGAGCCCGACGTCGGCATCTGGCTGTCGAGGGGTCGGCTCGGCCCCGACTTCCGACCGACCTGGAATCCGCCCCGGCAAGTCGTCGACGTGCCCGGCGTGCCCTGTTGGAACCCGGTCCTACACCGGATGGCCACCGGCGAACTCCTGCTCTTTTACAAGGCCGGGCCGAGCCCCCGCGAGTGGTCCGGCTTCTTGATCCGATCGGACGACCTGGGCCGGACCTGGAGCGAACCGGAGCTGCTGCCCGCCGGGATCCTGGGACCGATCCGGAGCAAGCCCTGGGAGGACTCCGAAGGGCGCTTGATCTGCGGCTCGTCGGTGGAGAGCTATCGGGCCTGGGCCTGCTGGGTCGAGATCACCCCCGACGCCGGTCGGACCTGGACCAAGCACGGGCCGATCGGGGTCCCGGGCCGACCGTATGGGATCATCCAACCATCAGTCTTCCCGATCGGCGCGGAGGGACGCCATCTCGGGTTCTTGGCTCGGTCGCGGGGGATCGGTCGGCTCTGCCGTTCCGAATCGCGCGACGGCGGCTTGACCTGGACCGACGCCGAGCCGATCGCGCTGCCCAACCCGAACGCGGGCGCCGACGCGACCCGATTGGCCGACGGACGCCTGGCCGTCATCGCCAACCCTGTCGAGCGGGGCCGGAGCCCGCTGGCCGTCGCCTTCAGCGACGACGACGGCCGAACCTTCGACATCCGCCTGACCCTCGAAGACGAACCCGGCGAATACTCCTACCCCGCCCTCACCCAGGACAACGACGGTCGGATTCATATGAGCTATACCTGGCGGCGTCGCCGAATCCGCTATGCATCGTTCGACTCATCAAGTCTCGGCATTCCTTCACGTCTGGATTAACCAGACCTTACAGGACCTACAGACGTGACAGCAAAACAACGAAACGTCCATCGGAACGGGTGGAAGCATCGAAGTCTTTGGCGGGTTTGACTCAACGGACGCGGACCCGGACACGCGCTGGGGGTTCGTCAGCATCGGCCACTGGTCCATCGGACAGAACGAGCTGCTCGACGCGGAGGTCGTCGAAGTAGGCATCGCCGAAGCCGGCCAGGCCAATCAGGACCGAAACGGGCCGGTCATCGGGGACGCGCCGATAGAGGACGACTTCGGACCATTCGGGGATCGCGTCGGTGGCCCGCCATTGAAGGCGTCGGCCGCCGATGGAGTCGCGGACGATCAGGCCGCCACCGCCAGGCGGGAGCGGACGCGGGAGCCGGACCTTGACGCGGATCCGGAGCAGGTCACCGACGCGGAGCGGCGCCTCGGCATCGCGGGGTTGGCCGGTCGGCCCGACCATCAGCTCGGGCGTGCGGACCGCCGCGGCCGGATGGACCAGGTAGGGCGAAAGCCGATCGATCTCTTCGACGGTCTCCGGACCGACCGAGAACCGCAAGACGCGTCCGCCGTCGGCGCCCTGGTCGTCCTGGATGATCATCCGGCTGGGGAAGTCGGGGTTGTCGTAGCCTTCCTGGGTCCAGCCAGCCTGGCTGAGCACCTCAGCCGACTCGAAGTCGCCGCCGGGCACCAGGCTGGGCCCGAACCGGCTGGAGACGTTGCTGGCCCAATAGTAGAGCTGGGGCAACGTGTTGAACGAGCAGAGCGGTGGCGCGGCGATGGGCGCGACCAGGCTGCGGACCGTCGCGGATCGCTCCGTATCAGGCTGAGCGCGTCGCGAGGCGTCGGTGGCCTCGGTGAGGGTCCGGAGGGCCTGCTCCCAATGCTCGCGCATCAGGAGCCGGAGCGGTCGCGCCACCCGACGCGCCGCCGCCCAGGCCTCGGCGTAGTCCTGGCTGGCGTAGGAGGCCCGGGCCTCGGCCAAGGTCTCCTGGGCGCGCTGCACGATCGCCTCGGCCTGCGGGACGCTCCGGTTGCGCAGGGTCACCAGGCGCCCTTGGGTCTCGTTGAACCAGTCGAGTTGCACCTGCGCCTGCTCCAGGGCCAGTTCGACGGCCCGGGCGCGGACGCCGAGGATCTGGTCCTGCAACCGCTGGGTGAAGGTCCGGCCTCGGTCCTTGGCTTCGAACGGCACGTCGGTGGTGACCAGGACCAGGTCGGTCGGCCCGAAGTCGGGCACGGTCACCTCAAGGCCGCCGGGCACCAGCTTGCCGTCGAGCGGCTGGAGCCCGCCCAGGGTGATCCGATAGGGCAAGGCGTTCCGATAGGTTCCGGGGACCCGGATCTTAATCGCCGAGGCGGCCATCTGCGGCGGCTGCCACTGCGCTCCAGGGGCGAAGTCGGTGATCATCAGTAGCTGGCTCCGCCGATCGTGCGAGCGGACCGCCAAGGCGCGGATGCTCGGGTGCGCTCGGACCTCCTGAGGCGCGCGTTCGAAGGGGATCAGTTCGCCGGCGGGCCTCGGACGTGGACGCGCTTCATAGACGTCGAGCATCCGCAGGTCACTGGCTTTGGGGTGGGCCAAGAGCGGTTCGAGCAACTGGACCTCGGCATTGAGCAACGTCAGCTCGAGCAAACGCGCCCGCCCCAGGCCGTCGCCCTGCATCAAACTGGGGTCGCCCCGGACAATCAGGCCGCGATATCCGGCCGCCATCGCTTGGTAATAGCCCAGCCGAATCTGCTCGGGCTGGACTTGCGGATAGCCCCAGGCCGGCGGGACGTCCAGGCCCCAGATGGCGCGGAGCACCTCGTTCGGCGTCGATGCCTCGACAGTCGTCCAGAACAGGCCGCGCTGGTTGGCCAGGGCCGTGTCCAGCCGCCGC
Organism: uncultured Planctomycetia bacterium; assembly: GCA_964609385.1. GTDB lineage: Bacteria > Planctomycetota > Planctomycetia > Isosphaerales > Isosphaeraceae > CAZSSM01. The sequence continues at coordinate 22,785 of CAZSSM010000052.1, forward strand.
TGGTTGAGGAACCGTCGCGCATCCCAGGGGTCCTGCATCGCCGCCCAGCCGTCCGCGTTGACGCCCAGCAACGACAGGTTCTGCGGCGTCTGGCTGTAGGCAGACCATTCGCCGGCGACCTCCCCAGTGGTCAGGCCCGAGAACGCCGGGCCGTTGCGGAAACGGCCCGGCTCATTGCGGAAAATCCGGTCGGAATAGCGGATGCGTTCGCGATCGCCCCCGCGCTCCTCGAGATCGTGCGCACGGCCCAGGTCGCGACCCAGGCTCCAGAAGGCCACCGACTCGGCGAACGGGAACGCCCGAGCCTGACGCAGCATCCCCTCGGGGGTGTCGGGCCGCAGCCGGACCATCAGGACCAATCGCTGGTCCAACGCCTGTTGGATCCGTCCCGGATCCTCGTCGACGTCAACAACGATCCCGTGAAAGCCGGACAAGTAGATCTCCGCCGGATCAACGCCCGGCATATCGGCCAGTCGGAACAGCCAAGGATGGCCGTCCAACTCGAGTTGGCTGCCCTCGAGGCGGAGCCGACCGGTGACCAACGGGTCCTCCGCAACGTCGCGGCCTCCGGCAATCGCGCCGGGCATGCCCGGGCCGGCACCGGCCTCGGGGAGAATCGCACCTTCGGGCACCGGCGAGACCGACAGGGCGTCCAGGTAGATCTCCGAAGGGCCCAAGGCCCCTTGCACGTTGATCACCAGTTGATCGATGTACGCTCCGGTCAGCGGGATCGCCCGGTTGAGCCGCGCCTGGCCGATCCGGACCTGCGCGCGGACGTCCTCCAACACGTCGCGCACGAACAAGGTCTGCCAGCCATCGATCAGGCGATAGGTCGACTCCGGCGCGTTGCCGCCGGTCACGACGAAGTAGTTCTGGCCGGTCTCCGGATCCTTATGGCCCGGCAGGACCACCCGCGCCATCAACTGGGCCCCGATCCGGTTGCTCCGGACCGCCAGGCTCGCCGCGAACCCCTCGCTCAACGGGACCCGGGGCAGGCGATAGCTGAAGTAGAACCCGCCCACATCGTGCGCGACGAACTCGATCCGCTCCGAGAACCGACCGTCGAACGCCGCTTGCGCCGTCCGGTCGTGGTTGAGCAGTTCGATGTGCCCCAAGGGTCCCTGCGCCTCGCGACGCCAGGTCGGCCGGGCCGACTCGAAGTGATCTTGATACCGCCCATCGATAAGACTGGGCGTCGCCGGCAACGCGTCGCGATCCTGGATCGCCCCCGCCTCGGGCGCCGGATTCCGAGGGAGCTCCGGGAGGCCCGGCGCGTCGGGCAACGCCCCGAAGTCGAACGGGTCCTGACCCCGAGCCGTTGGGATCGAGGCGTTCCCGGCGATCGCCATGATCGCGACGACCAGCAGCATCCGAATCGAGATTGAGCCGGTCCAAGCCCCTCGTCGCGACGTCGCGGTCGGGCGGTCCGTCGACATCCCGGCTCCGATTGCCCATCGGAACGTCCACGCGCTTCCAGATTTGATCGGGTCCATTGCTCCGACGCCCTCCTTTGACGCGAATCCGTCGATGTCCGCCATCCCCAACGAGCCCCGGGACGCAGGCCATCGGAGAAGAACGCCGATTCACCCCGAAACCGCCCCACACTCCGCACTCAGCCCGCGCGGTGGTCACCCTAAACCCCCCGGACCACTTGGCAAAGCCCAATCGTGAAGGCTCGCATCGGTTAGCGACGCGGCCCCCAACTTGGGCGGGGCGAAGTCGGATCGTCCCAGGAGCGATCCGGAAGGCCGTGCCGCCGGCTTTCCTCTCCGGACAGGTCTTGCGACGGTGAGGAAACGTGTCGGGCAAGGGGGAAACAGCCCATCGTCGCAATTGCTGACCCGTTTCAAGAAAAATCCCAGAATGTGCTTGAATTAGATAACCCAGAGCGTTCGACACGGGATCCCGATTCGCCTGATCGACCGACGGCATCCCGGTCCGATTCTTGAGGGGCGGCTCGTCGGGCGTAACGGATCGCTCCTCCTTTGCCAGGCGGGCCAATGGTTGGGGTGACTGGAAACCAGCACGCTTGGGGGCCGAACTTCAAGGACGATCCGGGTGAGTTGGCCACCCGTTCTAGTGAGGGTTGGCCATCCCGATGACGTCTTCCCCCGGGGTCTGCTCCGCGTTGCGTCGCAGTCCCCAGCCACCCGAACACGGCGCTGAGGTGGGATGGTGGGGCCAAGACCAACACCGAATCCGCCTCGGGATCCCTGAGGATTTCGGGCCCAGAGACGATCGATTTGCTGAAAAGATCGCAATCGGACGTCGGTCCGTGAATCACCCGACCGACGGATTCGACTCCCGGCGCTGGGACCTTCGAGGAAGCCCATGAGCTTTTTCGAGGGATGGTGGGTGACGGCCCACATCTCACCCACCCCGCACGAATAACCCGAACCACCGAACCGGAACAGCAGGCAAACTTTGCCAAGACCGCCGCGCCGCGCGGTAGGTTTGGGTGTCGAGATGATGGGAGGGCAGTTTGAGGGCGACGCGATGATGACAACACCCCGATGTACCACCGAAGACGCGGGCCGGCTGGGGCGGACCCGGCGGATTGACCCGGCACATCAGGCCCACGGGTTGGAGGTGCTCCGCGACCGGGTCCGCGACCTGCCCTGGGCCTATCGCCGCGACCTGGAGCCACTGGTCGAAGAGGCGATCGAGGCGGCGAGGCTGCAACGCCACGCCATGGATCTGGCCAGCGACGCCCTGAAACGGCTCCGCGACGAGGCCGAAGCTGAGGGTACCGGCACCCATGCCTCGAAACGGGAGCCGACCGTCGATCGCGGGGCCAAGGGTGCGGCGACCGGGCTCCGCGCCGCCTTCCGGGTCCACTCCTGACCAATCGGCCCGCGTCGGCAACGGCAACGGCGATGGCTCAGCCCGATCAGTCCTCACAGAGTTCCGACGCGGTCTGGGCCAGCCAGTCGTCGACGACCGCGCCGACCTCGGCCAGGCTGTCGGCCCGACAGCGCTCGGGCCGGTCGGCAGTCGTGTGCCAGGCTTCGTCGTCGATGTCGATCACCAAGGCGCATGGGATCCCCACCTCCAGGAGCGGCAGGTGGTCGTCCCCGATCGCAATGCCCGTCGACGACACGAACGCCGAGGCCCTCCGACGGCGCGCCACGGCCCAGACCTCGTTCACGACGCGGTTCGCGTAGCAATAGCTGAACAGCTCTTGATCGAACCGCAACGACGGCCCGGCCACCATGTCCAGGACCAGCCCGGCATGGTAGGGATTGGGGCGCGCCGGCCGATGGTCGCCGGGATCCACGGGATCGTCCGCCTCCTTCTCACCTTTCGGATCGCGGACCGGCCCGAGGCGTCGCCAGCGGCTCAAGGACTGAGCGAACCGCCGCGAGCCGAGGAAGAACGCGCCGCAGTCCAAACCCATCTCGCGGTCCTCGTAGACCAGTTCCTCGGCGTCGAACAGCACGAGGTCGACGCCCAATCCGTCCCGATCGCCCCCGGCCCGATCACCGAGGAGCCGGGCCAACTCCATCAGGAGGGCGACCCCCGACGCCCCGTCGTTGGCGCCCAGATATGGCTCGCGACGACGGGTGCGGTCGGGATCCTCCTCGGCCCACGGTCGGGTGTCGTGGTGCGCGCCCAGCAGGATCCGCCTCGGGACTTCGACGTTCCAGCGCCCGATCAGGTTGGTCAACCGGAGCCGACGCCCGTCCAGCGGGTCGATCCCCGCGAACCGCTGCCGACGGACCACGCCCCCGGCCTCCGACCAACACCGCTCGACCAGGTCCAACTGCCGAGACCCCGCCGAGGACCCCGCCGGACGCGGACCCAACCCGCAGATCCGGACAAGATCGGCCAGAGCGCGGTCGCCGTCGAATCGCGAAGCGGATCGGTTCGTCATCGCGGAAGCCTGTATGATGAGACGGGCCTTGTCGGTCCGAGATTGGAGCCGACACACTATCGGACGTGAGGTTGCGCAGGTCTCGCCGTCATTCCCCAAACGCCCCTGGCACATTGGGGAGCCGGGATATCTTGACCGATCTCAACATGGCTCCCCACAGTCCAACGGTCACGCCCAAGGAGTCTGTGATGGCCACGGCGACCGACGCCGAACCCTCCCCCAGAGCCGGCTCCGCCGGCGTCCTCCTGCGCGGTGTGAGCTGGCACGAGTATGAAGCGATGCTCCGGATCATCGGCGATCGCCGGGTCTTTGTGAATTATGATGGCGGGACCATGGAGGTGCTCGTGCCGTCCTATGCCCACGAATTCGAGCGCGATCACCTCCGCCTGATGGTCGACATCATCGGCGAGGAGTTGGAGATCCCCATGCAGGCCGGCGGCTCGACGACCCACCGCCGCGCCGATCTGGAGAAGGGTGTCGAGCCCGACGACTGCTATTGGCTCGCCGAGAAGGCGGTCCGGATCGGCACCCAACGCGAGATCGATCTGACCATCGATCCGGCCCCGAGCCTCGTCATCGAAGTCAACTACACGAGCAGCTCGATCGACCGACTCGGCATCTACGGGGCGCTCGGCGTCGACGAGGTCTGGCGATTCCACCGCATCCTGGAGTTCCTGCACCGTCGGGCCGACGGCACGTATCGACCCGCTGAGGCGAGCTGGAACGTCCCGGTCTTCCGACGCGACGAGGCCGAGCAGCACCTCGCTTCGGCTCGCACGCTCGGACGCCTGGCGTGGATGAAGGCCTTCCGAGCCTTCGCCCGCAACACCCTGCTCCCTCGGAGCCAGCCCTGAACGTCATCGGCCTCCGTTCCGGAGTCTAGTCTGGCCTCGAAGCGGCCTCGATCCGCTCAGTCGCGATCCGCCCGGACGAGCCCCCCGAAATTGATGTGGCCCCAGTTCCCGGTCGCGTCGTCGACGATCCGGAGGACGGCCGTGCGACCTCGGGCATCGGATAGGTTGACGGTCTGAGGAACCAGTGTGTTGGAGTCGCTCGCGTTGGTCACGCGGGCCAGTTCGGTCCCATCCTCGAGGTCGACCACTTCGACGTAAAGCGAGGCCGCACCAGTGCCACCCGAGACGTACAGAGCGTAAAGGCCACAGTCGATCGTGAAGGCGGGCGAGCGGATCACGACGGTCCGATCGTCGTCGAAGGTCCGGCCGTCCACTTCGGCGGTGCCGATGAAATGGCGTTGGGGCGGGTCGAAGTCGGACCGGTTCGATGTGGTGAACGGACCGGGCAGGTCGCCCCGCTCGACGGTCCAACCGGCGCGCTGGGCGGGGTCGTCGAGGTCGAAGACCGGCTCGCCGAGTTCGGGTTCGGGGACCCAGTCGAGCCGCGCCACGCGGAGGCCGTCGAGCCCGAGATTGAGGGCGACGATGTAGTCCTGGCCGTCGACCCGAACCACCTCGGGCGCGGCCACCGGGAGCCGGGTCACCAGGTAGCGATCGTCCTGGTTGATCCCGAACATCTTCGGATCATCGGAGCGATAGATCGAGGTGATGTTGTTCTGCCCATAGCGCTGGGTTCGAAAGAGATAATAGGATCCGAACCGTTCGACGACGTGGGGGCACTCGGCGGTGTAGCGGCCGGTCCCGGTGATCCCGCCGAAGGCGACGACCGTTGAGGGGCTCCAGGTCCGGAAGTCACGGGTGGTCCGCACATAGACCGCGCCCTGGTCGTTGGGGTAGGCCGTGTAGTAGCCGTGCCAGAGGTCGCCGACCTTAAGCATCATGATGTCGCGGGTGTTGACGCCGGGTCCCTCGGTGAACATCCCGGTCCGACCGCTGGATTGGACGACGCGCTCGAACGATTTGCCGTCGTCGCCGACGGCGCGACAGATAAAATTCCAGTCGCCGTAGAACATGTGATAGCGGCCACCTTCGAGGACCACATGGGGCGCTTGGAGCCCACCCCGATCCTCGCCGAGCGACTCGTCGGCGCGCATCGCGATGCCCTTCGGGGTCCAGTTCGGCGCGGTCAGGCTTGGACCTTCCCATCGATAGAAGAGCCGCGTGTGACCGCCGCATAAGGTGTGACGGATGCACGACCAAGCCTGCCAGGTACCGTCCCGAGCCTGCCAGACGGCGAAGTCGACCGGCTGCTGGTTCTCGCCGGTCAATTCGCCCAGGTCCGGGTTGCCCGCAATATGGATCCAAGGCCCGACGATCGTCGGCACCCGGACCTCCTCGCCCTTCGCGGTCGACGGCCCAACGCCCTCCCCCTGCTCCAGGAGGAAGACGACGGCGAGCGCCGAGATCGTCCAAGTGACTACCTTACCAAAGCGTCGATGCATCGTCATGGAGAGCGATCTCCGTTTCCGATCGGACGGGCGTTCACGTCGATATAACTTGATTTTTTTGGGGTGTTGCCGTCTTGGACTCGTGGAACATCCAGCGCCAACCGCCTTGGGCAGCCTGATGGACGGTATCTCCGAAGTCACGGCACCATCGGTGTCGCGCCTCGTCGAGCGACCCGGCGGCCACCGCCTCGACGTCCTCGGCGATCTCCGCACGGGTCCGCGCGGCGCAGAGGACCAGGTCGACGCTCGGGTGGCCCAGGACAAACCGATAGCACTCGCCGGCGGTCATCGCTTCAGGGAATCCACGCTCCGGGAGCGGCTTGAGCAGCAGGCCCCAGCGGGTCGCGGTGTAGGCGATGATCGCCGGCCGATCCGCCCCGAGCCCCTCGAAGACGTCGCGCTCGGCGCCCCGATGCGCCGCGTTGTAGCGGATCATTACCACGTCGAGGTCCTGCGTGTGGATCAGCTCGGCGGCTAGCCGACGCTTATGGGTCGAGAACCCGATCGCCCGGACCCGACCGGCCTCGCGGAGCCCCCGCAACGCCTCCCAAGCCCCATGCCGGAACGCCCAGGTTCCCCGGAGCCAGGCCAGCAGGTAGATATCGACGCAGTCGATGCCCAGCGGACGGACCGTCGACGCCCAACCCCGCTCGACGAAGCTTCGGGAGAGCCCCCAACCCTCCGAGATCAGGACGAGCCGGTCGCGATGGCCGTCGCGGATCAACCGAGAGACCCCCTCGACGATCGGCCGCATCCATGGGTGGACGACGAACGTGTTGACCCCGTGCTCGTAATAGGCCGCCTCGACGTCTTCGGGGCTCAGCTTCAAGCCCGGCGACCCGTAGGCCCGGGTGGCCATCGACGCCAAGGCCAAGGGGGTCGTCCGCAGACCCGTGTTGCCGAACGGTCCAACTTCCAGGCGCGACATCGGAGCCCTCCTTCGATCGAACGCATCACACTCCCCATCCCAGGTGAGCGTGCGGGAGACCATCGCGGCGGAGTCTCGGTGAACCGGCCCGACTGGTCAATCCGCGTCACCGCCGGGTAGACTTCATGCCATCCGACCCGCCTCATTCCCGTCGGTGGAGACCTGTTCGCGTGGCCGCAATCCGACGCCTCCCCTCCAGACTACCCGTGCCCGATCGAGCCCCCAAGAGCCTGTCGATCGCAAGGAGTCTCGGCCCGATCGTCCTCGTCCTGGCCTGTCTGATCCTCTCGGCCTGCGGTGACGGTCCGGATCGCGACGGGTTAAGCCCACAGACCGGTGATGTCGGCTTCATCAATCCGAACCCCGAGGCCGTCGCAGCCGCCTTCGAGCCGGTCACCCACGAGCAGGTCGCTGGATTCTGCGGCGCTTGCCACGGCTACCCCCATCCGTCCTTGTTCCCCAAGGATCGCTGGGACGCGGAGGTTCGTCGCGGGTATGACTTCTTCCATCAGTCGGATCTCGACCTCGAAGCCCCGCCGATGGGCGCCGTCGTGGCCTACTATCAGCAACGCGCCCCGGAACAGTTCGAACGCCTGGCCCCTTATCCGACGCATCCGGGACTCGACCTCGATCCCGACCTCAGGACGGTCGCCGGCCCCCCGGTCGACCCCGACGCCTCGACGTCGGGGCCGCTCCGGTTCCGTCGACACGGCGTGGTCGGCCCCGAGCCCGGTGCGCTCTCGGCGATCTCGTTCGTCGACCTGGTCACGCTCGACGGCCAGCCACAACTGCTGGCCTGCGACATGTTCCACGGTCGGGTCATGACGATCCCGGCGCGACGGCTTCTCGACTCGGAGCCGGGCGACCTCGACGCCTCGTCGGCGCCCTGGACGCTCCTCTGCGAGTCGATCCCCCACCCCGCCCACGCGACCCCGGCCGACCTCGACGGCGATGGTCGGACCGACCTGATCGTGGCCGACTTGGGGATGCCGATGCCCTCCGACGCCCGGCTCGGCCAAGTCGTCTGGCTCCGTGGACAGGCCGACGGAAGTTACCAGCCCACCGTCTTGGCCTCCGAGTTGGGTCGCGTCACCGACGTCCAGGCCGCCGACTTCGATGGCGACGGCGACGTCGACCTGATCGTCGGCGTCTTCGGCTGGCACCAGGTCGGCGAGATCCTCTACCTGGAGAACGTCGCCGAGGACCCGGGCCGACCCGAGTTCCAGAGGCGGACGCTCGACTCGAGGCCGGGCACGATCCACGTGCCGGTGGCGGACCTCGATGACGATGGCGACCTCGATGTCGTCGCCCTGATCAGCCAGGAGCACGAGGCGGTCGTGGCCTACCTGAACCGGGGCGCCGGCCACTTCGAAGCCCGGACGCTCTTCGAGGCCGATCACCCGGCCTTCGGCTCCAGCGGGATCGAGCTGGTCGACCTCGACGGCGACGGCGACCTCGACGTCCTGATGAGCAACGGCGACGTCTACGATGCTCCCCTGCTGAAGCCCTACCACGGCGTCTCGTGGCTGGAGAACACCGGCGACCTGGCCTTCGAGGCCCATCGCTTGGCCGACCTTTACGGCTGCCAACGCGCCCGCGCTGCCGACTTCGACGGGGACGGCGACCTCGACATCGTCGCCTCCAGCTTCCTGGCCGAGCCGTTCTACGGCAACGACCGCCCTGCACATCAAGCCGACGCACTGATCCTGCTCGAACAGGTCGGACCGGGCCGCTTCGCGACCCGATCGCTGGAGGCCCTCCGTTGCGACTACCCGGCCTTGGTCCCGGGGGACCTCGACGGCGACGGCGACCTTGACCTGGTCGTCGGCAGCTTCCGCAACTTCGACTTCAGCCGGCCCGGCGTCTCGACCCGACGCCGAAACGAGCGCGGCGAGGCCGTCTGGGTCTGGGACAACCACCTCCGAACACCCCCGCCAACTCACCCCAATCAGGCCAACAACACGGCCGAGTGAGCCGATCCAGGACCGCTTGTCGCGCCCCGATGATTGGGATAGAGTCCGATCCAGGGTGTTGAGGCGGATGGGGTGGTCTCGAACGGGCGGAAACGACGGTGGCCGAAGCTGATCCGGCACGCGCCGGGGAGAACACACGAGCCGATCTCGGCGTCGAGGCGACCGGTCTGGAGCACCTGCCCCGGCGCAGCGGCAAGGTCCGCGACGTCTACGAGTTGGGCGGCGGACGACTCCTCATGGTCGCCAGCGACCGCGTCAGTGCCTTCGACGTGATCCTGCCCACACCGATCCCCGATAAGGGCCGTGTGCTGACCGCCCTGACGGTCCACTGGCTGCAATGGCTCGGCCTGCCCCACCACCTGATCAGCGACGACATCCAGGATGCAGGGCTCGGCCTCGACGCGAGCCAACTCGCGGCCCTCGAAGGGCGGTCCCTGATCGTCCAACAGGCCCAGGTCATCCCCTTCGAGTGCGTCGTCCGGGGCTACCTCTCCGGCAGCGGTTGGCGTGACTATCGCGAGACCGGCCACGTCTGTGGGATTCACCTGCCCGAAGGCCTGGTCGAGAGCCAGCAGCTCGACCCGATCTTCACGCCGGCCACCAAGGCCGAGTCGGGTCACGACCAGAACGTCCCGTTCGCCCGAATGGCCGACCCGTTGGGAGCGGATCTGGCCGAACAGCTCCGAGACCTCTCGCTCCAGGTCTACCGTCGAGGCGCGACCTACGCTCGGGAACGGGGCCTGATCCTGGCCGACACGAAGCTGGAGTGGGGTCGGGACCCGGAGACCGGGGAGATCCTGCTGGTCGACGAGGTGCTCACGCCCGACAGCTCGCGCTACTGGCCCGCCGAGGCCTACCGCCCCGGAGGACCGATCCCCTCGTTCGACAAGCAGTTCGTCCGCGACTGGCTCCGAGGGACCGGCTGGCGCGAGGAGTCGGGAACGCCCCCGCCCGAACTGCCGTCGGAGGTCGTCGACGAGACCCGCGCCAAATACATCCAGGCGTACGAGATGTTGACCGATCAGAAGCTTCCTTGGCAATAACGTAAATTTTCAATCGAAATCCGTCCTACTACGTCATCTTGCATGATTCGAGAGATCCCGATGCGTTACCTGACCGCCGGAGAGTCGCACGGCCCGGCCCTGACGGCGATCGTCGAGGGGTTCCCGGCCGGCGTGACGCTGAACCTGGAGGCGATCGACTACCACCTGAAGCGTCGGCAGGGCGGCTACGGGCGCGGTAAGCGGCAACAACTGGAGAGCGACCGGGTCGTCGTCGAGTCGGGCTGGTATCGCGGGGTCAGCTCGGGCGCCCCGATCACGCTCCGGCTGATCAACAACGACGCCAAGCTGGAGCGGCTGACCGAGCCGGCCGCGCCCCGGGGCGGGCACATCGACCTGGCCGGCTCCCTGAGCTACCAGACCGGGATCCGCCAGGTCCTGGAGCGTGCCAGCGCCCGGGAGACGGCCATCCGCGTGGCCGTCGGCGCCCTGGCCCGGCAGGTCCTGGAGCCGCTGGGCATCACCGTCTTCGGCTACGTCCGCGAACTCGGCGGCATCGACGCGCCCCCATTGAGCCTCGAACCGGCCGTGCGCGACGCCAGCCCGGTCTACACGCTCAACCCCGAGGTCGACCTCGAGATCGTCGAGGCGATCGATCGGGCCAAGGCCGAGGGCGACACGCTCGGCGGCATCCTGGAGGTGGTCGTCCAGGGCTGTCCGATCGGCCTGGGCAGCCACGTCCAGCACGACCGCAAGCTCGACGCCCGGCTGGCCCAGGCGGTCATGAGCATCCAGGCGATGAAGGGGGTCGAGATCGGCCTCGGCTTCGAGGCGGCGCGTCGGCCCGGCTCGCAGGTGATGGACCCGATCCGCTATGAGCCGGAGGCCGGCCCCGAGGACCGTCGGCACGGCTTCCGACGTCCGAGCAACAACGCCGGCGGGATCGAGGGCGGCACCAGCAACGGCGAGCCGATCGTCGTCCGCGCCGCCAAGAAGCCGATCAGCACCCTGGCCCGACGCGGCCCCTCGGTCCTGATGGAGACCAAGGAGCCCAGCAAGGCCACCTACGAGCGGTCCGACGTCTGCGCCGTGCCGGCGGCCAGCGTGATCGTCGAGAACGTCGTCGCCTTCGAGATCGCATCGGCCTTGACCGAACGCTTCATCGCCACCAGTCTGGAGGCGCTCCGCGCCTCCATCGACGCGATGCACGCCCTAACGCGTCGCCACGCCGAGGAGGCTTGGACGCACCAGGACCACGGGCCAGGCGGCACCCCCCGGACCGATCGGGAACGCGCCTGAGCCCGGACGACGACGATCGGCGCGACCGCATGGCGATGCCGCGACGGCCTTCGGGACGACCACGGGCCAGGACGACCCGTCCTCGAGAGGCCATGGTCGCGGCGTTGAGACCGACCTAGACCTTGTCGAAGTGCCTTGGGCTCGATCAAGCGCTTGATCCGGCCCGCTGGGATCCGTCTCCTCGGCGACGACGGATCCCCCACCCCCGCCCCCTGTCCGGCCCCGCGGGCGCGGGCGGTCCGCACCGTTTGTCGAGGCCGACCCTCACGGATGAGGAAGAGGAACCCGCGATGGCCGCTCGGACGACGCTCCGCTGGAGCCTGACTCGCCCCCAAAAGCAGGGCGTGGCCACCCTGGTCGTGATCCTGATCTCGATCGTGCCGACGGGCCTGGTCGGCCTCCAGGCCTGGTACGTCAACCGGCCCGGTCACGTCCACGACGTCCAGGTCGAGTTGGGCCGCACCCTGGGACTCCACGTCCGGCTCGGCTCCGTCCGCTACCCCCAACCCGGCACCATCGAACTGCGCGATGTTCGCCTCCGCCACGAGGAGGACCGGATCGCGCCGATCGAACTGGTCCGCGCTGCCAAGCTCACCGTGCAACGCGACGGCTCAAAGCGTCGGATCGAGGCCGACGGGCTCCGGATCCAGGCCGACTCGCCCCGACGCGCCATCGACCAACTGATCGCCGTGCTCGGCAAGTTCGGCGGCGATGACGAGCCCGACACCGTCGTCCACCTGCTGGCCCCCTCCTGCCAGGTCGACCTCAGCGCCCACCTGAGCCACGACTCGGACGACGGCCGACCGCTCGATCCGGACGCGACGCCCTCCATCCCGCTGCGCTACGAGATCTTCGAGATCGCCGGCCACTACTACAGCCACGGTCGCGGGCCGCAAGCCGACAACCAAGGGCGCGGTCCCCAGATTCAACTCAGCTTCCAGGACGCCAACGGCACCCGAAGCGATGTGACACTTCGGCGGAACCGACAGGCCGAGGGCACGCCCAGCACGATCATCACGGTCAAGACCGTCAACGGCGCCCTGCCGGCCCGCTACCTCGACCCGTTCTTCACCACCGCACGCTGGCTCGGTGACGAGGCGACCGTCCAGGGCCAGCTCAAACTCGAGTCCCAGGACGCCGAGTTGGGCTGGTGGCTGACCTTCCAAGGGACCCTCGAGCGGATCGACCTGGCCCAGTTCGTCCGCCAGAACGCCCCCGACAACCGGATCACCGGCCTCGCCTCGCTCCAGATCCACGAGGCCCTGTGGTCCCCGCGCCTCGATCGCGGCGACTACGGCTGGACCAGCGTCCGGGGCCGACTCCACGCCGAGAACGGGACCATCGGCGCCCGGACCCTCCAACGGATGCGCGACCAACTGCTCATCGACGTCGGACGGCTCCGACAACCCTTCGACCCCGACGGTTCGACCGACCAGCCCTTCTACATGCTGGGCATCAACTTCGAGATCCAGGCGGACGGCGAGTTGATCCTCCGGGGCGGCCTGCCCGCCGACCACTACACGCCCGACGCGATCCTCGTGGCCAGCGAGTACACCCAACGGCCCCTGGCCCGCGCCCCCGAAGGCGCCAGCAGCGTTCGCGGCTTGATCACGACGCTCGTGCCCGTCGGCAACAATCCCCACGCCGTCATCCCGGACGACCCCCGCGCCCTATCCTTCGCCAAGTTCCTACCTGCCACCCCCGAGACGATCCAGGACCACATGCTCGGCAACTGACCGAACCGCTCCCCAGATCGCCCCACCACATCCCTCTATACCGGTGGTGGCGCATCGTCAACCGATCCGGCTCGAGGCTCGGTCCCCCCAACGGCGCGGGGCCGGGCCTCTTTTGCATCCATGACCCGGGCTGCCGTACACTTCTGGGGTTCGGGTAGCATCCGATCACCCCGACGACCCAGGACGACCCGGAGATCCGCCGATGAGCACCTCCACCCGGATCACCCTCGAACAGCTCGATCAGATGATTGGACGCGGGGACTTCCAAACCCACGAAATCGCCCCACCGCGTCGTGAACTCATCGATGGCGAGATCCGAACCATGAGTCCCATCGGAATCCCGCACGATATCATCGTCGACATCCTGACCGACTGGTCGACCCAAAGCCGACTCAAGCCCCTCATCTGGGCCCGAGTTCAGGGCTCGATCGGCATTCCCGAACACGACAGCGCCCCGCAGCCCGACCTCGCCTGGATCCGACGCGGATACGATCGCTCTCGGAGGCCAAAGGCCCCCGACATCTTCCTCCTCATCGAAGTCTCCGACTCCAGCCTGACATACGATCGAACCACCAAAGCCACGCTCTACGCCAAAGCAGGGGTCCGAGAGTACTGGATCGTCAACATCTCCCTGAGGCAAGTCGAAGTCCATCGCAATCCTAGGAATGATCAATATCAAAACACCCAGGTCTATTCGATCGGCCAGAGTGTTGCTCCCTTGGCCTTCCCCGAGATCACCCTCGACGTTGCCACGCTCTTCCCCAAGGCTATTACCGGAAACAACAACGATGAGCAGCGAGGGACCGACTGATGAGCACCTCCACCCGGATCACCCTTGAGCAGCTCGATCAGATGATTGGACGCGGGGACTTCCAAACCCACGAAATCGCCCCACCGCGTCGTGAACTCATCGATGGCGAGATCCGAACCATGAGTCCCATCGGAATCCCGCACGATATCATCGTCGACATCCTGACCGACTGGTCGACCCAAAGCCGACTCAAGCCCCTCATCTGGGCCCGAGTTCAGGGCTCGATCGGCATTCCCGAACACGACAGCGCCCCGCAGCCCGACCTCGCCTGGATCCGACGCGGATACGATCGCTCTCGGAGGCCAAAGGCCCCCGACATCTTCCTCCTCATCGAAGTCTCCGACTCCAGCCTGACATACGATCGAACCACCAAAGCCACGCTCTACGCCAAAGCAGGGGTCCGAGAGTACTGGATCGTCAACATCTCCCTGAGGCAAGTCGAAGTCCATCGCAATCCTAGGAATGATCAATATCAAAACACCCAGGTCTATTCGATCGGCCAGAGTGTTGCTCCCTTGGCCTTCCCCGAGATCACCCTTGAGGTTGCCACGCTCTTCCCCAACGCGATCACTGGAGACGATGACCCTGAGCATCGGGAGTCTGACTGATGAGCACCTCCACCCGGATCACCCTCGAACAGCTCGATCGGATGATCGCGCGTGGTGTGTTCCAAACAAACGAGATCGCTCCACTGCGTCGCGAACTCATCGATGGCGAGATCCGAACCATGAGCCCCATCGGACATCCTCATGTCGTGATCGTGACCGCCCTTACCTATTGGTCGATCGATCACACATCGAGGAATGCGATTTGGGTCCAGGTCCAGGGTTCGATCGGCATTCCCGAGCACGATAGCGCTCCGGAGCCCGACCTCGTCTGGGTCCAACGCGGCTATGATCGCTCCCGACGCGCGGAGCCTCACGAGATCGTCCTGCTCATCGAGGTGGCCGATCCGAGTCTCACCTACGACCGCACGATCAAGGCGGCGCTCTATGCTGCAGCGGGCATCCGGGAATATTGGATCGTCAACATCCCCGAGCGCCAGGTCGAGGTCTTTCGCGGTCCGACAGGTCGGGTTTACCACGACTCGGTCATCGCGATGATCGATGACACCATCGCGCCGCGACTCGTGCCCGAGGCGCGTCTCGACGTCGGGGCGCTGTTCGACCAACTCGCGTGAGCCGACCTCGAACCAGTTCGTCGTCGAACCGTTGTAGATGTTGCGC
>CAZSSM010000052.1:38004-50813 GCA_964609385.1 uncultured Planctomycetia bacterium
GGACCCGACCGCGAACCCGCCTCCGTCGGGTTTACGTGTAAGCCGATTCGTCCGGCCTCCCCGATCGTTCCGACCCGAAGGACGTCCCCATGGCCGATGTCCCCACCACCGCACCCGCCTCGACGATCCCCGCCTCGCCCTTCGGCCTGCCCTCCGGCAGCATCCGCGCGCTGCTGACCCTGATGATCATGGGCGTCATCCTGGTCGAGCTGATCCGCGGTCGACCGCTCCCGGTGCTCTGGACCGAGACCCTGGCCATCGCCTTGGCGCACTACTTCACCTCCAGGCGATTCGTCAACCTCCCGCCCGAGGCGCTCGGGATGCTTGAGGAGTCCGGGCACCTCCCTCGCGAGTCGAACCCGCTCTACCTGCCCAAGCACTCGGTCCGGACCCTGATCGTGCTGGGCTTCGCCGGCCTGGCAGTCTACCTCTATCGAGAAGGCCGGCTCCTGGAGACCCAGAGCCTGAACGTGCTCGGCCTGGTCACCTTCTACATCGTCGGCGTCCTGGCGCGCGGCCTGGTCGGCCTGATCACACGCGGTCGCGCCCCACGCGCTTCGCGTTGGTGGACCGACATCAAGGCCACCGTCGTGATGCTCGCCCTGATCGCCGCCGCCGGCTTCCAACTGATCGGCCGACCCGAGTTCGCCCCCGAGTGGGCCAGCAACCTCACCCTCGGCCTGGTCCTCTTCTACTTCGGATCGCGCTGAGCTGAGGGGATCGATCGGCCGAGGGGCAGGGGCTCGTCGGCGATCATGGGTCGATCGCGTCGACCGGCAGGACGAGGCGGTCCAGGTCGGCCTCGGCCCGCTCGCGGGCGATGGCCAGGGCGCATTGGGTGGCCACCCCGGCCCGCAGCGCGCGGTCCATCTGGGCCTCGGCGGCCTGACCCAGCCCTAATGTCTCGACCATCCGCAAGGCGGCCTGGACCTGCGGATCCTGGGCCAAGCCCTGCGCTTGGTCCATCGGCATCGTCGACGGGTCGACCATCGCGTCGCGCGTTCCAGAGACCTGCCAACCCCGACGCCCGTCGCGGATCCAGAGTGTGATCCGGACCCGGACCTGTGTGGCGTCCGGGGCGATCGTCAGCTCGGTCACCAACGCGCCGCTGCGACCCCGATTGGCGATCCCCCGGAGCGTCTCTTGGAGTTGGTCACCTCCGCCGCCGCCAAGATTGAGGTCCGCCCCGAGCGGATCATTCAGCAGCCGACGGGTCAGATCCTGGACCTGGCCCAGCATCGCCGCGGCCTGGGCCTCGCGCCCGCCCGATTCGCGCATCAGCATCCCTTGGAAGGCGATCCAACGCAGGTCCTCCGGCTCCGACCGGATCTCGGTGGCCGCGCGTCGCAAGAGCCAAGCTCGGTCCGACTCCGATTGGATCGGCAAGAGGTCATCGATCGGGGCCGGGTCGCTGCCGTCGACGGCCACGTTGCGCGCCCGGAGCGAGCCGATCAGGTCCTCCGGCGCGAACGACTCGACCTCGGGTACGCCCAGCCGCCACCCTTGACGGAGCAGCCGACGCCTCGGCACGTCGCTGGCGACGATCTCGGCGATCTCTCGGCGCAAGATCCGCGCCGAGATCAAAGGCGATTCCGAACCCGCACCGTCATCGCGGAGCTTCGTGATCTGACGGCCGATCCAAGCGTCGATCTCTGAGCCGGCGACCCCGCCACGACCCCGCGAACGCTCGGCGCGCCAACCCTCCAGCCGTTGCAGGCGCTCGCCACGCGCCCGCTCCACGCGCTTCAACTCGGTCCGCTCCCAATCGGCCAGCCGTTCCGGCACATGCTGACGCGCCCAGTCGCGATGGACCCAAAGCGTCACCGCCGTCGCGCGAGGCTGGTCCTCACCCCAGATATGCCCGTGGACCTCACTCCCGTCGTTCAACCGGATCACGTCGGCCACCACGACTGGATCGGCCACCGCCCCGGCATCCTGGAACGCGTGCGACTCGCTCTCAAGGGTGCTGATGAGCCCGATCACCCCGACCCAAAGCCCCCACCTCGACAGGCTCGTCCCCATTGTTCGCGCCCCCCAAGGACCTTCCAACTCTCAAAGGGCTTCGGACGCCCTGACCGGAATCCGCAACGACTCCGATCCGACCGCCCCAAGCCCGCCCCAAACTCACGACCCCTTCAACCGTAACGGTTCGGAGAACCTCCGTCGACAATCCACTCCATGCATGCAAGAAAGAACGAAGGCGTCGGAATTGTGGCGGATCCCGACGCCTTCAACGGATCGGATTGTGGCGGATCGCTTCAGATCAAGGTGGGATGAGTCAGCGAACAGGGTGGCGGGATGAGGTCGAACGTGGTGGATCGGAGCGGTTGACGAACCGGGCGACTCGTCCAAGTTGAACCGCCCGATTGTCAGGCTTCGTGAGCGAAGTCCGGACGAGGATCAGGCTCGGCGTCGGACAGCGGCCATCGCCAGGCCGAAGAGGCCCAGACCGGTCAGGACCACCGCTGAGGGTTCGGGGATCACTTCGCCATCGGGGCCCAGCGGGCGGACACGGAAGTCCTCATACGTGATCCGACCCTGCGAGTAGTCGTAGACGCCGATGCTGCCGGCCAAGTACGCCCCAACAACGTCCAGTTCCAACTGGCCGTCGACGTAAAGCTGGAGTCCGGTCGACGTGTAGAGAAGCTCGAAGTCGTACGAACGTCCCAGTTCCCAGCCGGTCGAGCCGAAGTTCAGGCCGCGTTCCAGTTCGGTCATGTCCTCGTTGTGGCCCCAGGCCTCGGCATCGGAGATCGGGCCGTTGGCCCGGCTCAGCGCCAGACCTTCTTCCGCAGCGCCCACGCGGATGTTGTCCTGATCGTCCTTCTTCCAGTCGATAAGCAAGTAGTCTTCCGGATCCTGGTAGCCGACGAAGAGGCCCAGGAAGTCGTCGTCCTGACCCGAGTTGACCCGGAAGGTGCCGGTGATCTGGACGTTCAGGTAGGCTTCGTCGCTGATCAAGGCGTAGCGGGTGAAACCGCCGCCCACGTTCGAGGTGGCCGCCGAGCCGTCGGACGTGATGTCCCAGCCGCTCCCGCCGTTGGTGAAGTTGACCTCGGTCCAATCGTTGAAGTTGACCGGAGTCGCCTGGGACGGAGCCGCCATCAGGACCGCCGCCACGACCAGCGACGCCCGAACAAACCATTTCGTCATCATCGTGTCATTTCCTCATTGATCAGAAGTAGAAACGTCAACGGTCCGATTTTTATCCCTATGACGGGACGCGAACTCACCCGGATGTTCGTTGATGTCTGTGATGTCGAAAGTCGTGTCGCACGATCCTCGGCAGGACGCCGGACCGTGTCTGACAAAGGCAGGAGATGCGAGCAACCGCTAGGATCGCGGT
This sequence comes from uncultured Planctomycetia bacterium, assembly GCA_964609385.1. Taxonomy (GTDB): domain Bacteria; phylum Planctomycetota; class Planctomycetia; order Isosphaerales; family Isosphaeraceae; genus CAZSSM01. Next base: position 41,351 of record CAZSSM010000052.1, read on the forward strand.
CCGCCTGTTCTACCGGGGTCGGAACTCGGACCGGACGACGTCGATTCGATCCCACACCGATCCGTGGTCTGAACACACCGAACCCGCCCCACCAAACCGCATCCATGCACCCAAAGTCGCACCAATGCGACATGGGCGCAGAAATTCGACCACATTAGGGATCGATTCGTCACGGACGCGATGGCCTGCATCCCCGAGGAACCCGAGGCGAAGGGGTCGCAATTAACGTAAAACACCTTTCATCACTGCGTCGCATCTAATATCCCCGAGACTTCGAAATCGGGGAGGTTTCGCGAGTTCTAGACGGTTGCCCGGGACAGACTGCGCTATGCGGGTCGCGGGGGGATCACGGGCTTGCCATCACCTTCAGATCCGTCACTTACTGAGAAGTGGTAGCGGATCGAAGTCCTCAATCAGGACATCCTTGGGGGGCACGCCCAGCCATTGGTCGAGTAGGGTGGCATAGACTCGTCGGAAGTCGATCGCGGTGCGGAGGTCGCCCTCCTCGTCGAGGTCATCCGGTGCGGGCGCGTCGCCGACCAGGCCGGGCCGGACACCGGAGCCGGCGAGGAAGACCGGACCGGCCGTGCCGTGGTCGATCCCCAAAGAGCCGTTCTCGGCGACGCGGCGGCCGAACTCGCTGAAGGCGAGGACGAGGACCCGGTCGGCCAAGCCGGAGGCGGCCAGGTCATCGAGGAACGCCGACAGGGCCCGAGCGAACTCCGAGAGGAGCCGGCCGTGAGTCGAAGCCTGGACGGCGTGGGTGTCGTAGCCGGGCTGCATAACGTAGTAGGCCCGCGCCGAGGCGCCGGCCTTGATCGTGCGGGCGATCAGCCCCAGCCGACGGGCTAGCGCGGTGCCGGGATAGCGGGCCGCGGAGTCCTCGGGGTCGGCGGCATGGTCGGCAAGCTCGGCCGCCGAGGCGTAGGCGACGGCGACCTGCCGGGTGACGAACATGAACAGCGAGTCGCTCGGGAAGGCCGGGAGGCGCCCGGTTGTGGGCACCGGTATGTCGAGGGTCAGGTCGGCCGCGTTGTCGAAGGAGGACGCGACGGCTCGGCGGCCGATCAACGGTCGGGGGGTTGTCCCCGATCCAACGTAGACCGCGTCGGCCCCGGATCCGGACGGGCCGGTCGCATCGAAAGCCCGCCCGAGCCAATCGGGTCCGTCGTGCTCCTCGGCATCGAGCCGGCCGGTGTGCCAGGTGGCCATGCTCCGGAAGTGCGAGCGGCTGGGGTTGGGATAGCCGAACACCCTGGACGATCGTCAGCCGGCCGTCGTCGAGCAGGTCGGCCGCCGCTCGGAGCGCGGGGTGCAGACCGACCGCTTCATCGAGGCGGATCACCCGCTCGGGCTCGATCCGGAGGGTGGGTCGGAGCCGAGGATACTCTGGGTCGGCGTAGGGCACGACGGTGTTGAGGCCGTCGTTTCCGCCGCTGAGCTGGACGACGACCAGCGCGCGGCCATCGCGGTCCGGCCCGGCGGCGCGAGCGGCTCGAACCAGGAAGCCGGGCATGACGGGGGTCAGGGACAGCAGGGCGGAGCGCTTCAGCAGGTCACGGCGGCGGAGCATCGGTCGGACTCCTGGGAAGATGTGAGGGAATGCAGGGTTGCAAATCCGATTCAGCAGAGTTGGGCCTCGGGCCGGGCCAGAACGAAGGCGACGACCGCGCCGATCGGCTCGTTGCCTCCGGGGATCGCCTCGGCGGCATGGACGATCTCGGCCCGCCCCTTCGGACCGAGGGCCCCGCCCGTGAGCAGGTGGTCGAGGAGTTCCAACGCGCCGTCGGGCCCAACCCGATGGCCTTGGCGGGCGTCGAGGCCGGCCGGGTCGAACGGCGCGGTTCCGGGGCGCGGTGCGCCTGAGGCGAGGGCCGCGCCGAAGTTGGCCCGGGCCACGATCGCTCGGCCCGAGAGCCAGGCCCGGCCTCCCGGCCAGCCACCAACGTTCGGCGGGTCGAACAGAATCTGGCCCATCCTTGAGGTCCACTCGGCCAACAGCAGCGTGCTCGGCGGCGGGTCGAACACCTCCAGCACCCGCACCGCCCCGATCGCGAAGCCGACCGGGTCGGCGACGCGGGCATGCCGGTTCCGCCCAGAAAAGAACAGCCGGGAGCGGAGGATCGTCTCGACGGCCCGGCCAATGTTCAGCATGTCAACTGGAGCCAAAGGCGAACGGCCTCTGGGCTGCCAAACAAATAGAATAAACCAATAAGCAAACAAACAGAACCATCCCGATTCGCTCTATTCCGAATCGAAATGGATGCCGAGTTGATTGCGGATGGGTTTTGGTCAGTCGTTCAGGGTCGGACGACAAGATAGCGTCGGAGGTCATTGAGGCGTTCGGCGCCGATGCCGGGAACGTCGTCGAGCTCATCGAGGGACCGATAGGGGCGTCGTTCGAGGATCCGACGCGCGAGGGTCTCGCCGATGCCGGGCAGGGCGACGAGGTCGTCGAGGGTGGCGCGGTTGATGTCGAGCCGGGAGTCCGTCGCGGCCGAACCCCGGCCGTTGGGGAACGTGTAACGGAGCCCATCACTGAGGATCCGGATGGTCCCTTGGCGATCGGTCCGCGCCAGCGGGATCCGCGCCGAGGCGAGCAGTTCGAGCGTCTCGCGGTGCGGGTGGCCGAACGCGTTGTCGATCCCGCAACTGACCACCGCATACTCGGGCCGGACCAACGCGAGCCAGTCGGGATCGGTCCCGTTGTGGCTCCCATGGTGGGCCAGCTTGAGGATCTGACAGTCGGCGACCAGCTCCGGACAGCGTTTCATCCACCAAGAGCGCTCGGCGTCCTCAGAGTCACCGGTCAGCAGGATCGAGACGTTCTGATGGTCGACCCGGAGTCCGACCGAGTTGTTGTTCTCCTCGTCGTCATCGGTCGGCGGCTGGGGGAGCAGGGTCAGGTGCAACGAGCCGACCTGGATCCGCCGGGGTTGCTCGGACCAGGGGCGGATCACCCGGATCCCCGAACGGGCCACTTGCTCCAGCACGTCGTTGTAGCTCGGACTGGTCAGGGGCGAGCCGCTGTCGACCAAATAGGTGACCGGGTGCGCGTCGAGAACCGCATCGAGGCCGCCGTAGTGGTCGCGGTGATGGTGCGAGATGACGACCACGTCGATCGCGCCGACCCCACGCGCCGCCAGGAGGCTGGCGACTTCGTCGCTGGGTCCAGCGTCGACCAGCACGGTGTGCTGCTCCGGCGACCGGATCAGGATCGCGTCTCCCTGGCCGACGTCGAGCACCTCGATCGTGGCGTGGGTCGCGTTCGGGTCGAACCGGCCCGAGCCGGGCTCGAGGTCGACGCAACCGACCGGCAGGACCGCGACGAGGGCCAGGCCGACGACCCACCGGAAGAGCCTCAACAGCCCGCCTCGACGCGGTCGGGCCTCGTCCGACCGGCTCATATCACGACGTCCCCGTCGGGTTCGGTCTTGTCCAAAGCGCGTTGGAGGTGCCGACCGCGCTCGGCGACCCGGGCGGAGGTCTTGGGATCGATCTCGAGGTGGAGGATCATCATCTGGCCCGCCTTGGTCCCCTTGGGCAATAGGACACGGGGCATGACCACCTCGCGCTGATCCTTGGTCGTCAGGATGGCCAGGGTCTTGCCGCGGCCCTCGAACCGCTCCAACCAAAGCGAGTGGGTCCTCGGCGCGGGCAGACCGTTCTCGGTCAACGCCTCGGATTCGCTCGCCTTGGCTTTGGACCGCGCCTTGGCCTTGGTCGGCGTCTCCTCGGGGTCGGTCGTCATGGTGGAGTCCATCTCGGTCGAGTGATCGAAGTGAGCCATCGTCGTCAATCCTTTGATGCGGTTCGCGACGGCGGGACGAGACTGGAGCCGTTCACATCGACGCGTCCACGCTGCGCCCAATGATGTCGGCCGAGTCTCCGCGCGTCCGTTTCGCGTCCCCGAACTCACCCAAGCAGGGCGTCTCTGCGGGTTCCCCCGCGGCGCAACGCCCCCAGAGTGGAGGCACTCTACACCGGATCGCCATTCTCGGGAACGCGAACCTGGAGACGATATTCTCCAGGTCTCACGAGCAACCGCCGTGCCGAATGCGGAACAGAACTGATCCAGATCTCGACAATATATCCGAAAAAAATTTCATATAATCACACGATCGTTTTAACCTCTTCGTCCCGGCGCCATACAGCGCCGAGCAGGATCGGGACGGAAACCGTCATGGACTCGCCTGAATTCAGGACGACCTCGTAAATTCCGTCCGAAGAGTTGCGATTCGCACCACCCCCGGTCCAAAACGCGGTACTCAGACCGTTTCCCTTTGCCAATCACAAGAATTCCGCGTCAAAATAATCTCAAAATCGACAAACATTTGATCCAATGGTTCCAGCCTTGCTAGGACACCATCATGACCCCCACTGTGCCGAGCCTCACATTCACCCAGTCGTCGGGGTTCGATACTGGTGTGCAATCCAACCGACGCGCGCTCGTGGTTCCTGGGGGCCGAGTTCCGTGGTCGGGATCCCTCTTCCGATCATCTCATCCCACGTCGTCACCCGGGACCGAACATCATGACCGTCACGCCCGAGAAGCCGGCCGATGTCGGTGAGACGTCAAGCCCGCCTCCCCAAGTCGAACCGTCGACCCCGAACCGTTCGACATCCAAGCCGAAGGATTGGATCACGAGGGCAGTCCTGCTCGCCGTGGCCGTCGCGTTGATCGCGGTGGCGGTCGCCAATGGGATCACGGACGTCGATCGGTGGCGACTCGCCCTCGGCGACCCGATCGCAGACCGTCAGAAGCTCGACGCCTCCGTGTTGGGTGACGGCACGAACGGGTTCGACCTCGAAGGCGCACGGATCCCCCGCGACGAGATCCGACGTGGCGGCCCGCCCAAGGACGGCATCCCCGCCCTGACCGATCCGGTCGTCGTCGAAGCCGACCAGGACACCCTCCTCGACGACGATGCCCGCGTCATCGGCCTGAACCTCAACGGGGTCGCCCGTGCCTATCCGATCCCGATCCTCAACTGGCACGAGGTCGTCAACGACACCCTCGGCCAGACCCCCGTGGCCGTCACCTACTGCCCGCTCTGCGACACCGCCGCCGCCTTCGACCGTCGACGCAGCGACGGTCGGATCGCCGAGTTTGGCGTCTCCGGACTCCTCTATAACAGCAATGTGCTCATGTATGACCGCGGCGGTGAACCCGAATCGCTCTGGAGCCAAGGCGCCGCCTCGGCCGTCTCCGGGGAGGATCCCAACGCCGTCCTCGACGCCCTCCCCTTGGAGGTGACCACCTGGTCCGATTGGCGGACGCGTCACCCCGAGACCACCGTGCTCGCTCCGCCCGTCCTCCCCGGAATGCTCCCGCGAGACTACAATCAAAATCCATACGATTCGTATTTCGCCAACGACAATTTGATGTTTCCCGTCGATCAGCGCGACGACCGCCTCCCCGTTAAGGAGCCCGTCCTCGGCCTCTGGGTCGCCGACGCCGATCCGACCGTCGCCCGCGCCTATCCGACCTCGGCCTTCGAACGGCTCGACCCCGATGGCCCCCTCGAAGTCGTCGACCGCATCGACGGCCTAGAGGTCCGCCTCATCTACGATCCCCAGACCGCCGCGATCCGTGTCACCGAGGCCGACCCCCAGCTCCGTTGGATGTACGGTTTCTGGTTCGCCTGGTACGCCTTCCATCCCGAGACGACCATCTATCCGGGGCTCGGCGCCAACGTCGATCCCAAGACGAACATCGACGACCGCAACAGCGCTGATGACGATGCTGATGTGGAGACCTCGAGCATTCCCTCCGTCTCCCTCGACTCCTTGGGGCACGTCAACGACTAGCGGCGGAAGCGACCCGTCTTGCCCCGCGCTGATCCCTTGAGACGGCCCAGGATCATTGACGGGATCGCATAGACGATCGACATCCAGATCAGCGAATTCATCACATAAAACATCGGCGTCCAAGGCGTGAGCCAGGCGATCCCTAAGCGGTCGCCCACCGCCATCGGGAAGAACAAGGCGACGAACAGCAGGTCCCCGATCCGACCCAATAGCGCAGCCGCATCCGAGCCCGGCGCCGTCAACCCCTGCAAACGCCCCAGGAGCGTCGCCACCGTCGCCGAAAACATCGCATGGAGCGTCGTGAAGATCGTCAGCTTCACCAGCCGGATCGTCCCGCCCATCGCCTCGCTCCTCCCTCCCCGTGTACGACGGAGCACACATCACGTGTCGACGGCCATCAACACGCTCGCCCCAGCATGACCGCCAGCCCTCGAGTCGTCCGTTCGCGTGCGAATCTCGCGCCGGATGAGTCGACCTCGGCGTGTTGCGGGGCCTCCGACTATGGTAGGCTATCCCTGATTGCGGGGTCGGGCCGATGCTCACCTCGCGCCCAACCAATGCCACCGCCCGACATCGATGCGACCCGTGACCGATCCGACCCGAGCCCATCCATGAAGATCGCCTGGGCCCTCTGGACCCGACGCCTCCACCGCTGGGGCACGCCCCTGATCGCCCTGCCCCTGCTGGTCGTCCTGCTGAGCGGCATCCTCCTCCTCTGGAAGAAGGATGTGGCCTGGATCCAACCGCCGACCCGCAAAGGCGCCGCGCCGGACATTGACCCGGCCCTCAGCTTCCAAGGAATCCTCGAGGCGGCACAGACCAGCCCCGAAGCCGACATCACCTCCTGGGACGACGTCGACCGCCTCGACGTCCGACCCAGTAAGGGCGTCGTCAAGGTCCGCGGCAAGAACGGCTGGGAGGTCCAAGTCGACCTGGCCAACGGCGAGGTGCTCCAGACCGCCTATCGGCGCTCCGACCTCATCGAGGCCATCCACGACGGATCCTGGTTCCACGACGCCGCCAAGCTCGGCATCGTCTTCCCGACCGCCCTGGTCCTGCTCGGGCTCTACCTCACCGGGCTCTATCTGTTCTATCTCCCCATCCGGGCCCAACGCGCCAAGCGTCGGCGCCGACAAGTCCGGGTCGAGAACGCGCCGGCCCTTGAAGGATCTGCCCATGTTTAAGGTTTACGGATTCCGCTTCTCGGGCAACAACTATAAGGTCAAGCTGGTCATGCATCGGCTGGGCCTGCAATACGAGTGGTCCGACGTCAACATCCGCGCCGGCGAGCAGAACGACCCGGCCTTCCGCGCCAAGAATCCGCAGGGCAAGACGCCCGTCCTCGAACTGCCCGACGGCACCCTGTTGACCGAATCCAACGCGATCCTCCACTATCTCGCCGACGGCACCCCCCTGCTCCCCGACGAGCGGCTCGCCCGGGCCCAGGTCCTCCGCTGGATGTTCTTCGAGCAGGCCAGCGTCTTCCCCAACCTGGCCTACGCCCGCGTCATCGTCCAGGTCGCCGGCAAGCCCGACGATCGGCTCGATGAACTCAAAACCCTCCAACAGCGTGGATACCCCGCGCTCGACGTCATGGAGGGACACCTCGATGGACGCACCTTCTTCGTCGACGAGCGCTACACCTTGGCCGACATCGCCCTGTTCGCCTACACCAGTGTCGGAGAGGAAGGCGAATACGACATGTCGAAATATCCTCGAATCAACGCTTGGCTCGACCGCGTCCGGCAACAAGACGGCTTCGTCGCCATGGGATAAGTGACCTCAGATGCTCTTCAGCCGCTCCCTGCTCTTCACCGCACTCACCGTCGCCCTCTTCACCAAGTCGCTCGCCTCCTTTCGACCGCCCGGGCCACCTAGGCCCGACGACGCCGAGGCCCTGCTCCGCTCCGGGCTCCTCGAGGCCGAGCGGTTCCGCCGCGACCTGATCGCGACCCCGACGGACGGTCCGTCCCGAGCAGTCCGCTTGGCCGAGTCGATCGTCCGCTTCCGCGACCGGGCCTCGAGAGTGCTCGAGGCCGAGGGACGGCCCACCCTCGCCCGGTTCCGCCTGACCGCTCCCCAGATCGCCGACCGGATCGCCGGGCAAACCCCGATCGAGGTCGGCGCCCGGGGGTTCGCCCGCTTCACTGGACGCTGGTACGGCTCCTGGGACGGACGCGACGTCGATCATCACTGGACGATGGTCCAACGCGCCGCCCTCCAATTCGACGACCATGATCCCTTCGACGTCGATCGGCTCCAATACGCCTGGATCGGCGACGGATTCGGTTGGAACGCGTTGACGATCCCCCACGATCTCGAGCCTGAGCACGAGCACGACGTCGGTGCGATCCTCGGCGCCGTCTATCACGTTCGCAACGGCGATCCCAACGCCATCCAAATCTATCGACCCCATGTCGGTATTGCCGACCTCGACGGACGCCTGATCTGGATTACCCAGCGCGAGGTCTTCCTCGAAGAGGTCCTCCCCGAATCCCCGCCACGCTATGCGATCACGGGGTTCCACTATCAGGACCGTGACGGGGTCATCGCCATCAGGGGATCCGCGTTCCAAGCGATCTACACCCGAACTCCCGGAGACCGACCCCGATTTCACCGGTTCCACGCTGATCTGCACGACTGACTTTAATCAACGATGCTATGTAAGCGGTTCTAGAAACGCCTGAAGATACCAGAGCGGGATCTGAATAATGGCGCCGAGGCCGAGGAGCCGCCCGATCCGGTCACGAAGATCGACGGGCGTCTCCCGGACCCCGCCCAGGATCGATGCCAGCCGGACGCCGATCACGAGGTAGCCCGGGACCGCCGTGAGCCAAAGTTCGAAGATCAGGCCGAGCGTCGCCCGATTATCCGCGATCGCGAACGGCCACTGGTCAAATCCGGCCAGTGCGACGCCCAAGATCAATGCCACGCACGACTGGAAACCGATGGTCCGTCGACCCGGTGCCTCAACGCGCATGGGGACCAGCCACGACGTGATGACGATCGCCCACGCGCCGCCGATGCATAGGCCCCCCAGCACACTCGAGACGACCGTCAGCAGTTCCAGGGATGTCGCCATCGACGAGCCAGGATGACGCCAAAAGTCGGACCAATTGGTGATCTGGCCGATCGCGTAAACCTCGCGCACGCTGGCCACCCAAAGCGCGGCGGTCGCTCCAAATACGAGCAGCGCCGCTGTCGTACCGATCAGCCGCCTCAAGCCAACCACCGATGATTCGCCGGAATCGCCCATCACCAACCCCATTCGAAGGCCTGCGGTCCACTCCCCACCTCATGCTAGCACACGTCGACGCTTGGGAAACCCCTTGAGACGAACCGACCGCACGACCCCGACCACAACCGCAGATCCGCAACCCGGATCGAACTGGGCCGAACGTCGACGAGCGCCTCACGATAGCTGGAAGGATCGAAGCGAGTCCCCATGGTTGCATTACAATAACCTTGCAAAACAAAATATTCTTTCATGAGACGTTGGAGGATCAATGGCCCCGTGCTAGGTTCGGCATGGCGGGCGCGGGAACGGCCTCCCTCCAACGGCTCCGCGTCAGCCGATTCGAATTTCAAATCGCAACATTCTCAAACAAACAACCGTTGGCACGATCTCGTATAGTATTGCGTTTTGTGTACT
>CAZSSM010000053.1:0-49438 GCA_964609385.1 uncultured Planctomycetia bacterium
CGAGGAGCGGGGGCTCTTTGGCAATTCGGCATTACACGGATCGATATATCGGCTGATCTTCATGCGATCGGCCTCGAGGGTCGCGCATGCGCGGAGGTCTGCTTGCGGTTGGGGTTATGCGGGCTGCGACCCTGCATCGACGAGTAAAATCGGCCGGAAAGCAGGGCCGGAAAAGGGAGGCGTCGGCAAGTGGTGGGATGATCGTAAGCCTCCGCGAGGCTTCTCCGGATCTTCAAGATTGGTCTCATGGTTCTAGCCTGGCGATCGGAGGTGCCCCACAGCCTCCCAAGCGGAACCGATTGGACTGGGCCATCTCATAGTCTGGAGCAGACGACTCGAGACACTGAGGCGCACAATCCGACCTCGTCAGTCGGTGTGGACCGCACAACCGTCAGGACCCCGCGTGGGAGGGGGGAATCCGGACGATTTCCACGGCGATCCCCAATCCGACGCGTCGATCGGTAATCCTGACGAAGGCAACGCAAACGCTTGGGCTCGGGCCCTGTCCGGCCGAGCGTTGTCCGTGATCCTTCGACGCGACTTTCCACGACGCAGGGCGTGTCGTGATCCGCGTTTGGTTCGAACGTCGACTCCCGCGCGACGTTCGGAGCGCCGTCCATGCGGTGATTGATCGGCGGGACTGAGGAGCAAAGCATGGGGCTCGGTTTGAAAGGGATTTCGTTCGTGGCCGGCCTGTTCATCCTGGCGGTCAGTGTCGGACACGCACAGCAGTACAACGCATCGCAAGGACAGCGTTCGGCCAACATCTTGGCCGGTGCCTTGAGTCAGGACCAGGCCTTGAGCGGCATCGACGTCGAGATAGAGGTCGCCCACGGTGTGGCCACCCTGAGCGGGACCGTCACGAACGTTTTTCAGAAGCAGCGCTGCCTGGACGTTGCCCACCAGATTCCAGGGATCAATGCGGTCCGCGATGCCCTGGTCATCCGTGATGCCCAGGTCAGCCCAGTCAATTACGACTACGCTCAAGGCATCGATGGTGGTTACGCTGACGGCGGTTACGTCGGTGGTGGCGAGATGGGTGGTCCGGCGCCCGTCGGTCCGGCCGGTGTCGTCGGCGCCTCCGAAGGCGCGGCCTTGGGCTACAACCTGCCCGACTACGCCTTCCCCAGCTATGGGATCTATCCCAACGCCAGCACGATCGGCTACCCGAAGGCCTATCCTTGGCAGGCTTGGCCGAACATCGGCCCGTTCTATCCCTACCCCGAGGTTCCCCTCGGTTGGCGTGCTGTGACCTTGCGATGGGACGACGGGATCTGGTGGCTCGACTTCCAAGATCACAATCCCCGGCCGTTCTTCTATAATCCCTTCCTGTTCAAGCGATTTAGCTTCACCCGTTGACGAATTCCGCCTAGGTCACCTGAATCGAATTAAGTTATCTTTGAAGCCGCTCCCTCAGCAATGGGGGATCGGCTTTCATTCATTGATGACGGGACCATCAGTCAGGAAGACCGATCAGCATCGCCAGTCCAAGCAGAAGCAGGAAACCGGCCGCAAGCAGGTGGAGACCCCGAATGGATCGCCGAGCCCAGCCGACCTTGCCGACGATCTGACTGACCCGAGTGATCATCGCCAAAACGGCTCCCATGCCTGAGCTAAACGCCACGACTAAGACAACGCCATCGAGAAGACGACCTAGCGCTTCGGCCACCATGAGTAAGGCGATGGCATCCCAGCACGGGATCGCGCCAGCCGAGATCGCCGTGATCCAGAACGATGTGGATCGCGGCGATCGATTCATCGAACGCTGCTCGGAATGAAACGACGGCTCGAGCGAAGTCGACTCGTGTCCTCCGAGAATTCGCCCGATCTTCCAAGCTCCGACGGCCGCGATGACCAGGCCCGCGCCTTGGAGCACGAATAGACCGACCCGCTCGTGTGACTCGGGGTTGAAGTACCAGAGAATCAACGCAATCGCTAGGACGATCCCTGCATGAACCCCCGTGGTGACGACGGCTAAGCTGAGCGCTCGCATCGAAGAGACGCCCGGACGATCGGCCAAGCTGGCCGCCGCGATCACCCCTTTCCCATGGCCTGGTTGAAGCGCGTGAAGCGCCCCGAGGATGACCGCGGCGATCAGCAGCAAGAACCCGCTTCCTGAGTCAAGCTGGCCGTCCAAGAGTCGGGTGAATGGGGTGTCCCCTAACGACCGATTCGAAGGAGAAGTCGGCTTGATTCGGAGAGCCGCTGACGTCGAGCCTTCGGCGATCGTCGATCGACTCTCATCCTCCATTTGGTCTATTGTTTGTTTATTGGATGGTTGTCCTGAGGAGCTGTCAGTCGATCGCCTGTCGATCGATCGGGGCCGTCGACATTCAACAACGACCCGTCTGGTCCGCGTCTCCTCTTCGTCGCTGAGCATCCAAGTCGGTCGGGTCGTGATCGATTCGACGTTTTCTGGTAGGTCGTTTCCTACCAAATCCACGCCATCACGCGCGCGAATCGCCAAACGGCTTGTCCCTTCGCTCGATCGGTAGTTGCGGTCCTCGACGACCAACGCGTTGCTTACGGCTGTCGGCCCATCATCGGACTCTTCGGGCAAGTCGACACGATACGTGAAGGTATAAAGGGGGTGCTCCTCGACGACCCAAGACATCCCCTGGGCCTTAACATCCAGTTCGCGACCGTCCCAGGTCACGAGGAAGCCACGAGCGTTCAGCGGTTCCAGCTCCCGCCCATAGCGCTCGAACCATTCGGCGAGGGTCCCACCTTCGATGCGGCCGACGAGGCGTCGGAGGTCTCGAGTGAGGGTCAATTCCGAGAGGCTGACCTCATAACGAATCTCTAGCGATGCGGGTCCAACAATCACTTGGATCGATCGGTCGACCCGCTCGTTCGGGATGTCGTGCGCCCAACATCTCGTTGAGGGAACCGGTATAAAGGCGATGATCAAGATCGCGATGATGGAGAAACACCACGACCCGAGCATCCCGTTCTGATCGTGCCGAATCGATTGAAGATCCATCCCGAGCGTCTCCCGCACCATGAGTCGTCTGTAGACCCATCGATTGGAGGGCATCTCCGAGGTTCAGGTCAAGCCTCGAACGGGAGGGAGTCGTCCGGTTCGTCTTCGAGGTCCTCGATCGGCAGGATGGTCTCGGCAAGCAACTCAGCATAGTGCTTCTGGAGGGCGCGTTCGACATGGTGGGTGACGACGCCTTCGCGGATCGGCTTGGTCAGGACGCAGAAGACCTGAGCCATCAAGGCTTTCCGGAGCAGGCTGGGGCTTTCCGACGAGCCTGTCAGTAGGATCGCGGGAAGGTCGACGCGCGCTTGTCGGACAGCCTGGATCGTCTCCAAGCCGGTCATCTGCGGCATATACATATCGACCAATAGGAGGTGAATCCGCTCACGCTGGACGATTCGAATCGCCTCTTGACCATCCTGGGCTGTATGCGTTTGAAAACCAGCAGGATCGAAGATTTCCCGCAGGACGCGACGGGCATCCGAATCGTCATCGGCAATGAGTAGGGAAAACCTCGAAGTCGCAACCATCACGGCCTCGATCGGGGATCGGTTACAGGATGATGCTTTGGGCGAGGATACGCACGGCTTTCCAGCAAAACCTATTCCAGGCCAAACCAACGGGTCTCGAGAACGCTTGACCTTGACCTAAGGTCTGGCAATTAAGCGAGTTACTGAGTGATGCAGAGCCGCAACACGTCCGAGCGTGGTCGCGGCTTGACGGGACGCAGCCTGTCAATTCTGCAGGTCGGGCGCGTGCATGTCCGACGTGTTCGCATTGATTTGGTCGGCCAGCCGACGAAGGAACCCGCTCGCTTGAATCCCTAAGGAATATGGTTCGAAAATCTTGCCCTGAACCAATGCCTCGAGATTGCCCTGGACGCGGCCGAAGACATGGCGTTCAAGCAATTCGCCTTGCGCGTTCTTGGCTTGGACGAAAGCGGGAAGATACGATTCAGGATCGAGGGCAACGATCCAGTATTCGCCGCTCGGCGTCAGGCGACCGAAGGCAGGGCAGGGCTCGTCGCGGCCGGGGACGCTGATCTCTCCTAGCCCTCGGAGTCGTTGCTCCTCAGGGACCGATGAGGCCAACGCCTCCTCCATTCGAGTCAAGATCGTATCGAAGCCGGCGTGGTAAATCGCGTGCCTCGAGTTGCTCCGGACCAAGGCGCTGTCCGGGTCCAGGCTCATCGGGGGCAAGGGCGAGGCCATTTTGACGTGCATCTTGCGTAGAGGATCAGCCGAGTCGTAGATCACGACTCGGCCTTGTTCCGGGCCCTCGGTCCATTCGAGGCGGACCGCCATACGCGGTTGCCGGCGAATGCTCATGAGAACGGTCTCGAAGGGCGGCATCCGGTCGTGGATCCGCTCCTGGCGTGAGAGCAGGACCTGGTAGTTGGTTAATCCCTCCAGGGCCTGCCGCGATCGCGACAGGAGCTCGCCCGGAGACCCCGACGCAAACTCGTCGGGGCTGGCAGGTCGGCGAAATCCGACGGTCGCGCGGTCACCTCGACCGCGCGAGGACCGATCGGCGGAATCGCCGAACGGATCGGAATTTGTGTCGTCCTGATCCGGATTCAGGAACGGATCTGACAAATCGAGGGGATCGGGCTCGGACGGTTCCCCATCAGGTGATTCGGGCCCGGGAGCTTCCAGTTGATCTTCCGGAGATTCCGTCGTATCGCCGTTCGAGGGTCCGGACGGCACACTTGGGGCCATGGAGGGGACGAAGTGTCCTGCACCGAGTCGAGCGCCCACCTCATCGTAAGGAACCGTCGCACCGAGTTGCTTCAGCGGACGACCGCCGTTGGTATGCGGCCACGTGGCGCAACCGCTCACCAAGACGAACAGGACGAGGGTCAGCACTCCGACCAGGATGGGAAGCCCCGTCCGTCGGTGGGCGTTGAGATTAGTCATGGTTCGGCTTGGAATTGCCTGCATGATGGGGTCGTCCCCTTCCTTGGGGTCCTGGGTCGGCACATCTTCGACGACGGAACCCGGTTCGATCCCGGACCGGACGCTCGGCCCTTGGGAACCTGATCGGCGTCGCGAAGTCGATCGACCCTCGGCATCGACACGCTCAACACGAGCCCGGAAAGCCAACCCGTCAGAAACGAGCGGGCAAGGTGTCCGGTTCGAATCGAGGGGCCCCGATGACCAGTTGTTGGGGCTCTGTATCAGAGTCGGCTTTTTCCGGCAAGGAGGATCGTATCGTCATAGAAGTTCGAGACGTCGGACGGGGTCTTGCCGGCTAAATCGGTACGCCTTGCGCAGATCGCCGTCTCGGAAACGGACCGTGTTGATCTGGTCGTCCTGCAATTCGAAAAAGACCGAGTGCCGAACCATCAGGCCGTTCAGGCTCGGAAAGCCGGACTCGGGACTGATCACTTCGAAATAGAGCCACGCGATCTCGCCACGCGTCTCCAGGCCGACCCAACCGATCTCGGACGGTTCGGAAGTCTCATCTCGACCGATCCGGAACCGATCGCCCAGATAGTCGACGATGTGGGTTACCGCCGCCTCGTCTTCCAGTGGAATCTTCTGATCGGCCAGAGCAGCGACGACACGCTCAAGGTCCGCTGCATTCACCTGAAGGGCGACTTCGATCCGGCCGGTCTCTCGGTTCAATTCCGCCTCGGCCACCGAGGTGTGGAACGGGTGTCGAACCGACTCCAAGCCGATGGCCAGACTTGAGGTGCTCGTCCCCAGGATGAAGATTGAAGCGACGAGCACGATCAACCGCAACGTCACGATCACTCGATCGTCCCCCGATCTCGTTGTACGGCCTCGAATCAGCATTTTTTTCAATAACGAAGATCGCGAGCGGACAAGACAAACTCCAGCCCGCCCGCGTTGCCCGAGGTAAAGAAGCGCCGCTAAACCGAGCAGACAATGTCAGATGTCATGAGTCATCCGAGTCGTCGTCCTTCTCTTCCGTTTCTTCCTCTTCGCGTCGTTGTTGTTGCATCGGGTTGTTCGAAGAGCGATTGAAGCGGAACATCTCGAAGCGGGACCTCGTGGGCCGCCTCGGGAAGATGTTATTGTCGGTGTTGGCGTCGGCGGTCTCGCGGTTGGGATCGAGCACGAACTCCCGGACCGGCTTTTCCAGGACGAGGAGCTTGGTGACCCGCTCGTTATTGCGTCGCCAGATCTCAGCAGGGATCCGGACCTCCTCGGTCGTGTCGTCCTCGTAGGTCACCCCGATGATCAAGGGCATGACCAAGCCGCCGAGATTCCGGAACTCCAGAACATAGAAGAATGCCTCGAGTTCCAACAGTTCCCGATCCTTGTCGTCGAGCCGTTCCAGGAACCGCTCGTACTCACGACGTTCCGATTCGGTGACGTCCAGCGGATCGTACTCGTTGTAGAAATCGAGCAGTTCGGGGAATGCATCGGTACGCTTAGGCAGTTCACGATTTCGGCGCTGGCTGAGCGTGATCGGCCGCTCGGACTCGCGCTCGCGTTGGTACTCGGAATCCTCTTCAGGGTCACCTGAGTCGACGGAGTAGACTTGCACGTCTTCCAACGAAATATCGACGTAGTCGGTCGTATAGAACCAACCGCGCCAGAACCAGTCGAGGTCGATCCCAGAGGCGTCTTCCATGGTCCGGAAGAAGTCGGAGGGCATCGGCCGCTTGAACTTCCAGCGGCGGGCATACTCGCGGAAGGCGTGATCGAACAGCTCGCGGCCCAACACGGTCTCTCGGAGAACGTTCAGCGCGGTGGCCGGCTTGGCGTAAGCATTGCTGCCGAATTGGAGGATCGACTCGCTGTTGGTCATGATCGGCACTTGGTTCTCACTGACCATGTAGGGCACGATGGCCGCCGGCTCACCACGCCGCGAGGGATAGTCGGGCTCCCATTCCTGCTCGGTCAGATATTGCAGGAACGTGTTGATCCCCTCGTCCATCCAGGTCCATTGCCGCTCATCGCTGTTCACAATCATCGGGAAGTAGTTGTGCCCGACCTCGTGGATGATCACCGAGATCAGGCCGTACTTGGTCCGTGAGGAGTACGTTCCGTCCTTCTCGGGGCGCGGACCGTTGAAGCAGATCATCGGATATTCCATACCGCCGATCGGCCCGTTGACCGAAATCGCCGTCGGATACGGATAATCGAAGGTGTACTTCGAGTAGACGTCGAGGGTGTGGATGATCGACTGGGTCGAGTACCGACTCCAGAGCGGCTCGCCCTCGTTCGGGTAGAAGCTCATGCACATAACGGTTTGTCCGCCGACCTCGTGGCCTTGCGCGTCCCAGATAAACTTACGCGAGCTGGCCCAGGCGAAGTCGCGGACGTTGTCGGCCTTGAAGAGCCAGGTCTTGGTCCCTTCGGGCTCGGACGATTCGTTGGCCTCGGCTTCCTCGGGGGTGACGACGAAGACGAGTTCGTCGGAGGTCCGGGCCTTCTCGTAACGCTCGAGTTGCTCGGACGTCAGCACTTCCTCGGCGTTGAGCAGGACGCCCGAGGCGGCCACGACGTGATCTTCGGGTACGGTGATCCGGACCAGATAGTCGCCCAGATCGAGCGTAAACTCGCCGCTGCCCAGAAACTGCTTGTGCTGCCAGCCGGTCACGTCGTTGTAGGCAGCCATCCGAGGGAACCACTGGGCGATCTCGTAGATGTAGTTGTCATCCTCTTCGAAGTACTCGTATCCGGTCCGACCGCCGATTAGCCGGGCGTCGTTGATCGCATAGTTCCAGTCGACGGAGAACTTCAACTCGGCGCCGGGTGCTAAAGGCTCGTCCAGATCGATCCGCATCATCGTCTTGACGACGGTGAATTCCAGCGGTTGTCCAGAGCTGTCGACGACCCGGCTAATGTTGACACCGCCGTCAAAGCTTTGGCGAGCCAACAGCGAACGGATCTGACGGAAGGAGGGGCGTCGGAGACTCGGCGCGGTCTGGGTCAAGACGGCATCGCTATCCGGCTTGAAGATGTTGGCATCCAACTGCATCCAGAGGTAGCCGAGGTCGTCAGGTGATCGGTTGGTATAGGTGACTGTCTCGGTCCCCGAGACGCGTTGGTTTTCGTCGTCCAGGGTGACATCGATGACGTAGTCGGCCCGCTGCTGCCAGTAGTCGCGGCCTGGTGCACCTGAAGCGGTCCGGACGGCCGTCGGTGTCGGCAGGACTTCTTCGAGTTGGCGGAACTTGTCGATCTGGTCGAACTTGGTGGGCGGATCGTCCTGGGCGAAGCTCACGGAGACCGAAAGGAGCAAGCCGGACAAAGCGGCGAGTCGGGTGAGGGTGGGCATACGGTTCGAGGTCCTGATGGGGGCAACATTTGGGAGGGTTCGATCCGGCGGGGGGAGAGGAGAGCCCATCCGAACCTGTCACGATTCCAACGAAGAAAAACAGACTCATCCTGAGAGGTGGGAGGCGTGACGGCCATCTGAGAACGCTCAGGCCGTCACGCTCGCGATCTCGATCCGATCAATCGCGGGAGAAGACCGGGTAGACTCGGTCATCATCGCGTTGGTAGCAGATCTGGCCGGCGACGATGGTCGTCTCGACATAGGTCCGGTAGTCGAGCGGGTCGCCTTCGAGGATCAGGAGGTCGGCATCTTTACCTTCTTCGATCGAGCCGAGGCGGTCCTCCAGACCGAGGATCCGGGCGGGAACGATTGTCAAGGCTTCCAGGGCGGCCTGCTCGGAAGCGCCGCCGCGGACAGCGAACGCGGCCTCCAAGGGGAGGCTCGTCAGGTCGCGACCGGCCAAGCCGTTGAGGCTGACCCCAGAGCTCAGCGCGGTGATTGCGAACGGCACGCCGGCCTGTTCTAAGTAGCGGACCGTCTCGATCGAGGAGCCCGATTCGGTGATCTCCAGGCCGGGTCGAGGCCGTCGACGGCTCCGGGGGGTAACGATTACCGACACGCTCTCCTCACCTAGCTCATCAGCCATCAACCAGGCTTCATGGACCCCTTCCAAGACGAGATCGTAGTCGAGTTCCTCGGCCAGATCGATCATGTCTCGCATCAAGTCGAGCGAGGAGGCGTCGACCCGCAATGGGATCTCCCGTTTGACGAGCTTGATTAACTCATCGCTGACCGTCTTTCGAGGAGCCTTCGGCTTGGCGACCTTCGACTTGGCCTGGTCCGATTTAGAGTCCTCGTCCTTGCCCGACGAGGACTTCTCCTCTTCGGCTTCGGCCTGGGACTTCTCTTCCTCGTACCTGGCCAGTGCGTCGACGTACTCCTGAGCCTTCTTAACGTTCTCTCGCCATTTGTAGCGGTTGTACGGACCCGCGAGAGCCGAACTGGCGAGGTAGTAGAACGGGGTTTCCTCGACGACCATCGGTTCCAAGGACCCGTAGCTGAGCTTGATCACGGCGTTCTTGCGGGGCGGCGAAGCCTTGGGCACCGGCGCGGTGATCGCGGGGACCCGTACCATCGTGGCCATTTCGCAGCACGAGTAGAACCCGCCAGCTCCGTCGGGCATCAGCCCATGCATCTCATAGGAGTGTGGGTCGAACCGAATCACGTCGAACCACTGGGCGACATCGCTCGGAGGGACTTGGTCGATCAGACCCTTTGGTGCTTCCAATGAGGCGAGCGCGTCGAGCATCAGGTCGACCTTGTCGCGCGTATCGTTGGAATGGTCGTGATCGCCGTGATCATGTCCGTGGGAGTGATCGAGCGTCGAAGTGTCTTGAGAAGACCGACGGGATGAGGTCGAACTGCTTGGCAGCAAGGCACATCCGGAGGTGATCCCCACGCCGAGGCAGTATTTCATGGTCCGATCGTAGGGATTGAGGATATCGGCTAGCTTGGAGTTGCGATCCGACGTGTTGATCCCAATGTTCGAAATCGACAGCGCGATGAATCCCGGCGTGATCGTCTTGCCCGCCGTATCGATAACCTCGGCCCCTTCGGGCACGTCGAGGTCTTGACCAACCTTGAGGATCTTCCCGTCCTGGACGAGCACGGTGCCGCTGCGGATGATCGGGCCGGTAATGGTGACGATATCGCCGCCGACCAACGCGAGGATCGGGCCTTTCTCCGGGTCGTCTTGTTCGTCAGCCTCGGAGGTCTCGTTGGTTTTTTCGGTCTTGGGAGTCGGGCCGTCACCTTGACGGCCATCGACCTCATCCTGAGCGGAGGCGGGAGTCAACACCACGAGGCTAATGATCAATGTGAACACGAACGGCATGGGCAGGAACGATCGATCGACATGATCGTCGGACCGATCAGCGTGGTTCGAACGACAACGGGTCGCCATGAACGAGACTCCCTTGAATCAAGACCTGAGTGAGTTGACTCGAGACGGAGAACGGGTCGCCGTCGAAGATCAGAAGATCGGCCTGTTTACCGGCGGCCAGCGAACCGAGGTTCTCCTCCAGTCCGAGCAGACGAGCTGGCTCTAACGTCAAAGCGCGAAGGGCCACCTGACGATCCAAGCCCGTCGTGATTAATTGGGCGACCCGGAACAGCGGGACGTCTTGCGTCTGGATCCGAGACGACTCGCTCGCGTTGGCCCGAAACGCCAAGGGGATCCCTGACTCGACGACCAATCGCGCCACATTGATCCGGTCCTGGCTGTTGGGCTTGGTCTCGATGCTCGGCGGGATAACGACACTCAGGTTCGCACGATCGCCGAGCGATTCCAAAGTCTCATAGACCGCGGTTCCGTTGGCGACCAGAACAAGGTTTACCTGATCATACTCCTCGGTGATCTGGAGGAGGTAGGCGATTCCCGCTGGATCACCGACGTTCGCGATCAACGGGCTCTTCCCGGAGACGACGTTCTGCCAGAGCGCGCGGGTGGGCGAGGACGAGGAGGTCCTCGACGACGATCCCGGTCGCGTTGGGGGAGCCGAACCAGACGAAGATGGGGAACCCCCCGAGGTGCTTGACCGGGCGGAAGCACCACGCGATCCACGTGACGACGAACCCCCCGTGCCCGACTTCAGGCCGTCTCGAAGGACTTTCAAGACGCTCGATCGGTTCGTCACCGTCACATAGAGTCGACCGTCGGCTTGAACGATCGTCGTGTCGGTCGGCTCGGACGCGGTCCGGAGCACGGCCGCCTGACCGAATCCGCCATAGACCAGATTGAGATGGGTCAAGCCCGAGCGGATCAGGGTTCGAAAGTTCGTCCCGTAAGGCTCATACGCCTCGGCGATCTTCACGAAGGACATCGGGATCGTGGACGAACGCGAACGAACCGTGAAGGTCCGTCCCCCGCGGGTGAACGTTCGCGTCTGACCTCCGCTGCTCCGTCCAGGCAGCGAAACGACCTGGTACGTCTCGATCAGACCCGGCATCAGGACGTGCCCGGTCAGGTCGACTCGGCGCGCGTCGATGGGTATTTCGAACTCGTCGAACGGTCTGACCGCCTCGATGACGCCGTCGCGGACGAGCAGGACGCCGTCAGGGATCGAACCGGCCTCATCGGCGGTCTCGATCAAGGCGTGGCAGTAGGCGATCGAGTCAGATCCCTCTGCCGGGGCGGCCGTCGCAAACGATCCGAAGCCGTGCCCCATGGCGACGATGAGAATGCCCAGCAAAGCCGGTCGGGTAATCTGGAACCCGGTCCGTGACCGCATCTCCGACGCAACGGGTTGTTTCACTCTCACTGCGGGAATCCTCGACAACGGGTGTTCGGAGGCGGCCATGGTGCGATGGGGTTCGTCGTTTCTTCGATGGGTCAGCGCAGGTTCTTACAACAATGTCAAAAGCGACGGTGATCTTTCGTGATGTCGTAAACGCTTCGACCATTGATGAAGACCTGATGGACGACCGAGCGCGGGTCGATGATCGAGCCGGAGGTGATGACGATATCGGCGTCTTTTCCGACTTCGAGCGATCCGACACGATCAGCAATCATGAGAGCTTTAGCCGGCTCGATGGTGATGCCGCGGATCGCCTCTTCCTCGTTCCAGCCGTAGCGGACGGCCATCGCGGCTTGGAAGGAGAGTTCTTCCTGCGGGATGACCGGCGAGTCGGTGTTCACGCCGAGGTCGAGCACGCCGCGCTGATCGTATTCGGCGACGATCCCGTGAATCTGGCCGTCTTCCGGCTCGTACCGGAACCCACGGGGGCCGGCCATCACGGGGATATCGCGCTTGAGGATTTCGGAAGTGATCTTGTAGCTGTCGAAGGTCCCGTGATCGACGATGACCTTGAGGTTCATCTCGTCGACGAGGATCCGCAGGGTCGATTGGATCACGTAGTAGCCCTGCGTGTGGACCGCAATGGGGATCTCGCGGTGAAACACCGGCTTGAACATCTCGAGTCGCGGGTTGTACGTCGGCGGGTCTCCGCTGGGATCGGCTTCGTAGGCGTCCCAGGCCTCAACGTAGTCACGCCCTTCCTGAAGCTGCTGCCGAATCACGTAGTTCATACCGATCCGTCCAGACCCAACCTCACCACTTTGGCGCTCAGGGTTGCCGGCTTGCGCGATCTTGAGGACGCCGGGGTACCGGATGACGACCTCGTCAAGCGAGCCAGGGCCGGTCTTCAATAGCGCTCCGAAGCCCCCCATATTCGTCCCGCTGCCTGGGATGAAGCAGACTGTGGTGACGCCGCCAGCGATGGCGTCCTTGAGTTGGTCGTTGTGTGGCTGGATGACGCTGTAGACGCCCAACTCGGGGTTGGTCTGATAGACCATCTCGTTGATGTCGAAGGTGCCGGCGATGTGGCAGTGAGCCTCGACCAACCCGGGCACGGCGAACCGATCGGAATGGTCGATGACCTCGAAGCCTTCGGGGATCTCGACTTCGTCGCGCGGGCCGATGGCCTGGATCTTCCCGTCGGCGATCAGAACGACCGCATCGGTGATCGACTGAGGCGCGTCGCGATCGGCGGGACAGGTGATCGCCTTGCCGATCCGGATGGCGATCCCAGGCGACGACGTATCCTCAACGGGTTGGTCAGGAGACGACTGAGCGAATGCAATCGGGCCGACCGCCAAGGCCCACGCCATCCCCAACGCGAGGGAGAGCAACGAACGACGAGCAACCGGCAAAGTAAGATCAACGTGTGAGGGCATCGATCGGTTCCTTCTGCGTTTGTGGGCAATTCTGAGCGGGAGCAATGTGCGGTCGATCGGTTTCGGTCGCGATCCGGTCGGTCGGAGGCCGTCGGATCGATCTCGACGGCCTCAGAATGGTTCCTCAATCCTGATCGTCGGCTTCAAAGACCCAGCGACCATCGATCATGACGGCGAGCACGCGGCTGGAGAGGTCCATTGGGTGTCCGCTCCAGACGACTAGGTCAGCTTGCTTGCCGACGTCGAGTGAGCCGATCCGATCCTGAAGGCGGATCAATCGCGCCGCATTGCCGCTGAGTGCCTGGAGCGCGTCGTCGACTCCCAGTCCTTTGCGGACCGCATAGCGAACGACCAGTGGTAGGTCGGCCACGCCCTCGTTGGAGCCGCTCCGGAAGGCGAACGGCACCTGTCGCGCTGCGAGTAATTGCGAGAGGTTGACGGTCCGACGATCCTCGGTCCGGACGAGCACAGGCCCCAGCGCGACGCCGAGGTCCTTGTTCGTGAAGACGTCCGGGTCGCGGAACCCTCCATCGGCCCCGACCAGAATCGTGGGCAGGTCGAACTCGTCGCGGAACAGGGTGACGGCTGCCTTGATCACGCCGATCCGATTGACTCGGACCAGAGCGGGGATCTCGCCGCCGAAGAGGGCGCGGTAGGGCTCCAACGCGTCGTTCTTGCGGGGTTCTTTGGGCTTCTTGGGCTCCTCGGGAGGCTTGGGGCCGGACTCTTCCTCGGGCTTCGACTCGTCGGACTTCCCATCCGAATCATCCACGGATCCCGACTCGTCGTCTTGCTCCTTGGAGTCTTCCGGGTCCTCATCCTTATCCTTCGACCCCTCTTCGTCATCGTCCGGCTTATCCGCATCTTCGCTCGGCGGGTCGGACCCGGGTCCGGAGTCTTTCGAGTCGGCTGCGTCGGACGAATTCTCCTTGTCGTCGTCCTTCGGGGTTTCCTCGTTGTCGTCCTGGGCCTTCTTTTCGGCCTCGGCCTTCTCACGAGCCCGGCGAGCGGCAAGTGCCTTGACCTGGGCGTCGTAACGGGCTTTAGCAACGCGGTATTGGGCGAGCTTCGATTCGTATTCTTTAAGCTGGGCCTCGTACTTGGTCCAGCTCTCAGCGTAGGTCTTCCCAGCGGTGAGGGTCCGCTTGAGTCCAGCGACTGCCGAGTCGGACTCGCTGCTGAGGGTGAACTGGATGGCCGCCGGATCGGCGAGCACTTGGATCGGGTCGCCTAGCTTGAAGGCGACGACCGGGCTGGGCGAGGAGCTGTTCGGGGCGACCAGGACGGTCGTTACGCCACCGGAGCGGGCCGTCTCGATCCGACGGTCCTGATCGACAATCCGCTCGCCCAAGGTGGTTCCTAATCGGATCGACCCGGAGAGGTTGCCGTCGAAGCCCAGACCGGAGGCGAAGTCGACGAAGCCGGGCACGACCACAGCTTCGGGGAAGACCCGAACTTCGGCGTCCAAGGGAGCGGAGACGTCCAGGCCCCGATCGCGAATGAGCCCTTGATCGACCAGGATGGACGCCGACTCGATCGTGTTTCCGTTTCCGTCGAGCAGGTGACCGGCTCGGATGACGGTCGCCCGACTTTCAGCCGCCTGAGCGGTTGGCCTCGTGGCGAGCGTGACATCGACGCCTTCGACGAAGACCGACTGGACCCGCGACCGAACGTCGAACGGGTTAGCGGTGAGGACGACGAAGTCGGCCCGACGATCTGGTTGAAGCGTTCCGACCCGATCGCCCACACCGAGGATCTCAGCCGGCGCTGTGGTGACCAAGCCAAGTGCCTCGGCCTCATCCAGTCCGCCAGTGGTCATCAGGCCTGCCAGGAAAAGGAGGTCGGGCAGGTCCTCATCGTTGGAGGGGCGGAGGGCGACATGAAACCCCTCCCTGACGAGCGTGGCCGCGCGGGCCCATACCGGTTCGATGCGATCGTCCGACGATGGAGCGGTGATCTGCCCAGGCCGTCGTCCCGCGTTCAGGACGATTCCGGTGACCGTCTCGGCCCACTCTGTGCGTTGTTTGGCCGTCCCGATTTGCTCGGGATCGACCAAGACCAGGGGGAGGCCGTATCGCTTCGCTAAAGAGACGGCCGCTCGAATTTCGGGAAGGGTCTGAGCTGTCACCCAAAGCGTCGCTCGTTCATCGATCGCGTCGGCGAGCGACTCGAGCATCACCCGGTCGAGCGAGGGCAGGGGCGGGTCGAGGGTCCGCCAGTTGGAGCGGCTCCGGGCCGTATCGAAGAGCGCACGAAGCCCTGCGACCGCTTCGGAGAGGCTGGGTGACAGTTGGGGCATCGTCGGTTCCAGCGGGCGGTCCAGCGAGACGGCACCGACGGGCGGCTCGTAGATCGATGGAGGCTTCCGCGAGTCCTCGTTGAGCAGGATCCGCACGGCGCCGCGATCGACCAGGACCCGATCAAAAGACCGCGCGCCAGCCAGCCGGACCACGGCCCCTCGACCAGGCAAGAGCCGTTCGCGACCCGGGACCAAATGTGCTGTCGTCACACCACCGGTGAGGGCCTCGGACGGTGCGGCGAACGGATCGAAGCTGTCGAGGGCGGAGATCTCCGGAGTCAGAGCACGTTCGGTATCCTGTGCGCCCTGCGAGGACTGACTCTGAACCGCGATCAGACCGGGGATGATGACCCGACTGCCCAAGTCGACCAACTCGGCCCCCCCGGGCACATCGACTTCATCGATCGAGCCCGATTCCGTGATCTGCCCGTCGCGGACGACCAATCGAGCCTTTTCGAGGGGAGGTCCGTCTCCAGTCCAGATCCGCTCGGCCTGATAGACCACAGTCTGAGACGATGCCTCGGTTATGCCGATCCAGAACAGCCCGAGCATGGCCAGGGGAACCAGCAATCCGCTGACGAACGCGCCGCGATGCCGCATCGGCTGATCGAGCCGACAATCATCACATGTTGAAGGGAACGTCATCGCGACCTCAAGGATTCTCGTCGGTGGTGGGTCTGATCAGTTCGGCCAGCTTGCTGTCCTCGGAGCGCTGATAGACGATCGCGCCGTCGATGATGGTGGTTTCGACGTAGGTGGTGATCTCGAACGGATCGCCGCTCATGATGATGAGATCGGCGTCTTTGCCCGGCTCGATCGATCCGACGAACTGATCGATACCGAGGATCTGGGCCGGTCGGAGCGTGATGGCGGACAGAGCCTCATCGCGATCGGTGCCATACTTGACGGCGGTTGCGGCCTGATACCAGAGGTAGCTGCTCCCGAGATTGGGACCGGAGCCGGTCTGGAAGGTGACCGGGATGCCGGCCTCGCGGTAGATCTCAGGCAGGACGACCTTCGTTTCGTCGCCCGTGCGTGGATTTTGCTCCCAGAAGACCAACTGTGCATCGAGCACGACCGGCAGTCCGCTCTCGGCGATTAGGTCGACGGCCTTGTAGCAATCGCGACCCAGCACGAGGACCGCATCGAGCTGATACTGCTCGATCAGGTCCAGAGCGCGAGGCACATCCATGGCGAGGCTGCAATAGATGAAGGCGGGCAATTCGCCGCGCATCATCTTGAACATCGACTCCAGGCGAACATCGGGTTCCTCCGACTCGTCGTCGGACTCGGCTTCCTCGGAGCGCTCAGCCTCGTCGTCATCTTGGTCTTGGATCGTCTCATTCGACTCGCTCCCGGCGGTCGAAGAGGGGCCGCTCTGTCCATTACTAGTCTCAGTCTCGTCTTCTTCGTCATCCTCGTCTTCGGTGATCGCAGTTTCGTCATCGCCATCGAGTTGGTCGAGGTAACGACGGTACTTCTCCAGCTCGGCGCGGAGGGTGGCGAGCTGGCTCATTCGGCTCGCGTTCCGAGTCGGCAACAGCGAGAGCTTGATCGACGCTTGGGCCTTGAGCAACATGTCGTCGACGAAGACGCCAGCGGTTTTTACCACCGCGCCTTGACCACCGATCAATGTGCTGTTCCCAGGCACGATCATGGCCGTGGTCAGGCCGTTGCGACGCGACTCCTCGAAAAAGGATCGGCTCGGGTCGATCCCATCGACGACCGAGAGGAATGGCACGTTCGGATTCACCTCATTGGTCGAACGTGTGTCCTGGCCCTCAGAGGTATGGACGGCGATGAATCCGGGAAGGATCACGCGTTCGCTCGCGTCAATCACCTTGGCCTCAATGGGGATCTCGACCTCGGGTCCGAGCTCGACAATTTGACCGTCACGGATCAGGATCACCCCGTCTTCGATCGGCTCAGCGGTGATCGGAAGGATGGTCCCTCCTCGGATGGCCAGGGTGTCCTGAGCCGCAACTGGAGTGCCCAGTCCAATGGTGAAGGTCATTGCGGTGACGAGCCCAAACGCCATCGGGCCGAGAACCGATCGCGGCGAAGCGGACTTCGGATCAATCATGGGAGTCAGTTCCTTCCGGAGCGTCGAAGTCATAAACGGCGCCGTCGACGACGACCCCGAGGACGCGGGTGGTGAGTTGAAGCGGGTCGCCGCTGAGGATCACCAGGTCGGCATCGAGTCCCGGCGCGATCGTGCCGATCCGACCCGAGACGCCGAGCACCGAAGCCGCCTCGATGGTCAAGGCCCGCAAAGCGGCCTCGCGATCCAGTCCAAACCGGACGGCGAACCGCGCCTGCTCGAGCAACTGGCGGCCCGAGAAGGCAAAGCGGATTTCCCGTTCGTGGAGCAACCCGGCCAGGTTGAGGATGGGTTCGGTCCCCTCGGTCCCGAACCCAACGGGGCGGTCCGGGAGCGGTCCGAGGATCACTGGGATCTCTCGTTCGGCTAATCGATCCAGGAATCCCGCCTTATAACCCTCTTGGGCGCCGATGAGCGTCGGCGTGAACCGGGACTGCTCAGACATTCGGAGCAACGACTCGATATCGATGTCGGTTCGAGCGACCGCGAAGATGGGCCGATCGTCCTCCAGGCACGCGGCGATGGCTTGGAGATCCGGATCGTCGGACCCACGACGGGCAAGGTCGAGACGGCTCCGGAGGATCCAGTGGACGCCCATTCGGTTGGTCGGCATCCGGTTGTAGAGCGTGTCCGGCCGTCGTCGCGACGAGTTGCGACGAGCCGGGTCCGACGCGACGGTCATGACGAGCCCTAAATCCTCCGAGACGACCGTCGGTCCGTCGGTCGGGCTGGTAATGGCCGTCTTGATCAGTGCGGCCCGGCCGGCGAAGACGTTGTCGGTTCCCGGGAAGATCGCCGAGGCTGTGACTCCCTCTGCACGGGTTCTCCGAAACGCAGGATCGGTCGGGTCGAGCGCATCGATGACGCGAAACGCCGGTGAGACCTCGTCGGTCACCTCGTCGCCGCCGGAGACGCCCAGACGGCTGTAGGCGTCAATCAGTCCCGGCATCAGCACACAGTCATCACCCAAATCGAGGTCGACGGAGGCCGAGTCAGCCCCGTTGACGCCAACGATTGTGCCTTCGCGATCGATCGTCACTATCCCAGGGCGGAGCGGCGCCCCGTCCATCGTTAAGATCGTGCCGGCTCGGATGGTTCGGGGACGCAGGGGTTCCTCAGCAAGGGTGATCGAGGACCCATCGAGTCCCTCGACCGCAACCAGGATTCCGAGCAAAAGCAGTTGTCGTCCAAACATCAAGGGTCCCTTGACCTCCGGTGTGGTGGATTGCGACCGATAATGTGCCAGCATGTGAGGGTGGTTTAGCGCTCAGAAGATTGACATGTCTCGTAGAGAATGGCTGTTCCATCGTGCTGAGCGACTCGCACTTGTGAGATGATTCATGGTCTCCGGTGGCGGACGCGATAGACACAACAGAGGAGGGGACATTCCCCATTGTTTTAGGGTGTGTCGACGGTCACAAGACGCCCTGCAACGATCCGTGCGATGGGCTCGTTGGCGGTGTTGAGCGGCGACCCGTTCCAGATGATCAGATCGGCCGAGCGTCCCGCCTGTAACGCGATGCCATCGTCTTGCCAGCCAGCCGTCCTAACCCCGTCGGATGTCAGTCCGCGCAGCGCCGACTCGATCGGCAGACCGGCAGCAACCAGGAGTGCAGCGGTTCGCCGGATCGCCTCGGCCGAACCACTGAAGCCGAGCGGGATCCCGCGACGGGAAAGCGTGACAATTTCATCGCGGAGGATTGTCGAGTCGCCCACGCCAATCGGCTCGACGATCAAGCCAACGCCGAGCGATGCCAACGGGTCGGCGAACAATGCGGGATGCTCGACCCCAATCAACGAGGCACGCAGCGAATACGACTCGATCAGCCGAAGAGCGTTGCCAACTTCGGCAGCACCCTCGGCACGCAGAATCACGGGCGTTTCCCCACGGACGATCGACCGAATCAACTGACGACGCTGTTCGGCAAGGGCCGAGGCGACCGGCGTAGGCAGATCGAGCCGGATCTCCGATTGTGCCCGCCCGGCCATCCAATCGTCCAAGCAGCGATACTGCTCGGCCAGGCTGGACGGGTAACGCGCATTGGATCGACCCTCGTTGCTAAGCACCAACAGGCAGGCCAGTTCGGCCTCGGCGATCAAGTCGTTGGCGCCGAGCTGGATCAAAGCGGATCGTCCAGCGATCAGACTGGTTTCGGCTGGAGCCAAGACGACGTTGAGAAACCCAGCTTCGAGGTAGTCATCGAGGATCTCGTCGTCGGGGTCGAAGGCGTCGATCGCCCGAATGTGCCCCCCGTCCGAATCTGTCGAGCTTGTCAGGTTGGCCTCGGCACCGAGTGACGTGCGGGCAGCCACCAACCCCGGTGTGATCGGAGCATCACGGAGATCGAACTGAGCGATCTCGGGACCGACCTCACGAACCGTACCGATCGCGGTGACCCGGCCGTCCTCGATCAGGATCTGACCGGGGGCGTACTGGCCGTTGGACCCGAGGATCCGGGTCGATTCGAGCACGAATCGTGCCGGCAAGGCTTCGGGAAAGATCTTCTCCAGTTTCACATCGGGGCCGGACTCGTCGAGGTCAACCAGAGCAATCTCGGAGTTGCCTTTGTTGTGGAAGAGCAAGCGTCCTTGAGACACGACGAGCCGCGTCGGGCTCGAGGGATCAAGCGGATCGCCCTCAAAGGCGGCTAGATCGGCGACCCGTCCCACAGCAATGGAGCCGAGTTGGTCGGCGGCCCCCACGATTTCGGCCGCGTCACGGGTCAAGGCGCGAAGGATGCTGCTGCGGTCCAGCCCACGACGGACCGCCTCAGCGGCATGGAACCGAAGCATCTGCGAACCGGCTGGTATGCGGCTGAAGCTCCCAAACGCCCAACGGCTGTCCGTCGCGAGGAACGTCGAGGGCCACGAGTCGTTCCGCTCATCGAGGTCGCCCGGCAACGAGTCCTCCAGCAAGAGCCAAGGGCCCAGCACCAAGGGGAAGCGTCGCCCCTGTAACTGCTCGGCCAACGCGCCAGGTCGGCTGACCCCATCAAGGATCAGGCGGATCTCCGGATAATCTTCGAGGAGGGCCAGAGCGTTGGCCAGAGCGTCTGTCCGATGCGCCTCGAGTCGAAGAGGGACATCGCCGGAGACTACGCGGGCCAAGAATTCCTTGGCTGGGTCGTAGTCGGGTTTTTCGACCGGCTTCTTCTCATCCGATTCCGACTTTTCTGACTCGGCCTTCTCGTCGGTGTCTTCGTCTTGCTCCGCATCCTCCTCGGACTCGTCGGTATCATCCGTGGGCTCATCCCCGTCGGAATCCTCTTCATCGGATTCCGGTGTATCAGAGTCATCGCGATCATCACTCGACGGATCGGTCTCGGAGTCCTCTTCCTGAGCCTCTCGATAGGCCTCCCAGGCCTCGGCATACTCTTTGGCGGCCTTGAACGAGGCCTTGAGCTGGTCGAGCTGTCGGTATCGGAGCAGGCTGTTCCCCGTGCTCGATCCGATTCCGAGCGAAGCTTGGGCACTCGCGTCGGCCCGGATCACGAGATCCTCGACGGTTCCATTGCTCGGACCGACGCGGATCACAGCGCCGCGTCCACCGAGTCGTCCTGTCGGGGCAGGTTGAAGGTAGATCGCCGTCACCCCCTGGGTGATCACCTCACGCCAATCTTCCTGGTACGGATTGACGCCATCGAGCACGTTGAGGTTGCCGCTAGTTCCACCCTGTCTAAGGGAGTCCGCACTCAGACCGAGGGTTGATCGACAATCGATTAGGCCGGGCACGATGGTCCAGCCGTTCGCATCAATGGTCGTGATGCCCTTGGGAACCTCGACATCCACGACCGGGCCGATCGCTACGACCTTTCCGTCACGAATCACCAACGTTCCAGTCAGGTCGCCTCGGTCCGATTGGGTCTTGAATTGGCCGTTGACCAAGGCCAAGTCGGCCAGATCCTGACCGAGTGCCAAGCCGGACACCAAGAAGCCGACTAAGACCACAAGAGCCATGATCAAGACTCTCAGTCGTCGGTTGCCGACATTCCTCTCCAAAGGTGTGCGACGGTGGATGCCGCGAGGCATGCCCCACCAAAACCTGTGACCGACTCGCATGGGGGTGAATCTCGAAAACGTTGGCGTCGAACGGAAGGACGTGATCGATGGGTCGATCGAAATCGACGGCCGATCATCGTGGAGCTTCAATCGGTCGTAGATGGGAGAGGAAAGCGACCGAGAACGTTGATTGTTCAGCAGCCGTGAAGACGCTGTCAAGCATCTCGCTTCAGAGAGGATCGGGAAACCAGCAAATCCCTCGCAAACGTGCGGATCACAACGGTTGGGTTGTCCCGTTCAGTCTTTCCCCGGCTATGATCATCAGCGACGATTTCGTTCGAGCAGGTCCAAGAACGCATCACGCCCTCGGACCGAATCGGTCGAAATCTGGCATAGAAATGGATTCAATGACTCAATTGTTATCAGAAACGCGTCCTGGTTGACGGATCGCCGATCCGATCACGCCAGTCCTCGAGTCACCAAGCTGCTCACGGAAACGCTCGGCGAGCCTTCGAAGTCTCAGGACGATCTCCGGATGATCCGAAGATCGGTCAACCGACTCTCCAGCATCGTCCTCGAGATCAAACAGGGCCCATTCGATCTGCTCCGACTTGTAGGGACTGGGACGTCCCCCCGAGCCTGGCTCTCCAGCCAAGCTTCGGTACTCGTGGGGGAAATGCAGTTTCCAACGGCCGGCTCGGAGGGCTTGGAGTTCCCCGCCCCAGTAGAACGCCAAGGCGTCATGGGGGATGGCGGTGCTCCCGTCGAAGATCCAAGGGGACAGGTCGACCCCGTCGATGGGGTGTGTGGGCAACGGCGCGTCGACCAGCGCGGCGATGGTGGGTAATAGATCGATCGTCATCGCCGGCGCAGACTGAGTCGTGCCTGGACCGATCCGGCCCGGCCACCACATCAAACAGGGGACACGGACCCCGCCGTCGAAGCTGGTTCCCTTCCCCTCGCGGAGTGGTTCGGCCGATCCGGCATGGTCACCGTAGGAGAGCCAAGGGCCGTTGTCGGAGGCGAAGATCACGAGGGTTCGCTCGTCTAGTCTGAGCCGCTCCAAGGTGTCGAGGATCTTGCCGACCGAGTCGTCGACTTCGCCGATCACATCGCCGTAAAGGCCCTGCTCGGTTCGTCCCACGAACGACTCGGAGGCGAATAAGGGGACGTGGGGCATATTGTGCGCCAGGTAGACGAAGAACGGCTCGTTCGCATGTGTCTCGATAAACTGGACCGTTCGCTCCGCGTAAGCGCCAGTCAATCGCGTCTGATCCGGATTGGTCTCAATGACCTCTTCCCCCTCGATCAAGGGAAGCGGGGGAAAGTTCGGGTTGGTCGGGTGGAACGGCCACATGTCGTTGGAGTAGGGCAGGCCGTAGTACTCCTCGAACCCGTGCCGGGTGGGCAGGAACGGCTCGCGATGACCCAGGTGCCACTTGCCATAGATGGCCGTCCGGTATCCCCGGTCACGGAGCAGTTCGGCGAGCGTGGTCTCTGATTCGGCAATCCCGACCTTCGATCCAGGCCCGAGCGCTCCTCGGATACCGATTCGATTGGGATAGCAGCCGGTCAACAACGCCGCTCGACTGGCCGAGCAGACCGCCTGAGCGACGTAGAAATCGGTCCAACGCATCCCCTCGGCGGCCATCCGATCGAGGTTCGGCGTCGCGAACGTCGACGCTCCGTAGCATCCCAAATCGGCATATCCTTGATCGTCTGTATAGATCAAAACGACGTTCGGAAGCACGTCGCCCTGCGGTGGCTGGGACTCCTCGACAGCCCATGCTTCACGGATGAGCACTGCCCCGAGAACCGCCATAAGTGCCCATCTGATCCACGTTGCCGAGTATCCCTCCTTGCGAAAAGCGAGGACAATCGGCGTGCACAGCGATTGAGAGGACGGAAGACCAGATCTCGTCGTCATGGGACGCTCCCGCATCAGCAATGAACCGGAATCGCTTGATCGGAACCAATCCGGTCGGCTCCTCGACTGGATGCTCCACCTTACGCGCTCATGGACTCGAGAGATACCGGGCCATTTTGAAGAACAGCCTTGGATTCTATGCTCCTCGAAGATCTCATCGATTCCGCAACCAACACTTAACCACGACGAGGAGGTCATGATGTTGAACCAGACCGGATCCGCTTGTTCGGATTTGATCGTTGAGCTCGATCCCCCCGGCCTCAACGGACGAGAGGACCATGGTCGGTCGAACCCTCGAATCCTGGTCGTGGACGACTCGGCAACGACACGGTGCTCACTCGCTAGACTGCTGGAATCGCAACTGGTTTGCAGTGTGGTGACCGCGGATAACGTCGATCATGCCATTAAGGTGATTGAGGCGGACACCGCCATCCAGATGGTCCTGACGGACCTGATCATGCCGGATCGCGATGGGCTCGAACTGGTTCAATACGTGCGCCAGAATCATCCGCAGATCCCCGTTATGCTTATGACTGGACGGGGTAACGAAGAGATCGCCATGAAGGCCCTGATGGCCGGCGCGATCAGCTACGTCCCCAAACGAAATCTCAACGACCATCTGGTCCCGATCCTTCTGCCAATCCTCGAGAACCTCCGGCAGACAAGTGACCGCAACGCGATCCGCAGTTGTCTCGACACGATCGAGATGACCTTTGTGATTGGGAACCGATTGAACCTGATATCCAGCCTCATCGCGTACATGCGAGGGCTTATCGAGCCGTTCGATTTCCTCGACGAAACGATCCTCAACCGTTGCGACCTCTGCCTACACGAAGCGCTTATGAATGCGATCGTGCATGGCAACCTCGAGATCGATTCTGCGGTCCGCCGACTGGCTGACGAGCGAATTTACCATCGATTGATCGAGCAGCGATGCCGGGACTTGCAATACGCCGCGCGGCGGGTCACGGTAACCCTCAAGGCCAATCGAGACCATGTTTGCTACAAGGTCGAGGACCAAGGGCCGGGATTCGACCCGACGAGACTCCCATGCCCAAGCGATCCGGCCAACCTGGAACTTACCAGCGGGCGTGGACTCTTCTTGATCCGCACGTTCATGGACGAAGTCCAGTTCGGTCCGCGTGGGGTCCCGATCACGATGATCAAGCATCGACCATCACTCGAATCCGATACACCATTGGAAGCCGGGTACAAGGACTGATCGATGTAGAAGGTCGGGGCAACGAGCGGACCGCCGTCGACCTGGAATGACGGTTCGACTGGCTCACGCGTTGACGAAGCGTTCGGCCACCCGCTCGGTCAATCCGAAGCTGAGCGTCATTCCCGCACCGCCGAGGCCTAGCACAATCACCGCGCCATCCTCAGCGGTCCGCACGGCGAAGGGCCGCTCTCGATGCTTTATGTAGATTCCGTGCCATCGCGACGCGATTCTGAGCGGCTCAGGGACGTCGAGGAACGTCTGAAGATAGTTGAGGATCAACCCGTCGACCTCGTCCTTATCGAACGGCTCAATCGTCTCGCCGTACTCGTGCGAGTCGCCGAGAACCAACTCACCTCGGCCGTTTTGAGAGGCCATCACGTGGATTCCGAAGGCGTCGTATTCAGGATTCTCCCGAGCGACCCGACGCTTCAGGTCGGCCACGCTCGGGCAGTCAGCGAACGATGAATAGTGTCGGAGCGTCAGCCCACCGGCCAACATCGGACCGAGACGCCAACCGTTGGCACACGGAGCGCTCCGAAGCATCTGGAGCTTGCACGGGACCACCGGCTCGGATTCGAAGACCTCGGGATAGAGCAACCGCGTCTCGTGACCCGAACAAACGACCAAGCGACCCGCTCGCCAATCGCGTCCGCCGGCATGAATCCTGGGAGAATCGTAGTCAGTCACTGAGGTCCCGAAAGCGAAGCCGACGCCAAAGGTAGTGGCCAGCCATTGGGGAAGCTCGGCCACCACCTCACGCGGATCGACACAGACTTCCGAAGGGCTGTACAACGCCCGCTTTAGTCCGTCGCGACGAACCGCACGCGTTCGTCGACCGATCGTCTCAGCATCGAGCAGTTCGAGTTCGTCATCAGTGTGTCTTGGGTCACGAACGAACTCCTCAAGCACCTGGGCCTCGTCGTCGTGATAGGCCAGGTGAAGCGAGCCGACGGGATCGTGCCAGATACCTGTTCGCTGCAAGATTTCCCGCCAGTGTTCCAGACTCCGAAGCGCCAGGTCACGGAACTCACCGGCCGGCTGCCCGATTGGCCAGAGCATCCCGAAGTTGCGGATTGAAGCCCCTTCAGCCCTCGCGTGACGCTCGAAGACGACCACCGAGAGGCCGCGACGTGCCAAGTGATAGGCTTGGGCCAGTCCGATAATCCCCGCGCCGACGATCGCCACATCGTAGGTCCGCTCTGGGTCAGCGTTGAGAAACAACGGGTCGTTCCACGATGTCATCGATCGGACTCGCTCGGCGATCGGGGTGTTCGAGATGGGAATGGCGGGGATCGGCTTGGGATCGATCCGCTCACGACTTCGATGGATCGTTGTGATTCGCCAACGAAGCCTCGGTATCGGCGAAGTCTTCGCTCCGGTCCGACGATTCGATGGACTTGTTGGGTTTTTCGAGGTCCGCCGTGATGTTCGGGCCATCGTCGTTTGGTGGCAGAGGGCTCGTCAAGCCCGTCGTCTCCATAAGCGATTCCTCGGTGATCGGCATCGAGTGGTGGGTCGTTTGCGGGATCGGGATGTGGTTCGAGCGATCCTTGATCGGCCACTGGTTCGCGATCAGCGATCCGTCTCCATCATCCTCGGTGGTTATCGAAACGGCGTGTTGCTCCGAGATCTCGGTCTGGATCTGAATCGGGTCCCAACTGGAACCGAGAGTATCGTCGGTTTGATAGATGGCCGATTCCTCAATCCTTGCCGAGTCTATCTGTCGGCTGCGGCGATCGAGTCGACGATCGAGGGCGGCCGTAAGGGAAATCGCGAGGAGCCAGATCATCAAGGCCCAGCCCGGTAGGGAGGCGTTGGGGATGAATGGCATGGCAAGCCCCGGTTTCCAAACGATGAT
This sequence comes from uncultured Planctomycetia bacterium, assembly GCA_964609385.1. Taxonomy (GTDB): domain Bacteria; phylum Planctomycetota; class Planctomycetia; order Isosphaerales; family Isosphaeraceae; genus CAZSSM01. Next base: position 26,381 of record CAZSSM010000053.1, read on the forward strand.
CCAGAACGCGGCGGCGATCGCCAATCCGATCACCCAACGAGCACGTCGCGCGTTCTGGGTCATCCGCCTCGAGACGAGACTGCCCACGATGGCCAGGACCCCGCCTAGCGCAGTGATCACCAAAACTGACTGCCATCCAAGATAGACTCCACAGATGACGATGACCTGGCTCACATCGTCAAGCTCCGATCGTTCCGCCAGTTCGATTTCGTCGGCAGTTGAGGAACTCGAAGGGTCGTCGACCGGATCCAACATCAGAAGCCGCGCGAGCATCAAGGCAACGCTAATGCCGAGGATCAGATTGATCAGTCCAACGAATTGGAGTCCGACCCCGATTGGCTCGGGGGACGGAGCAAATCCCAACATCTCGTTCCAGTTCAATTCGGCGATCGATTCGGGCAACGGCATTTGGAATGGGACCGGAGAAAACCCCCGAACCATCAATCCCAAGGTAATCCCGACGATCACAACGACCCGGGACAAACCTGTGGGTATCCGGTTGTTGTCCCAGGCCAACAAGGCTGCGCAGAGGAGTGTGATCAAGAGCAGGGCGCGACCAAGAGCGAGCATGAGGAGATCGGTCGACATCCACCAATGAGTTAGATTCAGCGGCTCTTCTCCCTGCAAGCGGACCTGTTCCGCGAAGATCGCCAAGCCGCCAGTCAGCTCCTCGCTCAAGAACCAGGCGAGGATGACGACAGCCGTGATTATCTCGACGATCGGGTAGCGGGGTGAGACCGGCATGTCACAATAGCGGCATCGCCCACGAATCCGAAACCAGCCAAGGATCGGCATGTTTTCATAAAATGTTAGTGTATGCGAGCATGACGGACACTGGGAACCTTGGCCGGCCAGCGGAAGACCTCGAGGCCAACGATAGGCGACGACGTTCAGGAAACTGCCGATCGAGCCCCCGATGATGACGACCATCAATGCAATGAAACTGTTGAGAGCCCATTCCTTGACCCAAGTGGGGATCGGGCTCGAAGCGAACCGCTCGTCTACCAGGACTTCAGGCTCTCGAGATTCCAAGGGATCACGATCATCCGGGTTCGCCATGACCGGTGAGGACGATTGGGAATCGATGGGATAGACCGAGCCCGCCTGTTGGGGAAACTCTCGACCAGTTGGCTCTGCGTTCACTGGTCGGACCAGGACAAACAGAAGAGCGATGAAGCAGGTCAGACCAAGCGTCGCCCCTCTTCCGAGGATCCTTGAGGTCCAGTCCAAGTCCCACCGATTTCGTTGAGGCCGACACGAGCTTGAGGTCACCGAATCGCATCCCAAAGCAAAGCGAGGTGGGGTGGATGAATCAACGGTCGAACGATCGTCGAGTTTGGGGCCAACTTGGTCCACCGAGTCACGCGGATTCCATATCGAGTGGTTCCCAAGTCCAGCTCATTCCGGAAACTAGCTCGATTGGCTCGAGGCCGTGAAGGACCATTCGCGTCCAGACCTACTATACGGACCCGCCCGGAGATCCGTCTGATTGTCGACCTGTCAGGCGAGAGCGAACCTGATATCTTCGAGTTTTCGAACAACTCACCGCGATCGATTAAACAATGGCCCAACTTCCGTCGAAGACTGCAAGCCGTTGTTTTCAATACCTGGGAGTCAGGGTGTGCGGGATCCAGCAAGCCGTTTCTCCAACCCTTGTGGCCAGATCCTGGGTGCTGTTCGATTTCTGAGGTCCCTCGGACTAGTCCTCACGATTCTCGTATCGATTCGAGGTATCGAACCGGTCTTTGCTCAGGAGAATCGGACGGAGAACGCGTCTCGTAAGGCGCTGGACTTCTTCGAGTCGCGGGTTCGACCGATCTTGGTGGAACGCTGTCAGCGGTGTCATGGTTCGGAACGGGTCCGGGCTGGACTCCGACTAGATCATCGGGACGCGATCCTCCGAGGCGGCGACAGCGGCCCGGCGGTCGTCCCGGGCGACCTCAATGAGAGCGTCCTGATTGAGGCGATTCGCTACGACGGGTTCGTCCAGATGCCCCCCGACGGCAAACTTCCCTCCGATCAGATCGCCGACCTCGAACGTTGGGTTCTCGATGGTGCGGCTTGGCCAGAATCGGTCAGCTCCGAAGAGTTGGTCGAGAACACGGGGGGAACCGTCGACGAGTTCGACCTCGAAGGCCGCGCCAAGCGGCTCTGGAGCTTCCAGCCGCTCGCCGAGGAGCCGACACCGGATCTGCCGAGTGACGACTGGTCCTCAACGTTCGTCGATGCCTGGGTCCTGACCCGACTTCGGGAAGAAGGCCTCGAGCCGGCCGTTGAAGCCGACCGGGCTACGCTCCTGAGACGGCTTTCGTTCGACCTGATCGGCTTGCCTCCCGAGCCCGAGGAGGTTGCCGGATTCCTCAATGACGAGCGACCCGATGCCGTCGAGCGTCAGATCGACCGGTTTCTCGCTTCGCCGAGGTATGGCGAACGCTGGGCTCGGCACTGGCTGGACTTGGTGCGCTATGCCGAGACATCCGGGCATGAGTTCGACTACGACATTCCTCAGGCCTTCCGGTACCGCGACTACGTGATCCAGGCTTGGAACGCCGATCTTCCCTACGATCGACTGATTCGGGAGCACCTCGCCGGCGATCTGCTTGCTGACCCTCGATTCGATCCGGTCGAGGGGATCGACCAGTCCGCCATAGCCACAGGCTTTTACTACCTCAGCCAAGGCACGCACTCACCGGTCGACGTTGCCGAGGAGGAAGTACATCGGATCGAGAACCAGATCGACGTGGTAAGCAAGACCTTCCTCGGCTTGACCGTCGCCTGTGCGCGGTGTCACGATCACAAGTTCGACCCGATCACGACAAGGGACTACTACGCGCTCAGCGGTCAGTTCAAGTCTGGACGACCGACCTTGCGGATCATCGACAATCCCTCATCGCGTCGCGAGGCCTTGACCGCGATTGCCCTCCGTCGCGACGCCTACCGCATTGCTTTGGCCGAAACCCTGATGCGGGAGCCGATCGCCGAGCGATTCCTCGATGCCTATCGATCGGCCGGGACGGCGATCGCCGCCGAGACAGGCTGTCGGAACGATTTATTGACAGCAGACCTCGATGCCGATCATGTCATTCGAGGTCGTTGGATCGAGGCGGTTGAGGGGGCTTCCGAAGACGTTGAGGACCCGCTCTATCCCTTCGTAAACGGCCGGAGGCTCGTCGATGGGGCCGCTCCCGAACGGACCGGCGACCTTGTTTTGGCCACCTTTGACGAAGGAAATTGGGAGGGATGGTTCGTCCATGGCGAGGCGTTTGGCGATCGGCCCACACTCGGCGGTGAGATCTGGATCGCCTCCGATTCCAATGCGATTCTCGCGGCCGGTCTGGCCCACAGCGGACTCCTCGGCTCAGACCTTCGAGGAGTCGTTCGCTCGCCCAGTTTCGTGATCGATCGAGACTACCTGCATCTCCGTATGGCGGGATCGGGAGGACATCTGCAACTGGTCGTCGATGGGTTCGAGAAGATCCGCGCACCGATCTACGGTGGCCTGACGCATCGGATCGATCACGGCGAGGAACTCCGCTGGATCCGCCTCGACGTCAAAGCTTGGCGAGGGCATCGGGCCTACCTAGAAGTCTCCGACGGCGCGTCGATGGACTTCACATCCGTCCGGACCCAGATCATGGATGGCTCGGGATACGTTGTCCTGGACCGCGTCGTCAGCTCGGATCATCCCGAGCCTCCCCGGTCGCCCCGCCAGCGCGTCATTGGCTCTGCAAACACGAGCTCCCCAAAATCACTCGACGTTCGTGCGATCAAGCTACAGCAAGTCGTTCGCAAGGCCGCCAACCGTCTAAAAGCCGATGAGCCTCTCAATGATCGCGTCGTGCGACTCCTGGACCATCTGGTCTCGAAGGGCCTCGTTGCGTCGAACCGGTCGCTTCTTGATGCCAAGGCAGACTACCTTCGGTCCGTCCAGGACCTCAGTGAGCCGCGAATAGCCCTGACGATCGCCGAGGCCAACCCTTGGAACGACCGCGTCCACATCCGTGGCCGACATCAGACGCTCGGCGCTCCGGTTCCACGGAGGTTTCTGGAAGCGTTTGAGCCGGAGAGTGACGACGGATCCCACGCAGGATTAGACCGGCTCAGGTTGGCTGATCGGATTGCCGACCCGACTCAGCCTTTGACCTCAAGGGTTCTCGTCAACCGGCTTTGGCATCACCTCTTTGGGCGCGGCCTCGTCGCGACACCCGACGACTTCGGCAACATGGGCCGTCCGCCGACTCACCCAGAGTTGCTCGATGCTCTGGCTCGCCATTTCATCGACAACGGTTGGTCGATCAAGCGGGTCCAACGCGTGCTGACACGCTCCCAGACCTACCGGATGGCCAGTGCAATCGCCGACGTGCGGGCCGAGTCGATCGATCCCGACAATCGACTTCGACACCGTCAGACGATTCGTCGCCTAGAGGCTGAAGCGATTCGCGACGCGATCCTGAGCGTCTCGGGACGCCTCGAGAATAAGATGTACGGGCCGAGCGTCCCGGTTCACCTGACGTCGCACATGCAAGGGCGCGGTCGGCCGTCGCGGTCGGGTCCCTTGGACGGTGCGGGTCGTCGGAGCCTCTACCTGGAGGTCCGCCGCAACTTCCTCAACCCGCTCTTCCTCGCCTTTGACTTCCCGACCCCAGCGACCACTCAGGGGCGACGGACCGTTTCCAACGTGCCCGCTCAGGCGCTCAGCCTGCTCAATGACACCTTCGTGCTGGAGCAATCGGCTCTTTGGGCGCGAAGGCTCGTGCTCGAAGTTCCCCGCATTGACGAGCGGATTGAGCGCCTCTATCGCGAAGGGCTCGGTCGCGCTCCGACCGATCGCGAGCGTCAACGGATCCGTGCGTTCCTGGAGTCGGTCGAAGCCGATGACGCCCAGGCCAAGGTTCGGGGCTGGTCGGATCTCTCTCACATTTTGATCAACACCAAAGAGTTTCTCTACATACGATAAGGGCCGGCCTCGACATCTCGGTCCCCGTCCTCAAGTCGACGGGACTGGTGCTTGAGGCCTCCAAACGCCCACGATCGACGACCCACCTCGAGACCGAAGCTGGGAGGTCCCCTCGATGCCGACGCCATCGACAGTCCGTCCGCTTGTCCTCGGCCTGCTCGTCGCGACGATCGTCTCGACGACGGTATGGGCCCAGGCTCAGGATGAGCGACCGAACATCGTGTTGATGATCGCCGACGATATGGCCTGGAACGACTGCCTCGTCTATGGCCATCCAACGATTCAGACGCCCAACTTGGCCCGACTGGCCTCCGAGGGCCTGACTTTCGACAGGGCCTTCCTGACGACCTCGTCGTGCAGTCCCAGCCGTGCCAGCATCATCACCGGGCGTTACCCCCATGCGGCCGATGCTGAGGAACTTCACTGGCCTGTTCCAGCTGAGCAGGTCACCTTCGTCGAGGCGCTGAAAGCGGCGGGGTATCACACGGCGGCGGCGGGCAAGTGGCATCTGGGTAACGCGCTGAAAGAGCGGTTCGACGAGGTCCGGGGTGCGGATCCGAGCGGGTTCCAATTGCCCACCGGACCAGACGCAGGCAACGCCCTCTTGGCTATTGAAGGCGACGGTGCCCGCCAGTCCGGCTGTGGCCAGTGGATCCCAACCCTCCGCGAACGTCCACGCGACAAGCCCTTCTTTCTTTGGTTGGCGGCGGTTGATCCGCATCGGGACTATCGGGACGGGATCATCCCGGAACCCCATCGGCCCGAGGATGCGATCGTGCCGCCGTTCCTGCCCAACACCCCGGAAGTCCGCCGCGACTTGGCCCGCTACTACGACGAGATCGGCCGTCTCGACGCCTTCGTGGGGCTGGTCCTGGACGAGTTGGATGCCCAGGGGATCGCTGACAACACGCTCGTGATCTTCATCAGCGATAACGGCCGTCCCTTTCCACGCTGCAAGACCACGATCTACGACAGCGGCGTGAAAACACCGATGATCGCCCGTTGGCCCCAACGGATCACGCCTGAAACTCGGACCGGTGCCCTGGTTAGCACCGTCGACTTCGCCCCAACCCTCCTCAGCCTGGCCGGCCTCGAACCGCTCGACTCGTTTCAAGGCGTCGACTTCAGTCCCATCTTCGACGATCCCCAGGCTCGCGTCCGCGACGCGGTCTACTCCGAACGCAACTGGCACGACTATGCAGCGCGTGCGCGGGCAGTCCGGACGGAACGGTTCCGCTACATCCGCAACGAGGATCAAGACTTCCCATTGACCCCGCCGGCTGATGCGGTCCGGAGCCCGACCTTCCGCGAGATGCTCCGGCTTCGCGATCTCGGCCAGCTCACACTCGCCCAACGCGATTGTTTCCTGACCGACCGGCCGTTCGAAGAACTCTACGACCTCGAGACCGACCCATATGAACTCCACAACATCGTCGGCGATCCGCGATACGCTAGGGTTCTCGAAGACCTTCGTGACCAGCTCGACGCCTGGAAACGGAGGACTGATGATGTCGAACGTCCTCTGAGCCCCGACGAGTTCAATCGCGAGACAGGCGAACCACTCCCCAACCGGGTCCGTCCTCGACCGTCCAAGGCCGATATTCAGGCCCAAAACGCTTCGCGATGACCGTCGTCCGGCGGCTTCTCGAACGCTTGATTTGACCTCGATCCCCGTGATCGCGATCCTGGAGGGACGTCGTCCGACGGTCCAACCACCCAATCCGGGCTCCGCGTTGCCCGTCCGGAGCCTGAGTAGGGTGTTGTCTGACCATCGGTCGGGACTCCCCAATGATGTCGAGGCGTGATCCTCCTGTGTGCGCCCGCGAACCAACCCGCTGCGACCCCCTCCAGGAACGAATTGCCATGCCCCTCAGTCTGTTGACGGTTCTGCTTCTAGCGATCGACCCGCTGGCCACCCAAGACTCAGCGAACGAGGTCGCCGAACTTCGCGAATTGGACCAGCAGTTCATTAACAAACTGCAAGAGTTGGAGCGGAACCACATCGCCTCACTAACCGAGTTGGCCTCAAAGCTGGAAGGGCCCGGCCGCGCCCTGGCTTACCAGCGCGCCTTGAGTTTGGCTGTGACCCGCGACCTTTACAGCGCTGCTGAACCTGCCGCCGAACAGGTCATCGAATCCAAGCTCGGCGGAGCCGAGCTGCAGGTCCTGGCTCGAATGGTCAATGTCGTAGCCGAGGCCGACTCGGGCGACTATGAGGGGTCGCTCAAGACCCTAACTGCTTACCTCAAAGAGTCCTCCGTCGATGTGGAGAACCCGGTCTTGCCGGCGGAATCGGTCCGTGCGATCTCCGAGGCCTACTACCTGCGCCTCATCCAAGCTCGTGAATACGAGATCGCCAGAAAGGTCGCCGAGCTCATCTGCGAAAATGGTGTTGTGCCCGACGTCGTCGAAACCTTTGAGAATCGACTCAACCTGTTCGATCTGCTCGGCGAATCGGCTCCGCCCCTGGAAGGGACCAACGTTGATGGGGACCCGATCTCGTTGAATGACTATGACGGGCAGGTTGTCCTGGTCTACTTTTGGGCCACCTGGTGCCCGCCTTGTCTGACCGAGATTCCTCGGCTCAATGGCCTTCAGACGTTGCTGGAAAATGAGGACTTCTCGATCCTTGGCGTAAACGTCGATGCCTTGACCGGCACCGGTGACGTCGACACGGTCAATCGGATCGTTCGACGCTTCGTCATCGATAACAACGTGAACTGGCCGAGCATCGTCGACGATGGAAACGGTCAGACCTCGCCGGTCACCAACTTCAAAGTGACCGAGATCCCGACGAACTTCCTGATCGGTCGCGACGGTTCGATCATCGCCTTCGATCTGTCTGAGAACCGGGGTCTCGACGTGATCCAAGCCGCTTTGGATGAATAAATCCAAGCCGACCGAATCGCCTCGACGACCATTTCGCTGTCGGGGCGCTACGGCGCGGTCTTATTCGAATCGATCAGTCGACTGGCTTTTATCAACCCGGAAGGCCGATCAGGGCACAAAGCAGTCGGGTCAACAGGATCACAGTGATCAGCGCGACCGGGTAGACACTGGCGTAGGCAAGGACCGGAGCGTCTGACTCCGCGGCGGACGTTACCGTGCCTAAGCCCGGTGTGCTGGTCATCGCGCCACAGATCGAACCCAGTGTTGTCGACAGATTGAGCCGAAAGATCAGCCGACCGACCAGGAATGCGCTGGTCAGTCCAACAAGCGTCACCGCCCCGCCCCAGGCCAACAGGACCAGGCCACGCTCAGCAAGCACAGCAGGCAAGCCGCTCCCAGCTTGAACGCCGGCTCCGGCCAAGAACAGGAGGAGGCCGATCGTCCTGATGACCTGTCTGGCCGCTGGCGGGACGCGGAACGAGAACGGTCCGATCCGGCCGAGATATCCGGCTGACAGCCCAGCGATCAGCGGACCACCTGCGGCGCCGAGAGCGAACGAACTGCCTCCAGGTAGGGGCCATGACAGAAGTCCAATGAGGATGCCGGCCAGTAGACCGAAGGCCAACGGCAATAAGGGCGTCTCGTGGAGTCGTTCCTCTTCGCGACCCAAATAGTCTACGGCCAATTGGCAGGCCGACTCGGGACCAACGATCCGAATTGTGTCGCCGACCTCTAGCTCGGTTCGGGCTTGCGGAATGAACTCGAACTCCTCACGCGTCAGCCGGGTCACGACGACGCCAAAGCGAAGCGGAAGGGCCAGTTCGGCCAGACTCCGACCAGCACAGTCACGACTCGTCACGACCAGCGTTCGCGACGATATCGGTGAGTCTGGGTCGTGGTAATCGGCGTCTCGCGGTCCGATCACCGTCTCGGCACGACGAAGTTGGTGTGGTCGACCCACCACCCGGACGTGATCGCCGACCCGCATCACGACCTCCGCCATCGCCACGCGTGTCTGCTGCTCTTGGGTAATCCGCGAAAGCGTCACTTCCGCCAGGCTCAACGCCCCGAAGTCTTGGATGGTCAGACCCTCTAGCTGCGGGTTGGCCACCCGTAACCAGATTGCCTCCAGATCTGGCGGTTTTTCGGCCGAAGCGACCGCACGAACCTCCTCCTTGAGGTCGATGCCTAGCAGACGAGGCATGACTTGGGCGAACACGATCACGCCGAGGACCCCGAACGGATAGGTCAAGCCGTAGCCGATCGAGACCTCGGCCGAGCCGGTCAGCTCCAATCCGGTGGCTAGTCCCGGTGTTGAGGTTAGCGCCCCGGAAAAAAGACCGGCCGTCAGAGCCGCGTTGAGACCGAGGACCCGACCGGCCAGCCAGGCCGTCAGGAATGACGGGATCAGCGCCGCCGCCGTCAGTCCCAGTGTCGCTCCAACCCGTTTGCGGAAGGTCCGCACGAACTGAGGGCCGGCTTGAAGGCCAACGGCGTACAGGAACAAGACGACTCCGAAGTCGGCCAGGCCGACCGGGATCGTCACCCCGAGCATGCCGAAGCCCAGGGCGACGAACAGGACACCCGAATCGCCAAGGCTAACGCCGCCAATGCCAACCCGGCCGACGAGGAGGCCCAAGGCCAGGATGAGGAAAAAGGCCAGGATCGGTTCGGCCGCCAAGGCTTCGATGACCCCACTCATCGTCGAAGACCCGATCGAGTGGGATCGAAGCGTAGGAGCTGACTTCGACGGAACCGCTTCACTGGTTGGAGTTAAGTTGAGACAACGGTGAGCCCATCGTAGTGATCGCCCCGTCGAGCTGGTTCAAATAGGCTTCCAAGTTTCGAGCGTTCCCAAGGGAGCTTCGGCGGCGGACGATGTCCAGGGCCGAGTTGCCCAATGGATAGAGGATTTGCTTGGCTTCGATTGCCAGCGCCGTGCTGGACTGCCCCTCATCGAGATAGTCCTGATACATCTGCATGGTGATCTCATCGAGTTGGGCTTTCTGCTCGTCCAGTTTGATCAGGTCGGGCATGATCGACGGCCATCGGACCCGTCCGTTCTCGTTGAGGACGCTCGACGGTTTGACCGGTTGCGTTTCTCGCTGGGCGTCTTCCAATGCATATTTGCGTTGTTCATCCATGACGAGCTTTTGGTTGCGAAGGGCCTGATTGATCGCCTTCTGGCGGGTGAGTAGAGCCTCCTGACTCTGTCGAGCGGCCTTGGCCTGTGTGAGGTTAAACCGGGCTTGTGATCGAGCATATTGCTGCTCACGCATCATCGCCGCATCGTAGGCGGTGACACCCGGGGAGGATCCGTATCCGTAGTAGCCCCCATATCCATAGACGGGTCCGTAGATCGGTGCCCCGTACCCGTAGTAGGGACCGTATCCATAGCCAAAGCCCCAAGTCGGAACAACGATTCCGCCAAACCCGACGGACCCCTGGGAACGGAATCCCGAGGCGATGCCCGAACCCTTTGGGCCGGCGGAAATGCCCGACCCCTTCGGCCCGGCCGAGATCCCTTGGGCCTGCGCGGTCGAACTCAATACCGGCAAAAGGCCGATAGCCAGCACCCAAACGCGAGCGTCAAGACCGAACCGGACATGGGTTGCGAATGATTTGAGAGACTGCATGGCTGTCGATCTCCGCCAATCGTTTCGATGCGGTTGCTGAACGCTCGCGAGCGACCCGATGGTGCGATTTAACACATCGGCTCCTACTATTGGACGCGACGTACGGCCTCCATTATTTCGTCTCGATCTCTGGAAAACCAGGCGATGCCCATCCGTCCCGGCCACGGAGCCAAGAGCGATCGACCTACCTCGTGATGACGCGGTCCAGCGATCGAAAGCCAAGAATACCCACGCTGCGACGACCGAAACGCGAAACGCTACGACTCTTTTCACTTGGTACACTCAACAATCTAGGCCTGGTTTTCTTTTCCTCTACCAGGAACGATCAAGCCAAGCCAATGCGTCCTGCGCACGTTCGGAGGAGATTTCCCTGTGGTTGATCGAGAATCACGTTCGAGCCTCGCTCCGCAGGGACCATCGCGGCGGTCGTTCCTCTGGCGAAGCGCGCACGGGTTTGGGGCGCTCGCCCTGTCGTCGATGCTTCGGGAGACGGGATTTGCCTCGACGGGTGCCGACTCTCAAACGAACCCCACACTGCGATCCGGTCGGGTCCACCACCAACCCCGAGCGCGTCGTGTCATTTTCCTTTACATGGATGGCGGGCCGTCCCAGGTCGACACGTTCGATCCCAAACCGCGACTCGACCGCGAGAACGGCCAGCCGATCGGGATGGACGTCCCACAAACCCAGTTCGACAACGTCGGGACGGTCTTGAAATCCCCATGGACCTTCCGACGTCGAGGGCGAAGTGGGATCCCGATCAGTGATCTCCTTCCGGAGATCGCCCAACAAGCCGACCAACTCTGCATTATCCGCTCGATGGTCGCCAACTTCTCCGAGCACACCAATGCCAACTACTTCCTTCACACCGGACATGGGCTTCAAGGACGGCCCAGCATGGGGGCCTGGCTCAGTTACGGACTCGGTTCGGAGTCGCAGAACCTGCCCGGCTTCGTGGTCCTGAATGGTGGCTTGATCCCACCTGGCGGTCACGACTGCTTCCACAGCGGATTTCTCCCGGCCAGTCACCAGGGATCCGTCTTCCAACCGGGCGACCCGCCTGTGGCCAACATTCAAGGACTCGATGCCGCGCGGGGACCGCGCGTCCAGCGTCGGAAGCTTGACCTGCTTCGCGGCCTGGACCGGCTCGACGTCGAGCGCTCCGGTCCGCACGATGCCCTCGAGGCTGCGATCGCCAACTACGAGTTGGCCTTCCGGATGCAAACGGCCGTCCCCGAGCTGACCGACCTCAATGGCGAGACCCGAGCGACTCGACGTCTCTACGGGTTCGATGCGCCTGACCCCAACACGCGGATTTACGCCCGGCAATGCCTGCTGGCACGCCGCCTGGTCGAGCGAGGCGTCCGCTTCGTCGAGCTGACCTGTCCGCGAGTCGATGGGGCAGACCGTTGGGATCAGCACAGCGGCTTGATCCGAGGTCACGAGGCCAACGCTCGCGCTGTCGACCAACCGATCGCCGGCCTCCTCGTTGACCTCAAGTCACGCGGCTTGCTCGAGGAGACCCTGGTGATTTGGGCCGGCGAGTTCGGACGAACCCCGATGGCTCAGGGCAAGGACGGTCGCGACCACAACCCGTATGGCTTCTCAATCTGGATGGCCGGCGGAGGCGTCCGTGGCGGCCACATTCACGGTGCCACCGACGAATACGGCTACTACGCCGTCCAGGATCGCGTCGAGGTCCACGACCTTCACGCAACGATGCTCCACCTGCTCGGGATCGACCACACCCAACTGACCTACCGTTTCAGCGGTCGCGACATGCGGTTGACCGATGTGCATGGCCATGTTGTCGAGTCGATCTTGGCCTGAGTCGCGAGGTCGTACCCGATGGTCGTCCTGCTTAAGGAAGCGGTCGACGACATCGATGCCAACGGAACTCTTCGATGTTTCAGACGCTGCTCGTATTGTTCATCCTGACCCCGATCGTCGAGATCTGGCTGATCGTCCGCGTCCATACCGCCGTGGCCGAGTCTGGTGGAGTCGACACCGCCTGGTTGGTGACGATCAGCAGCATCGTTCTGACGGGGATCCTCGGCAGTCACTTGGCCCGCGCCCAAGGGCTTCAGACGCTCCGGAGCTACAACGACGCCTTGCGTCAGGGCCGATTTCCGGGGGATGCGATCATCGATGGTCTGATGATTCTGGTCGGAGGTGCCTTGCTGTTGACGCCGGGCTATGCCACGGACGCCCTTGGGTTCAGCCTTCTGATCCCATGGACGCGCGCCTTGCATCGGCGAGTCTGGAAATCGTATCTCAACCGGCACGTCCAAGACGGGGTGATCCGGTTCGAGACCCGGTTTTCCCCGGATCAAGGTCGCAGCGACCCGACCGATCGAGCACACCAGCCACGTTCTTCCGAACCGCTCTCCGGTCAGGTCATCGATGTCGATCCCGTTCGGCCTGATGAGGAACCGGGACGCCGATCGCACGAGTGATTTGTTCCCGATCATCCCGTCCCGATGCACGACGAGTCGACCATCGAGCAGGGCCGAGAACCCGGCTTGTCGGACCGGAGCGATCCCGGCATACTCGCGGCCACAACGAAGCAATCCAGAGGGGAACGTCATGGACGACTGGCTCCCGGGGGGCGTTGGCGGGCGGATGTCGCTGGTCGTCCCGATCCACAATGAGCGTGAGAACCTGCCCGAACTGGTCGAGCGGCTCCAGGCGGTGATGGACCGCCTGGCTTTCGAGGACTTCGAGTGCCTGCTCGTCTCTGACGGCAGCGATGACGGCTCGGAGAGCTGGATCGAGCGGCTCGTAGAGCAGGATGGTCGGTTCATCGGCCTGATTCTCAGCCGACGTTTTGGGCATCAAGCGGCCGTGTCGATCGGGCTCGAGCACGCGACCGGCGAGGTGATTGCCGTGCTCGACGGGGATCTCCAAGACCCTCCCGAGTGCCTGATCGACCTCGTCGGGGCCTTAGAGCAAGGCGCCGACGTTGCCTTCGGGGTCCGTCGTGACCGCAAGGAGGGCCCGCTCAAGCGATTGGCCTATGCGGGCTTCTACCGAATTCTCCGCGCGACTTCTGAGATCACGATCCCGCTCGACGCAGGTGACTTCTGCTGCCTTCGGAGACCCGTGCTCAACGCGATCCTCCGGCTTCCCGAGCGGAACCGATTCGTCCGTGGGATCCGCGCCTGGGTGGGATTCGAGCAAGTTGGCGTCCCCTACGAGCGCCATGCCCGAAGCGCCGGGGAATCGAAGTACTCCTGGATCCAACTGTTCCGGCTGGCCACCGATGGCCTCTTCGGGTTCACGAGCCTGCCAATCCGTGCGATCCAAACCCTTGGATTGACGATCGTGCTGCTCGCCGCCGTCTGGGCATTTGGCCTGGGACTCTTGAGCCTCGGCGTTCTGGGAACGAATACCGCAGATCGAACGACATCGAGTTCAATTTGGTTGATTCAAGGAATCTGGTCGGCGATCGGCCTCGGACTGCTCGCAGCCGGAATCCTCGGTGAATACCTGATCCGGATCCTCGATGAGGCTCGTGATCGACCGACCGCCCTGGTTCGCCGCGAACTCCGAAGCACCATCGTGGGCGATGACGGTCGTGCGCCGAACGTCCATCGGTCCGACCCCGGTCAAGCGTCGGCGATCGGGAGGCCCCGACTCGTCAGTCACATGGGGGTCGAGCCCATGGACACGCATGAGCCGTCCACCAGGAGTCCCAAGACATGCTGGCGGCTTATCGCGACCGATACGCCCGACTCTATCGCCAACACTGGTGGTGGCGTGCCCGCGAGCGAACCCTCCTCGATGTGATCGCCTCGCGAAGGCTCGGCCCACCGGACCAAGTCGAGATCCTCGATGTCGGCTGCGGCGATGCGCTCTTCTTTCCCGAACTGGCTCGATTCGGTCGAGTTTCGGGCATCGAAGTCGATCCCGAGGCTGTCGATCTGGCCAATCCCTGGTCGGACCGAATCCGACACGAGCCGGCAGGCCACCCTCGACATCGGGACTGGCTCGGAACCTTCGACTTGATCACCGCCCTCGATGTCCTCGAACATATCGCGGACGATCGTCGAACCGTCCGCGATCTGGTCGCCATGCTCCGTCCCGGCGGCCACCTGATCCTCACTGTCCCGGCCTTACCGATCCTCTGGGACCAGCACGACGTCCTCAACGCCCATCATCGGCGCTACACCCGACGATTACTCCAGGACCTACTGGAGCATACCGACCTCATCATTGAGCGGGTCGATTACCTCTTCGCCAGCCTCGTCGCACCGAAGCTGGCCATGGCTTGGCTCAACCGGTTCCGCAGCCGCGCGGTGCCCCAGGATGAAATCCCCGCAGGTTGGGTTAACCGACTTCTAGAACGCGTTCTGAGCTGGGATGCGGCCCTAGGCATGCGAGTCCGGATTCCATTCGGCACATCGGTCCTGGCGATCGCTCGACGGCGGAATCAGTCGTTGAGCATCGACGATCCATCCGAGAACCGACCGACACCCGCATCTCGATCGAGCGTTTCGCATCAAGTCTCTTCAGCGCGAGCCCCTTGTCCTTCGAAGTGACGGAGTCGGGGATTTCGGTCCGCTTGGACAAGTCCAAAGACAAACACTCCCCGGTGGTTGAACTCCAAGGTCTCATATCTGCCGATACCCACGACTTCGTCGTCCTCTTCGACGACGAAGTTCGGGCTGTCTGGATCATTCAGACAAAGGCAAAGCCAACGCTTCTCGGAGGAATCGAAGTGGGTCGGAACGTTGCTCCAGAATGCCAACTGCACGGCGGCACGGTCCGTCACTTCGTACGGGCGGATGCGACCCACGATCAGTTTTCTCGACTTCGCGGGATAGGTGGATTTAGCTCGTGAAGACCCAGCGGATCATCTGGCGGATATCCGCTCCCTTGCCTTGCATCAGGATGCCCACCCGGAAGATCCGGCCGCCCGCATAGAGGAACGCCAGTGTCGTCAGCATGGTTCCTAGCGACCCAATCAGCAGTTGCCAACTTGGCACGCCCGGCGGAATGCTCATCCGCATGATCATCAGCATCGGGGTGGCTGTCGGGAAGAGCGATAATCCGGTGGCGAAGCTGCTGTTTGGTTCGCGGAGCACGACTGACATCGCGAACATCGGCAAAGCGACGAGCAACATCACTGGAGCGACCATCGTCTGGGCTTCCTTCGAGTCACTGACGGCCGCACCGACGGCCACGAATAAAGCCCCGAACATCAGA
The DNA here is from genome assembly GCA_964609385.1 of uncultured Planctomycetia bacterium. Taxonomy (GTDB): domain Bacteria; phylum Planctomycetota; class Planctomycetia; order Isosphaerales; family Isosphaeraceae; genus CAZSSM01. The sequence goes on from CAZSSM010000053.1 coordinate 42,071, forward strand.
ATCGCCAGCACCTGGAAGAACGCAAACCAGGCCATCAATTCCATTGTGATTAGATCGCCATATCCGAACGAGTGCAGGGCGTAGGCTGCGCCTCCCAAGTAGACCGTCAGGATGGTCAACGAGACGCCGACCATCCCAAGCAACTTGCCGGTCATCAATTCAATCGGCCGGACCGAGCCAAGCAGGACCTCGGCGATCCGCTGCGTCTTCTCCTCGATCACCCCCTGCATCAACGGCGTACTGCCGATCAAGATTATCATGAACATGAGCATCATCAAGGCGATCGGCCGGAGCAGGACGGCCACCTCGTTCTGTTCCTCGGTCTTGGCCTGTCCGTCGGTCGTGACCCGCTCAGTCAGGCCGGCGCTCCGGAGCGGTAGCGGACTCATTACGGCTTGAACCTGTTCATACGAAAGCCCCAACGCGTCGGCACGAGCGCGTTGCACCTGTTCGATGACGACCAATCGCGCCCAGTTGCGGAAATCCATGTAGGTTGGTGTATTGCTCTGGTACCGAAGTCCGTAATCGTCCGGCTCGATCGCGGCTTGCGTCTGTTCCTCAGAGGGTTCGGGCTCGACAGGACCATCGCCGGCCAGGGTTTCGTCTGATGGGGGATCTGGGGCCGTCCCGGCCACCTCGACCATTGTGGGTGCGATCGGCGGGGCGTTGAGGACCTGAGAGCCGATCTCGAGAAATCCAACCAGCTCGCCGCTTCGGACTCGCTCTGAGAGGTCCAAGCGGAGTTGGTCGAGGGAGTTCGTGTCCGTGTTGGCGGGCGGATCGACTCGCTCGATCAGAAAGGCCGGTGCGATGAGCTCATCGGTCTCCGGATCGGTCGTCTGCTCACGGTTCCGGACCTCAGCAGCTTCAACGATCGCCTCGGCCAGTTGGCCCGACCCGCTACGATCCACCACGGCGAACCGCTTGTCTTGCAGGTCCTTCTGGTCACCAAGGAGGAGCTGGCCAATCAGGCTCCCCGACATCAGGACCGGCATCAGCACCAGGCTGATGAGGAACGATCGGGTCCGAACGGCGGCCAGGTATTCTCGACGCGCCACGATCAGGGTCTTACGCATGGGCGGTCGCCTCCTCGTTCTCTAGGATTTCCGATTCGGGCGCGTTGGGACGCATGGCCTCAGGCCCGGCGATTCGCAGGAAAATGTCACGAAGGGTGGGGTGGATCCGCTCAAACTGGAGGAGTTCGCCTCGCGCCAGGAGTTCGCGAATCAGCGTATCTTGGGAGGCATCGGGCGTTAGTTGGAGTTCCTGCGATTGGCCGAAATCCCGGACTTCGACGACGCCCGGTAGGGCCTCCAGCGAGACCGAAAGCGATTCCGAGCGCGGTCGGATTCGGATCCGGAGCGTATCGTCGCCGTAGGTCCGTTGGATCTGCTCCAAGGTTCCGTCGAGCACCTTTTGACCCCGATAGATCATCAGCAAGGCGTCGCACATCTGCTCGGCGGTGGCCATGTCATGGGTCGAGAAGATCACTGTGGTGCCGCGCTGCTTGAGTTCCAAGACCGCCTGCGAGAACGCGTCGGCGTTGATAGGGTCGAGCCCACTAAACGGCTCGTCGAGGATGACCAACTCGGGCCGAAAGACGATCGCGGCCAGGAACTGGACCTTCTGGGCCATCCCTTTGGAGAGTTCCTCGACGCGTTTGTCGATCCAATCATCCAGGGCGAATCGCTCAAGCCACGGTACCAACTCGCGACGATCAAGCCGACATCCCTTCAAGGAGGCATGGAACTGGAGCAGCTCCCCGACCCGCATTTTCTTGTAGAGGCCACGCTCCTCAGGCAGGTAGCCGACCCGGTCATCGGAAGACTGAAGCGCGGAGCGACCCAGGACCGTGATGGTCCCAGTGTCCGGGAGCAGGATCCGCATGATCATGCGAAGGGTTGTCGACTTGCCCGAGCCGTTCGGGCCGAGAAACCCATAGATCGTCCCCGAGGGGACCTCCAGGTTCAGATCGTCGACGGCCAAGAATCTCCCATATCGCTTGGACACACCGTCGATTGTGACTGCATGGTTGGTCGTCATCGCATCTCCTTAGTCTTCCTTCGCTGGGCGGCTTGCGTAGTCTCCCCGGATCCGCGATCGAAATCCAAAGAGTGAAAGCAGAGTGTTTATCAGGACTTCGTGACTCGAAGGAAATCATTAACAGTACTGTCAAAGTCGCCAAATTGAGCGGATACAGGGCCATCGATGAGCCTCTGCGCCGTTCCGATCACTTAGGTTGGCCAAAGTGATCTCCCGGTGATTTCCCGAGATTTACGCGATTTTCTCATCGAATGAAGTCGACCTTGCTCTCAGATCCAACCGTGATTCGTCCGCCATAATAGATTGACCTGACTGTCCCGATCAGGTATGGTTCGTTGGGGTGGAGGACTCGCTCGCGTTTCAACACGGCACTTTTGTCGGTCGAGATTTCGATGGTCAGCTTTCGTTGTTGGGATTTCTACCCCGGCATCCGGCTAACCGACTGACTGCGTTCGAAGCAAGTTTCGGGTAACTCCAATCCGCATCATTGCAAACTGGCTGGCCGTGGTTGTTTTCGAACGCCAGTCTTGTCTCTCACGCACGTGATCTAACCTACTAGTTGAGAACGTGTCTCGCGAGGATCCGGTCATTGCAGAGATCGGTTCGACCGCTAGTTCGTTACGCCTGCTGAGCGTCGGGTCGAACGTCTCTTGGAGAAGCACGCTGATGTCGAAGGATTCCGATCAATTGTCCGCGTTTGCGCCTCGACCTGAGCCCTCCGGACGTAGTTCGGATATGACGGTCGGACTTCCCGCTCATGCACTGGTCAATCTGAAGCTCCTTTATAAAGGAACGACTCCGTCCGACCTGGACCGGACGATGATTCAAGAGTCGATCAATCGTGGTGCGCAGCACCTGGGCTCGGCCAATCGCTTTTTCCCAATGCCGACAGAGCCAATCACTGGTGATCCGCATGTTCGGCAGGCGCGATCCCGCTGACGGGTTATGATTCCACTCCTCCATGCGGAGATCGAACTCATCGCGATACGTTGAGGGTTCGTCCGCGTTGGACCTTGGAAGAACGATGTTGCTCGTCGTTCGACAGCCGATTTCCCACAGCACACGCGATTAATCTCGAGAGCTCGATCCTCGACATCGCCGAGGCGGTTCACTAGATTAGCCGCGTCGCGCCTTCGGGGGGCAGTCTTGCCCTCAGATTTTCGACCTCTGGGTTTGAGCCTCTGTGGGAGATGGTCACGTGCGGTATTCGTCTGCTATCGGGGATATTCGGTCGTGGTTCGAGAATCGATGGCTTGCCGTTTTAGCAGTTGGGTTCGCCTGCTTTGCTGTTTCGGATGAAGCGGCAGGTCAAGAAGTCGATCTCGACCGGCCTCGAGTTGCCGGGACTTCTCCTCGAAACGTGGTCCTGATCGTCTCAGACGACCATCGCTTCGATGCAATGGGCTTCTTGGACCATCCGTTCCTCGAAACTCCAGCGATGGACCGTCTGGCCCGCAAGGGGGCACATCTGGCCAACGCGTTCGTGACCACCTCGCTCTGCTCGCCAAGCCGGGCGACGATCCTCACCGGACACTACGCTCATGTCCACCTGGTCGTTGATAACAACAACCTGGTCCCCGAAGGTACGATCTTCTTCCCGCAGTACTTGCAGGCGGCCGGCTACCAGACCGCATTTGTCGGCAAGTGGCATATGGGAGGTGCCAGCGATGAACCGCGACCAGGCTTCGATCGCTGGGTCAGCTTCCGAGGCCAAGGCAACTATCTGCCCGGTCGGAGCGGCCTGAACGTCGATGGCCGCAAGGTCCCCCAGAAGGGCTACATTACCGATGAGTTGACCGCCTACGCTCTCGATTGGCTCGGCGACGTCAACGCCGATCAGCCGTTCTTCCTCTACCTCTCGCACAAGGGCGTGCACGCCGACTTCGTCCCCGCCGAGCGGCACGTGGGCCGGTACCGCGACCAAGAGATCGTCCCGCCGCCGACCCAGGCCCCGACCGAGGAGAACCTCCGAGGCAAGCCGCGCTGGGTTCGCGATCAACGCAATAGCTGGCACGGCGTCGACTTCCCCTATCACAGCGATCTGAATATCAAAGAATACTACAAACGCTACTGCGAGACCTTACTCGCCGTCGACGAAAGCATCGGCCGCGTCCTCGATCAACTCGACGCCATGGGCCAACTCGAAGAGACCTTGGTCATCTATCTCGGCGACAACGGTTTCGCCTTCGGCGAGCACGGCCTGATCGACAAGCGGACCGCCTACGAGGTCTCGATGCGGATCCCGATGCTCATGCACTGCCCCGCGCTCATTCCAGCCGGCTCGACCGTTCAGGGAGTTGCGGCGAACCTCGACATCGCCCCCACCGTCCTCGATGCCGCTGGACTCCAAAGCCCCGAGTCCTTCAACGGATTCAGCCTCCTTCCCATGGTCTCCGGCCAGACTGAATCGGTCCGCGATTTCCTCTTCTACGAATACTTCTGGGAACGCAACTTCCCCCATACCCCGACGATTCACGCGATTCGGACCGATCAGTACAAGTTCATCCGTTACCAAGGCATCTGGGACACCGACGAACTCTACGATATCCAGTCCGATCCCGTGGAACGCGTCAACCTGATCGCCGAGCCGGAGTATCAGCGGACCGTCGCCGATCTCCGCGACCGGCTGTTCACCGAGATGGAGCGGACCGACGGCATGGAAATCCGGCTCTATCGCGATCGCGGGCGCTCGCTCAACCGACGCAACGCCAACGGATCAAAGCCAGCCGACTTCCCTGAACGGTTCGTCATCGAGCCCAACGCGACGTCGAATCGCTGATCATTGGTCCCTCTGAAGAGATCTTGAGCCGTTCAAGATCAATGAGTTATCTCATGTCGCCACAGCGATTAATGGTGCTTGCTGTGGTGACATGATGGTGCCCTCGATATTAGGTATAAAAGCCAATTGGCTTTCCAGCGAACCTCAATAAGTTTCAACGCTGCCGGACCAGACAAACCTTCATGTGCTCTTTGCGAAAGATCGAGACCTGTACCGATCACTTACTGGGCATTCGTTCATTATCTGGCTCGATGAAGTTTCTACGACCCCTCCCAGACTTCGCCCGAACAGCCGATTCCCAACACGCCGGGATTTCCGTCCCTCGACTTTCCGGCCGTTTTTACTCGTCGATGCGGGAGTTTAGCCGGCATAATCGGAACCGAATCATGTGGTAAGCGCATGAAGGAATACGACGGCCGATCGCATCGAATTCGGCCGATATCTCGATCCGTGGAAGTCGGATTGTCAAAGAGCCCGCGCTCATCACCCTCGACGGGTCGCATCAAAGACCCGCTCCGACGCCCGGTTTCGCCGCGTTCGTTGAGTTGAGCCGAAGGACATCACGCGTACCGAAGAGACTCGGCATGCGGCCCCACGAATCGATGGGCCGGACGCGTTACGGTCTCGCCTCCGTTCGTCGAACTGGCGGGACTCCCAGGCGCCTCGCGTCTCATTCGCGTTGGGGCCTCAATCGCTCTTCGAAACCGAACGAACCGACCCGTTGCGGAACGACGAGTCTTGCCTGGGCCAGTAGGTCAACGCCCCCAAGGATCGGACGTTGGAGTCCCCGCATCGCGATCGGTTCACCCAAGAGCGTGCGGATCCCTCGAGCCCAACGCGCGCCGAGGAACCGGACAATCCGCACGAGTCGTGTCATTGGGACGACGATCGCGCCCTTGGCGAGCCACCAAGCGGTCCGAAGGATCCGTCCGACCCTCAGGAAAATAAGGATCCCCCATGTCAGAGCATCGAGCGCGACAGGCGGATCACCCAGCGCGATTTGTGCTGTCGACTCGCTGCTGGATCGGTATTGAACCGTTTCTTCGTCGGACCGTACGTCGAGGATCACATCGCAAGATGTTTGCGTTGGCTCATTCGACAGGTAACATCTTGCCTTGCCCGACGACGCTGCGTCTGTGCACGTCGGGATTGGCCAGCAGCCGTCGAAATCGCTAACCAAGACCGCGTAAGGCGGCTCAGGTGGAGTCCATTCGAGCGTCTGTTGGCGTTACTCAGGCTCATCGATCGCCGTTGTGGTGCGAACGGCTTGAGCGGTCCCGTGACCGACTCGGTAGGCCGCTTCGACGCTGAGGGCGATCGCGAGCTCCGGATCATCAGCTCGACCGATCCCTTGGCGTGCCTTTCTTGCTTGGTCGAGCCAGCGCGTGCCGGTCTCAACGTCGAGACCGACGTACGGGCACGCCTGTTCAACCGACCAACCAGCGAGAAGGAACTCGCAGAGGTGGTTCACGATCGCTGCATCGACGCCCGCGCGATCCACAACATCCTCACAAGGTTCACAGTAACGACTGGGAGCGACCCCGTCCGATTTCGGTCGAAACTCCAGGCACCATAGCCTCGCGGGATGGCCCCCGAAATTCCTCGATAACCTCCAGCCTGGCGCGATTTTCATTGATTCGATCGGCAAGCTGGTGACGACCCGCGTAACTCGAATCGACTAGCTTGGTCCGCTGCCGAGCGATCGGAGCAACACGACGATTCTCAATCTGTTTGAAGGCGGACCGCGGCGGTTTCGTCAGGAGCCGTGCCAAGCGAACCACCGCCTTCGTCTTCGAGTCCCAGGCGGAGACATCATTGGAGTCAGCGCCGCCTGGGAAACAGAGGTCGTTGTGTTCGCTGATAAAATTTACTTATAATAAAACGTGAAAACATGTCGCACTAAAAAATCGGATTCATGATTCACCGAGATGAGGCGATGTTCGCCTTTTCGGAAGTGCCGTATCCGGGCGATGACGCATCGAGATCAGGTGATTGCGACGAGTGCTGTTGGGACGTGAAACGGTTTCGAGGAAAACGCTGGTCTCAACTGGGCTTGGATGACTTTCGTGCTGAGGACGGCGACGCGAATGTTGCTCTGCTGATGCCGACAGCCTTCCATCTCATAAATTGAGTCAGTTCGTTTAGGTAGGTCAGTAACAAGGAACTCGATCGTCGCTGAATTCTTCCAATAAAAAACGGTCGAGGGACCCGACTTGGGATCCTTCGACCGTGACGATGTGGCCAAGGTTGGACTGGATGACTCGATCACTCAGCGGCCAAGAAAGAGCAGTTGCTTGAGAGATCGGATCGGTCCGATCATTTGACGGACGATTTGGACGTTGGGTCCGGCGTGAAATCCGGCGATCCGATCGACGCGTCGGGCCAGGCGGACGTATTCGTCGTGGACGTCGTCGAGTTCGTTCTGGAGGGTGTTGATGCCGCGACCCCGGAGGACGTCGGCCCGCAACTCGAGGACCTCCTCGCGGCGATCTTGAGCATCGTCGAGGATCCGACGCCCCTGGGGCACGAACGAGGCGCGGGGGCCG
>CAZSSM010000054.1:0-48326 GCA_964609385.1 uncultured Planctomycetia bacterium
GGGCAGCGAGGGCCAGACGATGACCATCCGGCCGGGCGTCACGCCGCGCCTGCGGTGCGTCATCGAGAGCTCCCCGCCGCCGGGGATGGCCCCGACCTGCGAGACCGCCGGCGTGCTCGGTCCGGCCGTCTCGATCGTCGCTTCGTTCCAGGCCATCGAGGCGATCAAGCTGCTCGCCGGCAAGCACGAGGCCCTCAACAATGACCTGATCATGGTCGACGTCTGGAACTGGAGCTTCCGCCAGCTCAAGATCGCCGGACTGCTCGGCAAGGTCGACTGCCCGACCTGCCAGCGCAGGGAGTTCGATTGGCTGGAGGGCAAGCACGGCTCGCACACCACGACCCTCTGCGGTCGGAACTCCGTCCAGATCGCGCAGCGGCTCGACCAGTCGCTCGACTTCGCCACCATGGCCGAGCGGATCCGGCCGCTCGACGACAACGTCCGGCACAACGCCTACATGCTCCGCTTCCGCGCCGACGGCCACGAGTTCACCGTCTTCCCCGACGGTCGCGCGATCATCAAGGGGACCAACGATATCGCCAAGGCCCGGACCCTCTATGCTCAGTTCGTCGGCTCCTGAACGGTTCGATGAACGACCCCCAATCCCTCTCCAGCGCCGAAACGCCCGACGGCCCGATCGATCGAAGGACCCGAGATGATCTACCTGGACAACGCGGCCACCAGCTTCCCCAAGCCCGAAGTCGTCTACCAGACGCTCGACCGGTTCGCACGGACCCAGTTGGCCAATCCGGGTCGCGCCGGGCACAAGATGGCCGTCGAGGCCGAGCATGCCCTCGATGAAGGGCGGCACGCGCTCAACCAGTTCTTCCACGGACCCGGACCCGAACACTGGATCTTCACCCTCAACGGCACCGATGCGCTCAACATGGCGATCAAAGGGATCGTCGAGCCGGGCGACCATGTGATCACCAGTGATTTGGAGCATAACTCGGTCAGTCGACCGCTGGTCGCCATGGAGCAGGCCGGTCAGATCAGCTTGACCCGCCTGACCTCAACCGACGGCTACCTCGACCCGAGTCAGGTCCGCGACGCTTTGACTGAGCGGACCCGACTGGTTGCCTTGACCCACGCGGCCAACGTGCTGGGGACGATCCAGCCGATCCCCGAGATCGCCGCGATCGTGGCCGACTCACCGGCGCATCTGTTGGTCGACGCGGCTCAGAGCGTCGGCGTCGTGCCGATCGACCTCCGCCAGTTCCCGATCGACCTGCTCGCCTTCCCCGGCCACAAAGCGCTCTACGGGCCGACCGGCACCGGAGTCCTCTTCGTCGCGCCCCACTTGAGCCTGAAGACCTGGCGCGAGGGCGGGACTGGCGGCGACTCGTCGAGCCCGGTCCAGCCCGACCTGCGACCCTACCTTTACGAAGGCGGGACGCCCAACGTGCTCGGCGTGGCCGGCCTGACCGCTGGGATCCGCTGGGTCGCCGAGCAGGGGCCCGACCAACTCCGCAACCATGAGGTCGGCCTGCTCCAGAAGGTCGTCGACTGGGTCGACTCGGCCGAGGGTTGGCGGATCGCCGGCCGTTGGGATCCCGAGACTCACGTCGGAGCGCTCTCCTTGATCGTGCCCAACGTCCTCCCGCCCCAAGAGATCGGCGCGATCCTCGACACCAGCTTCGCCCTCGCGATCCGACCCGGACTCCACTGCGCCCCGTACGTTCACCGCAACCTGGGTACCTACCCTGACGGCACCGTTCGGCTCAGCCCGGGCGCCTTCAGCACCGAAAGCGACATCGACAGCCTGATCAACGCCCTTGGCGAAATCACTGCCGGTGTCCTTTGATTTGATCCTTATCACTGCCGGTGTCCTTTGATTTGATCTTTCGTCGAGACAAAAGAGCTTGAGCAACCCAAATCGAAGTCCCTTCATTAACTTGCGCGGCAATGTTAAGGGTCGGTGATATGATTCCTTTGGGGTCTTTGTCCCGGAGTCTTCTCCCAAGGTGCGCCACAATCTCGTTGGCGACATGGCTCGTCCTCGGATTAGCCATGTGGTCGCGCGGTGCAGAGCCAGACAACCCCCGAGCCATCGAGCCGGCCCGAGAACTGCTGCAGGATTTGGAACGGCTCGGTCGAGCACCGATCGGCGGACCGAAGCTGATCGCGGGCCACTTCTGCGGGGGAGCCCAAGCCGTTGGCTGGAGCGGCTGGGAGCAGTTCGCGCGGGGTATGGGGCCTTGGGAATTCTCGATGCGCGAAGTGGAGGAGATCCATCGACGGACCGGGAAGTGGGTTGGAATGCTCGAGTGCTGGATCTGCCCCGGCGAGCCGTATGATGGTTGGGTTCGTCCGGACGGTGAGACGTTCCGAGTCGAGGACCACGGGATGGTCTTCGACGATCGGAAGCATCTGATCGCGAGCTACATCGACTGGCATCGCCGAGGGGGGATTTGCCATGTCTCAGCCTCACCTTGGGCCCCGCTCGATTCAAGATATGGGTTTCGGAGTTGCCGGGAAGACCCGGGGTACTCTCGCGAGGACGTCAAACTGGAACGGATCCTAACCCCCGGGACCGAGGAACATCGTCGCTGGCGGTTCCAACTCGACCGTATGGCCGTGTTCTTCGAGGCCCTGGAAGTCGAGGGCATCCCGGTCATCTTCCGCCCTTTCACCGAACAGGAGGGAACCTCCAAGGACGGTTGGTGGTACAGCCGGGGCGTCATTGGCGCGGAGGGGCATATCAGGCTTTGGCGCGACTGCTGGCGGTATCTGACCGAGACAAAGGGCTTGGACAATATCCTCTGGGAGTTCCAAGGGATCGCAGGTCCGACCGACGACTACTATCCGGGCGATGGGTTCGTGGACCTCTTCGCCACTCGGAGTTGCTACGGCGAGGGCAAGGCGATCACGCCCATCCAGGGACGTCCGTCGGGGATCGGCGAGGTCGGCCGGAAGGCGGACTACGACGCGTTTCTGCGGGCCAGCCTCGATCGTCAGCCCGATCTCTGCTACTTCCTCACGTGGGGGGGAGGACCCGGACCGCTCGAACTCGAGAGGCCGAGGCCCGGCGGTGGGCGATATCCCGGATACAACGAGTCGTTCACCCGCGTTATGAAAAGTGATTATGTCATCTCACTAGGTGATCTTCGAAATCGATCTCATTTGCCGAGGTCCCAGACCCAGTCTGCCCACTACACCACGAACTCAGGATCTCTCGGCAGACATTGAAGGTAATAACTTAGCTTTTGTACCAAATAAAAATCTGTGATCTTTGTGAAAATATCTTTGTGTGGCGTGTCTTGGCGATGATCTAGGATCAGGCGGATGAGGGCGTCGAGACCGCCTTGGAATCGGTCGACTGTCTCGAAGGGGCGTCGGCATCCGCGTCGAGATGCCAGCGGACGGTCCGCTCGATGCAGGTCCGATACGAGAGGTCGGGCGACCAGCCCAGGCGGGTCCGTGCCTTGGCGGTGCTGTAGCTCAGGTGGCGACCCATGAGCCAAGTGGCGTAGCGGGTCATGAGCGGGGGTTCTCGGAATCGGAGCAGGCGTCCGATCGCCTCGAATCCGAAGGCGGCGGCGAAGACCAGGGCGTAGGGGATCGGCAGCCAGACCTTGGGGGCGTCGGCGGCCTCGGCGAAGAGGTTGAGGAACGTGCGCTGGGTGATCGTCCCCTGATCGGTGATGTTGAAGGCCTCGCCGAGCCCCTCGGGATGATGCGCGGCCAGGATGGCGGCCTCGGCGACCAGGCCGGCATAGACGGCGCTGATCGGGTTGTCGCCCCAACCGACCAGCGGAACGCCGGCCTGACGGAGTTTGCCGATCAACCGCGACGAGGTGGTCCGATCACGCTCGCCGAAGAGCCAGCTCGGCCGAATCACCGTCAATGGAAGGTTGTGTGCCTTATGCAGATTCCAAAGGAGTCGTTCGCATTCAACCTTGCTGCGGGTGTAATAATCCCAAAACCGCCAGAGGTTTTGACCGAGCGGGGCCGACTCGTCGATCGGTCCGGACTTGGCTGGGGGATGTCCGTAGGCGCTGGTGGAGCTGATATGGACGAAGCGATCGACATCGGCCTCCAGGGCGGCGCGGGCCAGGCGTCCGGTCGCCTCGACCCCGTCGACCTGGAAGTCGCGCCAAGGGCCCCAATCACCGACCTTCGCGGCGCTGTGGTAGATCGTGGCGACCCCGTGGACCGCCTCCAGGCACGAGCGTGGGTCGGTCAGGTCGCCGACAACCCGCTCGACGCCCAAGTCTTCCAGGAAATCGGTCCGACTGGTCGGCCGGACCAAAGCGCGGACGCGTCGGCCCTGATGGATCAGCGTCTCACACAAATGGCTGCCCAGCAGCCCGGTGGCTCCGGTCACCAAATCGGGTCGCGTCTCGTGCGGGCTCATCGAGATCCTTCGGTGTCGCGGTCGGACAAGTGTTCCGCGGTTCCATGTGAATGGGGTTTCACTCTAGTCCGTTCGCGATCGTTCGCCAAGCGGAACCGCGCGTGATCAACGACACAGATCGCCTCGCGAAAAAATCCTGGGAAGGTTCCCGGTCTCAGCGTCCCCTTAGCGTGACGCCACCGAGGTCCGGCTCTCCCGAAGGGGCTTCCGCAATGACGGACCGGGCGAGTGGGACGGGAAACGACGGGCTTCGAAGCCTTTGGCCTTTGCGGGAGACCCACCGATGCAACAGCAGCAACAGCCGCCCAATACGATCGATCCCGCGGTCCTGCAGAAGACCAAGGAGCAGATCCGCAAGCTCATTGGCGAGATCGATGAGCTGGCCGATTCGGATATCCAACCGAACGACTTTTACGTCGAGTTCCTCAAGCGGGTCGTGGCGGCGGTTGCGGCCTCCGGTGGCGCCCTCTGGCTGCTCGATGGCCGCGGTGGCCTCCGGTTGTTCCACCAGTTGCAGTTCGAGATCACCGGCTTGCTCGACGGTCGGACCCGAACCCAACCGCACGATAAGCTGCTCGGCTCGGTCATCCAGTCCAGCCAGCCACAGATCATGCCCCCGTCGGCGACGATCGAAGGCGTGCCCGATGCCGGCAACCCGACGGCCTTGACCTTGATCCTCGCGCCCTTGATCGTCGACAAGCAGTGTGTCGGGGTCGTCGAGGTGGTCATGGACCCCTCGCGCAAGGCAGCCAATCAAAAGAGCACGCTTCGGTTCATCGGTGACCTGGCCAACCTGGCCTCGAAGTACCTGAAGAACCGTCAGATGCGCCAGTTGGTCTCGCAGCAGCAGCTCTGGAGCCAACTGGAAGGCTTCTCGCAGGGGATTCACAAGTCGCTGGACCTGAAAGAGACCTGCTTCGCGGTGTCCAACAGCGGCAAGCAGCTCATCGGCGCCGACCGGCTCAGCGTGGCCTTGAAGATCAATCGCCGGACCATGGTCGAGGCCGTCAGCGGCCAGGAAGTCGTCGAGCAGCGCTCGAACCTCGTCCGTGAGCTGACCCACCTCTGCAAGCTGGTGATCCGCTCGGGTGAGGACCTGCACTACACTGGGAGCACCGAGGGACTCTCGCCGGAGTTGCAGGAGGCCATCGAGATCTATGTCGACGAATCGGGCTCCAAGGCGGTCTCGGTCACGCTGTTGTATCGGCCGGTCCGCGAGGAGAACGAGGAGCAGGTGCCCTTCGGCTGCCTGGTGACCGACCAGATGGGCGACGAGATCGCCGCCACCGAGATGCAGGCGCGGAGCGAGGTGATCGCGCGACATGCGTCCCTTGCGCTCTGGAACGCCCGGGAACATCACCGGATCTTCCTCAAGCCGCTCTGGCACCTCCTGGGTTCGCCCTGGCGGTTCTTCCGTGGTCGGACCCTGGCCAAGATCGCCGGCGTCCTTTTGGCCGTGGCGATGCTCATGGGCATGCTGGCCTTCGTGCCTTGGGAGCTGACTATCCCCGTCGAAGGCGCGCTCTATCCCGAGCAACGTCAGATCACCTACGCGCCGGTCTCGGGCGTTATCCGTGAGGTCAACGTCGTCCACGGTCAGCAGGTCAAGAAGGGCGATGTGCTTTGCGAGATCCGCAGCGACGAGCTGGACAAGGAATACAACCGGCTCCTCTCGGAATACAGCAAGGCGGAGATCGATCAGAACGCGTTCCGGGCCCGGAGGCAGACGCGGGGCCTCAGCGAAGTCGAGCGGATGGAGGTCTCGGCCCAGCTCGAGCGGGCCAAGGAGACCATGGTCAGCACCCGCGATCAATTGGATATCCTCGAACGCCAATTCGAGGAGATGAAGGTCGTTGCCCCGGTCGATGGGATCGTGACGACCTGGGAGGTCAGGAAAACGTTCCAGAACCGGCCCGTCGAGATCGGCACCGAACTGATCACCGTGGCCAGCACCGACCAGAACGCTGAGTGGCTCCTGGAGGTCAACGTCAAGGACAAGGACATGGGTCCGATCCTGGACGCCAAGCGCGAGCTGGACGCCCAGATCGAGAGCGGTGAGCTCCCCTCGGACACCCCGCTGGACGCCTACTTCGTTCTGGCCAACGAGCCGTCCAAGCGGTACCGCGGCTATGTCAAGCGGGTCGCCTCGAAGGCCGAGATGATCGAGACCGACCACATGGTCAAGGTCACCATCGGCTTCAGCGAGGACGTCAAGCAGGCCTTCATCGCCAAGAGCCAGGCCTCGCCCGACTTCGAACTGCGGCCCGGCTCCGAAGTGACTGCCCGGATCGAGTGCGGTGAAGCGCGACTGGCCTATGTCTTGCTCCGCGACGTCGTCCACTTCTTCTACGAGACGATCCTGTTCCGCTGGCCGTTCCTGAGCTGATTCCCAACCCCGGGTCCGTCGTGTCGATCAATCGTCAACGAAGACAACGTCGATGCACCAACGCACCCAGGGCCTCGAGTTAACCCCCGACGTTCGGCCTTCCCCCCCGGGCGGCGTACCGAGTCGCCCCCGGATCTCGGACACTCAAAGTCCATCGATCGCTCACACCGAACCCGATTTCACAAATCTCAGACCGATCCTGCCCCCAAGGCGATGGAGACTGACCGATGCTTCGAACCACGATGACCCCAGCCCTGGGGCTTGTTCTGCTCGGCCTCACCTTCGGAACCTCAACCGCAAACGCTCAGCAACTTCGCGCCGAGCGCAACATCATGGTCATCGATGGCGGCCTGACCGAGATGATCGAGACGGCCGAGGTGGCCGCCTTCCGCGACGGGATCCTCGAGGCGATCGAGTTCGACGTTGGTGACTATGTTCCCGTCGGGGAGCCGATCGGCCAACTGCACAGCGAGATGGCCGCAATCAACATGGCCAAGGCGAAAAAGGCGGCCGAAGCTCGGGGGCCATTGCAGCGAGCCCGTGCCCAGATGCGGGCCGCCGAAGTCGAGCTGGAGCGGATCGAGCGGCTCCGTCAGATCGATCCCCGATCCTTCTCGCTGAGCGAGTATGATCAGGCCCGCGCGGCAGTCCTCGTCGCCACCGCCCAGGTGCAGGAGGCTGAGGAACAGATCGACCTGAACCGCGCCGAGTACGAGCTCTCCCGACGGATCGTCGATGAGCATCAGATCGTCGCCCCGATCGAGGGCAAAATCGTCGAGCGGTACAAGAACCCCGGCGAGGGCGTCCGCGCCAACGAACCGGTCGTCAAAATCGTCCGGCTCAACCGGCTCCGCGTCTTCGCCTTCTTGACCGAGTCGCAAGCCCAGCTCGTTCGCGAGGGGATGGCCGTACAGATCGAGCCGAAGATCGCGGGAGTCCAGCTCTCCGAGGATCGTCGGTTCTTCGGCGGCAAAATCACTTTCGTCGACCCGCAGTCCTCCGCCTCGAAGAACACCAAGATCCGGATTTACGCCGAGATCGAGAACACGGAGGACTTCTTCCTCCGCGCTGGCTGGAGCGTCCAGATGGTTATCGACCTGGACTCGCTGAACCAAGGTCCCGTCGGCGCCACGACGCGGGCCGCTCGACCCGTCGTCCGGAATCGCTGAGCCGGATGACCGTCTCGAAGGACCCCACTCACGACACGACCCATCTCCCTTAGCGAGGCAGGCCGACGACGATGACCTTGACGCCGACAGCCACGCCGCCCGCCACACCGCCGCCAGCGGGTCAGGCCGGCGAGTACCTGACCCCCAAACTCCGCAAGGACCTCGTCGTCCAGAAAGTGTTCTACGAGGGGGTGACCCACTACGTGGTCAAAGAACCGATCGCCTTGAAGTACTTCCGCTTCAAGATCGAGGAGTTCTTCCTGCTGGAGCAGCTCGACGGCAAGCGGACCCTGCTCGACGTCAAGCGGGCCTTCGAGCGCAACTACCGACCGCAGACGATCTCGATCGACGACCTGGTCCGGTTCGTGGCCCAACTGCACGAGGCCGGCATCGTCCAGATCGATACGCCCGAGCAGGCCCAGGCCCTCATCGACCGGGCCCGTAAGAAGAAGTGGAAGAAGATCGCGCAGTTCGCCACGAACATCCTCTACATCAAGATTCCGGTGACCGACCCGGAACGCTTGCTGACCTGGATGTATCCCTATCTGCGATGGATCTTCACGCCCTACTTCATGGCTTTCAGCGTCGGCCTGATGCTGGCGGCCCTCGGGCTGGTCGCCTCGCAATGGGACACCTTCTATGCCAAGCTGCCGACCTTCGACAGCTTCTTCAACTGGAAGAACATCCTGTTCTTTTGGTGTAGTCTGGGCATCGTCAAGGTCATCCACGAGTTCGGTCACGGCTTGACGGCCAAGCACTACGGCGGAGAAGTCCACGAGATGGGCATCCTGTTCCTCGTGCTAACACCGTGTCTCTATTGCGATGTGACTGACAGTTGGCTTTTGCCGAACAAATGGCACCGGATCTGGATCGCCGCTGCGGGGATTTACGTCGAAGTCGTCATCGCGAGCCTGGCCACCTTCGTCTGGTGGAACACCGACGAGGGGCTGATCAACAGTTTGTCCCTCGCCACGATGTTCATCTGTTCGGTCAACACGGTCATGTTCAACGCCAACCCGCTGCTGCGGTACGACGGCTACTACGTGGCCTCGGACTGGTTAGAGATCCCGAACCTGCGGATCAAGAGCCAGCAGTTCTTCACCAACACGTTCCAGGAGAAGGTGCTGGGCCTGGAGGTGCCGCCCTCGGGCTACATGCCGCGCTCGCGTCGCCAACTGTTCATCATCTACGCGGTCGCCTCCTACTTCTACCGCTGGTTCATCACGATCAGCATCATTTGGTTCCTCTACAACCTGCTCAAGCCCTATGGTCTCGGCTCGATCAGCGCTATGCTGGCCATGGGGGCCGGCGTCCCATTGCTGGGGATGCCGCTGTACAAAATGGGCAAGTTCGTCGTCACTCCTGGGAGGATGCGTAAGGTGAAGAAGCTGAGAGCGACCGCGATCCTGGGCGGATTCGCTGCCGTCGTGGCGACCGTCTTGCTGATCCCGTTCCCCTACTACGTCCAAGGGACGTTTTTCCTGGAGCCCCGTGACATCTCTTCGGTCTACGTCAAGGTGCCTGGTCGACTGACCGAGATCGGCGTCCGCGACGGCGATTGGATCGGCGAACCAGGTGTCCGGTTGGCGTCCCTAAGCAACCCGGAGTTGCTCCGTGAGCGAAGAATGCAAGAAGCGGAGCTTGATCTTCACTACATTTGGGCCGAACATTACAGCAGTATCAACAGCGGCCACCATCGGGCCGTGGCCGACAGTCATGTCCAGGCTGCCGAGGAGCTTCGGCCGGCCGTCGACACGGCCAATGAGCAGGTTGCCAAGTTGGTCCTGACCGCGCCCCAGACTGGACAGATCATCGGGGCACCACACCCCCGCGAGATGGGGCGGTTCTACCGATCGGGAGAAGTTTACTGCCAGATCGGTGATCCGAAGCGGCTTGTCGCCCACCTGATCATGGAACAAACTGACATTGACCTGATCCGGGAAGGCAACAAGACCTGGTTGAAGGTTTACGGTAATGGAGAGCAGACGTTTACGAGCGAGGTCGACGACATCGCCGGGGTCAGCCGCGAGGAGATCCCGCCCGAACTGAGCTACATGGCCGGCGGTGAGATCGCGGCCGAGCCCGACCAGCAGACCGGCGCGGTCCGGCCGCTCAACGCGATGTACGAGGTCTTGATCCCGGTGGATAATGAGGAGTTGAGGCTCCACGTAGGACAACGTGGGTATGCCAAGATCTACGGCGGAGAGCATTGCCTGGGCTGGCGGTTCGGGCGGTTCCTCGCTAAGATCTTCCACTTCGCGATGTAAAAGTCGTGGAGTGGAGTATCGGGGGCCGACGTGGAAGGGGAGAGCCACGTCGGCCCCCTTATTTTTTTGCCGGACAATCACCATACGGGTCGCTAATGACCTCCGATCGTCCTTGACCATCCATGCTGGTCGTGAGGCGATCCTCTCTTTCGAACGAGGAGCTCTCGACAGGGCGCTTCAAGGTCTTCTTGGAGTGTTTTGAGGGACCGCTCAGCCCAGCTCGAGAGTTCCGCTCGACGCAGCCGATTTCCTCAATGTATGGGCCGGCTACAATAAGCGGTGATGTCGTCGAGGTCCTCTAGTCATCTCGGTTTTCGGGGCACGCGCGTGGATCCGCTGCAAACCTCCCGCAAGTTCGGTCCTTGCGACCTCTGCGAGCAGGCTCGTCCGTTGACCTTCCACCACCTGATCCCGCGCACCCTGCACTCAAACAAGTGGTTCCGCAAGCGGTTCGATCGCCAGACGATGCAGCGGACCGGCCTGATGATCTGCCGGATCTGCCACAACGGGATCCATAAGATCATCCCAGACGCCAAGGATCTGGCACGCAACTATCGATGCCGCGACGACTTGCTGGCTCACCCGGGGATCGAGCGCCACGTCGCCTGGTCGCGCAAGCAGCGCTAAGCCGCTCAGAGGTCCCTCAGAGCCTTTCTCCGCCCACGTCCTCGCGCCCCCCAAGCCCCCCGAGGAGCCCGATCCGTCATGACGCTGACCGAGTATCTCTTCCATCGGGTCCGTGAGGCGGGCGTGACGCATACCTTCGGGATCCCGGGCGACTTCGTCCTGCCGGTCTATGCGGTCCAGGATCAGGTAGGACTCGACACCGTCGTTTGCGCGCACGAGCCGGGCGTGGGTTTCGCCGCCGACGCCTATGCACGGCTCCGAGGATTGGGCGTGGCCCTGGTGACGTATGGCGCCGGGGCGTTGAACATGCTCAACCCGATCGCCTGTGCCTATGCCGAACAGATCCCTTTGCTGGTCGTCTGCGGCGGGCCGGAGATGCGTTACCGGCGCCCCGACATCTACCTGCATCACGTCGTCAAGAGTCACGACAGCCAGCTTCGGATGATGCAGGAGGTGACCGTCGACGGGGCGATCCTGGGCGATCCGACCCGCGCTGCCGAGACGATCGACCGCGTCCTAGCCAACGTGCTTCGGCACCGACGTCCGGGTTATCTGGAGATCCCGCGCGACTTGGTCCAGGCCCCTCTTGATCCGCCCAACCGACCGCTCCGCGATTGGGACGACCCCCACGCGCCGGAACTCAATCAGGCGGCTCTGGACGAGGCTGTCGACGAGATCCTCACGATGATCGAACGCGCCGAGCGGCCGGCCCTCTACGTCGGCATCGGCGTCCGACGCTACGGTCTGACTGCGTCGATCGTCCGGCTGGCCGAGGCCTGGGGCCTCCCGGTGACGTCCTCGGTCCTCGGCAAGGCGTCGTTCCCCGAGAGCCATCCCCAGTTCGTGGGCGTCTATATGGGGGCCTTGGGCGACCAGAACGCCCGTGAGCTGCTCGATGGGTCTGACTGCGTTGTCGGGTTGGGCGTGATCCGGTTCGACACCAACACCGGATTCTGGACCGACCGAATCGCCCCCGAGTCGTTCGTCAGTATCGAGCCGGAAGCGACTCGGGTCCGGCACCACCGCTTCGACGCCGTGCCGATCGAGCGGGTCGTCGAGACGCTCCTCCAACGCGCCGATCGGGTGACCCCTCGCCCGCTGGCCTCCGCACCAACGATGCCGAGCCCGACCGAGTCCCCCCGCGATCCCAGTGCTCGGCTCCAGACTCGCGACGTCCTGTTGCAACTCCAAGGGCTCGACCAGTCGAAATACAGCTTCGTGGC
This sequence comes from uncultured Planctomycetia bacterium, assembly GCA_964609385.1. Lineage (GTDB taxonomy): Bacteria > Planctomycetota > Planctomycetia > Isosphaerales > Isosphaeraceae > CAZSSM01. Next base: position 12,030 of record CAZSSM010000054.1, read on the forward strand.
CGATGTGGGCGACAGTTGGTTTATCGGCCTGGAACTTCGGGCCGACGTCTTCCTCGCGCCCGGTTACTACGCCTCGATGGGCTTTGGCGTCCCCGGAGGCTTGGGCGCGGGGATTGCCGACCGTTCGCGTCGGCCCTTCATCCTGGTTGGCGACGGCGCCTTCCAGATGACTGGGACCGAACTGGCCACCCTGGTCGAGAACGGCTTGCAACCGATCGTCCTGCTGCTGAACAACTCCAGCTACGGGATGCTCGAAGCTCTGGACGGCCATCGGCCCTACTACGATCGCCGGAGCTGGGACTATCCCGGTTTCGCCGAGAGCCTTGGTTGCCCCTCCGTTCGCGCCGAGACCGTTGCCCAACTTGGTCAGGCGATCGCCCGTGCTGAAGCCGATGGCGGACCGATCCTCATCGAGGCGGTCGTTTCCAAGGAAGACCTCTCCCCATTCCTCAGCCGGATCCGCCAGCATATCCTCTCTGTCAAGAAAGCCGCTGCTGATCAGGCCCGCGCCGTCGAGACCACCTCCGGTTGGCTATCGCCCTGAGGTGTCAACGACTCGCGGGCGACTTGAGCTTGATTGGCTCGTTAGTCGGTCCGATCCGCATCAGTTGATCGACTCTCCAGCGCTTGGAGAATCTCCACGAACTCGGGATGGTCTCGGATCGCATCGAGGTCCGTGTCGTTCCGAAGGCTTTCCGCGTCGTCCCAGCCCTGTGCGACGGCTGCTCGGAGGGCTTCCAACGCCCGATCAACATCGGCCGAGGCGGTCGGCTTCGAGGACGGATCGATTCGTTGGGCGGCCGACGCGGCGAGCGCGAAATGGCAAGCCATATTATAGTATTTTGACGCTTCGGGTGCCGGCATCATCAAGACGAGTTCCGCAGCTCGAAGGTAAGCGGCTCGAGACGACTCCGGCTGGTCATTGAGCAACATGACTTCGCCGAGGGTTCGATAGGTTATCTTCATGTTTTGGAGGCTGACGGTCTGAGGATCGCGTGCCAAGAGTCCCTCTCCAACGTCGGCGGAGCGTTGGAGCCATGTCAACGCGCGATCGAAGTGACCCGTATCGCGTTCCAATTCGCCAAGTCGCCCGAGAATCTCGACCAACGACTCGCGATAATCGCGGACGCGCCCACGGATCTCCTCGTCACTGCTGAGACGTTCCCGAAGGTTGAGGGCTTCCAGGAGCGATTGTCGAGCGGCATCGAGGTCACCGGCGTCCCGATGCGTCTCGGCCAGTTCAATCGCCATCAAGGAGGCGTTGTAGAGTTCCGAGGCGATCGGCTGAGGGAAGCTGGTCAACAGCGTCATGCCTTGGGAATAGGCGTCGATCGCCTCTTCGATCTCACCGTTCTCACGTGCGGCAGTCCCGAGGATGTCGTAACAATGTCCGAGTCGAGTCTGATCGTCACGTCGTCCACCTCCTTGTTCGACTAAGGCGATGGCGCGATCGTGGGCTTCTCGGGCCCATTGCAGGGCCTCCTCGGGGTGATTCAGGTCATACGCGTTCTCGGCGCGGAGGATCAAGACTTCGACGAACTTGCTCTGGTAAACGAAGATGGAGGGGTGATCGTTGACGAGCTGTTCCAGCAGGCTCGCCGCTTCTTCGAGGTCTCGGCTCGCCTGATCGAGCTGGTCGGCCTGACGTCGAAAGACGACCAACGTGACCAACGCATTGCCCAGGTCATAAATCATGCCTCTTTGGTCGAGAGAGTCACCGCCCATCTCGCGATAGAGGGCGCAGACCGACTCCTGCAGGGCGATCGCCGATTCCGGGTCGCCTCGAAGGTTGAGGAGGATCGCCAGGTTATACATCGATCCGGCCAGTTCGTTTCGGGCTCGCTTGAAGTTCGGGTCGATTTCTAAGAGATTTTGATATGCATTCATAGCGGAATTCAGTTGGGCGATCGCTTCGTCCGGCTTTCCCATGATTCGGGCCAGGTTGGCCGAGTGAAAGATTGTCTGGGCGAGCCAGTATCGTACTTCGAGCGACTCAGGTTGCTCGGCCTGGAGATTGCGTAGGAGGGTCTGCGCCTCGCGGAGATCGGCCTGTATCCGTGGGAGCGGACGATCGTTCATGAAGAAATCCGAGGTGCAGTGTCCGCTTAAGAGCGATGCCAACATCAGTCGAAGATCGAATGAGCGGGGCTGTTCGGCCAAGGCCTGGCGAGCGGCATCCACAGCGCGATCGAAGGTGATGGAGGCCTCGGCCATGGAGCCGGAACTCCGGGCGATCCGGCCGATTCGCTCATGAGCCAAGGCGACGACCGCGAGTGCCTCGTAAGTCTTGGCCGCATCGGCCTGCTTGAGGAGGTCCTGATAGTAGGGCAGGGCGGCGTCGAAGATCTGTTTCCGGATCGGTGTCAGGTGCGGCTGGTTTAGGAGCACCTCCTCGCCGACCAAGGTCAGCTCGTCGATCGCCCCCCGCGCAGTGATCAAGTTGGCGTTGGCGCGATCGCGCTCGTTGTTGGCGCGGTCACGTTCATCGAAGGCGTAGACCATCGCCGTTGTCGTTCCGACGATCCCGGCGATCAAGCACAGGACCGCCAAGACACCGGCCGCCACCGCCGCGCGATGACGACGCACGAACACCCCTAAGCGGTAAAGCATCGAGTCGCCTCGGGCTGTCACCGCTTCCCCGTTGAGGTGCCGATTGAGGTCGTCGACGAGCGCTTCGACGCTCGGATAGCGACGCTCCGGCTCGGGTCGGAGCGCCGTCAAGATGATCCCGTCCAGATCACCCCCGAGGACTCGTCTGAGAACCTGGGGCGAGGCATTGCGGACTGAGGCCAACTCCTCGGGGGTCAGCGTCTCCGTGGTCCCGTCGCGACTTGGGAGCGTCTTGGGCTGGAGCACTGCCTGGCTGGGCCGGATCGGCACCGTCTCGGAATCGATCACGCCGGGTTCACGGGATCGGGTCGGTTGGTGACCGGTCAGAAGTTCATAGAGGATCAAGCCCAGCGCGTAAACATCGCTGGAGGTCGTCAACGGCTCGCCACGGATCTGCTCGGGGCTGGCGTAACGTGGGGTCATCGGAGCATAGCCGGTCTGCGTCCGAGGGCCGTCGTCGTGGTCTGGGTTCTCTTGGAGCAGTTTGGCGATCCCGAAGTCAATCAGGTGCACGTTGCCGTCACCGTCGACCAGGATGTTGGAGGGCTTGAGGTCGCGATGGATGACTGCGTGACGGTGGGCGTACTGGACCGCCTCGCAGGCCTGGAGGAAGAGCCGGATGCGTCCTGGGATCTCGAGTCGGTGCTGGTCACAGAAGGAATCGACCCGTTGGCCATCGACGTAATCCATCACCACATAGGGCGATCCTTCGGGCGTGGTCCCGGCTTCGATTAGTCCCACGATCCGGGGGTGCCGCCCCAGGTCGGCCTGGATCCGTACTTCGTTCCGGAACCGATGAGCCAGTCCTTGAGGATCGCTGGGCGGGGGAAGGAACTTGATCGCGACGGTCTGTTCATAGTCGGCATCCTGACGCTGAGCGCGATGCACGACGCTCATGCCGCCACGACCGATCACCTCACCGACCTGGAACGCCCCGAGGCGATGACCTACGCGGTCCGCCTTGACGGGGAGGACCTCCAATGTCGGCGGGTCGAGGCGGGGGAAGACGGTGTCCCCCTCGGTCTGATGGGCTTCGAGCAGGTTCGCGAGCTGATCGCGGAGTTCGTGATCGGACCCGCATGCGCGTTCGAGGAACGCGGTCCGCTCGCTCTCGGGGCATCCCAATGCCTCATCGAAGAGCGTACGCAGCCGTTCCCAACGTTCCGAGTCCATAATAATCCGCTCTCCCCGAATCTGAAGACACCCTGCATTCCAGCATGGCCTTGAACGTTGGGCATCACGCGTCGAAGGTCGTCGATGCCCCGGGTTCATCAGAACGCATCGGGTGGCTCCTCGTCGAGCGAGAACGCAGCGCGATGGGGCCTCGGGATTGCTCAGGACGACGCGTCGGACCGGTCGACAACCGGATCCAGGCTGGACCATAATCCGAAGAATCAGGACGTTCAGCGAGCGTCGAACGGTTGGGATTTCTCGGGATGGAGCGAGCGATGGCGGAGCGGACGGCGACTCAGATTCGACACCTTTTGGCCGGTCGGGGCACGATCGGTGAGACCGTCCAGGTCCGCGGTTGGATCCGGACCCGACGCGACTCCAAGGCCGGGCTCTCGTTCCTGCACGTCAGCGACGGAACCTGCTTCGATCCGATCCAGGTCGTCGCTCCCCAGGATCTGGCCAACTACCAGGACGAGATCCTCCACCTGACCACCGGTTGCTCGATCATCGCCGAGGGGACGCTGGTCGAGTCGCAGGGCAAGGGGCAGTCGGTCGAGATCCAGGCCCAGTGCGTCGAGATCGTTGGCTGGGTCGAATCGCCCGATTCCTATCCGGTGGCGGCCAAACGACACGGCTTCGAGTATCTCCGGACGATCGCGCACCTCAGGCCGCGGACCAACACCTTCGGCGCGGTGGCCCGGGTTCGGCACTGCCTCTCGATGGCCGTACATCGGTTCTTTCACGAGCGTGGTTTTTTCTGGGTCCACACGCCGATCATCACCGCCAGCGACTGCGAAGGGGCCGGCGAGATGTTCCGCGTCTCCACGCTCGACCTACTCAATACGCCGAGGACCGAGGAAGGAGCCGTCGATTTCGCCCAGGACTTCTTCGGCCGCGAGGCGCGGCTGACCGTCTCGGGCCAGCTCAACGTCGAGACCTACTGCCTGGCACTCAGCCAGGTCTACACCTTCGGCCCGACCTTCCGCGCTGAGAACTCCAACACGACCCGACACCTGGCCGAATTCTGGATGATCGAGCCGGAGATCGCCTTCGCCGACCTCAACGACGACGCCACACTGGCCGAGGACCTGCTCAAGTACCTTTTCCGCGCCGTCCTCGAGGAGCGCGGCGACGACATGGCCTTCTTCGCCCAGCGGATCGACAAGGGCTGCATCGAACGGCTGGAGGCCCTGGTCGAGGCCGAGTTCGAGCGCATGGATTACGCCGAGGCGATCCGATTACTCGAGAAGGCCCAGGACGGCGGCGTCACGTTCGAGTTCCCCGTCGCTTGGGGCCGCGACCTCCAGAGCGAGCACGAGCAGTACCTCACCGAGAAAGTCGTTGGCCGGCCCGTCATCGTGATGAATTATCCTAAGCAAATCAAAGCATTCTACATGCGCATGAACGACGACGGCCAGACCGTCGCGGCCATGGACGTCCTGGCTCCGGGCATCGGCGAGATCATTGGTGGCAGCCAGCGTGAGGAGCGGCTCGACGTGCTCGACGCCCGTCTCGATGAGATGGACCTCCCGCGCGACGACTACTGGTGGTACCGCGACCTCAGGCGCTATGGGACCGTGCCCCACGCCGGGTTCGGCCTCGGCTTCGAGCGCACGATCATCTACGCCACCGGTATGGCCAATATTCGCGACGTCATCCCCTTTCCCCGAACGCCCGGCAACGCCGACTTCTGATCGGGTCGGTTGAGGCGTTGATCCCACGTCTCCTTGAGCGCCGATGTGTCCTGGATCACCGAGGAGGTATCGGATCGGTTCCCGCCACGATTTCGATGGCGATCGGTGGTGTGGCGGTCCATCGACAGCGCGTTGCCCCGGCGCGGCGTGTTGGGTTCCTTGAGGTGGTCGGCGTCCAAGGCGGGCTAGGCTAGGCGTAGGCCTTATCGGAGGTCCCAAACGCCGTTCCCACGCGGCCACCCACCAGGGACCTTCACGTCCGTTCTCCTAGACCGAGAGTCTGGGTGAGTCGGCGCGGCCCTGGGGACGTCACTTGCCTCGGGGGATCTCCCAATGCCCTTGGCCTCCAGAGACGTGGTGAGACGACGATCATGAGGATGGCTCATTCCCCACTCGACCTCGGTGGCGCGCATTTGGACCCGATGTCCGATGGGCTACCGCACCTCTCGTTCCGACTCTCCAGGACCGGTGCGGGTTGGGGGCGGTTCCACTGGCGATGGCTGGCCCTCTCGACACTCGTGCTGGCCTTCTCGATCAACGACGCAGTCCTGACGATGCTCCTGTTGGACCGTTCCTGTGAGGAGGCGAACCCTCTGCTCGAGTCGGCCTTGATGGCCGGAGGCTCTTCTGCTTTCCTGAGCGTCAAGTATCTGCTGACCTCCGCCGGGCTCCCGATCCTCGTGGCCTTCAAGGATCGCCGATTGTTCCGGAGCCCGATCCGCGTCGGTCACCTGCTTGTCGCCGTCGTCGCGCTCTATGTGTTGCTGACCGGCTATCAGGTTTCCTTGTTTTGCTGATCACGTTTGGTTTGCGCGGGATTGTTGGAACTGAGGTGGGTCTGATCCGCTATTCCGGAGACCGACCCGGTCAAGTGTTGGCCGTCGCGCGATGAGTTCGCGGGAAATCCTCAAGAATAGCCTGCGGAAAGACGGCGGAGGCGTCGCGTTTTTTTTGCCCGAGCGGTGAAAGATCCGGGCCCTCGGCCGCCTACTGGTTTCGGGAACGATCGGAAACGGCTTGCTCGCGACCGTCCCGCAGGTTCGGTCGTCGAGACAGGTCTGGATCATCCCCGACCACAGCGTTTTGCCTCGGTGGAGTCCTCATCAAGCGTGGTCGCCGTGCACCCCGGAGTGGGGTGCCTGGTGGGCCTCGGCGGCACGACGGGAAGTCGATGATGCCGACGGGGCTGTTGACGTCAGATTCGCTCGAGGACTCCCGGAATGACCCGTTCGCTCGTCCCCGGTGCTCTGAGGAACCGGACCCACGCTCAGGTCCGTTGCGAAATGCTCGAAGGCAAGCTGTTGTTGACCGGCGACCTGCCCGCCCTCGAGGCGGTCGAGACTCTCGAACGGCCCGCGCCGATCGAACTCGAGATCGTCGCTCCCGAGTTCGAGGTCGAGTTGGCCGTTGAGCCGGAGGTCATCGGGGAGGTCGATCCCGAGACCGGTCGGCCCCTCCAACCCATGACGATCACCGCCCTCGAGATCGATGGTGAAGAATTCTCCAGCCCGTTGGTCTTACCCGGTCCTGACTCTGAAGACATGGCCCAACTGATGGTCATGTCGGGGGTTCGCGGAGAGTTCCCGGAACGACCGATTCCCGAAGATCTCGAGTTCGTCAACCCTGAAGGCGAGGTCTTGGAACTGACCAGCATCGCCGTTGAGGCCGGCGAGATCGAACCCGGCTTCTCCGTGACCTTCGATGGTGAGCCCGTCGAACCGGTCCGATTCCTGGCCTCGAACGACACCCTGCCGGTCGAAGCGATGATGTATCGGTTGACCGACGATGGCTCGTTGACCGATGCCGACATGGCGGCCTTCAGTGGTCTCCGTGAGACCAGTGATGAGATCACGATCACCTCTGACGGCGAGGTCCTCGAGGTCACCGCCGATGGGGTCGAGATCGCCGAAATTCCCGTCCCCGAAGTCACGTTCGACTTCGCGGGCCGCAGCATGGACGATGGACCGCTCCCGCCGGTGATGGGTCCCGACGGTCCGTTGGCCGATGTCGACCTGGCGGCCTTCAGTGGTCTCCGTGAGACCAGTGGTGAGATCACGATCACCTCCGATGGCGAGGTCCTCGAGGTCACCGCTGATGGGGTCGAAATCACCGAAGTTCCGGTCCCCGAAGTCACGTTCGACTTCGCGGGCCGTAACCTGGACGGTGTACTCTTCACGCCACTAGTGGGCTCCGACGGTCCGTTGATGGCTGCCGACTTGGCGGCTTTCAGTGGCCTCGGGCAGACCGGTCAGGATGATGGTCCGGGGCGCCGCATTCTGGGCGATGGACTCCGAACGATCCGCACCGACTCGACGCCGGTCCTACTTGACGGCCCGGTCAGCGAGACCATCGAGGCTCGGATCAACTCGCTGCGGCTGAACGTCATCGGCGACTCCGAGTCGGTCACGATCACTGAGTCGACGACCACCGACACGGACCGCGGCGGTCGCCCGGACTGGACCGTGCCGACGTTCCGGAGCACGTTCCTATCAGCCTTCCCGGAACGGGTCCGCTCGGCGCGGGGCGTCGATCCGGCGTCGAACCCGGTCACCATCGAGACCGTGCGATCCATCGCTGAACCGACCCGGCTACCCGAGTCGTTCATGAGCCTCTTCGCAGCGGGTCGGCCCGAGTCGGTCTCGTTCTTCCGACCGTTCGTCGCCGACACCGATGCGGAGTCCGCCGACAAGGCCGATCGCGGCGACTCCGAGTCGACCCAGTCGGTCCGCAGTCGCATCATCGAAGCCATGGCCCGACGCACCGGCGCTTGAGCGCCGATTCGCTGAGTTGGGCACACGATTTCCAAGCAGAACAATCTCGGTGCGGTGCCATCCGCCGTCGCCGGCGTCCCACCTCCGGGCGCCGACGACACACCGAGATCTGATGGTCCGGCCCATGGGGAAGGGGAGGTCGTGTTGAGTTTGGACAGCGCTCACCACGTCTGTTCCATGGGTCGGACCGCCAGACATCCTAGAAGTCATCTAGCGTTCGAACCTTGAAGGCGATCATCAATTGCTGCGATCTTGTTTTCCAGTCTGTCGATAGAACTAATTACTCGGGAAACCCCCTTCTGTATAATGTTTTCCGGATAGTCAGTTTTTGACGTCATTAATTTGTTGTAAAAGAAGTGTGCAACCATCTAGTGAACTAAAAGGCATATAATTCTTTTTTTAGAGAATTGACTTTGGTTGAAAGTTCCTTTCCGAAAGGAAGTTGAGGATATTGTTTCGCCCAGAGGTCTTTGAGCTCTTGAATGGTCTCATCGATCTGCTGTTGGAAATATTCGAGCCTCGCGTCCCCCGGGTCGTTGGTACTCTCCCTTAACAACTCAAGTTGGATCCAATTCCGAGTTCGTTCGTGTTCAAGCAGGGCTACCTGAGGCAGTTCGAAGAACTTGGTGCGAGCCCTCTTGATAAGCATCTCTCTTCGTTCGAGCGGTTCAATCTGCTTTCGAAGCGCGTCGTAATGAGGCCTGTATGCTTCGAGTTTGACCGATAGCTCGGCGATGCGTTGCTCGCAAAATTCGATCTTCTCTAACAATTCAGGGCCGATCGAGGGCGTTGTTGCTTCTTCGAGAGGGGTTTCTCCTTGGGGAGGCTCGTCGCGATCCGCCAGAGCGACGACGCGTCGGAGTTCCTTGAGGAGATGAGCGATGTCGTCGTGAACTTCGAGGGTGTGCTCGACCTTGAGTTGGAGTTCCGGTCGTTGGAATGTCAAGGTTCCCTGCACGCCGCGTTCGGGTTGTGGGAGGTTTGGGGCGGTGACGATCGTCGTTGCGATCTCGCTCTCGCCGACGTTCGTGGCATAGCGGACGCTCCACGTTCCCCGAGCAATGTGGCGGGTGAGCAGGGCGATCAAGGGCTTGGCGTCAAGTGTGGAGGCTTTGGCGATCAACGGGTCGTCGTCGAGCGCGGGGGCGTCCTTATCGTATTCCTGAGAGGCGACCAGGTCGCCGACATCATAGGTGCGGACGATGATGGCTGGCGAGTCCGTCGCCGCTTCGGCGACCGGCTCAGCGGGCGGATCGACTGCATCACCTTTCGGGTTGACCAGGACAGGCGGATCGTCTTGAGCGACGAGTCCGTCCCCGGTGGCCAGAACGAGCGTTGCCGAGGCGAGCAGGGTTGCGGCGATCGCTTTGAGGGAGATCATCCAGGGGCTCCAGACAGCTTGCGAGACGAAGGTGGCGACCGTCCCCGAGGCGGTCAGTCCATGGGCAGTCACTAAAGCACCCGATCGAACCGTTGAGGCGGCCAGCGTCGTGGAGAGGACCAAGCGGGTCGCGCACGACGAGGCGCCCGAGCCGGCCATCCCAACTCCGAGCATTGGCAGACCGGCCAAGGCGTCGGGGCCGATCCCTCGACGCTCGAGGCCGACTTTGAGCCGTGCGCGGGCCCGGCTGAGTCGGGTCCGGACCGTCCCCACCGGCCAGCCGAGCAGGTCGGCGGCGCGGTCGTGGGTCAGACCTTGCAGGTAGCAGAGCACGACGACCTGGTTGAGTTCCCGGGGCAGCGCGGCCACCTCGCGTTGAACGAGGAAGGCCAGATCCCTCCGCTCGATCCAACGCTCCCAGGACGATTCGCGATCGCTCGATGCATCGGCGGTTTCGACGACGATCCGCTCGTGGCGGGTCCGCCGGGCGTGTCTCCTCCGCGCTGCTGAAGCGACCCGGACGGCTGTGCCGTGCAGCCAGGCCGCCAGCGAGGCGCCCCGGCGAACCGATCCCGGTCGCGTGGCCAGGACCAGAAAGGTGGCCTGGAAGGCGTCGTGGGCCTCGTGTTCATCAAGGAGGGTCCGGCAGATCCGGTCGACTAAAGGTCCATGACGCTGGACGATCCGCTGGAAGGCTCGGTCGCGCGTGGCCTCGTCCCCGAAGCGGATCCGCTCGATCAACTCCGCATCGCTGAGACAGACGGCTCCTTCCGCGATGCGGATCAGATCGGCCGACCCGAACGATCGGCGCATCGGAGCAGAAACGAACTCACCCGCCATCCCATCCTCCCCTCGGACCCACGTCGTCGTTCCCCAAGTAGTGTCCGCTCGAGGCGTCGCCAATTTCCGAGCGGCTCATCAAGCTGGAACGATGGACCGATCGCCTTTCAATTCATGGGGCGGGAACGACGACTCCGCACTTTCCAGACTGGTCCAAGGTTGGGGTGGCTGAGGACTGACTCGATCCGGATCCCGGGGTCGATCTGGGTGAGTCGGTTGACGGTTCGGTCGAGGGGATCGCCATCTCGAGACATCGGCCCCGGGGTTCGACTCGCTGCGCTCGTAGTCCCCTGCCACTCAAGCGTGGCGCCAGGTTGGGAATGAGGCCATTAAATCAACTTCGCTTCGCGGCTCATGTCGGGGATCGGACCGGGTGGTCCGTCGTCACTCCGAGTCCTCCGAGACGAACTCGAAGCGGACGACCATCGGATAGTGGTCGCTGAGGTCCTGCTCGCGGGTCGGGAGTCGGTAGGCGACGTCACGCCCTTCGTCGGGTCCGCGCCCCCGGATGGCCAGGTCGGGGCGGCACGAAACGTCGACAAGGTCATACCCTTGACCGTCGCGGAGGTCGCTAGAGATCAAAACGCGGTCCAATTCCCGGCCTGAGACATGGGTCCGACGCCCCTGGCCGTCGAGGAGTTGGTGGCAGTCGAAGAGGTCGTCCTGGCGGTCGTCGGTGGCGAAGCCGCGGAGCGTGCCGATGTCCGAGTCGGGCGTCGTCTCGTTGAACCGGAGCCCGACGTTGAGGTCGCCCAGCACGATCAAGGGACCTTCTCTCCGGACCCCATCGATCCACGTGCGGAGCGTCCGCGCCTGGTTCTTCCGGTCCGTCGATTGCGTCGACAGATGCGCGGTGATGACTTGAAAGCGATCGTCACCGTAGTCGAAACGGATGACGAGATGCTTCGAGACGCTTTTGTAACCATCTCGGCCGATGAAGGGGCGGAAGTCGAAGCAACGCGCCTGGAAGGCGATCTCCTCGAAGACGAGGAAGGCGACGTCCTGGCCGGTGAAGGTGTCGCGCCCTTGGACGAACGCGACGCGATAGGGCAGGGCGTGCTCGCGACTCAGAGCGTTGGCCAGGTCGCGGACGACGCGCTCGTTCTCGACCTCCTGGAGCGCGAGGATTTCAGGGGCGACCTCGGCAATCGCTGCAGCGAAGGTCTTGATCCGCTCCACGTACTCGGTCCGATTGGGCGCGGCGTGCTCGCGACCGATCTCCGAGTCGTCGTCGTCGGGCTTGTCGTCGTTGAGCCACTGGGTGTTCCACGTCATCACCGTCAATGGAGGTCGAGGCGCGTCCTGGGCCTTGGTCGCGGCCCCCCAAAGAGTTAGGCAACCGACGAGGATGATTCGCGGGAGGAGTTGTGCAGGCATGCGTACTCTCAAGGTTTAAGGAGTTGTCGAAATGTGTAGCGGAGCAGGCGAGTTCCAAAAAAATTCAGGAAGAAATTGTTGCCCGGTTTCGCGGCGAGGGGGTCCTGAAGACCATGAGCGAGTGGATCGCCGCTTCGAGCGATCCGCAACGTTCCTCCCTCCAACAGCGATCCGAAGCGTTGGCGAACCGCTCCCTGGCCGTTCGAGTCCGGACCGGATGGGCCGCGCTTCCCGAGAGAACCCACTCCCATGATGACGCAACGGCGATGGCTTGTCCCGGTCCTGGCAATTGGGGCCGTAATGTCGACGGCCCACGCCGCTGAACTGGTCCAACTCAACCCGGGCAACGTCGATCGGTACGCGCCGGCGGGAAAAGAGGCCGACGCGATCTACGGCGACTTCGTGCTCCGCCGCAACGAGGCGATCACCGCTGTCGTGGCCGCGCCGATCCCCTTGCGGAACGCCAACATGATGGTCCGTGACGTCGATGGCATGATCATCGATCTGACCACCAATGACCCGCAGAGCGATTAGCTCCAGGTCTATCCGGGTGGACGATCCCGGCGAACTACCAGCTCTAGTTCGCCGGGATCGCATCGCCCGACGCTGAGATCTTCGACACCAATGCCCTCGGGGAATATCAGGTCATTGCCGAGGAGATCCCCCTGGAGACCGACACGCACATCATCGTCGCGACCATCGGCGAAGACTCGGAACTCGGCCAGGTCGTCGGCGAGGCCCACGCTCAAGATATACCGGTGGCCGTCTCCAACCCGATCTTCGTCGACGTCGATGGCGGCGGCTTCAAGGCCAATGGCGACACCCTGGGTGCCCCGCTGCCGGTCCGCGAAGGCTGAGCCTCACGCCGAGCATTGAAGCGAATGTCGAGCCGGTCGCTGCCGATCGCGGTTCACGATGCCTGACCGGTCGACGCGATGACCCCGCCTCGGCCACCCGCCCCAAGGCGATCCGTGGCCGGCTTGGGTCCCGGTTGTCCTGCCGGGACCCAGCCTTTATCCTCTAAGAACCAAGAACAAAAGCGTGCCGATCCGTCGAGGATGGGGCTTGCCGAGTCCAATCCACCCGGGTATGCCCGACATCGTCGTTGGGCCTTGCGCGGTCCGGATCAAGGCCGTCGCGGTCCAGAACGACGGGGCGCGTCGTGGTTTCTGGGATCGCGTCCGATGCCGTTGATCGATGATCATCCCGATGCCTGGATCCGCGACCTGCTCAATCAGTTCGATGCGGATCGGTTCGCGTGGAGCCGTCGACGCCATCTGGCCGGACGCTTGGCCATGGCCGCCGATCAGCTCTTCGAGTCTGGCGAGCTGTTCAGCGCGATGGTCGTCCGGATCTTCGCCGAACTCTGTCAGCAGAAGACTCCCCAGACGCTCACCCAAGAAAGCTGGGTCCGCCTGGAACCGATGCCGGTCTGGGACAATCCGGACCGCCCTCTGGAGATCCATTGGCAGTTCGACCTCGAACTGGGTGGCATCGATGATGTGGCCCAGTTGGTGGCTTCGACCGAATCATCGGCGCGGATCTGCCTGTCGGCCACCGTACTGGATCGTGTCACGCTTGTACAGATGCTTTATGGGCGATATGCCGCCGACTTGAGCGAGGTGACCGGCGTCGATCTCTCGTTGCCAACTTACGATCAAACCATCCCCACCCCGGGCACGGCGTTTGTCGAGAACTGGCTGAGCACGATCGAGCCGATCCTCCGCGTGGGGATCCGCGCCCTGCGATTGGACGGAGTGCCGCTGAACGATGCGGTTCTGGACCGACTCGACCTGGCGCTCGAGACTAATCCGACCGAATGGTCGCTGATCCGGTGCTCCCAGACCCGCTCGCAGGCCTCGAGGATGGGGATGACCTCGTGGTTCCCTGCCCTCGAATCCTACCGGTTGGACGCCTTTCAGCTCCTGAATTTCGATGCGCTCTGTGAGTCGTTGGCGGGTCCTTGGCCCACCGGAGCGCGACGTTTGGAGTATGACGGGATCCTGTCCTACTTCGAGGGCGTTTTCGAGGAGGGAATGGACCGCGCGTTGGGACGGATCGCCTCGGCGCCCTGGACGACGTTCCGGTTCCGTCTCACCAATATCAATCAATCCGGATTTGTAGGGATGTTCGATCCGTTCTACAACGATTCGACGCCCCCTGAAGAGATTGAGGCGGTCCTCTACGACAGCCACTTCGCGCACGACGACCTAGCCAACGCGCGATTCACCAAAGCACTGTTGGGTTGGCTCGACGGTCGACGACTAATCGAACTGTCCCTGCGCGGGCTCGTCATTGATGCTGAAGCGGCGCGATCGCTGGTGACCATGGCGACGCCGAGCCTGACGCGGTTGGACCTGAGCGGGTGCCGGCTCAGCGACGGAGCCCTCAATGAGCTGACCCGGCTGGCCGATCAGCTCGAACGCTTGGCGCTGAGCCGAGTCGCTTGGGATCGCGGGGGCGTCCGACAGCTCTGGTCAGGCCCACCCTGGACCCGGCTCCGCGTCCTCAAGCTGGACTTCAACGATCTGGTCGACGAAGAGATCATCTCAATGGCCGAGTCAGACCGCCTGCCCGCCCTGGAACAGTTAGATCTGGGCGCCAATCAGATCCGTCGTCGAGGGATGTCGGCACTCTGCCAGGAGCCGACCCTCCGAGGACTCCGCGCGCTCCGGTTGGCCAGTAACCGGATCACCCCTCGTGAATTGGCTCCGCTGCTGCAATCGCCGATCCTGGGACGACTGGACCACCTCGACCTCCGGCACTGCGGCTTGACCCCGCAGATGGCCCGCGACCTGGCCGATCAGGACTCCTTGAGAAATCGCGCCCGTCGGATCGGTGTCCGCAAGCTTCCCAACAACGCCACCGACCGCGCGACGTTCAACTGGCTCGAACGCGTTGGTGTCCGTTGCCTCGAGTGGATGATCTGGGACTGCTGAGAGGTGAAGTGGTTCGGGGTCGGCGATCCGGTCGGCCGATCGATCGATCAGTATCGGAACGAGACGCCGGCGCCGGTGAAGAAGTCCTCGGCCCGATCCCCTAGGCCGAATCCGGCGCGGACGTCGAATTGGAGGTTGTCGGTCGGCCGATAGAGCAGACCGCCGTTCATCGAGTGGGCGGGGCGATCGTCGGCCGAATCGGTCCGGAACAGCACGAAGTACTCGTAATAGGTCGTCCAGCGATCGGCCAGCGCGTACGAGACGAGCAACGACTGCGAAGCCTCGACGAATCCGTCGACGGGCTGACCGTCCTGAAGGAACTCGTTGGCGTTGAACAGGCCGGTCCCGCCCAGCAGCCCGATCTTGTCGGTCAGCGACCAACTGTAGAGCAGGAAGCCGAACGGCAGGACGGTGTCGCCGGAGTTGGTCCCCGAGCCGGTCGGGACCAGGATCGAGGTGATCAGCGAGGTCTTGGGGAGCAACCCGTCTTGCTGCTCGATGAGGCCCCACTTGAAGCCGACCTCCATGTCGAGCGAACCGTTGCTGGTCGTTGAGAGGCCCGTCGTGCGATCCTCGACCTCGTCATAGGACCAGCCCGGCCAGAAGAGCCGGAGTTCGCCCCGGGGTGCCAGCCCGATCCGGAGGGCCGATTCGGGGAAGACGTGCGTGAAGCTGCGCTCGCTCGAGGACTCATCGGTGACGAAGGTGTAGCCGGACTCGATCTGGGCGCGGCCCACCGGGACGAGGCCGGTGGTCGGCGTGAAGCTGGGTCGGTCGGTGTCGATGGCGCCGTCGGGATCCTCAACGTCGTTCAGCGGCGAGAGCAGACGGGCGGTCCACCCCGGCCAACTCCGGTCGAGATGTCCCATCTGATCGAACGCCCCGGGGCTCCAGTCGGCCACCGAGTCGCCGAGATGGCCCGCGCCGAAGTCCTCGAAGAGGGACGTCCCCGAGGCCTGTTCCGAGGGCAGGGCGGGGACCTGCTGCTCGGTCGGGCCGTGCGATCCGATCGGGACTTGGGCCCGGGCGTCGGGCCCGGGACCGGCCGACAGGGGGATTGCGATTGCCGAGGTCAAGACGAGGAGGGTCGGGTTGATCCGGGCCCGTTGTTGAGAGGACATGGGCGTGACTCCCGAGTTCGTGGAGGGTCCGCAGACGAAGGTCGGCGTCCGAGCCATGACCGCTGGTGGTAAGGGTGGGTCATCCAAACCCGTAACGATGATCGGCTGATCGATCAGAAGTAGATCTGCATTCGTGCCCAGAAAAGGTCGCTGTTGGATCGGAACGTGTCGGACCCGAAGACGACCGGAGAGCCGAAGGAGGTGTGCTGCCAGTCGAAGAGGAACTTGACGTTGCGGTTCCAGTACCAGTTGACGCCGAGATCGAGACTGCCGGCGTCCCGGCTCCAGAGGGCCGGGTCGGCCAGGCCGAGGTCGAAGACCTCGCGGCCCAATTCCAATTGCGAGTAGCGGGCGGCCAGCTCGATGGCGCCGGGGCCGTACTGGCCTCGGGCCGGATTGAAGGGGCGGAGCGGCTCGACGAGCGTCCGTTGGGTGATCTGCTCACCGGTCAAGAAGTAGCCCGCTTGCACATAGTAGCTGCCGATCGGGATGTCGAACTGGGCGGGGCTCTCCAGGAATCCGTACTCGTTGTCGGCGGCCTCCCACTCGGCGATCAGCGAGAACGGTCCGACGAAGTAGGCCAAGTGCACCCCCCATTGGACGCGTCGGCCGAACTCGCGGACGTTCGGGTTGAATCGGAAGAAGGCCGGCACGGCGTCATTGAGGCCGACCGAATCGCCGAAGTTGGCCGAGGTCCGAAGCGCCCGGGGCGCGGCCAGGTCGTCCTGGTTGCCCACGTTGATCGAGCCGCCCAGGTGCTGGTGTTGCAGCGGGCCCTCGCCCCTCGCGAAGGGCCGGACGTCTAGGTAGCCGAGGAAGTCGAGACCGTCGTTGGTGTCGATGAACCCGTTCCGCCCACCGTTGAAGAGACCCAGAGCGTACTCGAGACGATCGTCGAGGCCGGTTCCGTAGGCGGTCGCGCCGGTCTGGCGGTTGGGCGCGAAGTTAACGCCGAAGAGCGAACGCTCCGGAGTGGTCAGGACGAGGTTCGGCAGGATCCACCACTCATAACTGAACGGGGTCCGGTATCGACCGACCCGAATGTTCAGATTGTCGTTGACTCGGACATCGCCGAAGGCGTGCAGCAGACCGAGGCTCCCGAAGGTGTGTTGGAGGACGAATTCATACCCGATCGATTGATAAATCGTACCGTTGAAGTAGAGCCGTTGCCGGGGAATGGAGAACCCGTTGCTGATCTCGTTGCGGATCGGGAAGGGCAACCGGTCTAGGGAGCGTTGGCCGGTCTCATCGTAGATCCGCCCGTCGATCTGGGTTTCGTTGTGGAACTTGAGGGTGAAGTCGCCGTCGTCGCTCCGGAACTCGAGACCATCGTCGAAGAGGGCGCGGAGCGTCGGCCGATCCGGATCGGGACGATTCTCCGCGCGGGTGGCTGAAGCGTTCGATAATCCCAACGCGGCCTCATCCCGGTCGAATCCGAACGATCCCGGTGACGATGACAGTGACATTGGCGAGGGGGAACTCTCTAAATCCTGCGATGAGGGTCGGGGCATGGACGTCGGGCTGATCTCGGGCACCGGTTCGCTCGTGTTCGAGTCCGATGCCTCCCAAGACCCCGCCTCGTCGTCCCCAGGGCGAGTTTCGGAGGATCGGCGATCGATCGCATCGAGTCGCTCCAGGACCTGTTCGTAGCGGTCCAGGAGATCCCGATTGATCTCTTCCAGACGTCGGATCCGTTCCTGAAGCCCTTCGATCTCCGTCGTTTCGGGGTCTGGTCGATTTGCTGTCGTGGGCAATGGGGGTGACACACTCGGCTCGGGGAGCGAGGAGGGGACGGGAACGCCCTGGGCGATCGCGTTCGACCAAACCGGCCCGGAAAGGGCCCAAGCGATCGTCAAGATCGCGATGGGGCCGCCTCGGTTTTGAAAGATCCCTGTCATCCATCCCCGCCCATGGAATTGTCGGAGGCCGAATCGATGTGGTTAACGATCGGCAGGTATGGTCGTCGGCTTGATCGGTCGGGGTGATTTTCTCGGTCGGTTGGGTCGTGACGATGGTGGGGCCCAGTCCCCCCTTCGAAGCGTAGGGTGAAGCGGGCACGCGAGCCGGCATCGCCGTCGTTCGACATTCCCGAGGCTCATGGCGGTGGTTGGCCATGCCGCTGGCTATACTGGGAAGACTGCCGGCTGCCTGGCCCCTCAGCGAACGCGGCTCATACGATCAGGTGGCTGCACGCACGCGACCGTCGGTTGTTCCAACGGCTTCGGTCGGTTGTTCCTGAAAAATCCCGATCCCACCCGTCGATGCCGACGACGTGTAGAGGTTTAAGACATGCCGACGATTCGCAAGCTGCTGGTGGCCAACCGTGGTGAGATCGTGATCCGGGTCCTCCGTTCAGCGCACGAGCTGGGTCTGCGGACCGTGGCCATCTATGCCCACGAGGATCGGTTCGCCACCCACCGTCTCAAAGCCGACGAGGCCTACCAGGTGGGACGACCCGGCGAGCCATTGCGCAGTTATCTGTCGATCGATGAGATCGTCGCGCTAGCCAAGTCGAAAGGCGTCGACGCGATCCATCCGGGCTATGGGTTTCTCTCCGAGAACGCGCAGTTCGCTCAGGCTTGCCAGGACGCCGGGATCCTCTTCGTCGGGCCAACGCCGGAGCTGCTCGGCCAACTCGGCGACAAGGTCTCCGCGCGTCGGTTGGCCGTCGAGGCCGGCGTGCCCGTGCTGGGCGGCAGCGGCGAACCGATCGAGCCCGGTCCCCAGGCCGAGGCGCTGGCCGCCGAGATGGGCTATCCGGTCATCGTCAAGGCCTCGATGGGTGGCGGCGGTCGGGGGATGCGTGTTGTCGAAGCGCCCGAGCAACTCGGACCGGCCATGGAACAGGCCCGTCGCGAGGCCGAAACGGCCTTCGGCTGCCCCGACGTGTTCCTTGAGAAGTTCGTCCGACGCGCCCGGCATATCGAGGTCCAACTGCTCGGCGACGCCCACGGCAACCTGGTCCACCTCTACGAGCGCGACTGTTCGATCCAGCGCCGGCACCAGAAGATCGTCGAGATCGCCCCCGCGCCCAACCTGGCTGAAGAGACCCGAGCAGCGATTTGCCAGGCGGCCCTCCAGATCGGACGACACGTCAGCTACCGCAACGCCGGGACCGTCGAGTTCCTCCTCGATGTCGAAACTGGTCAACACTATTTCATCGAGGTCAACCCGAGGGTCCAGGTCGAACACACCGTCACCGAGGTCGTCACCGGCGTCGATATCGTTCGGTCCCAGATCCTGATCGCTCAAGGGGTGCCGCTGAACGACCCAGAAATCGACTTGGCCGACCAGTCGCGGATCGCGACCCAGGGCTTCTGCTTCCAATGCCGGGTCACCTCGGAGGACCCGGCCAACGGGTTCGCCCCGGACTACGGGCGGATCACACACTACCGCTCGCCGGCCGGGATGGGGATCCGCTTGGACGGCGGCATGGCGACCTCGGGAGCGCTGATCACGCCCTATTACGACTCGCTGCTGGTCAAGATCTGTGCCTCGGGTCGATCGTTCGGCGACGCGGCGCGGCGGATGGATCGCGCCCTGCACGAGTTCCGGATCCGTGGGGTCAAGACCAACATCCCCTTTTTAGTCAATGTGGTCACACATCCCGAGTTCCTCAAAGGGACCTGCACGACCCGGTTCCTCGACGAAACGCCCGCACTGTTCGAGTTCTGGGAGCGGCGGGACCGGGCCTCGAAGCTGATGACCTATCTGGCCGAGGTGACCGTCAACGGGTTCGACAAGCTCAAGGTCCCGCACGGCTTCGAGCCGGGTACGACCGAGCCTCGACTTCCCGAGTACGACGCCTCCGAACCGCCGGCCGAGGGGACTCGGCAGATCTATCAGCGGATCGGCGCTGAGGGGTTCGCCGACTGGATCCGCCAACAGGATGAGCTGCTCCTGACCGACACCAGTTTCCGCGATGCGCATCAATCGTTGCTGGCGACCCGGATGCGGACCCGGGACATGCTCCGAATCGGTGCGGCTTATGCACGTATGGTCCCGGATCTGTTCTCCTTGGAGATGTGGGGCGGCGCCACCTTCGATACGTCGATGCGGTTCCTCAAGGAAGATCCCTGGGATCGCCTGGCTCAGCTCCGTGAGGCAGTGCCCAACCTTCTCTTCCAGATGCTCTTGCGTGGCTCCAATGCGGTGGGCTACACCAGCTACCCCGACAATGTCGTCCGGCTCTTCGTTCGCGAAGCGCACGCGGCAGGCATCGATTTGTTCCGGATCTTCGACTCGCTCAACTGGGTTCCCAACATGGGCGTGGCGATCGAGGAAGCACGCTCCATCGGTGCGCTCTGTGAGGCGACCATCTGCTACACCGGTGACATCCTCAACCCGAAACGCGACAAGTACTCACTCGCTTACTATGTCGAAATGGCTAAGGATCTGGAGCGTCGAGGGGCGACGCTCTTGGCGATCAAGGACATGGCCGGCCTCTGCAAGCCTCCCTCCGCGCGTCGGCTCGTTGAGGCCTTGCGCAGTGAGATCGGATTGCCGATCCATTTCCACACCCACGACATTGCCGGGGCACAGGCGGCCAGCGTGCTCAACGCCTCGGAGGTTGGTCTGGACATCGGTGACGGAGCGATGGCGGCCATTTCGGGCCTGACCTCACAGCCGAGCCTCAACGCGATCATCGAGGCCTTGCGGTTCACCCCGCGCCAGTCGCGGGTCGATCCCGAGGCGGCGATGGCCCTGAGCCAGTACTGGGGTGCCGTCCGAACCCTGTATACCCCCTTCGAGACCGGCCAGAAGGCGCCGATGGCCGAAACCTATGCTTACGAGATGCCCGGTGGCCAGTTCACCAACCTCTATCAGCAGGCCAACTCGCTCGGACTGGCCCCGCGTTGGAGCGAGGTCTGCGCCGCTTACGCCCAGGTCAACCAGCTCTTCGGCGATATTGTGAAAGTGACCCCGTCCTCGAAGGTCGTCGGCGACATGGCACTGTTCATGGTGGCCAACAACCTGGTGCCCGACGATGTGCTCGATCCTTCGCGTGAACTGGCCTTCCCGCAGAGCGTCATCGAGTTTTTCGAGGGGCGGCTGGGCCAGCCACCCGGCGGCTTTCCTCCCGCCTTGCAGCAGCGCGTGCTCAAGAACCGGACCCCGCTGACCGATCGACCGGGTGCCGGTTTGCCCGACGCCGACATCGAGGCGGCGCGGATCGAGGCCTCGAAGTTGATCGGGGGCGAAGCGGATGTCCGTCAGGCCCTCAGTCTGATCCTTTATCCACGGGTCTATCCCGATCTGGCCCAGCACCAACAGACCTACTCGGACACCTCGGTCCTGCCGACGAGCCTGTTCTTCTACCCGCCGCAACGCAACGTGGAATACAGCGTCGAGATCGAGCCGGGCAAGACGCTGATCATCAAGCTGCTGGCCGTCAGCGACCCGCATGCCGACGGGCGTCGAACCCTCTTCTTCGAGCTGAACGGCCAACCGCGCGAGGTCGAGGTGATCGATCGGTCGATCGTCACCGAGGTCCGTCAAGCCGTCCAAGCCGACCCGGCCGATCCCATGCAGGTCGGCTCGCCGCTGCCGGGTCTCGTGGTCAATGTGGCCGTCCAGGCGGGCGATCCGGTCAGCCCAGGGCAGAAGCTCTTGACGATCGAGGCGATGAAGATGGAGACGACCCTCTACGCCGAGCAGGCCGGCTCGGTGGCTGAGGTCGTGGTCCCGGCCGGGACGCAAGTCGAGGCGGGCGAACTGCTGGTCCGATTGAAGCCTTGAACGGTTCCGGGTCCGAGCAAACCCAGCCGTCCAGGCCGGGCCGCTGGCCGGCAAATCGGATCGCCCTGGATGAGGTCGACTCGACGAGCTTGTACCTCCGACGCGCCCTGGCCGACGCGTCGACCGCTCCGGAATTGCCCGTCCTGGTCCGTGCAAAGAATCAGACCGCCGGCCGGGGCCGGGGCAGCCACCGTTGGTGGTCCGACTCCGGGAGCCTGACGTTCACCCTCGCCTTAAGCCCAAAGGCCGAGGGGCTTCGCCTGGCGCATGAGCCGCGCCTGGCGATCGCCGCAGCGGTGGCCTTGGTCAACGCGGTCTCGCGTTGGTGTCTCGACGCGTCGCTAGGGATTCGCTGGCCCAACGATGTCGTCGGTGACGGCCGCAAGCTCGCCGGGATTCTCCCGGAGCGCCTGGTCACTCCAGCCGGCCCGGTCGACTTGCTCGGCATCGGCCTAAACGTCAATACGAGGCTCGACCAGGCACCCTCGGACGTCCAACGCCGTGCGACCTCGATGGCCTTGCTGGCCGATCGGTCGCGGATCCAGCCCCCGGTCGGTCTCGACGCGGACGGCGGGCTTGCGGACCCGAAGCCTGACGATTTGGGAGTCGCTCCCGACCTTGACATGGAGGCGGTGTTGGAGGCGTTGCTGATCGAACTGCGGACCTCGATCGGCCAACTGGCCAACGATGACCCGCAACTGGTCCGGCGCTGGCAACGACTCGACGTGCTCAATGGCCGTCGCGTCGTCCACGAGACCATCGGTCAGCCACAGATGACCGGGCTGGCACGAGGGATCGCCGAGGACGGGGGACTCCGAGTCGAGACCGGAGGCCGGATCGTCCGTCTCTATGGGGGCTCGATCCTCCGCAATCCCGATGAAGGATGATCCCTTCCGGCTCGTCGATGATCACGATGGTGACCTCCTGTGCAACGATGACGTCATCACTTCCCCGATCGACGATTGGGATTGGGGGCCGTCACTCGGTCTCGTTGCGTCGTTGCGACCCAGTCCTTTGAAAAATCGATCGGGCCGTTGACCGCATCCCGCTGCGGTGGCAAAATGCCAGCGTTGTATCAACCGACATCGAATTGAAGGCGTTTTGTGAACCGTTCCGCTTTTTTTCGCCCTATTGAAGGCGTCTCGGGTCATCCGTCGATAATCGAGCGGACGACCATCTGAGAAGCGGTTCGTCGTCGAGTTTTCGCCCGTCTCCGCTCCGAACTCCTCTCCCCTCCGCATCAACATCGCGTCTGACCGCCCCGTCCGTTTCCCAATTCGACCGTTCCCCTGCCTGCGTCCTCTTCGTTTCGGAGGGCTTCAGCCAGGGATTCTGTGATCCCTCGAAGTGCATTGGCTGCGAATCCGATCGGACGATCCGATTCGGACGCCCCGTGAGTTCCCTTTCTCGACCTCGACTTGTGTGCATGACCAATCTTCTCGACCTGTCGACCGGTTCACGATGGCGTCGGATCCGGAACGTGGGACGATTACCATGAACATGAACGTCTCGCAGATTATCGGCAAGCGGAACGGGATGCTCCGGATCGGGGTCTCCCAGGTCGAGAGCGTGCCGGCTGACCTGGATCAGAACTTCGCCCGCCATCGCGCTGCGATCGATGAGGCCAAGGGGCATGGAGTCGAACTGCTGGTCTTCCCTGAACTGTCACTGACCGGCTACCACGTCGGCTCGCAGGTCCTGGACGTGGCCTTGCCTCGCGACGACTCGCGGCTGAAGCAACTGGCCGCCTACGCCGACGATCTGACCGTCGTCGCCGGGTTCATCGAGGAGGCCCCAGCGGCACAGTTCCACAACGCCGCGATCGT
Source organism: uncultured Planctomycetia bacterium (assembly GCA_964609385.1). Lineage (GTDB taxonomy): Bacteria > Planctomycetota > Planctomycetia > Isosphaerales > Isosphaeraceae > CAZSSM01. The sequence goes on from CAZSSM010000054.1 coordinate 35,501, forward strand.
CTTCCGACGCGGCGAGATCGCCTTCATCCACCGGAAGCTCAACCTGCCCAGCTACGGTAACCTCGAGGAAGATAAGTACTTCGCTGAGGGCCGCTATATCGATGTCTTCGAGCACCAGTTGCCTTGGATCGCGGCAATCTTGATCTGCGCTGACATGTGGAACCCCGGCTTGGTCCACCTGGCCGCGCTCAACGGCGCGACGATGCTGATTGGGCCGATCGCCAGTTCGACCGAGTCGGTCGGCGGCGGCTTCTCCAACGAGTCCGGCTGGGCCTCAACCTCCTCGTTCTATGCCATGATCTACGGGGTCCCCGTGATTCTGGCCAACCAATGCGGCGATCAGGGGGGACACCGATTCTGGGGCGGCAGCCGAATCGTCGATCCCCACGGCATGACCTTGGCCGAGGCCGACGAGGGTGAGACCCTCATTGTGGCCGACCTCGACTTCAATGAGGTCCGACGCGCGCGGTTCCGACTCCCCACCGTTCGAGATTCCAACCTCGACCTCATCCACCGCGAGATCGAACGTCTGGCCAATCGTCTGGGGATTCCACGGGTCGTTCGTTCCAACAACTGAGAACTGGTCCGATCGCATTCAGCCGATCGGATCGCGAAGCTCAACAATGCTCAAACTCTGGCCGCGCGATCCTGCTGTGGAGACGGCTATCGAGCGATCCGTTGCTCAACGGCGGCGCGGAGACTTCGGGAAAACTCACAGAATCGGATTTGCAGATTAATTTAACACCCATTAATAAAAAATGTCACCCCTCAAGGATAATTGGCAAATAATATTGAGCATATCGCAAGTTAGAAACGATCAAGCCAGCGTCTGTTCAGTCTTGGTTATAATTTTCGTCATTGGGGTGAGGCTCAGTGGCCTACAGTGGATCCACGACATCATTTCTTTAAGGTGCGCAAATCTGTCTACAATGATGATTTGCGCAAAAAATTCTCAAGCTATTGCACAACGTATGGAAATTTTCCTCCGGTCTACACCCTAAATATCCGGAAACGACCCAGTGTTTCGGGCCATGATCCCTATGGGCCGTTGGTCCTCTTCGATGATGGAACCGATGAACGGCTCAATCCATCGACGGCCGCGGAAGTTCTGAAAGCGATGATCATCGCTCACGACGAAGAGCTGTCGGAGGAGAAACCCGCTCGCTCCTCGTAGTCCGATCCTTACGCACGTCGGTCGATTTGCGGTGCGCTCTCAGATCGCCTAGTACGGCCGGCCGTTCACACATCCCGGAGGCCCCGGCATCGTGATCGGGCGAATCGGGGTGGCGGTCGGAGGCTTGGGTCAGCAAGATGTGCGGTATTGCTCAAGAGGAGCGTCGAGGTCGGTCGCTCGGGGCGATGTCAGCGGTTCTTTGGGATCGGGCGCGGGGCACTCGACGTGGATGTTCAGATCGCGTGGCTGGTGACGCTCGCCTCGGTCGTCATCCTGGTGTTGGTCGTGATCCGGAGCCGTCGCGACCGCGCCGCGTTGCAGCGGCTCGACCGCGCCCTGCGGACCTTGGAACAAGGCAAGGCCCCGCGACCGATCCAACCGCTGGTGAGTGGTCCGGGTGTGGTGACAGCCGCGACCTTCGACGAAGTCGCCGCCACGCTGGAACGTCGGATCGCTCAGCAGGAGCAGGACCGACAGCAGCTCGGTGCGGTCCTCAGCGGGATGTCCGAGGCGGTTCTGGCCGTCGACCATCGCCGACGCTTGGTCTTCGCCAACCCCAGCGCGGATCGGCTCTTCGGCCTCAACGATCGAGCGGTCGGTCGCCTGGTCCCGGAAGTCATCCGGAGCCCTCGGATCCACGAGGCAATCGACGCGACGCTCTCCCGGACCGAACCCTATCAGGGGGAGATCGTCGTGGCCCACGTCGGCGGTGAGGCCCCGCCACGCGCTGCGCCGGAGCGGATCGTCTCGGTCCACGGCACACCGCTGCCAGGCGCACCGCATCAAGGGGCCGTTTTGGTCCTCCACGACATCACCGAACTCCGACAACTGGAGCGGATGCGTCGCGACTTCGTCGCCAACGTCTCGCACGAGCTGAAGACGCCCTTGGCCTCGGTCCGCGCCTACGTCGAGACCTTGCTCGACGGCGCGATCAACGACGAGGCGGTCAACGAGCATTTCCTCCGACAGATCGACCAACAGGCCGAGCGACTCAACCAACTCATTTTAGACTTGCTTACTTTGGCTCGAATCGAGTCGCTCCGCGAGTCGAGTTCTGGCAGCGAGCCGATGGCGATCGTCCCGGCGGTCCGCGACCGGACCGATGCACAGCGCGACCGGGCCATCGCCCGAAAACTCCGCTACATCTTGCAGGTCCAGCCGGAGGCTGAGGACGCATTGGTTGAGGCCGATGAGGAGGCGTTGCGACAGATCCTGGACAATCTGATCGACAACGCGATCAAGTACACGCCGGAGGGGGGGCGGATCCGGATCGTCTGCCGGCTCGACGACATGGACCTTGGCGCTCCGTTCGCGAACACCGCGATGCCCCGACGTCGGATCACGCCGAAGGGTGCCCGGACCAGCGCCTCAGTGGCGCTGGGTTCGCACGTGACCCTCGAGGTCGTCGACACCGGCTTGGGAATCCCGCATGCGGAACTGCCTCGGATCTTCGAGCGGTTCTACCGCGTCGACAAGGCAAGGAGCCGCGACCTGGGAGGAACGGGCCTGGGCTTGGCCATCGTCAAGCACATGGTGCAGGCGCTGGATGGACAGATCGAAGTCGAGAGCCGGCTCGGCGCCGGCACCACGTTTCGGGTCCGCCTGCCACGTTATTTCGGAACCCGAGACGAGCCGGCTGTCACCATGGACCCCGCCGCTCGATCGCGACGCGTCCCAGCCTCTGGTTCGACGACCAGCCCATCGGAACGTTCCCCAGAGTCGGTCGTTGATCCCAGCGTTTACCGGTCTTAGGTCGCGGAGCGATTCAGGCTCCCGGGCGATCGAGGGGGGACATTCGGCGATTCTTCACGCGAGTTTCACTGCTTGCGGGTAATCTAGCCCAATTCGATGTCTTCTCCGCAATGCTCTTCCTTGGCGACTCATGGCCCGCTCCGACGTTCCCCGCCACGCCCACCTGCGCTCGCAACCACACCCTTCGACGTGTTCGATCGCTCGGCGTTTCGATCGGCAGAGATCGAATCTCTCCGAAGTGATGATGATCGTGCTGGCAACGCTCATCGTTGCCGCGACAGGCCCGTCCACTTGCCTCGAACCGCGTCCGGATTCGAGGCTGATGCCAAGTCCCACGCCGCATCCCTCCGAGGTTGAGGCCGTGTCAATCGAGCACGACGAACGTGACGCACCCGAGCCCACCGACCCGCTCTCGAGGGCCGAATGGGTCGTGCTGGACGGGGTCCGGACGCGGCTCGTGCGCTGCGGACATGCCGGTCGTCCGGTCGTCCTGATCCACGGCTTCGGTTCGAACCTTTTCACCTGGCGACGGAGCTTGATTCGGCTCAGTGCGTCGTCGGAGGTCTTCGCGCTCGACCTGAAAGGGTTCGGCCTGACCGACAAGCCGAGCGATGGCCGGTACAACACCCAGGTCTACTCGGAACAGGTGCTGGACCTGCTGGACCACTATGAACTGGATCGCGTGGTGTTGGTCGGCCACTCGATGGGTGGCGCGGTGGCGATTCGGCTCGCCCTGGAGCATCCCGAGCGGATCGCCGGCCTTGTCCTGGTGGGGTCGGCGCTGCCTCGAGGACTCGGGCAGATCGATCGTCTCGAACCCCATGGCTTGACACCGAAAACGGACGACGAGTCCGGCCTCGTTGATGTCGAGGAGAATGACCACGAAGGCAAAGGCGACAAGAGCCGTGCGAATTTGGCCCGTCCCGACCCCGCGCCTTGGGATTGACCCGCATGTTCTTGACCCGAAGCGCTGTCGAACGCAGCCTGAAACGATGCGTCCATGATCCCAGCCTGATCACCGAGGCGATGATCGAGGCCCATTTCAAGCCAACTCAGACCGAAGGGGCCGCCGAAGCTCTCTTAGCGATGGCTCGCGGCGTGGCCTTGCCGGTCCGCCCGTTGCCCGGGCTCGAGCAACTCCGTGTTCCCTGTTTGCTCTTCTGGGGACGACACGATCGCATCCTGCCGATCGCGATGCTCGAGCGGTTCTCCGCGCTCCCAGACCATCGCGCTGTGGTCTTCGAGGACGTCGGTCACATGCCCCACGAGGAAAAGCCCGACGCCTTCCACCGTCACGTCCTGACGTTTCTCGAGACCCTCCCATGATCCGAGACGCGTGGTCACCCCGATTCCCGAGACCCGCCATGCCCCTGATCGGGCTCGGGCACGTCTTCGTGCTGGCTCTGGCGGCCCTGACCGGCTGCGATCCCGCGCCCGAGGTGATCGTCGACGGCTCCAGCACCGTCTTCCCGATCAGCCGGGTGGCCCAAGAGCGGTTCTATCATGAGGTCGATTCGAGCGTCTGCGTGATCGTCGACAACCACGGAACCGGCGGCGGGTTCGGCCGTTATCTCCGTGGCGAGGCCGACATCGTCGACGCCTCCCGACAAGCCAAGCCCGCTGAGGAAGCTGAGGCTCGCCGAGTCGGCCGACCGTGGACCCGGTTTGTTGTGGCTTATGATGGCATCTCTGTGGTTGTGCATCCCAACAACACTTGGGTTCACGAACTGAGCGTCGCCCAGCTCCGCGCTCTCTGGCGCGAGGACGGCGATGTGGTGACCTGGCGTGACCTCGATCCCGACTGGCCCAACCGCAAGATCACCCTGTTTAGCCCTGACGACGACTCGGGGACCTTCGATTTCTTCGGCGAGGTGATCCTGGGCGAGGACCTCCGTCAACGAACCGATAAGGTCCAAATGAACTCCGATGACAACTTCTTGATCCGAGGCGTGGCGCAGACCGTCGATGGCTTGGGTTACTTCGGATTCGCCTACTATCGCGCCAACACCCGGGTCCTCAGGGCAGTCGCCATCCGCGACAAAGGGGCCGAGCAGGCATATCTGCCTCGAGTCGAGACGATCGGCCAGGGTCTCTATCGACCGTTGAGCCGTCCCTTATTCCTCTATGCTGGCAACCGGGAACTCCGCCAGGAGAGACAGATCAGACGTTTCCTCAATTTCTATCTGAACAATCTTGTCGATGTTGTGGATGACGAAGGAATTGTCCTCCGAACCGGCTTGGCCTCCGCCGGCGGGTACGTCGCCCCGTCATTGGCTGATGTCCGAGCCAACCAGGCACGCCTGGCGTCCTTGCTTGAGGGCGACTCCGCATCGTCGGCTGAAGTCGATGCCAGGAGCGATCCGGGAGCGGAGACCGACGACGGCAACGCCCGCCGAAGTCTCGGTGACCCCCGCATCGACGCTGCCTCCTTGGATTTCTCCACGCGTCCTGAGCTGAAGACCAACGCGTCCCGATCCTCCCGAACACCCACGCCCGAGGCCGCGGAGACCCGTCGATGACCCTGCCTCCTGAGGTGTCGAATCCTGATCCGCAGCGCGGTGTGTCGAACCCTTCGCCGAGCGACTGGCCGCTCCGGCAGGCGGGCGGTCCCCGATTCCGGCTCCAGGATCTACTGGTCCGGATCTTCCTGATGATCTGTGTCACGATCACCTTGCTGACGACCGTCGGCCTGATCGTTGTGCTGGGGGTGCAGGCCTTTCAATTTTTCCGCGACTCCGGGCTCGGGCTCTTCCAGGTCTTCCAAGGAACCGAGATCGACTTCTCTGAGGAAGTCCCCGAGTTCAGCCTGCTCCCGCTGCTCTGGGGCACGCTGGTCGTGGCCGTCGGCTCATCGCTGATCGCCCTGCCGCTGGGCTTGCTCAGCGCGATCTACCTTAGCGAATACGCGCCCCGTCCGGTCCGCGCGATCCTCAAGCCGACCCTGGAGCTGTTGGCCGGGATCCCCTCGATCGTCTACGGGTACTTGGGCGTCCTGCTGATCACACCGATCCTCCAGGTCGTTTTCGGCGACTGGATGGGCCTGACGGTCCCCACCTTCAATGCGGCCAGCGCCTGCATCGTCGTCGGGATCATGAGCGTGCCGATGGTTTCGTCCTTAAGCGAAGACATCTTTTCGGCGGTCCCGCGATCGCTCCGCGAGGCCGGGTATGCCTTGGGCGCGACCAAGTTCGAGGTCTCCACGCAAATCGTCCTGCCGGCCGGTTTCAGCGGCGTAGTCGCCTCGTTCATCCTGGCCATCAGCCGGGCCATCGGCGAGACGATGGCCGTCGTCCTGACCATGGGCAGCGTCTCGCAGATCACGCTCAACCCGTTCGCCCCAATGGAGGCGATGACCGTTTACATCGTCAATGTTGTCGGGGGCGAGGCGGCGTATGGTTCCCCCGAATACCTCTCGCTGTTCGTCGTTGGGATCACCCTGTTCCTCTTCACCCTGGTGATGAACATCATCAGCCGCGTGGTCCTCAACCGGTACCGTGAGGTCTACCAATGACCGTCGAGGGCGGCCCGATGGACCGGTCCCCATCGTCGAACACCTCAAGCACCCCGACGTCGCGCCCGTCGATGAGCCGTGGCCGTCGATTGGCCGGTCCGCTGTTCGCCGGGCTCTGCTTGATGGCCACCCTGACCGGCGTGATCGTCCTGGTAATCCTGCTGGGTTCGGTCGTTACCGCGGTGCTTCGACGGCCCGAGTCGTTGGCCGAGCGCGGCGGCTTCTTCGACTTCCTGGGCAGCCTGATCACCCAGACCCAGTCGATCAGCCCGGAGCGAACCGGATTCGTGGGCGGGATCGTCGGCAGCCTCTGGCTCCTCCTGCTGGTCCAACTGATCGCCTTGCCGATCGGCATCGGCGCGGCGATCTTTCTCGAGGAGTACCCGATGCCGGGCTGGATCCGACGTCTGATCCAGACCAACATCACGAATCTGGCCGGGGTGCCCTCGATCATCTACGGGATCCTCGGCCTGGCCCTGTTCGTACGGGCCTTCGGTGTGGAGGGCCTCTCGCTCAGAGCATCAGTCTTGGCCGGTGGCCTGACCTTGAGCCTGTTGGTGCTCCCCCTCGTGATCATCTCGACCCTGGAGGCGCTGCGTGCCGTCCCACGTTCGCTCCGCGAGGCGGCGATGGCTTTGGGCGCCAGCCGTTGGCAGGTCATCCGTGATCATGTGCTCCCAGCAGCCCTGCCAGGGATCGCCACCGGATCGATCCTGGCCGTCTCGAGAGCCATCGGCGAGACGGCGCCGTTGCTGATGGTCGGCGCCGCTGGATCGATCCTCTTCCTACCTCGGTCGCCCTTGGATCGTTACACTGCCTTGCCCGTCGAGATCTACAACGTCGCCAAGGTTCCGGATCCCGACTTCGCGTTCCAATCGATCGCCGCGGGTGGAATCATCCTGCTGCTGACCATCCTGATGCTCATGAACGCTGTGGCGATCTTCCTGCGGATCCGTGCCGGATCGCCGCAAGGTCGCACGTGATCGATCCGATCCGCGGCCCATGTCATGGGGCCTCGCACTTCGTTCATGCCGGTCTTGTTGTCACATCGTTCGATCTTTCCGGCGTCAGTGCTCGGCTTGAAACGCCTGTCCCTTCGATCTCGACGAGCCGCCGTCGCGCCGCGGCCCGCCCACGCGTTGCCGTCCCCTCGATGTTCCCCTTCGATTCAAGGCGTCCGCGATGAGCACCTCCTCGAACCCCAACCTGTCCGTCGACTCGGCGAACCCCTCGACCTTGGAGGAGACTCGACCTCCGCAAGACGACCGTGCGGTCGTCTCCGCGCGGGGTCTGTCGGTCTATTACGGCAAGCACCAGGCCCTCAAAGAGGTGACTCTGGACGTGCCACGCTCTCAGATCACCGCACTGATCGGCCCCTCCGGCTGCGGCAAGAGCACGCTCCTACGCTGCTTCAACCGAATGAACGACCTGATCCCCGGTGTCCGGATCAGCGGCGAGGTCTTCTTCGAAGGTCGGGACATCTATGCCAAGGGGACCGACCCGGTCACGCTCCGTCACCGGATCGGCATGGTCTTCCAACGCCCCAACCCGTTCCCCAAGTCGATTTATAACAATGTGGCCTGGGGTGCCAAGATCAACGGTTATCGTGGCGACATGGACGAGTTGGTGCAACGCTCCCTCGAACGCGCGGCGCTCTGGGACGAGGTCAAGAACAAACTTTCGGCCTCCGGCCTTTCCCTCTCTGGTGGTCAGCAGCAGCGACTCTGCATCGCGCGCACGTTGGCCGTCGAGCCCGAGGTGATCCTCATGGACGAGCCCTGCTCGGCGCTCGACCCGATCGCCACGGCCGCCATCGAGGACCTCATGGAGGAACTCAAGAGCAACTACACCATCGTCATCGTCACCCACAACATGCAACAGGCCCGACGCGTCAGCGATATGACCGCATGCCTTCTGCTCGACGAGAAGTCCGAAGCTCAGGAGCAGCGGACCGGGGTCCTCGCCGCCTTCAGCCCCACCGCCGAACTGTTCACCAATCCCACCGATCAACGTACCGAAGACTACATCACCGGCCGGATCGGCTAAGAGGTATCGATGATGTCGGAACGATCCATGCAATTCTCACGGATGGCCATCTCCGTGATCTTGACGATCCTCGGTCTCTCAACGGGAATCCCGACGACGACTGTCCGCGCTCAGGAATCCGAGAGCGATCGGCTCCACGAACTATTCCGGTCCGAGTGGGACGTCTGGATGCGGGATGACCCCGAGGCGGCGACCTACAACGGCTACCCTGGCCAAAACGACCGCTGGATCGACATCTCGCCCGAGGCGATCGCCCATCGACGCTCCCGAGCCCGCCGACCCTTGGAGGCCCTGGAGGCGATCGATCGCGATCGGCTCGACGCGGAGGATCAGCTCAACTATGATCTGTTCCGTCGTCAAGTCGTCGATCGAATCGAAGGATACCGGTATCCCGAGGAATATCTGATGCTCGATCCGCTCTGGGGTGTCCAGCAGCAGATCGCGCAGACCTTGACGCTCCAACCGGCCGGATCGGACGCCGACTACGAGGCGATCCTGGCTCGGCTCCGCGCCGCCTCCACGCGGATCGACCAGACGATCGAGACGCTCCGTCGAGGTCTTGAAGAGGGGGTCACCCAGCCCCGAATCGCGCTCCGCGATGTGCCGTCGCAGGTTCGCAGTCAGATCGTCGACGATCCGCAGGATGCTCCCGTGCTCCGGCCCTTCCAGGGGATCCCCGAGTCGATCCCGGACGATCGGCAGCAAGAACTCCGCGAGTCGGCCGTATCGATCTATCAAGCGGACCTACGGCCCGCCTTCGAGCGGCTGCTCCGCTTCGTCGAACAGGAGTACTTACCTGGAGCCCGAGCGACGGTCGGGATGAGCGACTTGCCTAACGGATCGTCCTGGTACGAGTATCGGGTCCGACACTACACGACGACCGATCTATCGGCCCGTCAAATCCATCAGATCGGTCTCGATGAAGTGCGTCGGATTCGCGCCGAGATGGAACAGGTCGTCGAGGAGTCGGGCTTCGAAGGGACGATCGACGAGTTCGCCGAGTTTCTACGGACCGACCCGCGATTCTACTTCGAGACGCCTGAGGAACTGCTGGTGGCCTATCGGGACGTCTGCAAGCGCGCCGATCCCGAGCTGGCCGGGCTCTTTGGCACGCTCCCGCGACTGCCCTACGGTGTCCGGGCGATCCCAGCCTACTCGGCCCCTTCGCAGACGACCGCCTACTACCAGCCCGGTTCCCCCGAGACGGGTCGCCCGGGCTACTTCTTCGCGAACACCTACAAGCTCGACTCGCGACCACAATGGGAGATGGAGGCGCTCTCGCTTCATGAGGCTGTCCCCGGACATCACCTTCAGATCGCCCTCGCGCAGGAGTTGGACGGAGTCCCTGAGTTCCGCAAGTTCAATGAACTCACCGTCTTCGTCGAAGGTTGGGGACTCTATTCCGAGAGCCTTGGCGAAGAGATGGGCTTTTATACCGATCCCTATGCCAAATACGGACAACTGAGCTATGAGATCTGGCGGGCGATCCGTCTGGTCGTCGACACCGGGATGCATGCGTTGGGATGGTCACGTCAAGAAGCGATCGACTTCTTCAAGGCGAATACAGCCAAACCCGAGCACGACATCGTTGTCGAGATCGACCGCTACATCGTCTGGCCGGGCCAAGCGCTGGCCTACAAGATCGGCGAGCGGAAGATCCAGGAACTCCGCGCTCGGGCCGAGTCGGCGTTGGGGGCCGATTTCCAGATCCGTGCGTTTCATGACGTGGTCTTGGGTCAAGGCGCTGTGCCACTGGATGTGCTCGAGTCTCAGGTCGACCGTTGGATCGACGAACTGAAGTAGAAATGAGTCGACCCGATCCAGAGACTCTTGACGTCCTATCCGCGCTCGCGAACTATGCCGAGCGAACGGGTTTGTTGTTATGGATGGAAGACACTCTTTTTTCCATCGGCAGGCCCGGAGGCCGATCTTGAGCTTTACAGGGTCGGCCGGTCTGACTAGAGTTCGCGTCGATTCAACCGGGCTGGTTGGCAAGGAGCCGACGGGTCCGGCGTGTCTGGAGCGGAACACACTGCGCTGAGGTGTGGTGTTGCCCGGTCCGGGCTTCGGAATCGCCGGTCGTCTTCCGTGGCCGGGACCTCCCTTGACGCACTACTGAGCGGACGCAACCGAGGTCGAGGCCAGAGCCGCTCGTCCCTTTGGACGGGGTTCTGTGCGGTCGTCGATCGTGCGTCGCATCGAGGATCGAGTGGTCACTCATTGGCCGTTCCCGAGGGTTCGGATCGGGACTCGTCCGTCATGTGTGGCCTTGTGAGGTCTCTCGGTGCGGTTGGCCATCGGTGTCTTTGTCCTGACAAGGTTCCGTCCCGACTCAAGGAGGACCCCCATGCGTGCATCTGGTGGTCGGATCCGACCCCTTCACGCTGTCGTTGCGATCGCGGTTTTGACGCTGGCCGGTTCGTGGACCCTCGGCGCGACGGCCCGGGCCGATAGCATCGAGACCGAGACCCTCGACGATTCGATCAACCGATTTATGACTTACTCGACTTCCGGGTCGATCGACCCGATCGACAACGGGCCCAACGTGGTCAGCTTCTCAAGCGTGAGCGACTCCAGTTTCACCGCGCCGTCCTCGTTCAGCCTGGGCGAGTTCGTCACTGCGCCTCTGCCCGATGGCGCTTCGGTTTCCTACGACGACGTGCCGTTCCAGATCACGCTTCGGCCCACCGACGCGGTGGATGACATCACATTGACCGGTGTCCTCAACGGTTCGATCACCGGCGCCAGTCAGAACGATATCACAGCCACCTTCGACGCTCAGGAACCGATCGCCTTCGAGACCGTCGACGGTGCTCAGAACCTGCTGACGGTCCTCGATACCAGTCTCTCGCTGGTCCCCTCGACGACCAACCGTGGTCGAACCACGGCCCAAGCCCGCGTCGTCGTCACGGCCATTCCGGAACCGGCGACCGTGGCGATCTTCGTGGCAGCCCTGGTCGGCGTTGGCCTTCGTCGACGGATCCAGAGCCAACGCGCGGCGGCGACGGCCAACTGATCACGCGAGAGCGGGTCTCTCCCCGTTCCTCTGTGTTGTCCTAGTCCGAGAACAGGGTCCGGCGGTCGTCGAGCAAAACCGCCGCCGGGTTCCCCTGTCCCCTGTTCCAAAAGCTTTCAGACGGGCCTTCGACTCCTTCCTCTCACGACGACACACTGACGGTGTCCTCGTGGAATCGGAGTCAGGGCCTTTTGTTCGTCTCGACATTACTCATGTCGAAAACCAAAGAACCATCGAGCCGACGACAGATCTCTTCAGGGAAAAACAAACGTCGGCTCAGTAATTTGTCGGCATTCGAGAAACTTCGCTTTACGAAAAGTTTCCCGATCCATAGATTCCTGACGCACTTCGGCCGTCGTCAACGATAGAGGCCACGCTGGTCTCCTCCGACGACGAGCGACACCCGTGGGATCGGGATCGTTCGGCAGCGGCCAGGTCATGTCGTTCACTGCCGGGATGGTCCCGGACCGACAAGGAGAGAGCCATGGGGAAGACAATGTGTGGACGAACTTGCCCGACGATCCGTGGCACGCTGATCGGCCTGGGCTTCGGGCTGAGCCTGGCCTTGCTGGCCGGGGTCCCGAATTCGCGGGCCGACGCCTTGGATTCGTTTGAGACCACAGCCACGGACGTCGTGGTCGATCCGTTCCTGATCCAATACAGCACCGCCGGCGCGATCGGGACCACCGGGATTACCGGCCCCAATGTGATCAGCTATTCCAGCATCGACGACGCGCGTTTCACCGCACCCTCGGATTTCGGCCTGGGCGAGTTCGTCACCGCCGCCTTGCCCGATGGGACCAGCGTCTCCTACAACGACACGCCGTTCACGATCACGCTGCTGACGCCGACGGCCGACCCGGTCGAGGTGACCGGCGTGCTCAACGGGACCGTCACCGGCGCCAGCCAAACCAACGTCACCGCCCAGTTCGACCCGGTCGACTCGCTGGCCGACTGGTTCGGTGACTCGAGCGCCAACGGCCAGGGCTCGCTGTCGATGCTCAATACGGAGATCTCGCTGGTCCCGGCGTCGACTAATCGGGGTCGGACCTCGGTTCAGGCCAGCGCTTCGGTGGTCTCCCCCACGCCGATTCCCGAACCGGCCACGATCACCGTCCTGGGCGCCTTGGCCGTCGGCATCGTCCTCCGACGCCGACTCCTACCCAACCTCGCCTGATCGATCGCTTCAATCTCGACCAAGTTCCCACAATTCTGTGATCGACATCAGGTCCTCAGAAGATGTAGGCCCGGACGGATCAATCTGTCCGGGCCTACGGCCGTTTGAGCCTCCCGGACCTGGCCTAGGTCCTGAATGACGGGTCTTCAA
>CAZSSM010000055.1:0-46582 GCA_964609385.1 uncultured Planctomycetia bacterium
GTCGTGGGCCGACTTCATCCTTGGCCGCGATGGACGCTCTCTTGGCCATGTACCGGGCTTTCTCTTTAGCCAAGATGGTGGACGATGAGGAGTCGTCGGCTTGAGGTGTGGAACCGGGGATTTACCCACAATCGATTCATGGTTCTCTCATCAATTGGCCATGTCGCCTTGGAGAGACACGGCAGCGAATCGGTCGTGGAAAAGATCCCTCTGAGTGTCGCAATCCAGGTCATCATGGCGCGGTTGCGTTGCTTTTTCGGAACATCAGGAGGGAGGAAATGAAGCATTTCGGGTGCGTCGCCGATTGATGAGCAATCCGATTGAGTTGTGACCAGATGCTGGCTAAGCTGTACGCGAATTCGCTAGCGAGGGATCCCACGGCCCTTGCTGGACAATTCCGCTCAGAAGAGCGGATGTGTCTTGGGCTTCCCTAGCAACCTGGGAGCCACCGTTTTTCTCCCAGCCAAGGAATCACCTCCATGGTTCGCGCTTCCCGTTTCGCGGCTCTTATCGCCCTAATCACTGCTATTGCGGCCTCATCAGCCCAGGCAGTCTCGGTCGAATTGCTCGGTCCCTCTCAAGTTGCTCCCGGCGAGATCTTCACCGTCGATGTCCTCTTCGATACCGAAGGCGAGACCATCGTGGCGGCTACCGGGTTTACCATGACGCTCGACATCGTCTTCGATAGCGCTCGTGATGGCGTTCTCGATTTCGGTCCTCCGGCGGTACTCGGCCCGCTTGGCGACTCCAGCATTGGGTTCCTTGACTTCGTTGTGGGTTCGGATGAGTTGGGTGACTTCCCTCCCGGCCTGGGTCCGCTCCTTCCGGGTTTCCCAACGTTCAACTATCCGGCCGTGCTCGGTGGCGTCGCTCCTCAGGACATCATGGCTTTCGGTGCGAGCACTCCCTTCGGAACTCCGATCTCGGTCAGCGGGAGCGGGATCATCGCTCGTGTTCAGTTCCAAGCCATCAACGTCGGCGTGACCACCATCGAATTCGGCCGAACGATCTTCACCGGTGTTGACGCCGCCGATGTCGACACGACCACCTTGCAGGTCACGATCATCCCGGAACCTTCAACCTTCCTCCTGGCCGGTCTGGGCCTGGTTGGTGGCTTCCTCGTCCTGCGTCGGTGCAACATCTAATCTAGCTCGATTGATTCTCGCGTTGCTGCTCTTTGAGAGGGTGATTTTGGATCACACCCTTTCTCCTTTCCGCTCTCCCATTCGTGCAGCACATTCGAGCGAGAGACAGATCTTTTCGAACCCCTTCCCGTTCAGGTGCCTTTCGGGCCTTGTTTCGGGAAGGGGTTTTTTTGGGTTTTTCTCGAGAGTTGCTTCTCCTTCTCAATACACAGTTCATGAGGCAGGCATTGGGTGCCCGCTTGGTTCGGGTTCCCTTGAGACTGGATCAATGGATGGGATCAGACCTCGAGGTCAATTGCGTGAGGTGAGGCGAGAGAACGCTCCAATGAAATCTCTACGAGGGCCTGCTTTCGCGTTGCAGTCCGCAACCACATCAGGACTTAAAGACAGAGCCCACGCGGCGCGGTCAGCGAGACAGACACGACCTCATTTAGGACGGACATCCCATGAAGGGTGGGAGGAGTCCTAGAAGCAAATACCCAAACGGAATCAACCATACTTGCCTGCTGAAGCGACATGGATTCAGCGGAAGATGGGGTGATCTCGGAGGCCGAATCGTGGGCATCGCGCGAGGGCGCGGGCGAGCGATTCGGGTTTGACCGGCTTGCTGAGATAATCGTCCATGCCCGCATCGAGGCAGCGTTGGCGATCTTCGGCGAAGGCATTGGCGGTCAAAGCAACAATCCAGGGTCGCCGATCTTCGCGGTATTCGTGGCAGATTTGGCGGGTCGCTTCGAGGCCATCGAGCACCGGCATCTGCATGTCCATCAGGATCAGGTCATAGGAGCGTCGCCGAATCATATCGACGGCCTCTTGGCCGTTCTGGGCGATGTCGACCTGGGTATATCCGATTCGCCTGAGGATGAAGAGGAGGACCTTCTGATTGGCCGGGGCGTCCTCGGCCAAAAGGATCCGGAGCGGATGGCGTTCGCCGAGCGAACCGTCGATCAAGCGACTGACCGGATCGTCGATGGTCGAGTCGGCGGTCACTTCGAGTCGGTTGTGAGTCAGCGAGGCTAAAGTCCGGGCCAACAGATGGCTACGGACCGGCTTGATGAGCCGTCGGGAGCGGGCCATCTTGGTCGTCGAGTCGCGTTGCGGACGTCCCGGTGCGTCGAGCAGCACAATGGGCAACTCGGCATACGCGGGCATTTGCCGTATCGCACGTGCCAGGCCGAGGCCATCCTGGTCCGCGTCCAGGTGCATATCGATAATCGTCAACGACCACGCCCCCGTGGGACCGGCTTGCACAGGGGCCGGCGTCGAGGCCTTGGTGGTCGATCGAAGTTTCTCCGCGTCGATCGGACCTTGGTGGATCAAGGACATGGCCTCGCGTGCCGAGGCAGCGAGCTGACAGGCGATTCCCCAAGACTCCAGGAGCCCTCGCAAAGCCAGCCGCGCTGAGAGGTTGTCGTCGACGACCAGAACACGCAGCCGATGGGTATCGAGGGCCGGGATTACGTGCGAGGAAGAATCGTCGGGTTCGCTTTCGGTGAGCACCACATGGAACTGGAAGCAGGACCCAAGCCCCTCTTGACTCTCGACACCGATCTGGCCACCCATCCGCTCGACCAGCCGCTTGCAGATGGCCAGTCCCAAGCCGGTCCCGCCATAGAGTCGGGTCGTGGACGTGTCGGCCTGGACGAACGGTTCGAAAAGTTTGTCCAGCCGGGTGTCTGGGATCCCGATGCCGGTGTCCCGCACGGCCACATCGATCCGATACTGCAATCCCGGGCGGCCCGTCGACGCACCGTTGTCCTCGTGGCGGGCCGAGCCGATCGGCTGTGCCTCGGCCTCGACCAGGATCTCACCGCGCTGAGTGAACTTGATCGCGTTACTGAGCAGGTTCAAGAGCACCTGGCGGAACCGGGTCGAGTCGCCCTGAACCACCTCGGGCATCCCCCGGTTGACGTGGAGGACCAACTCCAAATTCTTGCGGCCTGCCGGTTCGGCGACCATCTCGATGGCCTCTTCCAGGACCTGCCGGACGTTGAAGGCCGCCTCTTCCAGATCCAGGCGATCGGCCTCGATCTTGGAGAGGTCCAGCAGGTCATCGATCAGACTGAGTAACGTGGCCCCGCTCGTGCTGATCGTTTGAAGGCATTCGCGCTGGTAGTCGTTAAGGGTCGTCTCGTTGAGCAACGAGGTCATGCCGAGCACGGCGTTGAGCGGCGTCCGAATCTCGTGGCTCATGTTGGCCAGGAACAGGTCCTTGGCCCGAGTCGCCTCGTCGGCCCGAGTCAAAGCGCCTCGGAGTTCAAGGTTTTTCCGGTCCAAGTCGGAGCGGGTCTGTTCCAACTGGCGGATCGTCCGTCGGGCCCGCGCGATCGCCGGTGAGAAGATGAAACATCCTTCAAGGATCAAGGCGAACACCAGTATTGCGTAAAGGAGCAGCTCGATCAGTTGGAGCCTCTTGGTTTGCGACTCCAACTCTTGCCGGTAGGCCGAGGCGAGTTGAGCGATCGCCATCTGGAACTTCGGTTGGCGTTGGCTCAGGATCTCGAGCGGTTCGGAGTCGAGGCTCATCGGCGGGAGACCGCTGGCTGAGGCGGTCTCGATCCGGTCCTCGATCAGTTCGATCGCGCGAACGATGGCCTCGGCGTCCCGATCGAGTTGGTCGTTGACTTGGCGGATTTGGGAGGTGAAGGAACCGGCATCGACCGCCACATGACTTAGGTCGAGACCCTCGCGCGCCTGTTTCCAGCTACGGGCGACGTATCGGAACTCCGTGTCGGTTTGCTGGCGGCGATGACCGTCCAGCCCGGGATGAGCGAGCAACTGGGCGAGTCGAAAGAGGCGGGGGCTTTGCCAGCCGAGTTCTTGGAACAGTGCGAGCCGTTCCATCTCCTTGTTGCGTTCGGACAACGACTGCTGAATGAGGATCTGACCGATCGTAGCCAGAGCGGCCACCACCATCAGCGCGGCGGTGTAACGGATTCGGAGCGATCCAGCCGACGATCCACGCGGAGGATCATCTCGCCAGTCCTGTCCACTCGCGGCCTCGGTGTGCGTTAGGGAGGTCGACGAGGGGTCGTGAGCGGGATCCGCCATGGCGTCATTGTCCCAACAGGTGCCACGTCAGACTCCGGCCCGCGACGACTGCGGGGCGCTTGCGATCGCGTGACGCGCCCGTGCCGATCGATGACCGGTTTCGGGTCGGAAACATCATAGTGGATGGGCCACTGGTCACGAAAGGAAATCGTCCACGGACCGACGGGGAATCGCGTCGTTCGGTCGGATCGCGCGGCCATTGCCATAGAAAGCTCAAGGCCGTTCGAAGGAACGGCCCGGGTCGACTGACGCTCATGTCTTGACGAACTGGCTGGCCTGCACCTGGTTGGTCAGCGGCCCGCCGGCTTCGATCTCCTCGACGTTCCGAAGGGTCGTCTCGGCGATCGCCTTCATCGCCTCGAGGGTAAAGAACGCCTGGTGTCCCGTGATCAAAACATTGGGAAAGGTTAGGAGGCGGGCCAGCACATCGTCCTGAACAACGTGGCTGGAAAGGTCTTCGAAAAAGACATCCCCTTCTTCTTCGTAGACGTCCAGACCAAGGTAGCCGACCCGCCCACTCTTGAGCGCCTCCAGGACGGATCGCGTCTCGATCACTGCACCCCGGCTGGTGTTGATCAACATGACGCCCTGCTTCATCTGGGCCAAGGCGTCCTCGTTGATCAGATGGTGGGTCTCCGGTGTCAAAGGACAGTGCAACGAGATCATGTCGGACTGGCGATAAAGGGTCGGTAGGTCGACGTAGGGAATGCCCTGATCCACGATCTCCGGATGCGGGTAGGGATCGTAGGTGCAGATCTGGCAGCCAAAGCCACGCAAAATCTGAATGACCAAGCGACCGATTTTGCCGGTCCCCACGATGCCCGCGGTCCGCCCGTGGAGATCGAACCCGAGCAAGCCATCGAGGGCAAAGTTGGCCTCGCGGACCCGGTTGTAGGCGCGATAGATCTTCCGATTCAACGCGAGGATCAACGCAAGGGTGTGCTCGGCGACGGCGTAGGGCGAATACGCTGGGACACGGACCACGGTCAGGCCCCGCTGCTCGGCATATCCGAGATCGACGTTGTTGAACCCAGCGCATCGCAGAGCGATCGCCTGGGTGCCCCCATCGGCCAACACCTCCAGGACGGGGCGATCCAGTTGGTCGTTGACGAAGGCACAGACCGCTGGATAGCCCTTCGCCAGCGAAACGGTCTCGTGATTGAGCCGGACTTCGAAGAAGTTGAGGTCATGCAGTTGGTCCCGCTCCTGATTGACCTGCTCGAAAAACCGCTGATCATAGGGCTTGGTGCTGAAGATCGCGATCTTCATCGATACGCTCCAAAAGGGGAACGCGTCCAAACGAGCCTTCGACCCTTCAAGGCCGTCGATCCAATCGGGTCGACCCGGAATCGCCTCCATGGCAACCGGGGAGGCATGATCCGACCATTCGCGACCCGAAGTCGGAGCGGTCGGCCGATGATCCTTGAATCCAGATTACCGCTGGTTCACGCGCCACGTGGAGTTTTTTTGCTGCGAACCGTCCGGTCGGCCGATGCGCACTGTGATGAATGACTCTCCGACCGATCTGATCGCGTGGCCTAGCGGAATCATGTCGAATTGAGCGGTTGCGGCCATTATGGGTTCTTATCATACAATGGATACGCTTCGCTCAAACGTGGCCTGTCCCATCGGGCACGTCACGTCGGATTCCAGCCCTCCGCGAGATCGACGAACGCATGTCTCAGACTCGGACGATGTCTCGACCGGCCGCGCGCTCGATGGCTGATTCGTTGGACGTCCCATTCCACGTTCCGTTCGTGCACCGACTCCGGTTCACCGGCGACGTGCTCGGCGATGATCGTCGAGTCCTCCTGGATGTGCTGGAGCCTTCCGGGTCGCAGTCGGCTCGAGTTCAAATCTGGATCGACCAGCAGGTGGTCGCGGCCCAGCCCGACCTGCCCGCGCAGTTGACCGCGCTGACAGAGGTCGACCCCGGTCGGATCGAGCAGGCTGGCCCGATCGAGACGGTACCCGGCGGAGAGATGGTCAAGAACGACCCGACGCTGATTCAACGGATGCTCGAGGCGTTCCACGGGGCCAACCTGGATCGACGGAGTTACGTTCTCGTCGTGGGCGGTGGTGCTGTACTGGACGCCGTCGGATACGCTGCGGCGATCGCGCACCGGGGGATCCGCTTGGTCCGCTTGCCCACCACGACCCTCGCCCAGGCCGATAGCGGCGTGGGGGTCAAGAACAGCATCAATTCCTTCGGCAAGAAGAACTGGATCGGCACCTTCGCGGTCCCTTGGGCGGTCATCAACGACCAAAGCCTGCTCCGGAGCCTGCCTGACCGCGAGTTCGTCGCCGGGTTTTCCGAGGCGGTCAAGGTCTCGCTGCTCAAAGACGCCACGGTCTTCGACCAACTCTGCCAGAACGCAGGGGCGATCCGCCAACGCGATATGGCCGCAGCGTGGCCGATCATTCAAGCCTCTGTCCGGATGCACTTGAACCACATCACGCAAGGAGGCGATCCGTTTGAGGCCTTGGAGGCGAGGCCGTTGGACTTCGGCCATTGGTCGGCTCACAAACTGGAACCCCTGAGCAACTTCCAACTCCGACACGGTGAAGCGGTCGCCATCGGCTTGGCCATCGATACCATCTACTCCAGCCTCGTCCACGGTCTGCCCGAGTCGGATGCCCAGCGTGTCGTTTCCTGCCTCCGCGACCTCGGCCTGCCGTTGAGTCATCCGAGTCTGGACGACCGATCTCTTTTCGATGGTCTAGAAGAGTTCCGTCAGCATCTGGGGGGTCGCCTGACCGTCACCATGCTCCGCCACGTCGGAGATCCAGTGGATGTCCACGAGATCGATGAGGGAGCGATGGCCGAAGCGATCGCGCGGGTCCAGACCCTGGCAGCTAGCGACGCCTGGACCGACCCGAACGGTCCCGAGCGATCCTGAGCTGGGAATGGTCTGAGATAGAAGCGTCGTCAGTGCACACGCGCACGAGCCTCCGATTCATTGGGTCGGCCGCCTTGGGGGCGATCTAGCTCTGAATGGGTACCCGAGTCAGATCCCCAGCCGATAAGATGGAGATGGAGTTTCTGTGTGCCTTAGGCGCTCGACCCGACCCATTTCGCTCGCGGATCGCCATGACGACGCCTCCGGAATCCGACCAGACGATCACGCAGATCCTCCAGGACATCAGTCGAGGCCGTCATGAGGCGGTCAATCAGTTGATGCCGCTGGTCTACGAGGATCTCAAGCGGATCGCCGAACGCTTCCTTCGTCAGGAACGAACCGATCACACCCTGCAAACGACCGCCCTGGTCAACGAAGCGTACCTGAAACTGGTCGATCAGCGTCAGGTCGACTGGAAGGGGCGGACCCATTTCTTCGCCATCGGGGCACGGGCGATGCGCCGGATCCTGGTCGACCACGCCAAGCAGCGTGATCGGATCAAGCGGGGCGGCGGTCGTCACCGGGTCGATATCGACGAGGCGCTGGTCATCTCGCCGCAGCGTGACGACGATGTGCTGGCCCTCGACGAGGCGTTGAACAAATTGGCTCAGTTCGACAGCGATCAGGCCCAGATCATCGAATTGCGGTTCTTCGGTGGCCTTACCGTTCAAGAGGTCGCCGAAGTCCTGGGCTGGTCGAAACGTCGGGTTGAGGCCGAATGGACGATCGTCCGGGCCTGGTTGCGCCGCGAACTGACCGGGTCGGACGACGACCCCGACTCCGAGGCCGCCTCGGAGACCGAACCGAGTCCCGGCGAGGAGTTGTCGTGAACGCGCCCAGCGATCCCACACGGCACTTGCTCGTCAAGACGATCTTCCTGCGCGCCATCGACATGACCGAGTCTGATCGTCGCGACTTCCTCCAGCATAGCTGCGGTCAAGACGATCAGCTCCGAAACGAGGTAGAAAGTCTGCTCCAGCATCACCACGAGCAGACGATCGTCGGGTCGCTGGCACTGACCGTGCCCGACTCGGCCATGAGTGCCCAAGGCCTTCAGGCAAACGGTCCCGTCTCCTCAGCGGGTTCAGCTTCCCCGAAGGTCTTCGATCCCAACCAGCACGAGTCTCCGGCCGGATCGATGAGTACCGGTTGGTTGTCGATCCAGCTCTTCGGCGACCCGGCACGTCGCCATCTGATCTGGGGCCTGGCGGTCCTGATCTTGGCCGGCTCCGGACTCTTCACCCACGTTTTCCTGAAATCGACCCTCCAAGAGGTCTACAGGGAGCATATGGAGACCTTGCTCGAGGCCGACGTGATGGCCTTGAGCATCTGGATCACCGATCATCAGGAATTCGTCGACACCTGGGCCGCCCAGCCCGAGACGATCGCGCTGGTCCGTCAATTGGTCGCAACCTCCGACGAGATGTCCACCGACGAACTGCCCATGCTCTGGGGACAATCACCGCTCCGCGAGTTGGTCGCGTCCTTCCAGCCGCTCCAGGAGAAGGACGATTGGGTCGATATGGCGGTCATCGATCTGCGTCGACGGGTCATCGGGGCCGAATCGCCCGAGACGCTCGGCCTGGAGCTGAACCGACGGGGCCAGAGTCAGATCGCCGACCTGCTGATCCGCGGTGTTCCCACCGTCGCGCCTCCGGCGGCGGCAGGCACATGGACCTATCGCGAAGGTAAGTCGGCTCCGGAGGCCGATCCAGGACCGGTCATGTGGTTCGGCTCGGCCATCCGCGATGAGCAAGGGCGGATCATCGCAGGGATCGGCCTGTCGATGCCCGCTCGCGATGGGGGACTCTTCTCCGACATCCTCCAATTGGGACAAATGGGTGAGTCCGGCGAGACCTATGCCTTCGACGAGAATGGAATACTCCTGTCCCACAGTCGATTCACCGACGACCTGCGTGAACTCGATCTGCTGACCGACACCTCGGGGGCGGAGAACGAGATGCTCCATGTCGTTCTCCGCGACCCGGGCGGAGACATGACCCGTGGTTTCGTCCCCGAAGCATCTCGGTCGATGATGCCACTGACCTACGCGGTCTCCCAGGCCATCATGCGGAGCCGGGAAGTTCTAGAGGAGACAGAAGCACCGCTCGATGAGACGACTTCCCAAAAACCATCGTCCTTCCAGATCCAATCGCGAGTCGATCCGCCCTACCGCGACTATCGAGGTGTCCCGGTGATCGGGGCCTGGACCTGGATCGGATCATTCGACTTCGGTGTCGTCACCGAGGTCAATGCCGAGGAGGCTTACAGGCCGGTCAAGGTAGTCACCTGGACGTTCCTTGTATTGTTCCTGCTGCTGAGCGGCTCACTGGTCGTCAACTTCATCTCCAGCTATGCGGTGGTCCGGCTCAGACGACGCGCTGACGAGGCTCGGATCCTAGGTCAGTACCGCTTGAAGGCAAAGATCGGTGAGGGGGGCATGGGCCAGGTCTACGAGGCCCGGCACGAGATGCTCAAGCGGCCCACGGCCATCAAGTTGATCCATCCCAATCGGGTCGACGCCGAAGCGCTGGAGCGGTTCGCCCGCGAGGTCCGCTTGACCAGCAAGTTGACCCACCCCAACACGATCGAGATCTACGACTTCGGCCGCGCCGACGATGGCACGCTCTACTTCGCCATGGAGTACGTCGACGGCTTGACTCTCTCTCAGTTGGTCGACTTAATCGGACCGGTGCCTCCCGAACGGGTCGTGACGATCCTCAAGCAAGTGGCCGGTTCGCTCTGCGAGGCGCACGATCTCGACCTGATCCATCGCGACATCAAGCCGCACAACGTGATGCTCTGCCGGCGAGGCGGGCAGGATGACGTGGTCAAGGTGCTCGACTTCGGCCTGATCAAGCATCTCAACTCCAACGACTCGCAACCGCTGACCCAGATCTCCCGAATCAGCGGTACGCCGATGTATATGGCTCCCGAACGGTTCACCGATCCGCTCAACATCACGCCGAGCTGCGATATCTATGCTCTCGGAGCTTTAGCCTATTATCTCATCGCCGGCCGACAGATCTTCCCAACCGATCCGCGCCGCGATCTTTACTACGATATCCTCCACACGATTCCGGTCCCTCCCTCGGAGGTCTTGGACAAACCGGTTTCGCCCTCCCTCGAATCCCTTGTCCTCGAGTGCCTGGCCAAGAATCCCCTCCAGCGTCCCGCCTCCATGTGGGTCGTGCTCGATCGCCTTGAGGCCGTCTTCGACATCCCGACCTGGGATCGACTCGCGGCCAGTCGATGGTGGTCGGCCTATCGACGCAACATCGGCACGTTCCTGACCGAAGTCATTTGATCTCGATCGACCCCGCCCTCATCGATTGCCCCTCACGCATCGTCCGTGACCGCCCGCGCAGCCCCAGAACGAGGTCTAAGACCTTGCTGGGTCTTCCGAGATCTTCTGCGGTGATCACCGAGCCCCGTCGCGTCTCTAAATGACGAACGACGAAGGGTCACTAAGTCATCGGCATCGTGCTCGCACGACGCGGAGCAACGTCGATGGCGGCAGTCGCATCGCCTCTTTCGGCGTCTCCATCGTCCTCCTATGAGGCTGACCTTAGTCAAGTGTGGGTTGGATCGCATCATCCGATCGATCGGCTCCGAACACTACTGCGCCTCATGCGGACCAGACACACATCCCCTCTCAATTTCTGAGATCCGAGAAAGGTCCTGTCCCATGACGACCACCGGCCCAACGCTCACGATCGCTTCGGACACCTCCGAGACATCCGAATTGATCCGGACAACCACCGCTTCAGTCGCACCGCGAGGCGACGAACCGATCCGCCTAGTCCCAGAAGCCGGATTCAGCCGGACCAACCGTCGCGTCGAGATCCCGGCCTCCGAGACCTTCATCCTCGAACAGTGATCATCGTAGATCCTCCAGCGACCATTGAGGATCCGTGATCGAAACATCTGGCAATGATCGCGAACGGTTCATTCGTGCGACGATCACGATTGGATCGGAACACGGCTCGGCGTCCTGAACGCGTTGGAATACGGATCGTGGAGTCGATCTTGCCGCGTTGGGGGACGTCGAAGACAAGGAACACGCCCGCACCGATCGGTGAGGGCGCCCGGGCGTGGTGTCGACCCTTGGGGTCACACTCGGGCCGGTTGAACGCTTGGGGAGGGTGCGTTCATTCACCGGTCCTCGTGTCGGCTCTGGGGTCGACACCGCGTACACATCGATGGACGCTGACCGGATCATCCGGTAGTCAACTCGCTGGAGGAGTCGGATCCGACCCCTCGGCCATTGCGCTGTTCGACCGCCAGTTGACCGGTCATGATCGCCTCGCGGAGCTGGCTGGAGAGGTCGGTCAGGTGTCCCGGCGAGTGGGGGATCAGGATCGTGCTGGACTCCGAGGTCGCCCCGATCTCCTTGAGCGTGTCGAAGTATTGGGTCATCAGGACGAGGTTCATCACGTCGGTGGCGGAGGTCCCGGGCACGCTCCGTTGGAAATCGTCCACGCTCTCGCGAAGCCCTTCGATAATCGCCTTACGCTGATCGGCAATACCTTGACCTTGGAGGGCCTTGCTTTGCGCCTCTGCTTCGGCGGCCTTGACCTTGAGGATCCGCTCGGCCTCACCCTTCTCAGTGGCCGCAACCCGCATCCGCTGCGCGGCGTTGATCTCGTTCATCGCCGACTTGACCTTAGAGTCCGGATCGATGTCGGTGACCAACGTCTTGAGGATCCCGTACCCGAAGTCGTCCATCACCTGGGTCAGGTCGGTCTTCACGGCGATGGCGATGTCATCCTTGCGCTCGAAGACGTCGTCCAGATCGATCGTCGGCACCTGCGCCCGGACCGTGTCGAAGACGAACGCGGTGATCTGTTGGTGCGGGTCGACGAGCCGATAGAACGCGTCGTAGACTTTGTCGGTCAACACGTAGTACTGCACGCTGACCAGGACTCGCACGAAAACGTTATCGTGGGTCTTGGTCTCGACATCGACGTCCAGTTGACGAACACGCATATTGACCCGGCCAGCGATCGTTTCAATGATCGGCCACTTGAAGTTCAGCCCCGGCGCGGCGATCCGCTGGAACCGTCCGAGTCGCTGGATCACGACACAGGTCTGCTGCTCGACGGTGAAAATGCCTAGGATCGTGATGATCAAGGCCCCCACGACCAGGATGATGAGCAGCGCGCCGATCAAGATCTCCATGGCTCCCTCGCTTTCGTAATCGTTGGCGATCGAGTGGGCCACGACGCGAAGTTGCGTCGGACTCGAGCAGCTATTCGCCGCCTCGTCGAGGAGTATTGATCGAAATCGCCGGACGAGTCCGATTCAGGGCGTCAGGATCTCGCGGAGCGCCAGGTGGTGGGGGCCGAGTTGCCCCCCATAGTTGCCCGCGGTGATCTGAAGCAGACCGGCCTGGGCACCAGCGTCGAGCCCGACGGCCATCGCGCGATGGACGGCCGATTCGCTCAGGCCATCGATGACGATCTCATAGCATGCATTGGCCACCTCGGGCAGCGCCGAAGGGACCAGGCCTCGGAGCGTCGGGGCGTAGGCCGTGTTGGTGCTGGCGATGAGGTTCTTGTACTTGCTGCCGACCTTGGATCCGGACCGCGCGATGCCTCCAGGGAATGGCATGATGACGTCGGGACAGGCGCGGATTGCCTCGACGGCCGACTCGGTCGCCGACAAGGTGGCCCCAACCTCCGATCCGATGAAGATCAGGTTCCCGCCGGCCACACCCGTGACGGTCCCGAACCGGTCCTCGCAGGTGAACTCGCCGTCCATGACCGGCACGCGCCAATAGCGTCGATCGCCGAAGCGTTTGCTGATCTGCCAGCCATCACCGAAGTATCGGAGTTGGCCGCCGATCGTCAGCATCGCTGGTGCGTTGTCGTCGCCGGTCTTCGGCTCGATCTCCAAGCCGTTGTAGCATGCGGTGGTCGGGCAAGTCATGACGCATTGGCCGACCCGACGGACGAGCGCCTGCTCCAGCGCCTCGCGCGAGAAGGCGAAGGCCAACACGCTGGCACCGGGTCGGCCATCGGGCGTCTCGTCGGGGGGCAGCATTCGTTCCAGACCGGCCTCGGCGTCGCAAGCGATGACGCTCGTGGCGTAGCCCGACATCGTCCGCGCTGCCGTCTCGGCCCAGCCGGGCGTCGAAGCGGTGATGATCAGGCGTGTGCCGGTCATCGGAAACGCCTCGGCGAACGTGTCGACGACCGGGATCCCACGGATCGCCAGGTCCGAATCAGGTTTCGCGTCTCGACCCGCCATACTCACGCCCCCGTCCGCGCGTCGGGATTCCCCGGGCGTTCCCCCGCGACTCGGCAAGGCACGAGGCGCGCATCGGCGATCTCCTCGTCGCGAAGGACCAGGTTGGCCGCCCGGACCGATGCTTGCTCGTCGAACCATCGACGGATCGCCGGATCGGCATCGCGGTCGTAGTCGGGACGGACTAGGGCAGTCCGACCGTCCGGGGCATTGCGGAGTTCGCCGTCCTCGACGACAAGTTCTCCGCCGACCAGCACATACTTGGGGAGCCGGAACATCGATTCGCGATCAGGATCATCCCGGTAGATCGTGAGATCGGCGTCGGCGCCCGGCCCGAGGTGCCCTTTGTGGTCCAGGCCGAGGATCCGCGACGGCGCGGCGCGGGTGATCGTGGCGATCTCGCCGAGACCATACTCGCGGTCCAGGTCGGCCAGCACGGTCCGACGGCGGACCGCCTCAGGAAGCTGATCGAGGCTCTCCCGACGGAGTTGCCGGTCCATCAACAGGGCGATCGCGCGGGGATAGTTGACGAACGTCGCGCCGTTGGGATGATCGGTCGTCAGGGCGATCCGCCACGGATCTTCGACCAGCAACGACCACTCCAGGCCGATCGCCCATTGGACCCCATGGACAACGTTCCTCGGTTCGTAGGTGATCGGCAAGACGCCACAGCCGGTCGACAACTCGCTGTCGTGGCTGATCCAGGTCCGGCCCGTGACCCGATGCAGGAACGCGCCCAGGCCGCCGTCGGCGGTCATCGCCATTGTGTTGCCGAAGAGGACCTGGCCGACGTCCAAGGTCAGCTCGGGCCGCGATGCGAACCGCTCGGCCAGCCTCGGCACGTCGGAACACAACCCGCCCCCAACCGACTTCGCGCCGTGCAACATCCCGTAGCTGTGAAACTGGACGTGTGCCAGGTGCGCCCGCCGTCCGTCCAAGGCGTCCATCGTCGCCAACAGGTGTGCGCCGTTGCCCGGTTTGCCGAGATGGATCGTATGGATATGAACCGCATGGGGCGCACGCAACGCGTTCAAGGTGTCGGCCAGATCCACCATCACCTGACGGGGCGTGACCTCGAAGTGGCCGATCGTCGTGTCGAGGTCATCCAGGTCGCCGAGCCCCTGCTTCCAGTGTTCGATCCCACCCGGGTTGACGACCTTGATCCCGAACCCGCCGGTGGCCGCCAGCAGCCAACCGACGTAGTCGCGAAGCAGGGAAGACTCGCCGGACCGGATCCGGTCCAGGACGAAGTGGTCGTTGCCAGCAAGGGTGAGCATGGCCCGTTCGAGGATCGGCAGGGCGGCGAACTCTCGGTGCGCCTGGCGGGCGCCTAACGGTGGGATCGCCGCATCGATGGCCGTCGTGTAACCCAGGCCGGCGTAGAGGTAGGAGGTGGCGAAAGTGCTCGGCACGCTCCCGGTCGTCCCTGAGCGGAGGCATTCCGACCGGTCGATCGGCTCGGCCTTGAGATCGGGCCGAAGGAGCCGACCGGCATTGACCTTCGGCCCGACCAAATGACTGTGCATGTCGACCCCGCCGGGCATCACGACCAGACCCCGCGCGTCGATCGTCCGGTCAGCGCGGACCTCAGGTTCGTCGGGTTTCTCGACGATCCGGCCGTCGCGGATCCAGAGGTCGGCCACGACCCCGTCCAGGCCGTTGACCGGATCGTAGATCCGTCCCCCCGCGATCTTGAGCACACTCATCGTTCGCAGATCCGTCGATGGAGGTCGGCGAAGATCTCTCGGGACGACCGTCGAGCCCTATGGACCAAGGCCCGCAGGGGCAGGGTCACGCCGTCGGATCGAACCCAGCTTCCCGATTCGTCCCAGCCCGGTGTCGTCGACTCCAAGGTGATCCGGCCCGGCCCCGCCAGTCGCTCGACACCGCGACCGATCAGGATCCAGTTCGTCTCGGGATAATCCTTCACGAGGTTCTGGAACGTCGACACGTTGGAGTCCTCGATCTCGCCGAGGCACCAGAGGACGACGTCGGCGTAGGTGTGATCGACGTCGACGGTCCCTCCACCGGCCATCGGCTCGGGGTGGCCGGATCCCAGATCGATCGGCGCGGGGAATCCGGCTTGGGCACAGAGGGTCGACTCGAGCCCCGCCGCGTTGGTCGGACCGCCCAAGTCAACCATGACGAACCGGGTCGAGGCGTTCAAATCGCGGACCAACAGGGTGATCGCCTGCAAGGCCAGCGGGTCGACCGTCGACCCCTCATAGATCCAGGCCCCATAGCGGCACACCCGCAAGCGTTCGATGAGCGGATCGAGGGTCCGATTGTCCGATCCCAGGTCGATTCCTCGGAGTCGGGCACGGAGACTCCAGAGGACGTCGAGTTCCGTCTCCGCGCCGACCTCGATGACCGAGTCGACGGCGCTCCGGGTTTGGTTCGTCTCCCGATCGTCGAGCAGGATCAGGGTCCGCCCGCGACGCCCTTCAGTAACGAAGCGCCCGGCCGGATTGATGACTTGATGCTCGAAGTGGTTGGGATGCGATGTCAACGGATCGACACGCCAGTACATCACCAGGTCGGCCCGATGGCGGATCTCGCCGCGCGTGGCGGAGACCCGGCCGTGTCGACGGAGCACATCGGTCCGGTCCCGGTCACCGGGCGGGCCATCGACGACCGCCCCAAGCCGATCGGCCAGGGCCAGCGCTTCGGCCTGAGCCTCCAGCGTCGCCTCTTCCAGACCTCGAAAGACGATGCGACCCGCACGGACGAGCGCCCCGGCGATCTGATCCAGGGCTTCCTCGTACGTGACCGAGGATCCGCCGGAGGTCATGGGGCGTTGCGTAAGGCGGTCGCGAGCCCGACCGAACCAGTCGGTCGCGAGTTGGCAACCATGGGCCTCGATCCGGTCGATCCGCCCGTCGCGGACCGCGATGGTCAGATCGTCGCAACAGCATCCGCAGGCGCGACAGACGACATCGTGGGCGACCTGGACGTTGGCATCCGGGACAAGCCCGGGTGGATCGACCGTCGTAGCGGCGCCGTCGGTCATGGTCAGGCCTGGATCGTGGAGGGCTCGGTCGTCCGAAGGAACGTTGATACCGGCCTCCACTGTAAGCCAAGTCACCCCGCGACTCTAGGGGGGCATCGGGATCGATCGGCCGCAGGAATCAGGCCGACCAACTCCAAGCGGCCCAGACGGCGAGGGCCAACCAAACCAGTCCCTTGATCAGGAAGAACCCGGTCCCGGCCAGGCCGACCCGCATGGCCCATCGCGACTTGCGATTCGACATGGCCACAGGCTCGACAGTCGTGTTCATCGTGGCTTGGCTCATCGATCACAACTCCTGCAGCATGGGGAATGGGCCGAACATCGGGTCGGCCGTGCTCCGGTCATCAACGGGGATTCCCGAGTCTCTGCTGGGAAAATAGGACACCCTCGCACCGGTCCTGGACGAAAGTAACGGGGCGCTGGCCGTTCGATCCACCGTTGGTCAACGGTCAAGGGCGATCCCCGGGGCTCGGAGGGATCCGCAGCAAGGCGATGACCAGGCCGCGTTTCCGGTCGCCAATCGAGGCGATCTCGGTCAGGTGACCGGCCACCTCGAAGCCGAGCTTCCCGTTGATCCGCGCGGTGGCCTCGTTGTGATCGAAATACATGCTGATCAGCGTCGTCACCCCGAGTCGAGGACACTCGGCGATCATCCGACGCTTCAGGAGTTCGCCGAGGCCCCGTCGTCGGTGTGAGGCCGCGACATACGTGCTGATCTCGGCCGTCGCGTCGTAGGCCGGTCGCCCTCCGTAGAACGAGGAGAGCCCGACCCACGCGACGACGCACCCCAACTCTTCGGCCACCCAGAGCGGTCGGCGACCCGGGTCGTGGCGACGGAACCAATCGAACCGGTCCTCGACGGCGATCGGATGCGTGTCGGCCGTCGACCAGCCTCCCGGGATCGATTCGTTGTAGATCCGCACGATCGCCGATAAGTCCGACTCGACCGCGTCCCGGATTCGGATCTCCGTCTGGTCGTCGTTCATGATCCCAAACCGTCAACGTTGATACGAGAAATCGGAATCGCCTGCGGAATGGTGACTCGTGCGTGATTTGCACGAGTGATGGGGATACGCCCGATCGCGACGGCGAACCTGGCCCGGCCCGAGTCTGGACTCGGGCGAGGCAAGTTCCATAGGCTCCGAGCCAAAGCACGGTCCCCAAGAAAGGCTCAGGCGACGCCGGCCTTGGGGAGCAGACCGCCTCGAGCGTGCAGGGCTTGCAGGTCGTCGTTGCCGCCGATGAACTCGCCGTCGATGAAGACCATCGGCACGGTCCGGTACCCGTTGTTCTCCTCGGCGAGCTTCTGGCGGAGGTCGGGTTGGTTGTCGACGACCGTCTCGTCATAGCTCAGCTTCAAGTCATCCAACAGGGCCTTCGTGGCGTGACAGAAGGGACATGTCGTCTTGGTGTAGATCGCGATCGGCTTCTGCATGGCCGGTCTCCTGGTCATGGGTAAGTGAGAATGGACCCCGAGCCGAGGTTTAGCTCGGAGCACGGACACGGATTGAGGACCCCCGATCCCGATCGCCCTCTGGGAGATCCTGATGGGTCGAAGGGTCGAACTCAACGGTTCGACGCGGCTCGTTGACCGGGTCTTTCGTGGTGAGGGCCGGTTCTCGGCCGTGCTCGACCGTATCCCGATGGTCGATCGGGATGGCGAATCGGTCTTGGGTCATCATAGGGCTCCGGGAATAATCGCCAGCAGGGAAACGGGATGCCCGGGCAAACGCGAAGGACCGAGGGAGCCATGGAATCATGACCGAGCCGATGCGGAGGTGGTCCCGGATCCGTGACGGCGTACTCGTCGCGGCGGCGATCGGGGCGTTCCTGATCGCCCTCTGGCTGATCTGGGGGTCGAGCAGCCCGCGCCCGAGGACGGTGAGGCTCACCGCCGGTTCGGTCGATGGGCAGCGTCACCGGATCGCGCAGCTCCTTGCCGATACGGCCATGCCTCGCGGCTTGACGATCGAGCTGGTGCCGACGTCCGGCTCCGTCGACGCACTGAGCCAAGTCGCCGACGGAACCCTGGACTTCGCGATGGTCCAAGGTGGCTTGGACCGCGGGGCACGCGACGAGGTCCTGCAAGTGGCCGCCCTGCATCTGGAGCCGCTGCACTTGCTGGTCCGCGACGGATTGCAGCCGATGGACCGAGAGCCTTTTCGCCTAACCGCGCTCCGGGGGTGCCGGGTCAACCTGAGCAAGCCCGGAAGCGGCACCTCTACGCTGGCCGAGGCGTTGCTCCGGTTCGCCGACCTGGAACCCACTTCCAGATCGGTCGACCTCGAGATCGATTCCGCGACGTCGACCTATCGAGCCAGCCACATGAGCTATTCGGAGATTCTCGACGCGGGTCGGGATGTCGAGCTTCCCGACGCTTTCTTCATGGTCTCGTCCCTCCCATCCCCGGTGGCCGGGCACCTGATCGATCACCGAGGCTACCACATCGTGGGGATCCCGCTGGCCGAGGCGTTCGGCATCGATGATCTGGATTCGTCGGGACCGATTCGCGATCGGGATCCGGACGCCCCGCGCTCGGCGCGGATCCTCAGGCGCCGGATCGAGCCGACGATCATCCCGGCCTCGACCTATAACGTCGATCCGCCCGAGCCCCCCGAGGCGATCCCGACGCTGGGCACCCGACTCCTGGTCGTGGCCCGCGAGGAGGTCAACGCCGAGGCGATCGCCTCGATGCTCGACGCGATCTTCCAGAGCGACTTCGCCCGGATCACCCGACCGTCGCTCCGCGAGGAGGACCTCCGACGTCCCCCCGAACGACCCTTGCACCCCGGAACCGTTCGATACCTCAAGCGCAATCAACCGCTGATCACCGGCGACGTCATCGAGTTCTGCGAGCAGGGCTTGGCGATCCTGGGTGCGCTGCTCTCGGGACTCTTCTTCATCTGGCAGGCCTACCGGCGGATCGTCCAGCGCCGACGCGATCGCGGGTTCGAGCAGTACCTCCGACGCGTCGGACAGATCGAGCAGAGGTCACTCGCCTTGGAGACCGCCCCCGAGCTGGACCTGGCCGCGCTGTTGCGACTCCGCCGGGAACTCGACGCGCTCAAGCAGCAAGTGATCGGCCAATTCGTCGACGGTCAGTTGGAAGGTAGCGACGTGATGTCCAACTTCTTGACCCACGCCAGCGACATCCGCAGCCATCTGACCCGCTTGATCCTCCACGAGCGTGACAATCTCGAACAGCAGGCCGCCGAGCAGGACCGGACCGTCCGTGACCTCTGGGATTCGCACATCGACCTGGAGCCGTGACCGCAACCCACTCCGAGCCTAGGAAGGAGTCCCGACGATGAGGTGGATTACCAAATACGGTGGCCTCCAGCGAGGCAGCGTCGGTGGGGGCATCTCGGTCGATCAAATGGATCGGCTCCGCACCATCATCCGCGACGGGTTGAAGGTCGCGTACGACTTGGGTTTCTTCGAACGGACGCCCGAGCAAGAGGAGCAGTGGCGACGGCTCCACGACCCGCTCGTGGAGGAACTGTCGGTCTGGGCTGATCGGCTCTTCGAGGTCGGCCAACTGTTCTCCGAATCGCTGATCCGAAAGATCCTGGAGATCGGCTTGGCATACGGACAGGACCTGATCGTCGATGATCGCGGGTTCATCTGGTATCAGACCATGGAGATGCCTCGAGATTGCGTCGGTGAGGTATTCGACCCCTTGCTGGCGGACTCCAAGCGCCCGGCGGCTCGTTGGGCTTCGTGGTATCCTCCCCTTGACCCGGACCTGTCCCTGCTTCAACGACGGCTCGACTTCCCGGCCCACGTCCCCCCAGAGGCGTTCCGGCTGGAGCGGTTCAAATCGGTCGACGATCCCGGCGACCCCAATCCCGACCTCCACGGCGTCATCCGAGCGCAAATGCTGGCAGAGACCGCCCTGATGGAGTTCGTCGATATGGGCGACGACCTCTTCGACGCCCTAGGCTCAGCCCGACATCTCAACGCTCTCACCGACCTTCATATCCTCCATCGTCAAGGACCCTATCAGGCCGACCAGTTGCGTCGACTGGCTCGCGGCCCGCTGGCCGACCAGCTCCGCTTCCTCGATCTCTTCAGCCTCCGAGCCGAGGAGCAACGCGACGAAGATCCCCCGATCAACCAGGGCGAAATGACCGAAGCCGCGATCAACGAACTGCTCCGGCCCGGTCGATTCCCCCGGCTCATCGGCTTCGGACTCCGATGGATCGGGGCGTCGGGCCCCACGCTGGTTCGTCGGCTCGCTCAGGTCGAACACCTCCACGCGCTCGAAGACCTGATGATCGCTGCGGTCGCCCTGACACCCGATGATCTCGACCAACTGACCCGGGCTCCCTTCTTCGAGCAACTCGATTGGCTTCAACTCAGCAGTTGTGCCATCGACGACGACGGGGCCGCCCTGCTCGCCAAATCGCCGAGATTGGCCCGGCTCAAGACCCTCAACCTCCACAACAACCGAATCGGTGACCGGGGGCTCCGCGCCCTCCTCGCCTCACCCCATCGCTCCTCCTGGCGCGAGCTGAAACTCGCCAAGAACCAGATCAGTCCCGAGCTGGTCGACGAACTGCGACGGTCCGGCGACCACGGGCCGATCACCGATCTCGATTCCTATCCACCCCCGAGCATATCATAAATGTCGAATATCCCGTGTTTTTTCATATGAAAATAGCAATCCTCATACTAAGGGGCCGTTGCGATTCCATCGTGGTCTCCGGAGACCTCGCCCCCGATCGGACTCCCCGATATCCCCGTGAAGATCCAACGAATTGTCGGGGGCGACGCTCGACCGGGGTCGTGCAGCTTCCCCTCGACTTCCCGGCCCACACTTTCCGGCCGTTTTTACTCGTCGATGCAGGGAAACAAACCGCATAAACCGAACCGATCGCAGGGCAGCGCGCATGCAGAACGAGCACGACCGATCGCATGAAGATCAGCCGACATCTCAATCCGTGTGATTCCAGATTGCCAAAAAGCCCCCGCTCCTCGCGGACGAACGGACCTCGCCTACGGTCGGGATCCGCTCCGACGCCCCGTCTCGCCTCCGACCGATCGACCCGGGCGTGCCGTGCCCGAACGGTCGCCGCGAATCCGCCCCACGGACGGTGGGCGGCTGGCAACAGCGGGTCGGTCGCGCAGACGATCGCCGAGCGATCCTCCGGGGCGTCGAGCCGATCATTCCCGTTGCGGCGGCAGCCGGTCGGACCACGCGACCGAGCCGGCGGTGCGATCCGGGTCGATCCTCCCTCGGGGATGACGCCGCCCCGGCCACTTCGATCGGGGGGACAGGACGACCCGCCCGGGCATCGCGAGGCCCTCGAAGGCCCCACCGCGCAGGGCGATCAGGCCGGCCCGCCAGCGGCAGGCTACGCCCCACGCCAGTCGAAGCGTCCCGATCAGGACCATCCCCGCCAAGGCGACGGGGATCATCGCCAGGACCAGGAGGATCAGGAGGACCACCACGACCAGGAGGGCCAAGCCGACCGCGAGGACACCGAGGATCGCCCCCAGTTCCTCGCGCGTCGGATCCCGACGAGGGACCACCGCCTCCTCGTCGACGGGAACCATCGACTCCGGCTCGGAGATCGTGATCTCGCCCCCCTCGGTCGGGCGAGTCGGCTGGGGGGCTGGACCCGGCCGTGACGTCGGAGGCGTCTCATAGACCCAGGGGGGTCGCGAGCCGATCACAATCGCGATCGGCGCCTCCTCGACGACCAACCACGCCAACGGGGGGTGATCCGAAGACCGGTGGCCTCCGGCACGCCTCGGTTCGCGTCGGGGTCGCCTCGGCGGTTCATATTCGGGTTCGTCGAGTCTCGGGTTGTCGGCCTCTGCGGCTCGCTCGGCGTGCTCCAGCGCCTTGACGAAGGCCTTGAAGAACCAGCAGTGCGGGTCCTCCTCCTCGGATTCGCGATAGGCCGCCTCGCCCAGAGCCAACCAACGCTTCAAGGTCGGGGCATCGACACCCACCACGGTGCAGACCCGATCCATCGGCTGGCCGGCGCGGATCGCCGTACAGATGCGTCTGGAGATGGTGCGATTGGGAACCACGACACCCGTCCCCGATAACCCCGACGACCCTCACGAACCGTTGACGAGCCCCGACACGTCGTTGCGCATCGAGGGGCCCGCCGTAGATAGGATCTGGCAATCGGTGTCGAGGGTTCATA
The DNA here is from genome assembly GCA_964609385.1 of uncultured Planctomycetia bacterium. GTDB lineage: Bacteria > Planctomycetota > Planctomycetia > Isosphaerales > Isosphaeraceae > CAZSSM01. The sequence continues at coordinate 22,517 of CAZSSM010000055.1, forward strand.
GGATTTTCTCGACACGTCGGCTGAGACGGGCCGTCGGGCCATTCCTTCGAGAAAATCCACACGATCGATCGCGGCCCTGTTGGCTTACCGGGCGCCGTACCCGGGCGGTTGAGGGATCCCGCGCGAAGCGACATATCCTCTTCGATAAAGAATTCATGGCATGAAATAAACCTGAGGGATTTCATTCGCGATAGTGGGCCGCGAAGACGAGTCGTCCGGCGACCCAGGTCCGGATGACGGCGGGTCGGTCGCGTCGGAGGTCGACAGCGATCACGTCGGCGCGTTGGCCGACGGCCAGTTCGCCGCGGTCGTCGAGGCCGGCAGCGCGTGCCGGCCCCGAGGTCCCCATTGCGATCGCGATGGGCAGCGAAACGCCCATCCGTTCATGAACGGCGAGCGTGGCCGGCAACATGGCGGCGGGCACATAGTCGCTGCAGATCCCGGTGACATAGCCGGCCCGGATCGCCTCGGAGGCCCGAATGCCGGTCCGCTGGCTGCGGTCGCGAAGCAGGTTGGGAGCGCCGACCAGAGTCGGCATACCCAACCGCTTGGCTGCCAGGCCCGCCTCGATCGTCACGGGGAACTCGGCTACACGGACGCCGATCTGCTGATACCAGGCCAACTTGTCGGAATCGTCGTCGTCGTGACTGGCCAGAACGATCCCGTGCGCGTTCGCCTTGGCCGCGATCGCTTCGATCCGCTCCCGAGCCCCGAGCGCCCCAGCGCGCTTGGCGGCCATCACCTCCTGAAACTGATCTTCAGTCCGCTGATATTTGCGCTGGAGGTACTCGCGATAGGCCTGCTCGGTCTGGAACTGGCCCTGGCCTGGGGAGTGATCCATGAATGAGATGAGATGGCAGGTCTCTTGATCGATCAATTCGTCCAGATATCGGGGGCCATCGGGGTTCGTCACCTCATAACGGAGATGGACCCGATTGTCGACTAAGCCTTGCCGATGGAAGGCGGCCAGGGCGTGCGTCATCTCCCGAGCGCCTTCGTCGGAGCGGAGCCCGATCTCGCCGCCGGCTAGTGAGAGCGCGTGGTAGAATGTAGTGATCCCAACCGAAGCGCCCAGACGATCGATCTGATCGACGGCGAAGTCCAACGGCATGTGCACGCCCGGTCGAGGCTCGGCCTGCCCTTCGATCGCGTCGCTATGCAAGTCGACTAGGCCGGGCATCACCAGCAGGCCACGGAGGTCGTGGACGGTCGCGCCGGCTGGTCCGTGCTCCGGAGCGATCGCTTCGATCTGGCCGTTGGCGATCACCAACGAGGCATCGTCCAGCAACCGGTCGGTCAGCACGATCCGCGTCCCGGTCAGGTAGTGGACCTGGCTCGAGCCGGAGCCTTGAGAAGCTTCGATGTCGGGCGATTGGATCATATCACACCCCCGCTCATGGTGATCGTGCGGTCGGCCAATCGCTCGACCAGTCGTCGATCGTGGAAGACGCCGAGCATGGCGATCCGCTCGGACTTCAGGTCGGCGATCGTCGCCACGATCCGGTCGGTCGAGGCCGGGTCGAGGCTGGCCGTCGGCTCGTCGAGGAGCAGCAGTCGGGGCCGGACCACGAGGGCCCTGGCCAGGTTGACCAGTTGCCGCTCGCCGCCGGAAAACGTCGAAGGGGGGAGATCCCAGTTCCGCGCGGGCAGCCCGATCCGCCGCAACTGGGCCTCGGCCTCGGCCCGAGCCGATTCGCGATCATGCCCCAGTTCCCGGAGCGGTCTCGCCACCACGTCGCGCGTCGCCTGACGCGGCAAGGCGTGCAGGAACTGACTGACGAATCGGATCTCCTGCCGTCGCAATTCCAGGATCGCGTGCGGATCCGAAGCGGCCAGGTCGACCAACTCGCCCGAGGTCCGACGATACCAGATCTGGCCTGTCGAGGGCACATAGGTCCGGTAGACGCATTTCAGGACGCTCGACTTGCCCGAGCCGGACGCCCCGACGAAGACGGTCATCGCGCCCGACTCGACCTCGAACGCGAGGTCCGCAAACGCCGTCAAGCTTCGACCACGCAAGGCCAGGTGGAACATCTTGCTGAGGCCTTCGACCCGCAGCACAACCCGGGAATCCCGATCCGGGGCGGACGGACGGATCGCCGGGATCGTCGTCGGTTCGTTCATCGAAGGATCCATCTGGCGGAACGATGTCTAGACTTCATGCAAGTAAGCAATCGCGAGAGATTCAGAGGGCAGCGCTGACGAGTTCCTGCGTGTAGGGATGCTGGGGATCCTCGAGGATCTGGTCGGTCAAGCCAGACTCGACGACCCGCCCGTTCCGCATCACCAGCGTCTGGGTGGCCAACAGTTTGGCCACGCCGATATCGTGGGTCACCACGAGAATTGCGATCCGGAGTTCTTGATGCAGTTCCAGGACGAGGTCGAGGATCCGAGCCTGGACCGAGAGGTCGAGCCCTGAGGTCAGTTCGTCGAGGAGCAACAGCTTCGGTCGCGCGGCGAGGGCCTTGGCGATCTGGACCCGCTGCTGCATCCCGCCGGAGAAGCCCGAGGGGCTTTGATCCATCCGCGAGGCGGGCACCTCGGTCCGCGCTAACAAGTCGCGGGCCCGTCCCCGGATCGACTCGTAACGCCGATCGCCGCGGGCCAGCAGCCGCTCGGCGATATTGCCCCCGGCGGTCAATTGGAAGTTCAGGCCCAACCGTGGGTTCTGATGCACGAAGCCGAAGGCCGAGTCGCGGAGCTGACGTGCCTGGGACCGATTCATTGCGAGCATGTCGGACGGCTCAGATTCATCTTGATACCAAAGCTGTCCCGAGTCGGGCCGCTCACGGAGATCGAGCAGTCGGAGCAGCGTTGACTTGCCGCTGCCCGACTCGCCCATAATCGCCAAGATCTCACCGCGATGCAGGGTGAGGCCCACTCCACCAAGCGCGACGATCGTCCCGCATTGCGGACAGATGTTCGTGCCCGCGTCCGGGCCGGTTCGGTCCAGGCAAACGTCGCAGCCCGGTCCGTAGCGTTTCGTGAGTCCTTCAGCGATCAGGACCACGCTCATCGCCCGATCCCCGCCGATTCCCGACCGTCTGAATGGCGGACCCGCTCGCAGTGCTCGGTGTCACCGCAGGACCAGACCCGACGCCCATCGTCAAGATACAGTTCATCCAAGAACGTGTCGGTGCTGCCGCAGAAGTGGCAGGCGATCCGTGTCCCTCGGGGATCCCGGAAGTCCTCGACGCGGAAGCGGACGTCCTCGAACTCCAGAGGGAACGCATCGGTGTAGGGCGGCACAGCGTAGATCTTCTTCTCGCGGCCGGCACCGAAGAGGTTGAGCTGGGGCGACTGATGGAGGCGCGGCACATCCCAACGTGGAATCGGTGAAGGATCCATCACGTAGTGGGTATGGATTCGGGTTGGGTAGCGGTGACTGATCGTGATCTCGCGGAAAGTGACTAGATCCTCATACAGTTTGACGTAGAGTCTTGCGTAATCCCCTTCGCCGTGGGCGCGGACGCGTCGGCTCTCGCTGGCCTCGACGAGCGTCAAGGGGTCGGGGTAGGGGACCTGGAAGACGAGGACCTGACGCTCGGTCAGAGGGTTCTCCGGGATCCGATGTCGGGTCTGGATGATGCTGGCGTGTTCGGTCTCGACGGTCGTCTCGACGCCGGGACAAACCGTCCCGATCAGGCGACGGAGGCTGCACGCGTTGACCGATTCGTCCGCGCCTTGGTCGATCACCTTGAGCGTGTCCCCGGGCCCGATCATCGCGAGCGTCACTTGGAGGCCCCCGGTGCCGAACCCACGACCAATCGGCATATCCCTCGAGGCGAAGGGAACTTGGTATCCGGGGATGCAGATCGCCTTGAGTGTAGTCCGACGGATCTCGCGCTTAGCATCGGCGTCGAGCAGGGCGTACTCGTAATCGCGGGGTCGAGTCTGGTCCTGACCCGAAGCGCGATCGCGATCGACGATCGACGTCGGGGCGGCCTCGGGTGTCTCGGATGATGGGGTCATGACGGGGCTTTCGACGTGGTCGTTGTGTCGATGGGCGCTGAATGGTGGCCGTTGGTGGAATGATCGGTCGGATCGTCATCGCCGGTCCCAGCGTGTTTCTGCTGCGAGGTCCGGAGCCGATCGAGGTCGGATTGGAACGTAACATAATGAGGCATCTTATAATGGATACAGAAGCCCATCGAGTCAACACCATCGACGTGGAGGAGGACGAACTCGGGGTCCTCGGAGGGATGTTGCGGCCCGTCAGAGGCGCCGCGCTGGAGGGCCTGGTCGAGGATCGCCATACTGATCGCCTTGGTCTCGTTGTGGCCAAAACAGGCACCGTAGCCGAGTCCGAACCGGGGCGGGCCGTCGTCGCTCGACTCCTGACCGGTGATGATCTCGCACTCGGTCATCAGGACCTCGCCGATCTCCATCGGCTCACCGGTGACCGGGTGGGGGCGTTGGACGGGCAGGTAGCCGACCCGGAGTTCGGCGACGGTCGGGTGGACGTTGCCGTAACCACGCATGTTGGAATAGGCCAACGCGAGGACCGACCCGGTCTGGCCGCGTGTCAGGATGGCCAGCCTCGCCGAGCGTGGCAAGGGGAAGACGATTGGCTCACGGGTGATGTCGAAGGGCGGGCGAGCGGCCGCGTTCGGATCGAGTTCGGGAACCAGCCCTTGCTCCCGGAGCGCGTCGACGACCTTGGGGAAGCTCTCGGGGACGGCTCGGTGTTTCCCATTCCCGTTCCGAGATCCGAGGTCGTCCCACCAGGCGCGGCAGGCGTTGCCGAACGCCTCGGGCGACTCGTCGAGCAGCTCGGGCCGGAAGAGGCGATGGACGTAGTCGGGCGTCGGCCCGAGCATCTGCCCGCCGGGGATCTCCTTGAACGCGGCGCTGATGCGTCGGATCAGCCGCATCGATGACGAATCGCACGGACCCGCCTCACCGATCCGGGATCGCGTCGACCGGAAGGCCCGCAGGAAGAAGGCCGCCTCCAGCGGGTCGCCGAGGCTCTGCTTGATCGCCAAGGCGGCACGCCTCGGATCGTAAAGCCCACCCTCGCTGAGCACACCACCATGCAGGAAGTGCAACTGATGCGCGATCGCGTCCAGCTCCAAGGGTGCCTCACCCGTCGAGGCGCCCCGGGTCCGTAGGACCTCGAGCAACTCCTCGGAGGCAGCGATCGCCCGCTCACCCCCTTTGATCGCCACATAACCCATCGAACAATCAATCCCATTGGTCTGTTTTGCCCGAATCCGCCGAAGGGGACCGGACATCGAATCGACGCTTTGGAGATTAGCTGGCCCGGTCTCGAAACACCAGCATTGTGGTCCGGGGAAGCCCGACGACGCGACGCGCGTCGCAGAGCAGAATGTCGACGCCCAGCGGGAACGCGGCGCCCCAGTCCTGCCGACGCTCCAGCCAGCGCGGGTCCAGACCTCGGACCATGAACGTCCGACGGTCGGGGATGCCCGGGCCGCTCAGCTCACAGATCAGTTCGACGGCTCGATCCGGCTCCGATGCCCGATCCCCATCGGCGTCCGAGGGCTCGACGAGCCGATCGACGGTCACCACCAGCGTGGCGCCGAACTCGGGTCGCTCGATCTGGCCTCGGGGCGGCTCGTAGGATTCGGGAGGAGGCTGGGTGCCGTCGACCAGTTGGTAGACCGTGTCGGCCGACTCAGTACGGGGAGAGCCGAGCATGGTCCAGGTAACTGAATCGAGCTGACCGTGGAGGTCGAGCAGGGGGGTGCCGCGGTCCAGGAGCGTGGCCAGGACGCCGTGCGCGGCGGGTCGACCCTGGAGAGGTTCGGCCAGATCGAGGAGACGTCCGGGGTAACTGAACGCCTCCAGCAAAGCGCGATAGATCGCCTGCTGAGCCGGCCCTTGATAGATCGCGTCGAGGTGGATCACGAGGGCGAACCGCCTTCCTGATTCAGCAGGGCGAAGTCGACGCGGGTCGCCTCACGCATGGCCTGGCGGGTGACCTGCCGTTGTTCGAGGACCGCCGCGCCCTCTTGGACCAACCGCGCGACCTCCTCGAGGCCGTCCAACCGCGCGGCCAACACCGCATCGCAGACCGCCAAAGCGGTCGCCAATGGCTGGTCGTCGGCCATCACCTCAGCGCCGCCGAGGACGACCGAGCCGTCCGGGCCATCGAGTTCCACGACCGCCTTGGAGAGCGGAATCTCGCCGAGGTTGAACGGCTCGCCGAGCACCGCGTCGCGGACCTGGAGCAGGGCCAGGCCTGCGCCTGGCAACGATGCGTGACGCGCCCGGTAGCGGCGGGCCAGCGACTCGGCCACATCGAGTAACGCCTCGCGCGGCGCCGAGGCTAAACAAACCGGCCAACGGCCGCGCTCGGGTAATTCCGTGGAGCTTGGAGATTCCAGCATGCGTGAGGCTTCTTAGGTCACATGATCAATTTGGTGCGGAACCGCTGTGTCGACTGTTCGAGGATGACGACCGTAATGAAAATGATCAGCAAGATGGTCGAGACGTGTCCGAATTCGGAGAGGTCCCAGCGCCCTTTGAGTTCCATGCCGATTCCGCCGGCGCCGACGATCCCCAAGACCGTCGCCGAGCGGACGTTCCGCTCCAGGATGTACTGGGTGTAGGCCAGGGCTTGCGGCAGGATCTGGGGCACGACGGCGTAGCGGAGCACCTGGAGTCGGCCCGCGCCGATGGCCCGCAAGGCCTCCTGCGGACCCGGGTCGGCGTTCTCGATATCGTCGGCGATGAACTTGCCCAGCAGGCCCGAGGTGTGCAGGCCCAGGGCCAGGACGCCGGCGACCGGCCCGAACCCGAACATCTGGACGAAGATCAGGGCCGAGATCAGTTCCGGCACGGCGCGGAAGAGCCCGCAGAGCGAACGGCCGGCCAACGCCGAGAGCACATACGGCGACGTGTTCCTCGCCGTCAGGACCGACAGCGGGATCGAGATCAGGACCGCCAGGATCGTCCCCCAGAGGGCGATCTCCAGGGTCTGGAGCATCAGGCCGACGACCTTGACCAGATAGCCCATCGGCTCGACCAGGACCGTCCGCGTGCCCACGACCTCCTCGCGACGGGTCTCGAAGCTGTATTCGAGCACCTCTTCCTGCTCGAGACGGGCCAGCCAAGGGAGGTCGTCGGAATCGAACTCCACGATCCGCGCGGTGTCCCGGCGCTCCTCGAAGACCAAGGGGAAGGCGGTCCGCACGAAGTTCCGGGCGCCGGTGCCGATGTCCGACTCCTCGACCAGGCCGACCGACTCGGCCATCAGTTCGCCGACCTGTGCGAAGCCCCGGTCGATCTCGGTCCGATGCGCCGAGACGGCCAGCACCATCGAGGCGACCAGCAAGAGCAGGACAACCCGGGGCTGGACCAGGGGCGGGAGCGTCCAAGCTTCCGGGGACCTCGGTGCCCCGGGATCGAACGAGGGTGCGCCGTCGGCCTGTTGAGGGTCGTCCGAGCCCTTCGCGAAGCTCATGGGGCGACCTCCGAAGCGACGCCCAACACGGGCACAGGAGCCGCGAGCGGTCGCGGTTCCGGATCGGCTCCCGAGCCAGCGTAGATCCGACGATGCACGCGATCATCGAGCTGATCGGGCCTGCCGTCGAAGACGACGCGGCCCTGCTCCAGCCCGATGATCCGATCGGCGAACTCGCGGGCCAGTTCGACCTGGTGCAGGCTGCAGAGCAACGTCGCCTCGTAGTCCCGACAGGTCTGGCGGAGCAAGCCGAGGATCCGACGGGCCGTCTCGGGATCGAGGCTGGCCACCGGCTCGTCGGCGGTCACGACGGCCGGCCGCATCAGAAAGGCGCGGGCGATCGCGACCCGCTGCTGCTGGCCACCGGAGAGTTGGCGGGCGCGTCGAGTCACGTGTTCTTCCCCCAGACCGACTTCGGCCAGCAAGCGGCAGGCGCGTCGCTTCAGATCGCGGGGATAGATCTTCCAGAGCGAGCGGAGCAGGGGGGTCTGCGCCAAGGCGCCACAGAGGACGTTGTCCAACACCGTGAGTCGGGGCGTCAGTCCGAACTGCTGAGGCACGACGGCCAAGCGTCGACGGACCTGGCGGATCCCCCGGCGATGGAGTCGCTGGCCGTCGAACCAAACCTCGCCCTCGTCGGCCCAGACAGCGCCGGAGACCAACCGGAGCAAGGTCGACTTGCCCGAGCCGCTCGGCCCCAGGACGACGCAGAACTGGCCACGAGGGATCTCCAAGTCGACCGACCGCAACGCCCAGGTCGACCCGAAGCGCACGGTCACCCCGTGGAAGGCGAGCATGGGCGGGTCGGCGTTCGATGCGGACGCGGGCATCATGGCGGAGTCATCTCAGCAAGTCGGTCGTGAGCATCCGAGGGATTCGTTGCGACACACCCACATCTATGAAGCTCATCAAGACGTCAGTCATCGACGATCGCTCAGGTGCCTCGGGAGCGCTGGGCTGCCTTGTCGATCATGTCGGCCTTGATCTCTTTGGTCACCAGCTTGAGGCGTTCGAGCATCCGGTCGTACTCGTCGATCGAGAACGAGGTGTCGTACCGCTCGACCTGCTTGCCGCCGTAGCCTCGGAGCATCTCGGGGCGGATCGAGGGATCCTGGTGGATCGTGCCGATCGCCTCGCGGAGCACCTGCTTGACCGCGGGATCGAGGTCGGGATGGATGGCCAGGGGCGGGTAGGGGATCGCCTCGCTCTTGTGGACGAGGCGGAACGCGTCGGCCTGGAGCTTGCCGTTGCGGACCCCCTTCTGGAAGCTGTCCAACGAGGCGCAGGCTGCGTCCACCTTGCTGCTGGCCAAGGTCTGCATGGAACTGGCATGGCTGTCGGTGATGTAGATCGGCCCCAGGTCCTGGACGGGATCGATCCCGGTCCTCAGCAGTTCGGCGACCGGCACATTGAAGCTGGAGGTCGAGTTCGGGTCGCCCAAAGCAAGGCTGTGGCCGGGCATGTCCTCGATCGCTTGGAGATCCGAGTCGGCTCGGGTGAAGATGCCCGAGTAGTAGACCGATTGCCCGTCGCGGACACCGACGGCCAGCAGTTCGGCAGCCCCCCGGGTTCGAGCTTGGTTGAAGGTGACCGGGCCGAGGAAAGCCAGGTCGATCTTCCTGTCGACCATTGCCTGCACGACGGCCTGATAAGACTGACCGACGCCGACCTCGAAGTTGATCCCCGTCCGCTTCTCCAGGGCGAGGAACAGCGGCCCGTAGTCGGCCAAGGTCCCGTCGGCGGTCCCACCGTCGGCCGGCAACAGCATCACCTGGATCGTCTCGGGCATTCCTGAGGGCCGATCGGTGGTTGTCTCAACACCTTGGTCCTGACAACCTAGACAGCCCAAGATACCAAGGGTCCCGATGATGAGACCGAGCCACTGACCCATACGGGTCTTCTGTGCGGTTCGCGGACCTCGGCGCAAATCGGGAGCGCGACCCAGCAGTTCCTCGCGAGGAACGTTCATCAGGAATCTCCGAGCACACAGATCTCGATGTCGGGGGAGGTCGACCGAGCGGAGGGTGACGGGTTGGCGTCAGCCCCGGCGAGTGCTGCGAGCGTGATGCTTTGAGCACTTTTGCAGCGAGATCGCCGCCAGGGATCGGCCCGATTGTACGACACCGGAACGGTCGCGGCATCGGGGTCATGCTGACAGCACGCGGTCTCGAAGACGGTCGATAGGACTGCGCGGCCGACTGATCCAGCGGATTCCGCATTGATGCCGGGATGCGCTCCGCGATTTCGGGGAATCACGCGCCCGACCACTTCATTGAAACTTCTTATTTTCAACGACGTCCCTGTTATACAATCGCGTTGGCTCTTAGAGCCATCCCTCCTGCCTGCCCTCATGCTTCCACGTCATCTCAAGTTGAAAACGGAAGGTATTTCTGAAATGACTCGCTACCCACTGCCTCATCAACCTCGACGGGCGTTCACGTTAATCGAACTGTTGGTGGTCATTTCCATCATTGCGGTTCTCATCTCCCTACTGCTTCCGGCGGTTCAGTCGGCTCGTGAAGCAGCCCGACGCGCCCAGTGTCAGAACAACCTCAAGCAGATCGGTCTGGGTCTGCTCAATGTCGAGAGCTCTCGCGGTGCGTTCCCGCCCGCGATCATTATCAACAATTGGACCCGTGACGTCTTCGCTCCCGGGCTCATCGACTGCCCCCAGTCCTTCGACGGCCTCTTCTGCAATGCTTTCCAGGGACTCCCCCCAACCGCCTTCCCTGGCGGTGGGGCCACGCCGCTGGTCAACAGTTGGACCCCCTATGTCCTGCCCCACATTGAGCAAAGCGCCCTGTTCGATGCTTTCAACTTCATCCGGGGTTGGAATGAGCCTGATAACTATACCGTCATCGGGACGCGCATCGATGTCTTCCTCTGCCCGTCGACCCCGGAACAGCCCAACATCGGTGACGGGCTCTCGCCCACCTTGGCGGCACAGCTCGGCGCCGTCGACATTCTTGGCCGTCCCTACATCGCCGCCCCGACCGACTATGCCGTGAACGATGGCGTCGGTAATGGCCTTCAGGAACAAGGCTACGTCCCTGCGGTGGCCAACAACTACCAAGGGGCCATGACGATCAACATCGCTCGCACCTTCGCCGAGATTCGGGACGGCTCTTCGAACACCTTCCTGGTCAGCGAAGATGCCGGTCGTCCCGCCTTCTTCCTCCGCTCAGGCGAGATCGCTGTTGATCCGAACAACGGTGGGACCTACCGAGAGGACGGCGCCTGGGCTGACTTCAACGCTGAGTTCTTCACCCACGGCGCCACCCAGGACGGCTCGGAGAGCCCCGGCCCTTGCCACACCAACTGCAACAACAACAACGAGGTCTTCTCGTTCCATCCCGGTGGTGCCCACCACGTCTTCGCAGACGGCTCGGTCCGCTTCGTTGCCGAGACCGTGCCCATCGACATCTTCGTCCGACTGATCTCCTGCCAGAACCGAGAGATCGTCTCCGCCGAGCAATTCTGATCTGGGGGGGCACCCCTTCGAAACGCACGGGCGATACGGCTCGCCTCGGTATGCGAAACCGGTGAGGTCCGGCGTGCCTCTCTCCCTTCGGATGCTCGATGGTCCCTCCGGCTGAATCCGATCGCGCCGGGCTTCACGCCCTCTCCCATCACCGACACCCCGCCGGGTTGCCTTGTCGAGCAACGCGGCGGGGTTTTCTTATGGTCTCTCGTGTCCGACACCTGATTCACCCGCACCGATTCGGTGGGGTCTCCACCCATCTTCTGAAGGATCTTCATCCATGCGTCGATTCATTCCAACTTGCTTCGCTCTCTTGTGGACCGCCTCCGCGCTCTTATTGGGAGGTTGCGGCGACTCTTCACGGATCTCAACCTACAGGGTGACCGGCACGGTGACCCTCGATGGCGACCCATTGCCCGACGTCCAGGTCGTCTTCGCGCCCCAGTTCGAAGTTCCCAACGAGATCGGCCGGCCGCGCGGCACCACCGGTCCGGACGGCACGTACACCCTAACCTCGTACCAGGAAGGCGATGGTGCTCCGTCCGGGGACTACAAAGTCTCGATCATTTGGCAGGGCTCGAAGCCCGAGGCGGCCGAATCTTCGTTCCTGACCAAGCCGGACCAGTCCGGCCCTCCAGAGACGGACCCGACCGCTGGACGCTTCGTCAACCCTGATAACTCTGGGCTGGAATATACCGTCGAAGAAAAGAGCAATCAGATCAACATCGCTCTGACTTCGACTGGATCATGACACTCAAGGCGATTGTCTGTCCGGCAGGATCATCTCATGCCGGATCGGACTTCGCTTCGGGATCCTCGATCACCGAATCAACGGCGATCGGCTTGGGTTTCGGGACCAGCAGAAGCAGGATCCCGAAGCCCAGAAGTGCGGTGACGCCGAACCCGGCCAGCCAAGGGATCGGGAGATGCCTCACCGACTCGGTGCCGATGCCGAGATCCAGGAGCGTTTCCTGGTAGTTGGAAAGCGTCAACAAGAGGCCGTTGTGCAAGACGTGCAGAAGGATCCCCGGCCAGACGCTCCGAGTCCGTAGATAGACCATACCAAGGACCAAACCCATCAGGGTGCTGGGCAGGAACCGTTCGAACATCAGGGCGTCGCGGACAAAGACGTGGAACAACCCGAAGGCGACCGCCGAAGCCGGTACCGCCCACCGCGCCTTGAGCTTCTGGGCCAGGCCACCCAGAACCATCCCGCGGAAGAACAATTCCTCGACGGTCGCCGGGATCACTGCCAGGAAGAGCAGACGGACCGCCAAGGGGATCTGCTGGATCTGATCCAGGATCGGAGCGCCCAGCTTGCGGAGGAACTCGAGCCGCCCCTCATCAACGGTGTACTGGATCGCCTCGTAGACGAACGCCCAGAGCGAACCGCCGAGAAGGACCGCCGCGACGAATGCCGAGATCGCCGACGGTCGCATGCCCAGTCCTCCGGGCAACCGGATCCGGTTCCACCAGGCGATCGCCCAGGGGATCCCGACGAACAAGGTCGTCGTGACGAGGCTGGAGAGGCCGAGCCGAGCCGCAAGCGGGAGCGCCTCGAAGCGACCGGGGATCCCGGACAGCCAGAGGAACCCCGGGAAGGCCAAGGCCAGACCGAGCATCGCGTGCGTGGGCGTGAAATCCGATTTCGAGTCGACCGGGCGCCTCAGGAGATCGGACCAGGTCCCCTGACTCCCATAGAGGATCGCGTCGGTCCCGAAGATCCGCGCCGCCAGGCTCAGGGCCAGACCGGCGTAGAGCAGTGTCGAGATGACCGCCGCTAGAGCCGAAACCGGCGCAACGCCCCCTTGAAGCAGGTCGCGGGCCAGCAGGACGATGTTGACCAGCGGCACCAAGGCCAACCCGCTCTCCAAGGTCACATCCGGGACCAGGCTGAAGAAACCCGGGGCAAGGGCCAGCAACATCAAAGGGATCAGGTAGGCCTGAGCCTCCTTGAAGCTCCGCGCGAAGCTGGTCAGGCTCAGCAGGACCGCCGAGAAGAACCCGGCGAACAACACGACCAGGCCGAAGACGAGAGCAACCGTCGGCAATGAGAGGGCCGGCAGCCCCAACGCCTCGGGTTGCAGGCCGATGGCGATCCCAGTAATGGTCATCGAGACGAGGTTCACGACCGCCGTCAGGACCGCCACACTGAGCACGGCCAGGTACTTCGCTCCCAGCAGGCCCAGTCGAGGCAACGGCGCTGCGATCAGCGTTTCGAGCGTGCCACGCTCCCGTTCGCCGGCGGTCAGGTCGATTGCCGGATAGACCGCCCCAGTGACCGTCATCAGGATCAAGATCAACGGGACCAACGTGGCCAAGGTTCCTTGAGCCGTGGACGTCGCCGGCAGCTCGATCACATCGGCCCGGAAAGGCAAGCTCTCATTCCCGGAGAGCCCCTGGAGCACGCGGATATTGACCCCGACCAAGCGATCGAGCAAAAAGTCCCGCGCCGACTGACTGTAGGTCGCCCCCTCTTGGGAGACCACCTCGACGCGTCTGGGCTGTGCCTCATCGGTCAGCGGGACCGCCTCGAGATCGAGCAGCACGCGGACCCCCAGATCGACGCGACCACTGGCCACGAGCTCCTGCAAGCTCACGCCGGGCGGGCGCTCGAAGAACTCGAACGTCGGCTCGCGGGGATCCTCCAGGACCGCTTGAGGATCTGGCGGCTCGGTTGCTTCACCGTCACGTGTCGAAGCAGTCTTCGGAACTCCTGAGGCGTCCGATCCTGATCCCGACTCGGTGTCGGCCACCATGGGGTTCTCCTCACCGATTCGGAGGAGCTGGATCACCTCCTTTAGTTGGGTACTGTCGTCGACGGCGACCCGATAGGTCGGTCCCTCCTGCTGGACGGCGTAGCGTTCGAGCAGGATCTTCTGAAAGACGGTGCCGATCAGCGGATAGACCAGGATCGGCATCAGGACCAGGGTGATGATCGTCCGGCGATCTCGGAGGATCTCGCGGAGTTCTTTCTGGGCCAACCGGAGTGCGCGGGCAAGGGCGTTGGAGCCGGACCGACGTCGGGAGGGCGTCTCGACGGAGGGCTCGGGCCGCGACGCACCTTGGGCCTGCGGACCGCCCGCGTCGGGGGTCTCGACCGGGTTCGGGCCGGTCGAGGAGGCCGTCGCGCCCTCGAGCGCTGGGGGATCGTCGAGTCCGTCGCGGTTCATGAGGGAGAGTTCTCGGGGTCGGGCGTGGGGCTCGCCATCGGTTCGTGATGACCGTCGAGGGGCGAACCGTTCGGGGACGCGACGGGCTCGTCGAGGAGTTGAAAAAACATCTCAACCAAATGAATGTGTCCGGTGATTTGCCGGAGTTCCTCCAGAGTCCCATAGTGGCGGAGCCGACCCCGGTGCAGCAAACCGAACCGGTCGCAAAGCCGCTGCGCCTCGTCGAGCCGGTGGGTCGAGATGATCACCGACTTGCCCAGGCTCCGGAGGTACACCACATAGTCGAAGATGACCCGGCTGCCGGCCACGTCGAGGCCGCGGGTCGGCTCATCCATCAGCATGATCGGCGGATCATGCATCAAGGCCCGTGCCAGATTGACCCGCTGCGTCTGACCGGTGCTCAGCACGGCGCAGCGTCGGTCCAAAAACCCGTTCAGATCGAAGTGTCCGGCCAGTCGGCCGATCTGATCCTCGGCGTGATCGGGGTCGACACCATAGACGTCGCCGAAGAATTGCAGGTATTCGCGGGGAGTCAGCCAGGGGTAGAGCCCCGTACTGGCCGAGACCAGGCCGATCCGACGCTTGACCTCATCGGGGCTCCGGCTGACACGGTATCCATCGACGATCGCATCCCCGGAACTGGGCCGCAGCAGGCCGAGGATCATCCGGATCGTGGTCGTTTTGCCCGCTCCGTTGGGGCCGAGCAGACCGAAGACCTCGCCGGGATGGACGCGGAAGGACAGGTCGTCGACCGCCTTGAAAACCCCAGTGCTGGAGGGGAACTGCTTGGTGAGCGATTCGACCTGGATCATGGGGGCTCAATCGACTCGGGCCATGGTCGTACCGGGCCCTCCGGGCACCGTTTGGGATAGATCATTGATAAGCGGTCGGACCCGCCTTGTCCAGCAGGCTGACCGATTCACCCCCATCCCCACTCCACACTCGAGCAGTCGAGGAAATACGGATCGAAGGGAACGTGAGCCAGACCACGTTGCCGTGATCCCGTCTACATTAGTTCGTGAGCAACGTCCCTCTGATGAACTTCGACCAGGAGCATGGCATGAGCGCGATCCCGATCGCTGAGCGACCGACGTTGGCCCTGACCGGAGCCTCGGGATTCGTCGGCAAACACCTGATCGACGCCCTCCAGGATCGATACCGGATCGTCGCATTGACCCGGTCGGCTAGCCGCGACGAGGTCCAGGATCCGAACGAGTCGGTGCAGTGGAAGCGCTGCGACCTGTTCTCGCACGCGGAGGTTCGGCGCGGCCTGGCCGGAGCCGACTACGCGATCTACCTGGTCCACTCGATGCTGCCCAATTCGCGGCTGACCCAGGCGCGGTTCGAGGACCTCGACCTGTTGCTGGCCGACAACTTCGCCCGCGCGGCCCAGGCCAATCGGGTCAAGCAGATCGTTTACTTGGGCGGCCTAATCGAGGAGGGCTGCGACCTCTCGCGGCACCTGGCCAGCCGTCTGGAGGTCGGCCAATGCTTGGCCTCGCGCGGCACCCCGGTGACGACCCTTCGCGCCGGCTTGATCCTCGGCCCCGGCGGCTCCTCGCTCCGGATGGTGGTCAACTTGGTACGACGGCTCCCGTTAATGGTCCTGCCGGCTTGGACCGAATCGAAGACCCAATCCATCGCGATCTGGGACATCGTCCGCGCCTTCGAGCAAGTCCTTGGCGACGAGGAACGCTTCGATCGCGAGTTCGACCTGGGTCATCCCGAGGTGATGACCTACGGCGACTTGATTCAGAAGACCGCCCGCGTCTTGGGGGTCAAGCGGACTATGATTCATGTCCCGATCCGCACCACGGCCCTCTCGACCCTCTGGTGCCAGCTCTTCAGCAGCTCGCCCCGCTCACTGGTCAAGCCGCTCATCGGCAGCCTCGGACACGACCTGCTGGCCCGACCCAACGCGCTCAACGAAGCCCTCCAGCCGGAAATGGTTCCCATCGAGACGGCGCTTCGGCGGTCGATCGACGAGCGCGGACGGCTCTTGCCTTCCCCCCGACACATCATCGAACACAAAGACCGGATCATCATCCGACGCGAGCGACGGGTCCGTTCGGTCCAACGATGTCCTGCGCCCCAGGGGTGGAACGCCGAGCAGATCGTCCGCGAGTATGTCCGTTGGCTCGACCGGACCCTCGGCTGGTTGCTCAAGATCGACATCAACGCCTATGGCCACGTCCAGTTCGCCTGGCGTTGGCCCGGGATCACGCTCCTGAAATTGATCCCGAACGGGAATGCATGTAGCCCGACCCGGCATGTGCTTCGGATCAGGGGCGGACTGCTCGTTCAGGACAAGCCGGCCGACAAGGGACGCCTCGAGTTTCGTCTGGTCATGGACCGGACCCAGGCGATCATCGCGATCCATAATTATGCGCCGAGGATCCCGTGGTACCTCTATGTCAATTCCCAAGCGCTGGTCCATCTGGTCGTGATGGCCGGATTCCGGCGACGACTCCGCAAACTGACTCAGGCTCAGATCGCGCCCAAGCCGGAGGACACCACCGTGTTAACAGCGGCCTCCTCGGCGATGAACCGGATCGATCAGCCCTTCGAGGGCGAGACCCAGAATTCCGGGGTCTTCTCCCACGCCGAACCCCGATCGATCTCCTGATCTGATACGCGGCCCGACCGGAGCCCGGACTCGGCCCCGTCATTCGGGCTCGCTGATCATCCGGTGATTACCTTCCGAAGGATCGTCCCCAAGCGAAGCTCCAACGGCGAGACGCCGAGGAGTTGGGAAGCTAATCCGGGCCGGCTCTCCGGGCCGAGCCGCCCGATCACCTCGTCGCCTAAGAAGATGATCAGTCGGAGATCGGCCAGGCACAGGCCGTCGTGGAACCGACTGATCCACTGTCGACGCTTTCCAGGCAGGGGGACCCGATTGAGTGCTCGCAGGGACGCGACGCTGGAGAGGAGCAAGGCGATCTCAGTGCCGCGCAGCTCGACCTGGATTGCGTGGTCGGGCATCTCATCGATCACCACGCTCAACGAGCCGAGGACCTCCAAGGGGGTCGGTCCTCGGTTCGCATCCGATCCGATCTGGGTCATCGACTCAAGCCTGTCCCGAGAGGTCGCGGGTCCGGATCCTCAAGGTGCCGTTCATCCGCCACTTGGCGTGAGCCGCATCGGCCGAGGCGCTGCTGGGCACGTACAGCTCGAAGTTCTCGAACTCATAAATGATTTCCGCGTTGCGACCGGTCAGACGTTCGTAAAGGGCGATCGCCAGGTCGGGCCAGGTCCTAGTGTCTTGCAGTGTTTCGGCCATGACGGGATCCTTACCGGGGAAAGGGACGGCGTGCGGTCGATCGCGACCATCTCCGCGATCGTCCCCCTAGTGTAGGTGCGGCCGAACCATCGACAATTCCCGACCTGCCTCCGGCAAGCACGCCGAAAGGCGTCGTCGGCGATCCGATGGGTGGCCGCTCCGTCGCCGATCAGACCCAACCATGGCGCTTGCGGATGACCCACTCGGCGGTCAGGACGGCCACGAAGGCGAGGAAGAAGGGCCAGTTATCCCAGATCCGATGCTCGACCCGACTGACATACTGGGTGTAGTCGGCCTCGCTGAGCGGTTCGAGGAAGTCGTCGATCTGTTCGGGGCCGAGGAACTGGCCGTCGGTGGCCTGGGCGATCTTCTCGAGCAAGTTGTAGTTGGCGGCCGGGTTCTCCAATTCGCGGTTGTCCTCGAAGGCAATGAACCGCGCGGTGTCCTGGCCGATCGGCTCACCGTCCTTGGTCGCGTTGACGGTGATCTCGTAGACGCCCGGCTCGAGGGCATCGTAGAAGGTGCCCTGGCCGACCTGATCCTGCGCGAACATCTCCAATGGGAGCGGTTCGCCCTCATCGACGCCGACTTGACCGGCGCGGCCTTGGTAGCGGACCTCGCTGCGGAACTGGACGCCGGGGATCAGGTCGCGCTTGGCGTCCAGGGCACGGGCGGCGACCGGGATCTCCTGACCGGCGGCGAACCGGCGACCCTCCAGATCGATCTCGACAGTGATCTCGCCCTGCTCCTCGCGGTGGGCCAGCCAAAGGATCGCCTGCCGCCAGAACTGTCGGTGCGCCGAGCGGTGCTCCTGGTCGCGTGAAGCGCCCCAGAACCAGGTGTCGCCCCCGAAGGCCAGGGTCCGGCCGCGGCCGTCCTGACCGACCAGGATCGGCTGGTCGGACGGTCGCGAGCGGGCCATCACGATCGCCAATGGCTTGGGCTGGCCAAACCGGTTGACCTGCGGCATCGGCGGCAATTGGCTCCAGAGTTCCCGACTCCTCTGAGGTGTCGGGCCAATCTGAAGCACATAGTTCAGTTGGTTCTCCTCGTCGACGGTCATCCGGACGCCGCCATCGGGGGCGAACTGACCGTCGCCGGGTTGGAGCACGATCGGCAGGCGGTCGGCGACCGAAGTGCTGGCCCAGCCACCGTCGCCGAAGCTGTCCTGACCACCGAGCATCGCCAGGCCCGCCCCTTTGTCGACAGCATCGCTGAGCAGTCGGAGCTGAGCCGGCGTGAACTTGGCCGCCGATACGTCCCCTAAGATGTAGACATCATACCGGCCCGGCGTGAAGTACTCGTCCTGCAACGCCCCCACGCGACGGTCCCGGCTCCGCAAGGCCACCCGGTCCACCTGGATGTCCGGCGAGGCGTCCAAGGCATAGGTCAGGTATCGGTACTCCCAGGAAAGGTTACCCTGGATATAGAGCACATTGACCCCGCCAGAACTGACGTTCAAAAACGAGCTGTAAGCATTGTTCGATTCGATCAGCTCGCCGGGCTGAGGCGTGACCCGGAGCGTGAGCATCACCTCGCCGGGCAATTGGGGAGTGAACTTGAGGTCGGGGACATTGACGACGTTCTGGCCGGGCTGAGGTGTCACGGTCGTCCGCGCAATCGGACTGACACGCCCTTCGACAAACAGCTCGACGTCCAGTGGGCGCCCTTCGAAGCCGTTGACCTCCAGGGCGGCGCGGGCCGTCACGACGTTCTTGACAAAGGCGCGTGGGCCGGCCACCAGGCTCCGCACGGCGATGTCGCGGCTGGTCCCACCAACCGATTGGCCCACGCCGACCGTCGAGACAGGGATGTTCAGGCTGGCGAACCGTTCGGCGACGCTCAAAGGGGGGTCCCCCGCGTTGGACGCGCCATCGGAGATCACCAATGCCGCGGCGATCGTCCGACCGTCCTGTCGACGATCGATCGCCTCGTTCATGCCCGTGCCCAGCTTGGTCGTCCGGCCCAGAGGCGCCACCGGATCACCCTGCGGCCGGTCCTCAGTCCCGTTCTCGGACGGGTCGGACGCATCCGAGTCGTCATCGCTCTCGTCGTCGGACGGGTCGGTCGAGGCATCGGCGACCGCCGTTTCGTCCCAGCGGTCGACTGGGGGCAATTGGCGGAGGCTGTCATCGAAGCGGAGCAACTCGAGGTCGACCTCGTCGAGTTGGTCAATCTGATCGACCAGCCGTTCGACGACCGAGCGGGCGACCTCGAACCGGGTCTGGCTGTTGATCTCGTCGCCGATCTGCATGCTGCTGGAGGTATCGACCAAGACCAGGACCGAAGTGGGCTGTTCGCGGGTCTCGCTGAGGATGATTGACGGCCGAAGCGCCGCTAGCAGGCAGAGCAGCACGGCGATCATCCGCAAGGCGAAGGCGATCCACTGCCAGCGGCTCCCGCCGGTCCGCCGGATCCGTCGAAGGTAGACGACCACTGTCAAGGCCCCGACGGCCAGGACCAGCAAGGCCACGAGGGGCCAGGAGAAGATCGGGCTCAGAGTCACACTCATCGTCGACGTTCCTTCGAAGGGCTTTGACGCCGAAGGCCGACGTCCGGGGCGCCGGCGCGGCGGTCATCGACCTCATCGATCTGGGGGAGGGACCTCGAGATGGGGAGCGCACCCGAGGGGCCGACTCGACTCCGAACGATCCGATCAGGCCGCCGAGGCCCTCGGTCGCGACGACTCCTGGCCGGTCCGCGCCTCGCGGTGGAATCGATTGGCCAACGTGTTCTCGGCCGTGATCACCAACAGGACGATCAGCATCAACCAGGGGAATAGCTCGCGGCCCACCCGCGCTGTCCGGACCACCTCATCGAGTTGCTCGGCGTCCTGGGCGACCCCCGCCAGAGCATAGTTGTCGGGGCTACCAAAGAGGGTGGCTAGAGTCGGCTCATCGAGGGTCGTCAAACGCGATTCGGCGGCCGGCGGATTGACACTGAACCCTAGGTTCGGGCGGTTTGGACCGCCCGCGTCCTGATCGGCCGCGTCGGCCTCCATCACCGACCAGTTCCCGCTGAGTTGCGGCACGCCCACATCGAGGCTCCCGCTGCCTCGCTCGGCGGCCAACGGACTGGCCGACCCCTCAGGCGAGACCAACAGGAAATCGCTGGGCGTGTTCGGCTCCAGGTCGAGTACGACCCGCTGGCCCATCTCGAAGTTCAGTCGGTCCGAATTGGAGCGGGCCAGGTAGGGCATCATCCGGTCGTAAAGCAGGTAGAAGAAGCCCCAGAACAGGGGCAGGTCGTTCCAGGTGTCCGGGTCGGCCGCATCGCGTGACAGGGGTGTCGTCCAGAGCAGGGTCCGGCCCGTCCTCGGCCCTTGGAAGACGCGTTCGATCAGCAGCGGCGCGCCATCGCTGGCTCGGATCACGACCCGAGCCGAATCCTCCGGTCGGAATCCCATATACGTTTGGATCGGCGCGGTGTTGTCGCCGGCCAGACTCGCTCGGAACTCACGAGGGGTTCCGTCGATCAAGGGGTGTGTCGTATCGAACTCGGTGGGAGCGACCCGGTCCTGGGGCGTGACCGGACTCAGCAGTTCGCCGGGCAACAAGGCCGAGACGACGTCGTTGTTGTAGGTCGGCGGGTCGGTCTTCGGCCCGAGCCCGATGACGATCCCACCGCCGCGCTGAACGTAGAGCCGAAGCGCATTCCAGGCCGCTGCGTCGAGTTGGCGGAGGTCGTTCAAGAAGATCGCGTCGACCCCATCCAGGCCGCGACGGATCCGGCGCTCGACCGCCTCACGACCGATCAGTTCCTCGACGACGTAAAGCCGTGCCAGGTCGGTCGGACGGGCGGTCGGATCCAGCACGTTGCGGATGACTCGAACATCGTTGCGGGTCTCACCGCCGACGATCACGTTCCGCGCCGACTCGACGCGGAAGCTGAAGGTTCGGTTGTCGTTGAAGGCCATCGGGTCCTCACCATCGACGATCCGGATGGTCCCTTGGTGAATGCCCGGCCTGAGGTTGGGCGGTGTCTGGAACCGGAGCGTCTGCTCGCTGCCGGGCGCGAACTCGACCGACGCCATCTTGTCGCGACGCTCGCCGTCGAGCAGGAACTCGACGCTCCGACTCTCAGCGGTCGGCCCGCTGTTGCGGAGCACCGCCTCGATCTGGGTGGTCTGGTCGGGCACGATCGGACCGGCTTGGGGACCGGCCTGAACCACACCCACATCGCGAGGGATCTCGGGTGTCAGTTGGAGCAGGAACGTGGCGATGCCCAACTCGGCCTGATCGATCAATTCGAGGTTGGCGATCGGTCCACCGGTCCGCCAGGCCGAGGAGGCCAGGTCGGTCAGCACGTAGACCTCGCGTCGAGGCTGCTCGCTCTCAGCGACGGCCAAGTAGGCGAAGCCTACGGCGTCATTGAGCGGGCGATTGACCTCGCGGAGTTCCAGGGCCTTGATCCGATCGGTCGCCGCGGCCGGCGAGAGCGGCGGCGGCAGGCCCGGCTCGGCGCTGTCGATGACATAGATCTGGCTCTGCTCGGGCGCCGAACCCAACAGGTCGATGGCCCGCTGCTTCGCGGCGACCACCCGGTCCTGACCCCGCACGGTGTACAGCATCCAGAGGCTGGTGACGAAGACCAAGGCCAAGGCTGACGGCACGCTCTCGTCGGTGATCGAGATCCGCGTGTTGAAGGCCGGCCGTGCCAGAGCCAACGCCAAGAGGGCGAACAAGAGTGCCCGAAGCAGCAAGAGCAGCCAGTTCTTGATCCGACGGCGACGTGTCGATTCCTGATATCGCTTCCGGATCAACTGTAGGGCCGGGAAGATGACCGGCTGCGGCTTCTGACGCTGCAGGAGGTGGAGCAGGACCGGCACGGCGGCCATCGCGGCGCCGGCGGCCAGACCGGCGTTCAACAGCGAGAAATCCAACGCACCACTCCCCGTCCCGATCCGGATGCTTGGTCCGACCCCATGCCGCTCCGACCAACTTCTTGGAGACGGCCGACGACCATGAGCTGTCCACGCTCAACCCGGCGCATCAGGTGTGCCGGACGCAGACCATGCTCGATCGTCGGCCTCCCCGGACAATTGTAAGCCCGATCCGACCCCCTCGACGAGTCCATCTGGTCGTCGGCTTCGATCCGGGGCCTCAACCGCGCTCGGTCCGGCTCTTGAGATACCGTAAGAGCGCTTCGTCGAACCGCATCCCGGTGTGCAGTGGGACGTAGTCGATCCGGGCTTTACCCGCCTCGCGGCGATACCCATCCCGGAGCGCGGTGACTTCCTCCAGATACTCAGCCCGGACCTGCTCGGCATCGACGGTGAGCGTTTCCCCGGTCTCCGGGTCGGTCATCTCGTAGAGCCCGTTGTCGAAGGTGAACAGCGCTTCGGCCTCATCAAGGATGTGAAAGAGGATCACGTCATGGCCGGCATGCCGGAATCGGAAGAGGGCCTTCTGGATCGGGCCGGGGTCGCCCAGCAGGTCGCTGAAGATCATCACCAGGCTCCGATGACGGAGCATGCTGGCGACCTGCAAGAGGCTCTGAGCCACGTCGGTGACGCCGGTCGGCCGGAGCCGGCTGAGCAGGGCCAGCATCGTGGCCAGTTGCGAGCGTTGGCTCTTCGGCGCGAGGCTCTGGCGGATCTGGGTATCGAAGGCGACCATACCGACCGGATCCTGCTGGTGGATCATCAGGTAGGCCAGCGCCGCGGCTAAGCAGATGGCGTAATCGAACTTGGTCAGCTCCTGGCTCTGGGTGTAGCCCATCGAGCCGGAGAGGTCGAGCGCCAGGTAGCCGGTCAGGTTGGTTTCGGCCTCGAACTTCTTGACGTAGAATCGATCGGTCTTCGCGTAGACATTCCAATCGATATCGGCGATCGGATCACCGGGCGTGTAGCGGCGATGCTCGCTGAACTGGACCGAGAAACCGTGGAACGGGCTGGCGTGGAGGCCGGCCAGGAACCCTTCGATGATGAAGCGAGCGCGGAGGTCGAGCCGGGAGACCTGCTGGATCACCTCCGGCTTAAGATATCGTTGCTCGGCGGTGCTCTGGCTCATCGTTCCGGTTCCCGTGGCCGCTCCACCCTCGGACTTGCGACGTCGCAACCGTCCCCTGCCACGGGACGATTATCGAGTAGACCGGTGAGGAGGGAAGACGGTCTGGTCTGATCCATTTAGAAGGTGAAGCGATAGGTGACACGACCTCAGATCGTGATCGCTCATGCGCTGTCGCGCTGAGCTTGATATTTGGGGATATTGTCTTTGGGATCGCCCAACACCTCGACCAGCCGCTGGATCAGCGAGTCGCTGGTCTGCCCTTCGGCGAGGGCCTGGAAGCTGGTGGCGATTCGATGGCGGAGCACCGGCACGGCCACCTTGCGGATATCCTCATAGGCGACGCTGGAACGGCCGTCCATCGCGGCCATCGCCTTGCCGGCCAGGATCAGGTTTTGCCCGGCGCGGGGGCCGGCGCCGACGGTGACGAGGTCCCGGATGAAGCCCGGCGACTTGGTGTCGTCCGGCCGCGTGGCCCGGACCAGCCTCGTGACATAGTCGATCATCAGGTCGGAGGTCTCCATCTTCCGGACGAGCTTCTGCATGTTGATGATCGCCCGCGCCGAGAGGACCGTCCGTAGCTCCTTCGACTTCTCGCCTGTCGTATCTTTGTAGATTCGCTTTTCATCTTCATAGGTTGGATAGCCGACACGGATATCGAACATGAACCGGTCGAGCTGGGCCTCGGGCAGCGG